>JAITFZ010000012.1 GCA_031280965.1 Oscillospiraceae bacterium | reverse complement strand
CCGACGTTCCCGACGTTCCCGACGTTCCCGACGTTCCCGACGTTCCCGACGTTCCCGACGTTCCCGACGTCCCCTACGTTCCCGACATCCCCAACGTCCCCGATGTCCCCTACGTTCCCGACATCCCCTACGTTCCCGACGTCCCCTACGTTCCCGATGTCCCCTACGTTCCCGACATCCCCGATGTTCCCGACGTTCCCGACGTTCCCGATGTCCCCGACGTTCCCGACATCCCCGACGTCCCCGACGTCCCCGATGTCCCCGATGTCCCTGTACCGGAACTTCCTGTAATTCCAAGCGAACCGTTGCTCTATGCGTTAACGGTTGCTGCCGGAGAAGGCGGCAAAACTTCAGGCAGTGAAACCGGATTATACCTTTCGGGAAGCGTAATTGAAATAACAGAAGAAGCAAACGGCGGAAATCACTTCATTGGCTGGATGGTGAACGGCATTACCCTTACAAACAATAATGTCGTAACTATAAAATTCATAATGCCTGAAAAAAATGTTGAAATTGTCGCGCAATTTGAAGAAGATGAAGACGATGATACGGTTTTGAACGATGAAAACCCGATAACAGGCATTACCTTTAAATTTACGGCAGTATTAACCGGCGGCGTGCTGTGCATTGTCAGCCGCCGTTTCAAAGGACGAAATTCGAGAAATTGTCGCACACATTTATAACCCTGTCCGTCCATTCGTCGAACGCAGGGTCGGGCATCTGCATGTATTCGTTTTCTAAGTAAAACGCGACCGATTCACGCACACCCTCATCAAAGCGCGTTGTTGCCGCAAAGCCGGGGACAAGGCGCTTGATTTTGCTGTTGTCAAAGACAACCGTATTTGATTTATCGCCAAGCAGACTGCCCGAAAGCCCCGGGGCGCACGTCACTAAAAAATTGCTTGAAACATGCACAAGTAGCGGTTCTTTTCCCACACACTCGCCGATACAGCGGTAAATCTGATTCCACGTCAGCGATTCGTCACTTGTAATATGTACAGCCTCGCCAATCGCGTGGATGTTGCTCATAAGTCCGCAGAACGCCTTTGCGAAGTCGCGGCTGTGCGTAACAGTCCAGAGCGAGCTTCCGTCGCCGTGAATTATGACAGGTCTGCCGTCTATAATCCGCTTTAAAACCTGCCATGACCCTTTTTCACCATGAACGGCAAGCGGCAAGCTGTGCTTGTCGTAAGTATGGCTCGGACGCACAATAGTAATCGGAAAGCCGGAGTTTCTGTAAGCGTTTATATAAAGCTCCTCGCATGCGATTTTATTGCGCGAGTATTCCCAATACGGGTTATGAAGCGGCGTACTTTCGGTTATAAGGTAGTCGGAAAGCGGTTTTTGGTAAGCAGAGGCAGAACTGATGAAGATATACTGTTTTGTGATGCCGGAGAAGAGCCGAATATCGCGCTCCGCCTGTTCGGGGGTGAATACGATGAAGTTGGCGACCACATCAAAATGAAGCCCCGCAAGCTTTTGCCTGACATCGTTTTCATCTCCGATACACGCCTTAATGTACCGAACGCCCCCGAGTTCGTTTATCCTTGCGTTGTTATTTCCGCGGTTAAGCAGATACAGCTCCACACCCGAAGCCGCCGCGAGTTTTGAAATCTCTGTGCTGATTGTCCCTGTGCCGCCAATAAATAAAACTTTCATGTTTTCATAAAGTCCTTTCTTCACCAACAGAGAATAGCTTCGTTTAAAAACGAAGCGAAAACAACATTTTCCCGCTTCAGTTGTTTTTTCCTCAGTTTAGTAATTTTCATACGATAATTATACTAAATATACTGTTGACTTGTCAACAGTTTTATGTTATAATCATAGTGAGATGAGAATAAATGAGGGGATTTGAGCATATGAGAGTATTGTCACAGTCTGAAATAGACAACATACTGGCAGAGCTTTTAGCGAATCCGGGAGTATTGCCGGGCTCACATTCAAACGAGGGCAAGGCAGAGGAAAAAGCGCAGGAAGAAAATAAATAAATTTGCCCGCCTTTTATGGCGGGTATATTACTGTGGAGGAAAACAATGACGCCGAAACCGCTTATACGTAAAGCAAATTATTACGAAACCGACCAAATGGGCATAATTCACCACTCGAATTATATCCGCTGGTTTGAGGAGGCGCGTGTTGACTTCATGGAGCAGGCAGGCTTCGGGTACGAGAAGGCGGTGCAGGCGGGTCTTGATATTGCCTTGGTGGGGTTGTCGTGCGAGTATAGGTCAATGGTGCGCTTCGGGGACACCGTAGAAATTAAAGTGTATATTACCGAACTCAAAAACGCCCGTATGTCTGTCAGCTATGAAATTAAAGATGTTAAAACCGGGGACTTGCGGACGACAGGAGAAACAAAACACTGCTTCTTCGATTCAAAGAAAAAGCGCCCTGTGCCGTTAAAGAAAGTGCTTCCGGAGTTATATGAATTATTTGAAAGTATGAAAAATAAGGATTGAATCCAAGGAAAAAACAATTAAAGTTCACCTCCAAACCCGTATGAACAAAGAGTTATACCCTTGTTGCCATATATATTTGTATCTTATCAACATGGGAGGCGCAATGGCGGGAGCGGCTCACAAAACCATCACCACTCATCTCGCCAACACCAAACAAAGCATACACGACTTCGACATGATTTTAACGGGCGATTTAGGCTCCGTTGGAAGCGGTTTGCTGATAGATTTATTTAAACGTGATGATATTGATATAGCCAACGTTCACGCTGATTGCGGAATGATGCTTTATAAAAATGATAAGCAGGATACACACGCCGGCGCGTCCGGTTGCGGGTGCAGTGCAAGTGTTTTGTGCGGTTTGATTCTCGGCAGAATAACCGAAGGAAAGCTAAAAAACGTGCTTTTCGTTGCAACGGGCGCACTTATGTCGCCCACAATGATTCAACAGGGCGAAAGCATACCCGCAGTCGCCCATGCGGTGCATATTTCAGGAGAATAGGAGAAATAAAATGTTCATGGATTATTTTTGGGCTTTCGTGATAGGCGGTACGCTCTGCCTTATCGGACAGCTTCTTATAGATTTAACAAAGCTGAGCCCCGCACGTATTCTCGTTGCTTATGTTGTGGCGGGCGTAATTCTGGGCGGCATGGGGTTATATGCGCCTTTGGTTGAACTCGCCGGAGCAGGCGCAACAGTGCCGCTGACAGGCTTCGGGTATCTGCTCTCTGACGGCGTTCAGAAAGCGGTCGGAGAAAAAGGTCTGCTCGGCGTTTTCACCGGCGGATTTACTGCCGCCGCCGCCGGAATCGCGGCTGTTGTGGTTTTTGCGCTTGTGGTGACGACACTGTTCAAGCGCGGCGACAAAATGAGTTGATTGCTTTGCATTACGTTTTATGGTATAATGATTTAATCCGGGGTGGATAAGTTTGAAATAAAACACAACAAAAGCGGGGAAGAAAGGACTTTATAAAATATGAAAAAGTTATTATGTTTAATTTTATGCGCGGTTATGCTGTTTGCGTTTGTCGCCTGTAACGACGACGAACCGGAACTGCAAAACGATACGCCGTCCGATAAAACCCCGCCGTCAGAGGAAAATCAGCCTGCGCCGCCCGAATTATCCGACTTCGAGCGGCGGCTCGCCGCATTGGATGCGTTCGAGATGAGAAAGCCTGATATTATGGAGCGCCGTCACCCATACACTACTTATGAACTGATACCGGGCGATTACGGGGTACTGTATCCGTTCCCGGCTTTCAACGCCGATGACGGCTACGGCTACGGTATTCTATACGGCTTCATGACAGCGGACGGACAGGTTGTGGTTGACGGCATTTTCGAGTTTATGTGGTTCGTGGATATAAACGATGGCTATTATAGAACCCACAGGTTTATTCCATCACTTAATGACAATGAATACGGCGACTGGGAAACACGTTACATCGCAATCGACGGAAGCCGCGAACTCATTTTGCCCGAACGCTCCTATTATTTCGCTATGCTTGATGACGAAACTGTGCGGGTTTTTCAACATAACGGCTTTGATGCGGAAAACTGGTGGGATTTAATGCAGGTCGGAATAATTGATATGGACGGGAACATTGTTTCTCCGTTCGTTAACGTCAATGAAAACTACAAAAGATTTTTCTTCGGAGGCGGGCAATTCGAGAGCGCATTGCATGTGAATATTCACACAGGTGAGCATTTCATCCATTTCTACGGGGCGCACTGGCTGAGTTATGAGGGCGGTAATTTCATTGTCGAGAACGCGAAGATAAATGCACAGGGCGAAATTGAAGCGATGTTTATACATACGCCCGACATTAACGAAACAGACTGGTTCATAAAGGACGGCATTACGGTGAAGTTCGGCGATTATATCATAAGACGTGACGAAAATGCAGAGGACGAAGTCGTAGGAGAAGGCGAGGAGTGGGAGTATATAAGACCGCATCGAAGCGTTGTGCTGACCGATAAAGACGGCAATGCGCTGATGACATTCCCGGACGGCATTGGGTTCCGCGGCGATTTGTTTGTATGTGCCGACAGCGGAAATACCTATGACTTCGACCTGAATGAAATCAGTTTCGGGGAGTTCCGGAGCGTGGCAAGGCATTTAAACGACGATGTTTACGTTTTCGCCAACGCCGCTTCTTACCACGCTACCCGCTACCTGCTTGTTAATATATCAAGCGGCAGACAGATAGAGTTGGGCGATATTTGGTTTATCTATGCGGTTCCCGGCAACCCTGGACAGTTCATCGGTAAAGACACCTTGTTTGACCTGAACAGCGAAACAACCGAGCTTATTTTCCCTGAAGGCAACTATTATTTCGATACTGAGAACAGAAATACCGACGATTTAATTGTCATTTTATCAATGGATTCAGGTTTAAGAGGACTCTTCACCTTTTCAGGCGAAGAACTTCTGCCATTCGCTTATAACAGCTTATTACATATCGGCGACGGATTGCTTGAAGCGTATATTGATAATTACATCGGCGTAATCAACCGGCATGGTGAATGGATTGTAAGATTTGATACACTTGGCACAAAACCGGACTAAAACAAATTTATGGAGGAAACAAAAAATGAAAAGGTTAATTGCTTTATTATTAGCGGGAATTATGTTATTTGCATTTGTCGCCTGTAACGATGACGAACCGGAACTGCAAAACGATACACCGTCGGAGGAGAATGCCGAAGAATCAGACTCCCCCGAACCTATTGAACCTAACATACCCCTGCCATCGCTAACCATGAATGAACTGCCCGGAATTGACGGTTCGACTGCTATGATTCCGCTTGCCGAAGCCTTGACCGCGCTCATCTTAGACATTCCGAGGAGTAGAGCGGCGGCTATGCTCAATTTCAACGGTACGGCAGAATCTTACAGGAACCTCATGAGGGAATGGAACGCCACCACGCTTGTGCTTTCCTACGAACCGCCGCCCGCCGTTGCGGAAGAAGCCGCTACACAACTCTTCCTGTGGGAACTTGCGGCAATCGGCAGAGATGCGCTTGTTTTTATCGTTAACGAGTCGAATCCTATTGAGAGCATCACGACCGAACAGGTGCGCATGATTTACACCGGCGAAGTCACCAACTGGAGCGAACTCGGCGGTAACGATGTGGCAATTGAACCTTTCCAGCGTAATGAAACGTCAGGAAGCCAGACGCTGTTTATAAAGCTTGTAATGGGCGACATCCCGCCGTTGAAGCCGGATATTAAGTATTTATCGGGCGGCATGGGGCCGTTGATTGAGTCCGTGGCGTCGTTCAATAACACCGGCGCGGCTATCGGCTTTTCGGTGTTTTATTACGCGCAAAATATGAACCCGAACGAGGGATTGAAGTTTCTCAGTATAGACGGCGTTGCGCCTACCCGTGAAAGTATACGTGACGGCTCGTACCCGCATGTTAACGACTTTTTTGTCGGGATTGCGGCGGATGCACCGAGCGACAGCAATGAACACAAGATTTTTGAGTGGCTGCAATCTGATGACGGTAAACTGTTGCTTGAGCATGAAGGGTATGTGAGTATATAGAAAAACGGAGCCTTTAACAGGCTCCGTTTCATTTTAACTGTAATTGTAATTTTAATCTTCGTCTTCAACTGATTCTTTATAGTTTTTGCAGAAACTCATTAAAGCCAGCGCCATCAGCACTCCGCCAAGCACCCGCACTAAACCGAGTGCGCCTATTGTGTCCTGTCCGATTGAAAGCGCGATTTTGACCGCTTCCAAAACAGATGCCGCAATAATAATCTTAGGCAGATTAAAATTGATATTCTCGGAATAGTTCCCTGTTGTCGCAATGCCTTTCAGGTTGTCTGCTAATTTGGCGACTGCTAAACTCACCGCAATTCCCAAACCGGCGGCGACAATAGAAATGCCCATTTCAGCTAAACCCAACGCCCCTTCCCCGACATTGAGGAAAGCCATAAGAGCGTAGCCTACCCACGCGATAATATTGATAAACGCGGCAAACTTTATAAACAGGAATCCCGGTGCTTTCTCACGCGGCTCGGTAATTTTGGCAAGTGCGCCGAAGTTTAAGATAAACCCTACGGAATATAATACAACGGGCAGAAGCATTACCATGTAGAGGATTGCATCGATGGGAATATCGCCGCCACCGCGGGTTAGGGCGTCTATTCTGATGAACAGCAGCACCGATGAAAAAATAGTGTACAATACAACGCCTATAACGAACAGAGGAGAAGTGCTGCTTGTTCTTACCAATTCAACATAATCGGTATCGGGGTTGCCTGTAAACTTTTTCATTTTCGAGCTTGAAGGCGGGCTCGGTTTTTCGGCTTTCCCGGTTTTTTGAGCAGGTTCTTCTTTGGCTGCAGGCTTTTCTTTTTTGCTTGACTCGGCTTTTTTGCTTGCTTCCGCCTTTTTGCGCTCTTCTTCCTTTTTACTCGCTTCTTCTTTTTTACTCACTTCTTCCTGCTTACGCGCTTCTTCTTTTTTGTTCGCTTCTTCTTGCTTACGCGCTTCTTCCTGCTTACGCGCCTCTTCCTGCTTACGCGCTTCTTCTTGCTTACGCGCCTCTTCTTGCTTACGCGCCTCTTCCTGCTTACGCGCCTCTTCCTGCTTACGCGCCTCTTCTTGCTTACGCGCCTCTTCTTGCTTACGTGCTTCTTCCTGTTTGCGCTCTTCCACTTCCCTCTCGTGCGCTTCCGTTTCCAAATCTGCTTGCGGTTGCGATTGTTTCCATGGCGGCGGTGGCGCTTCTGTTACCGCCTGATAGAATTCACCCCTGTGAGCCTGTGAATCCTCCTCTTCCTCCTTGTCATCGGATATTACAAACTCGGCTTCCGCTAACGCAAGCTCTAAATCGGATGCAGGGCTTTCCGGCGCGGAATCAATCATGAAAGCAGATAAATCATCTTCAGGCACGGAAGCGGGCGCCGGTTTTGGTTCGGGCACAGGCGCAGGCGCTGAATCTATCATGAACGCAGATAAGTCGTCGTCAAGCTCAGAAGCAGGCGCCGACTTTGGTTCGGGTTCGGGTTCGGGCGCGGATGAGATTAAGAAGTCCGATAAATCATCGGCAGGCGCGGGAACCGCTTCAGGTTCAGGTGCCGCCGCTTGTGTTATGACGGGTTCGGCAGGCGATGCCGGAGGAGCCGCTTCTCCCGTTGAATAAGTGCGGGTGTCAACAATATCCCCCGAGCCGCAATTGTAACAAGTTGCGCCCGCTTTAAATTGAATACGTCCACAGCCTTTGCAAAGTTTCATTTACAGTTTCTCCTTTTACTCTTAATATAGATAATTGCAAAATGCGAAAATAACGGCTTGCCGAAAAATGAATTTCGCAATTTCCTTTTAGTAAGTTTTTTGCCGAAATCGGCTTATCTAAAGGTTTTCCAGTTTTTTAATAAACGGAAGCGCTCCAACAGCAATAGACATCAAAAGCAACAGAATAAAGCCGAATCTGATTCCGCCGCCCTCAAAATATTCATTGCCGAATCGCGTAATAGTTATTATAAAAGCTAAGCCGCCGATTCCGGCATAGACGAACTTGCCGAATTTTTCTAAAGGCTTGATTTTATTTTCCAAGAAACAAAGCGCTATAGCTAAGATAAACAAAATGAACACTACTATACCAAGTCCGTGAACTTCGCTGACCGAGAAACCTGCCGCCGAAACTCTCGCCCTGAAAGCGTTGACCGTCAATCTGGCAGTGTAACCCATGAAGCTTTCTCTGGCTCCGTACCAAGGCAGTAAACACGCCAACATTCCGAGAATCGCCGCCGCACAGATAATCATTCGGTGAACCGATATGCCTAATTTATCCGAAAGACCGCTTGCAAATTTACTCATACCCTCTAAATTAAGGTTTGCGGGTAAATTTACAGTTGCTCCGCCGCTGAAAGCGCGTCCGCAGTGGGTACAGCGCTGACCGCTGCCGACCGGAACCTGAACGCCGCAATGCGGGCATACACCGCCGCCCTCGTATGTAGGCAACGCGACATGCTGATATGCGTTTCCGCATGTTCCGCAGAACTGTCCGCTGTTTTTCGGCGCGGGAACATTACATTGAATACACATTAATCTGGTTTGCGGCACCGGAGCAGGAGCAGGAGCTGCTGCCTGTGGCTGAACCGCTTGCTGACAAACGCAAATTACGCCTTCTTGAAGTTGACTTCCGCAGTTAGGACAAAACATATTTATTCCTCCTGAGAATATAATATCGAAAATATATCTCTATTTTACTATATTAAATACAAAAAGTAAAGAGTATTTTTGAAAATTTGTTTAATTCGTCGTAAAAACAAAAAAAATTTTCCAAAAAGTACTTGACATGGCGTAGTAATTATGCTATTATGGTATTACAAACTACTACGCCACACGTAGAACGCGTGATAAAGTAATTTCAAAAATCTGTGAAAGGGGGCGGTTTCTCGTGATAAGCAGCGAGGTAATTCGCGGATATATCGACCTGATGGTGCTTTGTGTGCTGCGCGGCGGTGAATCATACGGATACGAAATCGGCAAAATCATCCGCGAAATCACTGACGGCGAGTACGTTATAAAAGAAACCACGCTTTATTCGGCTTTTGCGCGTATGGAACGAAGCGGACTGATTGAATCCTATCCCGGCAGCGTGACCCACGGAAAACCCAGAACCTACTACCGCATTACGGGAAAAGGGCGGGAATTCTGCAACGAAAAGTGCGCGGAATGGGATTTCACGAAAAAAATAATCTCACGCTTTATAGAAATGGAGTGATGAAAGAAAATATGAATAAGAAGTTTGTGTGCAAAAGTTGTAATTTCAATAAACAATCATTAGAAAGAGAGGAAAATAAAAATGGAAACCATTAAAATCTATCTTGAAACAATGTTTTCGGCTTTACCGAAAACAGAGGAGAGCAAAAGGCTCAAAAACGAAATCCTAATCAGTATGGAGGAGAAATACAACGAGCTGAAAGCCGCCGGTAAATCAGAGAACGAAGTCATCGGAACGGTTATATCCGAGTTCGGGAATATTGAGGAGTTGGCAGAAGAAATGGGGCTTGAAAAGTCAGCCGAATTTGCACAGAGCGCAGAAAATGATGCTGTCATTAATTTAACGCGTGATGAAGCAACGGAATACTTAGAGCAAACCAAGAAGAGCGGATTTTGGATAGGTGCAGGCGTATTTCTGATTATGACGGGCGTCGCGCTCATGCTTTTAATAAGCGGTTACAGCGAAATGCCTAAACTCAAAAGTCTCAGCAACATCAGAGGAGATATAGAAATCGGAGGCGCGGTCGGAGTTTTTGTTTTGCTTATGACGATTGCCGGAGCCGTGCCGCTGTTTATTGTTAATGGTTTGAAATTAGCGCGTTACGAACCCTTTGAATTAAATAAAATCCGGCTTGACGAAGCCACACGCGCAGAAATCGAACAGCTTGACGAGAAATTCAACCCGCGCTTTGTAGGATTGCTCGCCGGCGGTGTCGCTTTGATTTTATTTGCTGTGGGGTTGTTCATTGTTTTCGGCGTTATTGTTTCAGATGAATATCAGCACGTGATTCTTTCACTGATGTTGCTTATAATAGGGTTCGCGGTATTTATGTTCATCAACGCCGGTATGCTCAAAGATGCTTATGAGTGCCTGCTCGGTAAAGGCGATTATGCGCTCCAGCAAAAATTCCTCACCGGCAAGATGGGTAAAATGACGAAAATTATCGGTACGGCGGCGGCGCTTTTCTGGCCTCTTGTAGTTGCGGCATATCTGCTTTGGAGTTTCCTGCTTGATGCATGGCATATAAGCTGGATTATCTGGCCTATATGCGGGTTGGTATTCGGAGCATTTGCCGGGGCTATCGGAGCGTATTACAGTCTTAGTGAAGATAAAATATAATTTTTTGCATTGTAATGCACGGCACTCCTGTGCTATTATGTATCATGGGAGGATTAAGAAGAAGTTTGAAACAAAATACAACTGAAGCGGGGAAAATGTTATTTTCATTCCTTGTTGGTGAAGAAAGGACTTTATGAAAATAAGTTTGAAACAAAATACAACTGAAGCGGGGAAAATGTTATTTTCATTCCTTGTTGGTGAAGAAAGGGCTT
The DNA here is from genome assembly GCA_031280965.1 of Oscillospiraceae bacterium. GTDB lineage: Bacteria > Bacillota > Clostridia > Oscillospirales > Ruminococcaceae > Ruminiclostridium_E. Next base: position 4,214 of record JAITFZ010000012.1, on the reverse strand, counting down.
TATGAAAATATGAAAGCAACAAAATCCGCCTTCAAGACGCACAAACATGACAGTACCTATTCCGCGTTCTTCGCCGAAAACAGGGAGAAAATCCTCGCTTTCGGCGACTACTTTTTGGAGAAGCTGTCCGACAGGGGACTGCTCGACACCTTAGCCGAAAAGGATTTGGAAAAATTAGCGCGAATTTTCAAGCTGATGTTCGACAAGAACTTCACAGGCGAAGAAAAAGCGGAAAAGGAACAGAATCGCGTACTTGAGGAAATTCTTGGAATTTTTAAAACAGAATCACGCACTTAAAATTAAAATAACAAAAGAAGAAGGGGAGGAGTATTGAATAAAAATAAAAAAGAATCGCTGTCAGAAAAACAGCGGGGGTGCCTTGAGTATCTGAAAGATAACAAACTCAGGCGTATTAATATACTCGAGGGGAGCGTGCGTTCGGGGAAAACGTATGTCTCCCTGCTTTTATGGGGGTTTTGGGTGGTAACAAAGGAGCCGTCCTGTACCTTCATGATGGCGGGGAAAACACTGATGACCCTCAAACGCAATGTCCTCGAACTGCTCGGGGATATTTTTTCCGGCAGTTTTACCTACTCGCTCGGCAAAAAAGAAGCGTCGCTTTTCGGGCGGCGCATTTATTTAGAGGGGGTAAGCGATGCCCGCAGTGAAGCGAAAATTCGCGGACTTACGCTTGATGGTGCGTACTGTGACGAGCTTTCACTTTTTGAAGAAGATTTTTTTAAAATGCTGCTTTCGCGGCTCTCGAAGCACGAAGCAAAACTCTTCGCCACCACTAATCCCGACCACCCGAACCATTGGTTAAAGCGCGATTATCTCGATAACGCAGAGCTTGATTTGCTTGATGTAAAATTTACTCTCGATGATAATATCTATCTTGATAAAAAATATGTCGAGAGCCTTAAAAAAGAATATACCGGCATGTATTACGACCGGTTTATTTTAGGGCTGTGGGTGGCGGCAGAGGGTAGAATTTACGGCGAATTCGACAAGAGCAGGATGGTCCTCGAAGAAGCGGAAATACACCGCCGTCTCGAAAATAATCCGCTGCTTTTTACAATAGTCGGCGTGGATTACGGCGGAAACAAGAGCGCGAGTGTGTTCAGTCTTGCAGGCTTCGACCGCGGCTTCAAAAATGTTTATCTGCTTAGCGAGCATTATGACAGGGAGAATAAATCGGCAGAGAGCTTAATTCACGATTTCACCGAGCGGATTACAGAGTGGCGTGGGGAGTTCCCGCCGCTGAAAGCCGTCTACTGCGACAGTGCAGAACAGCTTTTGGTTAAAAGCTTCCGATACGCCGTGCCTATTGAGGTTAAAAACGCGCTGAAACGTCCTGTGAATCAGCGGATTGCAATGCTGTGCAGACTTATTTCGGCGGGGCGGTTCTTCGTTAGTGCAGATTGCGTCAAGTTCATTGAAGCAATGGAAACTGCGGTTTGGGAAAACAGCCGCACGGGAATTACCGCCAAACCCGGCAAAGACGTAAGGCTCGATGACGGCAGCATTAATATTGATTCACTGGATGCGTTTGAATACGCTATTGAAAGGTATGAGCGGGAATTGTTCAAATTTTAAATGCAAATGAAAGGAACCCATTATGAGTATTAATAACATGTTCAGGAGAAATACAAGTTTATTACCGATAAAACAGCAAAGCCGATTTTCAACAGAATTATCCGAAATATCGCTTTGGAAGCATATCTATGCCGGCGGCGGCAACTGGCGCTACGCCCGCAAAGGCGGCATTGAGGGCGGTATGCGGCGGATTAATTCTCTCGGTGCCGCGAAAGCCCTCTGTGCCGAACTTTCCGCGCTCTGCTTCTCGGAGCAGGCAGACTTTGGTTTTATGTCAAAGGCGAGCCCCGCACCCAAAGAAATCGGCGAATTCGTGAGCGGCGTTCTTCAGGACAACGGCTTTTGGCGGTGCTTCCCTTTGTTTCTTGAGAAAATGTTCGCCCTCGGTTCGGGCGTAATCAAAGTTTACTGCGAGAATAACGAGGTTAAACTTAACTACATAGGCGGCGATAAATTTATACCCACGCAATATGATGAGAAAGGTGTTTACGGCGGTATAATCATCTCGTGCTTAGAACGCGACGGCAGGCGGTTTGAGCTGTACGAAAAACATGAAAAAAGCGGCATTGATTACATTATAACAAATACACTTTTTGACATTGAAAAAGATAAACAAATTGAATTGAAAGAAGTTTTTCCGAACCTGCAAAAAGAAACGCGGGTAAAAAACCTGAAAAAATCGCTGTTCGTGTATTTCCGCCCCGCCTCCGTCAATAACATCGGCGACACGCCGCTCGGAATATCGGTGTTAGCAAACGCCGCCGATATTTTAAAAAGCCTTGATATTGTTTTTGACAGCCTTGAGCGCGAATTTGTACTTGGCAAAAAGCGTATAATCGTACCCGTTTCCGCAATCAAAGGCGAATACGGCGACGATGGGAAACTGCACAGATTTTTTGATACGGGCGATGAGGTTTATCAGGCATTCTCGGCAAATGACCGCGAAGAATTAAAAATCGTTGACAATTCCTCAGAACTGCGCGTAAGCGAGCATGTGGACGCGCTCGAAGAGCTTCTTGATTTGCTTTGTATGCAGGCGGGATTGTCGCCCGGCGCGCTGTCTTATAAAAGCAGCGGCGCACGCACGGCTACCGAAGTTTTAAGCCAGGGGACAAGAACCCACCGCACTAAAACCGCGCATCAACAGCTTATACGCGAAGGATTGACGGACTTGCTCGGGAATATAATCCTGCTTGGCAAAATTACCGGCGCACTGCCGTTTACGCTTAATGATGACGAATGTAAAGTTAACGTAGTTTTCGCCGATAGCGTTATGCAGGATAACAGCGCGAGAATCGACAATGCGGTTAAACTTTTCAAGGCGGGGATTATTGATAAAAATCGTGCGCTTATGGAGGTTTACGGGTTGTCGGGGGAGGAGGTACATGATGAGTAAAGTAACATGGACTACATGGGACGGACAGAAGTATTTACCTTTTAACGGCGAAACTCCGATTCGTCGCGTAAATGTAACTCCGAGGAGATTGAATTTATATGTTGGCGAAGAATATCAGTTACAAACTAAGATAGAGCCTTCCGATGCGACTACCGGTACTGTAATGTGGGGTGCAATAGATTTCGACGAGGTTGCGCGGATTCCAATAATTGAAGTAAAATCAGAACGATTAATGCTAAATGGAGGGGGTACGGTATACGCCCAAAGAGAGGGACAGGCAAGGGTGTTCCTGAAAATCTTTTTAGACCGTGGCGTGGCAACAGCCAATAATGTATGCGAAGTTTTCATCCGAAACAAAACATCTGACATCCCCTCCTCGATAACAGCAGACGGCTTCGGCGGCTGGTATAATCCTACAAGTTTGAATAAGGGTGTAAACCACCGCGTTCCAAGGTTTGTGCAAATGAGAGCAGGTCCGTGCTTCGGATATTGTGAGATGATGGGAGACCATTATTTGAGATACAGAAATGTTGATGTGCATGAATTTTTTAATAATCGCTTTAGAAAATCTCATAGAAATGAAAACGCATATTTAGAAGAAGGAAATAATGGTAATTTAGACAGAGCTTTATGGGTAAACACAGAAGATATTCCGAAGAATTTTTCTGATTTTAATGAATTAAAAGTTACTTTAATAGAGGAGTTAGATAAAGGAAAACCCATTATTACTTCAAGACGTACAAGGCGCACCGATGGAAGACCGGATTATAATCATGCTGTTTTAGTTGTTGCTTACATTGGAAATGGCGTCAGAGAAGAAGATTTTATAGTTATTGACCCTTGGCATTCTTATAATTTACCAATGACTTACGCAGATTTTAGGAGAAATTTCCCGAATAACACACAAGAACTTAATTATATAAATCGTACGCGTACATTTATGATTCCCGAACGCATGATATGACTTTATCCCTCAAATAATCCATTAAATATTTCCTCAAACTGCTCATTGTCTGCTTCAACAGTCCTTTCCCACTCGCCGTTTATCTTTTCTGTCGTGTAGATAATATCGACAACAAGCCCTCTCATCAACCACCCACATATTAAAGATGATTTAAACACTAATTTATCCGGTTCTTCCGAAACAAGATATATGGGGAGTGTGTTAAATCCGCCGTCCATCCTAAAGGAGTAGAATTCTTCGCCTACATAAAATTCATTT
>JAITFZ010000006.1 GCA_031280965.1 Oscillospiraceae bacterium | reverse complement strand
TTTTCGCTCGGGGCTTGCCGGCGAAATGAAAAACAGCGAACTTTTCAGTCCGCCGTTTCGCCATTCAAGCCACGGAAAGCGTGTAGTTGCTCCTCAGCAGTGCTACGTTTATCCCGCGTCTATAGTGTTAACATTTTTTGGAAGATTATTACAATTACACTAAGATATTTTCAGAACCGAAACAACACATCTTGATAATTGATTTTTGCCTTTCTTTGTGAACGTTATCTAATAAAAACGGCACGAACCTTTTATCAGAGTCTATACCGTTAAATTGCCGACGCTGTTTTTTCTCTTGTTACCGCTTCATACGTTTGCGGAATCGTGTCAATGTAGTTGTACACGATTTTCACCTTCTGCTGTTTTTCGTCTTTCCAATGCTTGTACCGTCTTGGCTGTATTATTACTGTTTCGCTGACTTCAATTCGTAAAATGAATTCATTGACAATCTCGGTGGTGAGTTCCTTAATTTCCGTGTGTGCTTTTACTAACCGCAGAAACTCGTCTGTGCTGATTTCCTGCTTTTCCGTCTCTTCTATCAGCGGCAGGAGTTCGTTTATTTTTGCCGTTAGTTCGGCCTGCTCTGTTTCATATTTTTCGAGCATTTTTGAAAATCGCCCCGCACTGATTTCGCCGCTTACTTTATCCTCGTAAATTTGTGCAATAATGTCGTCAAGCTGTTTTATGCGGTTTTCTGCTTTGGCGTATTCCGACTTTACCTTTTTTATGCTCTTCGCAAGTTCCTTTTCGGATTGCTTGCTTATCAACTCCGCAAAACGCCTCTCGCTGTCTTTGGCAAGGGCGAAAACCCTCTGTATGTCAGCAAGGACAAGCTCTTCGATGTTTTCTTTGCGAATGGAATGAGGCGTACAATCGCAGTGACCGTCTGAGTAGGAGCGGCTTCGACGACAAATGTAATAAGTATACTGTGATTTTACGCCGGTTGACCGTCTTTTTATATGGAGCTTGCAACCACAATCTTTGCAGAATAATCGCCCGTTGAGGGCGCCCGTGTCGCCAAGCCTTGTCAGACGTCTGCGCCCGTCCCGAATACGCTGAACCGTGTTAAAAGTCTCATGGTCTGTAATTGCCGGGTGAGCGTTCTCGAACATCGTCCATTCCTCTATGGGTTTTCGGATAACGGTTTTGTCTTTGTACGATTTTATGGTTTGCCGATTGGTTATTGCTGTGCCGATATATTCACGTCTGTCAAGGATAGAAGCAACGACCGAAGCCGTCCAATGGTTATGCGGTCGCTTTAACTCCGGCAGAGGCAGCCCGTTCTTTTTTCGGCGGTACACATCGGGAATATCAAGATTTCGCTCCCGAAGAGCCTTTGCAATAATTGTTGGCCCCATGCCGTTTATACACATCTGAAAAATCTCTCTGACAACCTCAGCGGCAGGTTCGTCAATATCCCATACAAAGGGGTCGTCTTTCGAGGGCTGATAACCATACGGGGCTATCGTATTGTGGTGCTTTCCTGCCTGTGCTTTGGCTTTGAATACCGCCCTTATTTTTTTACTTGTGTCGGCTACGAACCACTCATTAAAAACATCGCGGAATATGGACATTATGTCAAAACCGTCTGCCGTATCGAGATTATCATTTGCGGCAATCAACCGGACATTAAATTCATCGAAGGTGCGTTTCAAAAGCCCGACTTCAAGCACATCTCTCCCGATGCGGCTCTGGTCTTTTATTATAACCGTCGCTACGTTATTCGCTCTGACTTCCTCAAGGAGAGCGTCAAGCCCCGGTCTGCGGAACAGCGTACCGCTTACCCCGTCGTCTATGAAAAACCGGGCATTTGTGAAACCGTGAGCGGCAGCATATTTGGTGAGAATTTCTTTTTGGTGTACAATACTGCCGGACTCTCCGTTTTCAAAATCCTCGCGTGACAAACGGCAATAAAGTGCCGTGATTTTGCCTGTGTCAGTTTCCATAATATTTTCATAAAGTCCTTTCTTCACCAACAGGTAATGAAAACAACGTTTTCCCCGTTTCGGTTATGTTTTGTTTCAACCTTTTTCACCTCTTTCAGTATTTTTGCTGATAAATTTTATGTCTGAAGCATGGCGACAAATAAGGCGTTCAAGCTTTTGCACGAGAGTTTCCGTGGCGGTAGGCGAACACTCAGATGTTACGACAAAAGTCGTGTGCCCAATCGTTTTTTCCGTTGTATTTGAAAAGGTGTTTACTTCCATAATATTCTCCAAAGCAAAGCGGCGAGATGGTCGATGCAAATGAATAATCTTTAAATGTATATGGATTTAGGGCTTGTCAGTTAACCCCAAATCCATAAATTCGTAAAGCCATCATTTTGCCGCATCGTACTCTCGCCGCCGATATTTTGAATTTGCTTTGAAGCATTGAAGTGTTGCTCTATAATCTTTGTTGCCGCTGCTTTATGGTCGGGCGAAATCTAACCCATTGACTGCGGTGAGGAATCGTGTATTTATCGGACTGTTGATGGAGTTCGTGCCTGCCGTGTTTCTGTCAATGACCGCACGGTCGCCGCTGACCGAAGCCACAATCCAGTTTTGATTCCGCACCCATGCCGGAATATTTCCGCCGTTAAAATATGTGGCATTCGCCGCAATCCTCACAGTATCACCCCTCTTGATTGTGCCGCCGGTCGAAGGTGCCGGGGGAGGTGTTGTCGGAACAGCCGCCGGTCTTAGCCGTTTGTTAACCTCTGTGCAGATTGCGTTAAACCTGTCTAACAGGAACTTGCCGGGGCAGCTTGTCGCCGCGAACATGGAATGGTGCGTCAGCGAGCCGTTTGGCGTACCGTCGAAGGTCAGTCGTGCGATACTGTTCCTGCGACAAATGTCGGTACATAAATCAAGCATGGCGTTATACGCTTTCGTCCCGACAGACCACTCGCCGTTGATTGCGCTGTTGCTAACTTCAATTGTAACCGCCTGATAATCGTTAGACGGACTCGACGAAGTCCATGCTCTGTGCCGCTCCTCGGTCATAAGCCCGATAACGCCGTCATTGCCGATACCGTAGTTCCAGCTTCCGTTGCATTTTGGATTATGCCCCCACGAAAGAAGATTAACTCCGCTGATTATTCCCGCTGTGTGATGAATTGTGATTTTAGTAATGCGGCGCGTGAAGTTGCCGGAGCCGTTGATTTTGCTGTGGTTGGTGTTGCGAACGGTCGCAAGCGCGCTGTTTGTAAAATTACTCATTGCCGTCTCCCTTCCCGTTTTCGCACTCGTCAATCATCGGCTGCGGTATGTTCCCTGATTCGATGTCCGAAAGCAAAACTTCCTCGGTGATGTTTTGGGTTTTGTTTTCCTGATTAGCCATTGTCTGTGTCCTCGCTTTCATTTTCACTATTTTTGCTTTTGCCATTGTGAAGCTATCCTTCAGCTTTATCCCGATATTTATCGCATAACGAAAAGTGCGCAAAAAAAGAACGAAGTATTTAAACTTCGTTCCCTTGCCAAAGTCCACGGTCTGAAAAACAGCCTCTTCATCAATATCTTTAAGCCAATTAGTCACCTTGTATTATATCATAGACAGAGGGTGCATTTCAATGCAACCTTTTAATAGTATTTTTCAACGGTCAAAACTATCAGGAGTTAAGGTGTACTCTCAAATTTTTTGACTATCGACGGAATAAAGCGCTCACTAAAACCGACAGCAAAGCAAGTAATAATTAAGGTTTCGGAGGAGGTCGTTCCCGCTCTGTCAATATTGTATACGCAAATTGCAAGAAAAGCTGCCACAATACCGGTAATTATCCTTACAAATATTTCAAGAAAATTCAGAAACTTACCGGACTCGCAATTATATTCCTTGTTCTTTGTGTTTTGAAAAATTGATATTGCGGCGCCGAGCGCTCCAACGGGCATAAACTGCGAAAACTGCACAAACAGCGCATTATCATTAGCTTTAAAACAATATGTCACACCTGCGAATAAAGCGAAAAACACAACTACTAAAATACCGGAGAAAACTATATGCCACTTACGGGCGATTTCTTTATTTCGGTTATCTAAAAACTCACTTATCTTTTTTATGTATTCTTCGGCAACATTATATTCTTCCTCAAGTATATACGAATAAGATTTTGCCAGCATCGCTGTAAAATGTTTTTTAAGGTTCGGCTTTAACATATCTATTACAGGTTTGCGCCTGATAAATGAAGCTTCACCAAAAAGTTTTGCATGTCTTTCTTTGTTTTGTTCTGCGGGGGAGCGCATACTGGAATAGCGGGCCTCTCCTCGGTTGTCAATATAAACAATATATTTGTTTGGTTCATATCTGACAATGTTCTCCGGCTCTATGTTTTCTTTTGTCAAACCGAATGATTTCACGGCTTCCGAAAACAAACAAAAAGCTTCATTCTCTAAATTTTCAGGTGTTTCCTGCGCGGTTTTTTCAATTGTGTCTGTCGCCATTTTACTGTCCCTCCCATAGTATTATTTGTAAAATTAAACCCATAGGTTTATAATACCAAAACTATTGTCCCCACTGCAATCAAAATCGCGCCGATGACAGCTTTCACATCTACGGTTTCCTTTAAAATGACAAAAGCGAGAATCATGGTTATTACGACGCTGAGCTTGTCAATCGGTACAACCTTTGAAACATCGCCCTTTTGCAAAGCATAATAAAAGAAAAACCACGACAGCCCTGTTGCAGCTCCCGAAAGCACGAGAAAAACCCAGCTTTTTTGGGTAATGCCGACGATTTCACCCTGTTTGCCTGTGATGAAAACCATACTCCACGCCATTACGAGAACTACGACCGTCCTTATGGCGACCGCTAAGTGAGAGTTTACGCCGTCAAGCCCTATTTTCGCGAGAATTGCGGTCAGCGCGGCGAAAACAGCGCCGAGAAGCGCGAATAACAGCCACATATTATTTCCCTTTCCCGCCCTGTGTTATGTCATTATACGTTATCACAGCAATTCCAATATTCTTCCTGCTCGTGTCTTGACGGGCGGCTCATTAGCTCCTTGAGCGCTTCGGCGGGTTTTATGTCCTCGAACAGAACCCGGTAAAGCTGTTCAATAATCGGCACGTCAACATTGTGCATATCAGCAAGTTCAAGCGCACAGCGCGCACAGCCGTAACCCTCGACAGTTCCGGTTTTTTCAATAGCTTCACACGCGGTAAGCCCGCCGCCAATCAGCTTTCCTGCTCGATGGTTGCGTGAAAGTTCCGATGTGCAGGTTACAATTAAATCCCCGATACCCGAAAGCCCCGTGAACGTCTGCCACCTTGCGCCGAGCGCAACGCTCAGCCGCGTGATTTCCGCTAAACCGCGGGTCATGAGAGCGGCGACAGTATTCGAGCCGAGTCCCATACCCTGCGTTATGCCGCAACAAAGAGCAATCGTGTTTTTAAGGGCGCCGCCGAGTTCACAGCCTATAATATCGTCGGATAAATAAATCCGAAAGCTTTCGCTTTGCAGTGTGTCCTGAATATAGAATTGTGCGGATTCACAGGTGCAGTCGCTTGCACAAACTACGGTCGTCGGGATTCCGCGCCCGACTTCTTCAGCGTGGCAGGGACCTGCCATTACCGCGATTTTGTTGCCGGGAATCAGCTCGGCGATTACTTCGGACTGCCGCTTTTTAGTACCGCGCTCAAAGCCTTTACCGGCGCTTAGAATAATTGTATCAGGTGAAATATATTGCGCGGCTTTTTGTGCGGTTTCGCGCACGAATTCCGAGGGAATCGCGAAAACGAGAATATCACTGTCTTTTATGGCAGAAATATCCGCCGTGAAATTAATTTCGGGCGGCAGTTTTATTCCCGGAAGAAGCTTCTTGTTCTCGCCGTCGCGTTTAATCGCGTCGATTTCGTCCTGAAACTTCGTCCATGCCGTGACTTCATGCCCGCTTCTGCTCCAAAGTGCCGCTAACGCCGCACCGAAACCGCAACCGAGTACTGCTATTTTAGCCATTCTTTTTCTTCCTCTCGCTCTGCCCGAGTTTCTTTTCGTTTTTATTTATAAGCCGCACTATATTTTTCTTGTGCATGAAAATCAAAATAACCGAGATTATTGACGTGAAAATCACGCCTATGTGCGTATAGGGAATACCCCAAACAAAAACCCCGACTACCCATACACAAACAGGATAACAAACTGCCGCTATAATTGAACCGAGCGAAACATAGCGCGTAACCGCTACTATTATTATGAAAATAAAAAATGCGATTAACGGGGGGAGCCAGTTTATTACCATGCCGGTCGTAACCGTAATGAGCACAGCTTTTCCGCCTTTGAACTTATAATAGAGCGGAAAGCAGTGACCGAGAACCGCCGAAAGCGAGCCGAGCCACATGCACAAATAGGGAAAGTAACCTGCGTATTCTATAGGAGGGTCTATGTCGAGGACAGAATAAGCGGGCAGCAGCAAAGAGCAAAATAATTTAATTAATAAAATCGCCGCTACGCCTTTAAGCACATCGCCGAGCAGAACAATTACAGCCGCGGTTTTACCTTGGGTACGCAGGGTGTTTGTAAGTCCCGCGCCGCCCGAACCAAGACTCCGAATATCCTCGCCGCTTTTAATTTTTGTTACGATAATCGCAGGGTTTATACTGCATATTAAATATGGCACGATTATTGAAAAAGCAATGCAAATGAATAACATTTATTCTCCTCGCTCTCTTGGAATTATAACTATTGGGGTTCCGTCAAGTGAAAAAGTTTCACGGATTTGATTTTCAATATACCTTTGATATGAAAAGTGAAAAAGGTCGAGCTTGTTACAGAAAATCACAAATGTAGGCGGCTTCACGCTTGCCTGCGTGATATAATAAAGCTTGAGCCGTTTGCCTTTGTCCGAGGGCGGCTGAACCCGCGCCGTTGAAACCGCGAGCATATCGTTAAGCAGTCCTGTTGAGATTCTCCGTGCGTTTTGTTCCGATGTGTATTTAATCAGCTCAAAAAGCTTGTCGATACGCTGTCCTGTTTTCGCCGAAATAAAGACGAACGGCGCGTACCTCATGAATGAGAAATCTTTCTCAAACCCGGCGGTGAACTCGCGCATAGTTTTGTCGTTCTTCTCGATTAAATCCCACTTGTTTATCGCAATAACGCTTGCTTTGCCTTTATCGTGAGCGTAGCCCGCAACCTTGGAATCCTGCTCGGTGAAGCCTTCTGCCGCGTCAATCATCATAACGCAAACATCAGCGCGGTCAATCGCCATATACGCCCTGATTGCACCGTACTTCTCAACGTTTTCGCTTATTCGGCTTTTGCGGCGCAGTCCCGCTGTGTCAATCAGAATATATTTCTCGCCGTTGTATTCAATCGGCATGTCAATTGCATCGCGGGTAGTTCCGGCGATTTCGGAAACAATCACACGTTTTTCGCCGGCGACCTTGTTTACTAATGAAGATTTACCTGCGTTAGGTTTGCCAATTACTGCAACTTTAATTATATCCTCGTCGTCCGGTACTTCGCCGGGCGGAAGATATTTTATAACCTCATCAAGTAAATCACCCGTGCCGTGCCCGTGAACCGACGAAACAGGGAAAGGCTCGCCCAATCCTAAATTATAGAATTCGTATAATTCAAGCGGATTATCGCCGACGCGGTCGCATTTATTTACGCACAGGACAATCGGTTTCCCGCTTTTTTGCAGTAATGCGGCAACTTCGCCGTCGCTTGCGGTTACGCCGCTTCTGATGTCGGTGACGAAGATAATTACATCGGCGGTTTCAATGGCAAGCTGTGCCTGCTCCCGCATTTCGGAAAGAATTTCATCCTTTGAAGATGCTTCAATTCCGCCTGTGTCAACAAGGCTGAACTCACGACCGAGCCAGTCGGTTTTGCCGTAAATTCGGTCGCGTGTAACACCGGGCGCATCGTCAACAATGGAAATGCGGCGCCCGGTTAATTTATTGAAAAGTGTGGATTTGCCCACATTGGGGCGTCCGACAATCGCGGCTAAGGGCATGAGGGTTCCTCCTCGGGAGTATAATCAGAAATATCACCTTAAAGTCTTACAATTTATTTAGTTAATGAGTACGTCATAAAGCTCCGCGCCGTCAACATCTACGGCTTCAACTTCAATTTCAAGGGCGTTATGAACATCTTCGACAGACACATCATCAAGGAAAACATTTTCGCCTGCTCGAAGCATTGTCGAAGGGATGAGAAGTTTTTCGCCGAGATTGTTTTTATGCGGCAGAAGCTGATTTATTAAGTCTTTGCCGGTAATTAATCCCGCGACCGTGACCGAATGTCCGAAAAAGTCGTTTTTTATTGCGTAAATCTGCATATTTGCGCCGGATTTCTTAATGAGTTCCGCAATAAAAGGTGCGGCCGAAACCCCTGTTGCGAGTGATTTTTTACGCGGATTCTGAACTTTTCCCGACTTGGTTAAACAGATGTTAAATTCCTGCTCTAAAAGCCTCAACATTCCCACGCCGTTTTCGTACTGCGGGAAAGCGCCGTAATGTTCAAAGGCGGGCAGTTCGCGCTCTGCAAGCAAATAAAGCTCGTCCGAAGCGTAAACGTTTTCATGCTTTTCTATAATTTCAAGCGCGGCGCAGGCTGATTGCCTGTTGAAAGCAGTGAGCGGCGTTAAATTCCTGCGGAACCCGGTCAGTCCTACAGGCACACAGGCGATGCTGTTAATTCCAAAAGGAAGCGCGGTTAAATCCGCCAATGTTTTTTCTAAATTAATGCCGTCGTTGATTCCGGGGCAGATTACAATCTGGCAATTAACCGACGAGCCGCCTGCTTCCGCTATTCTGTAAAGATGTTCCAGGGCTTCTCCTGCGCGTTTATTGCCGAGCATTTTTACGCGCAACGCTTTGTCTGTCGTGTGAACCGAAACGTTCACGCCGAGTTTCATTTTAATTATACGCCCGACTTCGCGCTTTGTCAAGTTCGTGAGCGAGATATAATTCCCCTGCAAGAACGAAAGGCGCGAATCGTCGTCTTTAAAGTATAAAGTTTCCCTCATTCCGGGCGGCAACTGGTCGATAAAACACAAAATACATTTATTTCTGCAATGCCGCTGTTCGCTCATAAGAAACGTGTCGAATTCTAACCCGAAATCATCGCCGTAGAACATATAATCAAGAATGTCGGTGATTTCGTGACCGTTGACCGAAACAAGCGAATCGCCGACTTTTATTCCCGCTTTGTCGGCGGGCGAATTTTTAATTACGTTTTTAATTTTCATGTTGTTAATTTTGCAGGGGCGAACAGTGTTCGCCCCCAAAGTTTTTATTATGCTTCTTCCTGCGCGATTATTTCCCTGCCCTTGTAAAATCCGCATGAGCGGCATACTCTGTGCGGGGCTTTAAGCTCGCCGCATTTAGTACAGCGGGAAAAAGCGGGCGCGGACAGCTTCCACACTTGCGAACGTCTTTTATCGCGGCGTGTGCGCGAAACTCGTTTTTTCGGTACTGCCATTTCTTGAACCCTCCCCCTTGCGGACAATTGACAATGCACAATTCTCCTTATTTTTTCAGACACTGTCATATAGTATAGCACAAAGGAAAGTTCTTGTCAATAAATATTACAAATATTTTTTAACGGCGTCCGGCATTTCTCCGGTTTCGGCGGAAATAGTGAATGTAACGCAGGTAGAATCGGTGATTTCGGCTATTCTGTCAAGCAGCTTTCCGACTTCGTTTAAGTCCCTGCCGACTATTTTTAGAAGCCCGTCAACGAAAATATCGGTACAGTCATAATCCGAGGCGAGAAGCCCCGCAATAAAACCGTGCAAATCATCGTATCCGAGAATTTTGTAGTCTTCGATGTTGATTAGTCTGATTCTGTGGTAAATGTCGTGATTGAGTGACGAGCCGAGCTGAATGGCTACAACATTGCCCTTGCTTTGCTTTTCGGCTTCGTGAATTGCATCGATTAACAGCTTTGTCTTGCCCGAACCTCTTTTTCCGGGGATTAATTTCACCATGGCGGTGTACCTCCTGTATTTTTTATATTGTTTTATTCGTTCAGTAATTTTTCAAGTTCCGCGCGGTCGGCTTCATAACCCGCCTTTCCGAGAAGCGCGAACATATTTTTCTTGTAACTCTCGACTCCGGGCTGGTCGAACGGGTTTACACCCAGTATGTAGCCCGAAATCGCACAGGCTTTTTCAAAGAAGTAGATTAAATAGCCCAGCTCGTATTCGTTCAGCGCGGGAATTTCAAGCACGATATTAGGTACGCCCCCCTGAACGTGCGCCAAAACCGTTCCCTCAAACGCCTTGCGGTTGACCTCGGACATATTGCGGTTAGCAAGGAAATTAAGCCCGTCGGAGTTTTCGGCTTCTTCTTCAAGAAAGAAGTCTTTCTGCGGTGTTTGTATATCAATTACAGTTTCAAAAAGAATTTCCGAGCCGTCCTGAATGTACTGACCGAGAGAATGTAAATCAGTGCTGAATATAGCCGATACAGGGAGGAGCCCCTTTTTATCCTTGCCTTCGCTTTCGCCGTAAAGCTGCTTGTACCACTCATTCATCATCGCGAACGAGTTCTCGTAAGCCACGAGCATTTCAGCCTTTCTGCCTTTGCGGTAGAAAATATTGCGGAGCGCGGCGTAGCGGTAGCAGGGGTTTTGGGTTAAATCAGGATTTGCGTACTCGCTCACGGCGTCCGCGGCACCTTTCATGAGCGCGTCAATATCACAGCCGGCGCAGGCAATCGGAAGCAGTCCCACCGCCGACAGCACTGAAAACCGTCCGCCCACATCATCGGCGATTACAAAAGTCTTGTAGCCCTGCCGGTCGGCGAGCTTCTTTAAAGTGCCGCGTTTTGCGTCGGTGGTGGCGTAGATTCTGTCTTTTGCGCCTTGTTCGCCATATTTCTTCTCAAGCAAGTCTCTGAACACACGGAAAGCAAGCGCAGGTTCTGTTGTTGTGCCGGATTTTGAGATTACGTTGACCGAAAAACTGCGTCCGTCAACTATAGAAATCAGCTCGTTAAGATAAGTCGGGCTTATGCTGTTGCCGGCGAAGTAAATTTCGGGCGTTTGTTTTTTCAGCGAGTTGTAGAGCGGGGAACGAAGCGCTTCAATTGCCGCCCGCGCACCGAGGTACGAACCGCCGATTCCAATCACGATTAAAACCTCACTGTCGGCGGTTATTTTTTCAGCGGCTTTTTTAATACGTGCGAATTCATCCCTGTCATAGTTTTCAGGCAGGTCAAGCCAGCCGAGGAAATCGCTGCCGAGCCCTGTTTTTTCGTTTAACTGCTTGTGAGCGAGGGCGACGACGCCCTCCATACCCTGCATTTCATGCGCTCGGATAAAGGTTTTAAGATATTTTTCGTTTAATTTAACTGCCATTTTTTTGTCTCCTTATATGTTTGGGCGGGCTAATCCCGCCCCTACATTATCATTATAACAGATTTAATATTTTTTTCAATAGTAATTAAAAAATCTTTCCATTAAAATTTCAAGGCTTTTCCTGAATGTCAGTTCTTCCACGGTATGAAGCGCGATTATATCGCACTCAAAAACGATTTTTTCACCAAGACGCACGGTTGCTTTACCGAGAACTTGCCCTTCTTCAACCGGCGCGGCAACGCTTTCCGGCAGGGTAAACTCAAACTCGGCTTCCGAGCCCATGCCGCGGGGTGAAATAAATTTTACGGGACGTTCGGGGACGGCTTCGACAACCTGAGCGACACCGCGGGTTACGCCGAGCGGCGAGAACAGGGCTGAATCAAGCTCCGGCGCTGCAAACTCGAAGTCCCTGAACCCGCTGTCAAGCAGATGTTCGCAGAGATTAACCCTGTCGTCTTCGTCTTTTGCGCCGAGTACGACCGCAACAAGCCTCATATCGTCCCTCCTTGCACAATTGGCTGTGCAAAACCCCGCAAATGAAGATTGCCCCGCTTTCCCGCCGAGAATCCCCTCGTAGCGGTGAGCGAGTTTGTTGGTGTTGACAAGCTGGGTTTCTCGCTCCGTACCTTCGCGCACAGCCGATAATCTCGTTGTGAAAAACTTTCCGAAGGCATCATGCCTGAAAAGCTCGGCGGTCATGAGAGCAATGTCGCGAGCGGTTGAATAGGTGTCTTCGCTAAAACCGCCCGGGTCAGCAAAGAACGTTCCGCTCATGTCGAGTTCTGAGGCGCGGCGGTTCATACGGGCGGTGAATTCATCTGCGTTCCCGGCAACATATACAGCCAAAGCAAGTGTCGCGTCATTGGCAGAGTTGATTACTACAGCTTTCGCGAGTTCGCCGAGGGACATGATTTCGCCGGGTTCAAGCCAGATGACAGGCGCTTTCAAGCCCGTTACATCCGGCGGAACGGGCACGGAATCAGCGGGGGTAATTTTCCCTGCCGAAAGCTCTTCCGCGACCAAAAGAAGCGTCATGAGTTTAGCGAGAGAGGATATAGGAAGCTGTTCGCTTTCGTTATGCGAAAGCAGGATTTCGCCTGTTTCTGCTTCAATCAGAACGTAAGCCTTTACATCGGGAACCGTATATTTATTTTCGTCGGCGAAAACGGGCATATTAAACCTGAATATGAACGCCGCCGCGATTGTTAAAGCAATAATTTTTTTCATTTTTTAACCTCCTGTGCTAATAGTATAACCGCAAAACATAAGTTTAAAATAATAAAAAACGTAAGGTCGGGCTTTCGTATCTGACCGTAGGCAGAAAGATTGAAACAAAATACAACCGAAGCGGGGAAAATGTTGTTTTCATTCTTTGTCGGTGAAGAAAGGACTTTATGAAAATAAGTTTGAAACAAAATACAACCGAAGCGGGGAAAATGTTGTTTTCATTCTTTGTTGGTGAAGAAAGGACTTTATGAAATATTTATTTTTATTTTTAATCGGCGGATTTATATATGGTGCGTTTGAAGTAGCCTTTAAAGGTGGCGATACGCATATTTCTATGTTTGTTTTAAGCGGGTTGTGCTTTTTAATCATAGGCGCGCTGAGCAAGAAAATGCATTTGCTTCTCAGAATGTTGACGGGGGCGGTGATTATTACCGCGCTTGAATTCATCAGCGGCATTATTGTAAATATTTGGCTTGAACAGGCTGTATGGGACTACTCGGATATGCCGCTTAACGTAATGGGGCAGATTTGCCTGTGGTTTACAATAGCGTGGTTTTTTCTGACGTTTGTGGGGATTGTGCTTGACAATCTGCTCAAGTGGCGGTTGTTTGGGGGAGAACGGCCCGAGTTCCGCATACGAAAACGGGTAAAGAAGCAAACAGCATAGAGTTAATACTAAAATCCAATAAACGAGTTTATTGGATTTTAGGGATGGCGCTGTTGCAACAGCGCCCGCGGCTCGCAAGCAGCGGTTACGGCGCAGAACGCCATAACCGCTTTTTGTGGACTTAAATGAACCCGCAGTCCCGGCGGCAGCTTCCGCCTAAATTTCCGAGAACATCATCCGGCTCATGTTCGTGTTCGCGGCGGCGGCAACGGCAGCAGCAACAACAGCAGCAGCAACAGTTTCTGCGTCCGCGCCCGAACTCACCGCCCAAGCCGTTCCAAATACGACCAAACCCGAATAAATTACAAATTCCGCACATAATGTAATTCCTTTCTTTGAGATTTTTCTGTTTTTTGACATTCCTCTACATATTATGCTAAAATGCGCGATTTTGTTAATCCGAAAATAATGCTTGTAAATTTTCTCAGGGTAGTGTATAATAAAAGGACAAGTAAAAATTAAAAGGAAAGGATATTTACGTATGATAACCTATGCACACGAAGTAGAACAAATGTGTACGGTCGCCAAAGGCGCCTGCCACGGACCCGCACCTATTCCGTCGGAAGGGAAGTGGGTAAAAGCGTATGAAATTAAGGACATCAGCGGACTTACGCACGGCGTCGGCTGGTGCGCGCCGCAGCAAGGTTGCTGTAAGCTGACCCTGAACGTTAAGGACGGAATCGTTGAGGAGGCGCTGATTGAAACGCTCGGCTGCTCCGGAATGACACACTCGGCGGCTATGGCGGGGGAAATTCTTCCGGGAAAGACCATTCTTGAAGCCATGAACACCGACCTTGTTTGCGATGCTATTAACGTCGCGATGAGAGAGCTGTTCCTGCAAATCATTTACGGGCGTTCACAAACCGCGTTTTCCGAGGGCGGACTGCCGATTGGCGCGGGGCTTGAGGATTTAGGAAAGGGACTGCGTTCGCAGGTGGGTACAATTTTTTCCACGAATGCCAAAGGAGTACGCTACATGGAAATGGCTGAGGGTTATGTTACCAAGCTCGCCCTTGATAAAAACAGCGAGATTATCGGCTATCAGTTCATAAAAGTCGGCAAAATGCTTGAGGATATCCGGCACGGTAAAAGCCCCGACGAGGCTTATAAAGCCAGTATAGGGCAATATGGCAGATATAGCGATGGGATTAAATTCATTGACCCGCGAGAGGAGTAACCATGAGCCTCGGCGCAATACCGCTGCTTTATCGGCGGGGATTAAATTACGAAAGGGAATAAATTATGTCAAACATAAAATTTGAAAGTCAGAACAGACGTCAGGGCAAAATTGATGCCTGCCTTAAAGAGTACGGCATTGACAGCCTTGAAGCGGCGCGGGATATATGTCTTGAAAAGGGCGTTAATGTTGAGGAAATTGTTAGAGGCGTACAGCCTATTGCGTTTGAAAACGCGGTTTGGGCGTACACGCTCGGCACTGCAATCGCAATTAAAACAGGCGTAAAGGAAGCGGCTTCCGCGGCGGCTACTATAGGAATAGGCTTGCAGGCGTTTTGCATACCCGGTTCGGTTGCGGAAAACCGTGAAGTAGGGCTCGGTCACGGAAATCTCGGTGCAATGTTGCTTGAAGAAGAAAACAAGTGCTTCTGCTTTTTGGCGGGACACGAGAGTTTCGCGGCGGCAGAGGGCGCAATAGGCATTGCGCGCACCGCCAATAAAGCAAGGAAAGAACCTTTGCGCGTAATTCTTAACGGGCTCGGCAAGGACGCGGCTTACATTATTTCGAGAATCAACGGCTTTACTTATGTTGAAACCGAGTATGATATTCCGAAAGACGACTTGAAAGTCGTTAAAGAAATTTCTTTTTCGGACGGCGATAAAGCTAAGGTTAAAGTTTACGGCTGTGACGATGTTTGTGAGGGCGTTGCGGTTATGAAAAAAGAATCCGTGGAAGTCAGCATCACGGGTAATTCCACGAATCCTACGCGCTTTCAGCACCTTGTCGCGGGAACATACAAGAAGTGGGCGACGGAGCATGAAAGGAAGTACTTCTCGGTAGCAAGCGGCGGAGGCACCGGCAGGACATTACACCCTGACAACATGGCGGCCGGGCCGGCTTCATACGGCATGACAGACTCAATGGGAAGAATGCACGGCGATGCGCAGTTCGCGGGGAGTTCGAGCGTTCCGGCGCATGTGGAGATGATGGGGCTTATCGGTATGGGCAATAACCCGATGGTGGGCGCAACAGTTGCGTGTGCGGTGGCAATCAGCGAGGCTTTCAAAGCGTAACAATATTTACTTAAAGCCTGTCCGTTAATACGAACAGGCTTTAAATATTCCCGGCAAAGCAACGCCCCCGCTTTTTAAAAAAGCGGGGAACGAAGCTATCTTTCATTAGCCGGTAAATAGCTGACACCAACCTGTGCCTGACTTGCCTACGCCTAAGTATTTATAATTCGGATTCAGGATATTAGCGCGGTGGGAGGAGGAGTTCATCCAGCCGTTAACCACAGCCCTCGCATCATTAAAGCCGAGCGCGATATTCTCGCCGCAAATGTTGTATGCTATACCGAATTCCCTAAGTACGGTGAAACAGCTTGTGCCGTTCGGGCGGGTATGCGAGAAGCGGATGTTTACTTCTTTTGCCCTGACTTCGGCGGCGGCGCTGAGCGTTGCGTCAAGCTGAAGCGCGGAAAGACCGTTTTTGGCTCTGGCTTCGTTGACATGTCTCAAAACCTCTTCCGCGTATGTTGCGGTCGCAGGCGCAGGTGCGTAAGGAGCCGCGGTTGTATCTGTGACCTTTAAGTCAACGGTTTCACAGGCGGCGGGGTTATTCGCGGGGCATACCGTGATAACCGCACTGCCTGCATTACGGGCGCTCACAAAAATAACCGCTGTGCCGTTTCTGTAACTGCGAAGTGAGGCGGTAGCTATGTTTGTATCCGAGGATGTAACGACAAGGTTTCTTGCGCCGCTCATTTCTATTCGAAGTGAATACAGATAGCCTTTTTCAAGCTCGAATACATTCTTTGCAGGTTCGTTTTCACCGCATTGCGGACATTCGGGACATACCGAACAATCTGTGCAGGTTGAACAATTTGTAAGACAACTGTTACCGATACAGTTATTGCTGTTAACTGTGTTGTTTACGGTGTTGTTACCGGTGGCACCGGTATTGTTTGGTGCGCAGTTGCCCGCATTAAAATTACCGCCGTTAAAAATGTTTGTAATCGGGCATCCGGAGCCGGCTTGCGGGAAATTCATGTTATTTCCGGCGGCAGAGTTTCCGCCGAGGAGCGAGTTGAAGATGTTTCCGAAACCCGTGTTTCCGCCGAAAAGCGAGTTGTTGCGCCCGCCCATGAGCAGATTTGTCAGCGGGCATGACGCCGACGCTGTGATACTTGTTCCGAAAGATAAAATCGAGAGTATTATGCCCGTTATTAATGTCAGTCTAAGTAGTTTTTTCATACAGACCTCCAATAAAGTTCGGTTAACACCGGTATTTTATGCCAAATTAATTAGTAGTGCTAAATATATAATACCAAAAAACCCTTTGTTTGTCAAGGAAAAAACGTATCTTTTTACCATGTAATATATTACAGTTATGGAAATTTTAAAAATATTTTTAGTAAACACTTGACAAGCGTTTCCCGAAAGTGTATAATAAAATAGCTGTCGATTAATCGGTAGCTTGCGGGAGTTTATAATTTCACTCGAATGAAGTTTAAAACGGGAGTATAGCTCAGCTGGGAGAGCATCTGCCTTACAAGCAGGGGGTCACAGGTTCGAGCCCTGTTACTCCCACTGCATTCCGCGATGGGAAGCAGTCTTTCCCGCATATGGTCCGGTAGTTCAGTTGGTTAGAACGCTAGCCTGTCACGCTAGAGGTCGAGGGTTCGAGTCCCTTCCGGATCGCGTTCCACGCCGCGCGGAATGAACACGTGCGCCTCTGTAGCTCAGTCGGTAGAGCAGTGGACTGAAAATCCACGTGTCGTTGGTTCAATTCCGACCGGAGGCATTTTCAAGTAGCTAATCTGCTGGCGGCTACTTATTATTTATGCAAATGCAGGACAAGCCTTACTTTATCAAGGGCTTGTCCTTTCGTTTAGTTTCGATACATAACTACATTCAGACACAGGGATTTTTAAGAAAAATCAAGTATTTTTCAAAGAATCCACGTGTCTGAATTTTTGCTATTCTTTACGTGATAGTCGGAAACAGTGTTGACTCACCTCGAAAGTCAAATCGCCAACAGATTACTCGATTGTGAATCGGCAATGAAAATATGAACTTTCAAATCATTTCGGCAATGCCGTTTTGCGTGGAAAGCAACAAACGCTTTAAGCAGACTCGTCATCCCTTAGCACGCATAAAAGCGAGAGCTTGTTCTTGCGTCAAAACACGCTCTTCGGGGATGTTTTCAACAGCAGGAGCGACATAAGGCGAATAGGCTTCATCTTTCAGAAGAATCTGATAAATCGCTGTAAGCAAACGACGTGCGATTGCTACACGAGCCTTTTTAGTACCACGACGCTTTTTCAACTGTTGAT
>JAITFZ010000010.1 GCA_031280965.1 Oscillospiraceae bacterium | reverse complement strand
TTTTGCGGCGTGGGTCTGTCACTTTTTCGCTCATTTCTATGAGTTCTTCTATTCTTTTCATTTTTTTCTCCGTTTATTCTTTATATCGGCCGATACGGAGATTTCTTAAATTTTAAATGCTGTTGACGTGGTCGAATATGGGTATGCACTTGACACAAGTTGATAAATAATGTATAATATAAGGTATGTAATATCCAAAAATTTTTATGGAATTTGAAAAAAGTTTTGCAACAGACAAACAATGTTGAGAATTTTTGTTTGAATTACGCTATCCCAATGGATTTTGCTGTCCCCGATGTGATTTTAATAAAGTATGGCATACAGGAAGAGGAAAGTTTCAATGCCAAAGTTGCGGAAAAGATACATCTGTTATGGCGAGAACAATTTTTCAAGACACCCATATCGCATTGACGGTTGGAGTGGTTACAATGGCTTGTCGGGAAAAGGTTATATTCAAGAAACAAAGTCGAAAGAGGACGATGATTCTCTGCGTCCTCTGCATACCCATATGAAATTATTGGCAGGGGGCGAGGAAATGAGAAAAATTAAAATATTCTTTTCAATAACTCTTTTATTGGCGAGTGTTGTATTAGTCGGGATTACATATACAATCAATGAACCCTACGTAAGAACAACAGGAACACTTATAGCCATTGATACAACAATGGACTTTGGAAATCATTACCGTGTTGAATATTCGGTAGATAATAAAACATATTTCGGCGTTCGTTATTTTAGCGGTAAGGAAATAGGTGATACAGTCACTATCTACTATGCAAAAAATAATCACTCTAACTTACAAGAACCCTCTCACCAGTTTATACCATTTGTTTTTATTTTTCTGATAATGGGTGTGTTATTTTCAATTAAAAGCGGACTGTTCCTATTCTTGAAACAATCATTTTTACAAAGTAAAGGGTTGCTTTTTTCGTTTATAGCCACCACAGCATTAACTATATTTATTAGTTTCTATAAATATGACCCTTACAGTTTTCAGTTTTTGCTATTTTGGTTTATAGGGATTCAGTTTTTTATTGCAAGCAGTATTTTATTGATTGTATTGTTGAGGAAAGTTTCACATAAAAACGCACTCCGTTAGAACATCTAAAATTATCTTGCAAATCAAGCGTTAATGTGATATAATTGCAATAGATGAATCCCCTTGAAAGGAAAGCCTACGCATGGAAAAGCCAAATACTACGTCAAATGTTATAAGAGGTTGCGGAATTGCAATTCTTGTCTTACTCCTAATCGGTACAATTTTTGTCGGATTTATTGCGACTGCTTTCGGTGGGGTTGTGGCTTTTTGTTTCATGTCTATAATTGCCGTCTTTTGGGTGTTCTGTATTTTTTCATTGTCTAATATTCTAAAATTAAAACCAAGACTTATTCTTTTCGGGAGCATTGAAACGGTTCTAATAATAGCGTTCATTATTACAGATACACATTATAGCCGTGAACAAGCAAGAATACGTCAAATTGAAAGTGAGATGCGATTACCGGGTGTAAACCAACATATAAATTTACAAGATTACGAACCATTTAGCGTGGGGTCAAGAGTAGTACGTTTCAACGATAATGAAGAAATCACTTTGCAATTCACCGACAACCTACCTCGCCTTGACGGAGCAACCGCACTTTATCCTGTCTATTCTGCATTTGTACAAGCAGTATATCCGAGTGGCGATTACAGCTTACCTCAAAGAGATTCAACAGATATAGATTACCGTGATTTAATCGTGCGTTGTTCTACCACAGGAACAGCTTATGAAAATCTCATAAAAGGAGAGGTTGATATTATTTTTGTCGCTGGTATTTCAAACGAGCACAATACTCTTGCTCAAAGAAACGGTATTGAACTCGAATTTACACCAATCGGCAGAGATGCTTTTGTGTTTTTTGTAAACTCTGCAAACCCTGTAAATTCGCTCACAACTGCACAAATTCGTGATATATATTCGGGGGAGATTACAAATTGGAAAGAATTAGGCGGTGAAGATGTTGATATATTCCCTTATCAACGAGAAGTAAATTCGGGCAGTCAAACAGCAATGGAAAATCTAATGGTCAACACACCTTTAATGCGACCACCTATGGAAGATGTGGTTGAATATACAATGGAAGCAATGATTTTCCAAGTGGAATCGACACATCATAGAAATCGACCTAATGCAATCGGTTATTCGTTTTTGTATTTCACAACCGAAATGGCAAGTGCCGACCAAATTAAATTACTTTCTCTTGACGGTGTTGCTCCGACACGAGAAAATATCGTCAACGGAACTTATCCGCAATCGGGGTATTTTTACGCTGTAACAGTTAAAGGAAGTGACGAGGATAACCCTAATATTAGTGCATTTATTGAATGGATTTTATCTGAACAGGGGCAGTATTTAATAGAGAAAACAGGTTACACTCCATTAAACTAAACATAGAAAGGGTATCATCATGGTAATGAACGCTGAAATATTAAAAATCAAAGACGGTATTTTATCTGCTGTTAATGTCGAAAAGCTGTACCTTTTCGGCTCATATACCAATGGCACACCGAACGAGGACAGCGACTACGATTTTTATATTGTCATTCCCGATATACAAATACCCTCAAATACCGGGTTTGACGTTTACTATACGCCTGTTAATAATATATTTCTTTCGCCGCTGCGCGCAGGCGGGCGGCATCTTCCAAGGTTACGGCGGCACTCACGCAAACGCCGTCTTCTAAATATTCGCAAGCCGTCACCTGCCCGTTAGCGTAAACGCGGGACAGGAGTGAACCCGAATCAAGCGGCAGTAAAACCGAAATTTCCGTGCGTGTTTCGGTAAGTTTTTTCGTGACCATATTTTTTAAGTCTTCCATTCCCGTTCCTGTTTTAGCGGAAACGGCAACGTTGTCGCCGGGCGGAATCGGAATTTTTAAAACATCGCATTTATTGTATACAGTCAGGAGCGGCTTACTGCCCGCGTTTAATTGTATAAGCACATCGCTGACAACATTCATCTGCCCTGTTAAATTATCGGAAGATGAATCCACAACATGAAGAAGCAAATCCGCATGCCTTGTTTCTTCCAACGTGGCGCGGAATGCGTCTACCAAGTCGTGGGGAAGCTTGTTGATAAAACCGACGGTATCTACGAGCAGAAGCTCGCCGCCGCCGAAGTTTACACGGCGGGAAACGGGGTCAAGCGTAGCGAATAACTTATCCTCCGCTAAAACATTACTGCCCGAAAAATGGTTCAGAAGCGTTGATTTACCCGCATTTGTGTAACCGACAAGCGCGACAACAGGAATCTTTGAGCGCTCCCGCCGTGTCCGCTGAACATCACGGCGGCTTTTTATTTTGTCTATTTCTTTTTCAAGCTCATTCAGACGCTTGCGTAAAAGCCGACGGTCAACTTCAAGCTGTGTTTCTCCCTCGCCGCGGTGAGCGGCTCCTGCGCCGCCCCCGCCTCCGCCCATTCTCGACATGTGAGTCCAGTAGCCCGTCATTCTCGGAAGCAGGTATTTCGTCTGCGCGAGTTCAACCTGCAAGCGTCCCTCATGCGTTGATGCGCGGCTTGAGAATATATCAAGAATAAGCGATGTTCTGTCCATGATTTCTGTTTTGCCGAGTTCTTTTTGGATATTACGGATTTGCGCGGGAGTAAGCTCATCATCAAAAATAACCACATCAGCGCGAAGCGCCTGGATTTCAAGCACCAAATCATGAAGTCTGCCGGAGCCAAGGTAATAGCTTTTATCAGGCTTTAAGCGAGGTTGCAGCACGGAGCCGACAGTTATAAATCCGGCAGTATCGGCAAGCTGTGACAGCTCGCTCAGCGGTTCGCCGTCTTCCTTATAACCTATGCCGACCAAAACAGCGCGTGCTGTTTCGGCTCCCGCTTTTTTGGACTCATCAGGGCGAATACGGGCATCAGCCGATTCAATCTCCGCCCAAAGAAGGGCATCGGGTATGGAGTTTATGTTATACTTGCCGAACAGATTTACCGAAAGCTCGCCGTTATAACCATCAATATCCAAAATACCCACTTGCATTGAAACAGGTTTTCCGTCCCTTACGCCGACAGCTGCCATAGCGTCAAGCCGAAGCTTCCCCAAAGTCTGCTTATCTACCTCGGATAGAGATGAATTGCCGCCCGGATGGGTATGAATACAGCGAATACCCGAAAGGCGCTCCTGCGAGCGGCGGGTTCGGAGTGCCGGGATTTGCACACGGTCCTGTTCCCCTGCGGCAACGGTTAAAACCCGCCCCGCACGGTCAATGTAAACCATAGCTTCCCGTCCTGTGGCTTCGGTAAAAAACGCAAGCGCCTCAAGCATTTCCGCCGTGCAGAATACTTTGCGTTCCGTTTCAATTTCGTAAACAGCCTCTAACCGTTCAACGTATGAACGGCGGATACCGGTTATGTTTCCGTCAACTTTTTGCATCTTTTGCATAGATAAATTTCCTTTTAAATATTTCCGATGTAGACGTAATTCAGGTACTCACGCGCTATATCTGCCAATTCAAGAAGCCGTTCTTTAGAGGTCGGCAATTTCTCTGTCATATTATACCGCGGAAAGAACCGCGATATGTGATAGGGTAAATCCCGCGAAACACCTGAAAGCCACGCCGATAATTCCTGCATTTCGTCTGTGCTGTCGTTTTCGCCGGGAATAATAAGCGTCGTAATTTCAACATGACACTGCCTTGCACAAGCCTCTATGTTTCTTTTTACAGTTTCAAGGTCGCCGCCATGCTTCTTATAAAAACCGTCAGTGAACGCTTTTAAGTCAATATTGAGCGCATCGGTATACGCCAACAGTCGCTCAAGCGGTTCGCTGTTAATCATACCGTTTGTTACGAGGACGACTTTTAAGCCCGCTTCACGCAGGAGCGGCGCGCAATCCATGAGATATTCATAAGAAATAAGCGGCTCGTTATAAGTGAAAGCCACGCCTGTGTTATCGGGAACAGACAGCGCGATTTTAATCAGTTCCTGCGGCGAAATGTATTCCGAAGGTGTAATCTGTTGTGAAATTCCGCTGTTTTGGCAAAAGGAGCAGAACATATTACACCCGTAGCTGCCAACTGATAAAATCGGACGCCCCGCATGAAACCTATAAAGCGGCTTCTTTTCAATCGGGTCAACAGCTATTGAAGTAATCAGCCCGTAATTCGCGCAGATTATTTTGCCGTTCCTGTTAACCCTCGCCCTGCACAAACCGATTTGATTTTCTTCAAGCCTGCACTTATGGGGGCAGATATTACATATCATGTATGTCTTATTACCTCAAATCGTTCGAGCGAATACGGCTCGTTTATGCTTATCCCTGCTTTTTGAAGGGCAATTGAAACCTGCTGTTCCACGGTGTCCACGCCGTCAAGATTAGGCAGAAGCAAACCACGCTTATATCCGCTTGTCACAATCACGCCGTACCTGATTACATCAAGTTCGCCGGGGCTTTCAATCGGCTCGGGCGCGCCTAAAACATCAACGCTGTACGTTATGTTATCAAGCTCGTGCTTCCCGACCGGCGGGAAGCGCGGGTCTTCGGCGGCGGCACTGATACTGTTTTTTAGAATTTCCTGCGCTATATTAATTTGTGTCGGCGCTATTGTACCGATACACCCGCGTAAATTCCCATCGATTTTAAGCGAAACGAAAACGCCCGCTTTCTCCGAAAGCATTTCCTTTGGTAAGTCACTGAAAAGCGAAAGCGGAACCGGCTTCCCGCGTGTCACGAATTCTTCGATATTAGTGCGCGCCAACCGCACATAAATGCTCTCGTTTTCCTGCCGCGCTTCAATTTCCTTCTGCTTTTTTTCTGCGAGTAGCGGAAGCAGACTCGGGGCTTCTCCGGCCGATTCAAAGGCGGCTGTTAAATACCCCACGCCGAAAGGCGCCTCGTAGCACAGTAGCCGGCTTTTCACACTCATACCGTCAAAACAACCCGCGAGAATTACAGCGCTCATATAACCGCATTCGGCGGCTTTTTCACGCATGGAGTTGTCCGCAGAGCAAAGTTTTATAAAGTCCGCTTCTTTTGCACATTCCTGCATGAATTCATCGAATTCCGCGCCCTCCGGCACTAAGCCGTAAGGGCCGTCCGCTTTAAGCTTATGCGACATATCGCCGCTTGCAATTATTGTAATTTTACGATTCAATTTCAAGGCGGCTTTTGTTATAACCATACCGAGATGATAATGCTCGGATACGGATAATCCCGAAAGCGAAACCCGCACGATTTTCCTCTCGGTGCCGAGAAACGCCAGCGGAACCATAACCCCGTGGTCAAGCTCGGGACGGCGCTCGCCCTCGGTGCCGACGGAAAGCCCTTCAAACTCCGCGGTTTTCCCAATCAAGGCGGCAAGCTCATCATCGTAATCAACATTAAATTTAATATTCGCCGCACCGAAACTGCCGAAGTCGCCGCTTGCCGATTTCCCCGGCGCAATGTGAATATAATCGCTGTATATAATGCTGTGCGGCGATATTATTACCAACGTGTCGGAGTTATCGTTCATGATTTCGGCTGAAATTTCTGTGAGAGCGCGGCGGGTATCGGGGATTTCGCTTCCTTTTCCTATTCCCTCAACTAAAAGAGGCGGGTGCGGGACAATGTATGCTTTTAACATAATTTCTTCCAACTTTCTTTTTTATTCGCCGCTTATATTTTAGATAAATTGTATCAAATATCTAAAACAAAGTCAATATATTTTCATTTTTACCATTGTGTTTAATAAAATTTCCTCTTTTTTGAAAAAACTATTGCAAAACGAAAGAATATATGTTATACTATTTTTTGTCACCGTCGGCGACACTGTAATGCCGATGCGAAATTTCATCGTCAAGGGAGGGAAAAGAGATGCCCAACATTAAATCCGCCAAGAAGAGGGTTTTGGTTTCGAGAAAAGCCAATGCGAACAATAAATCGCAAAAGTCAGAACTGAGAACACTCCTTAAAAAAGCGAACGCGGAAAACGCGGACAGCGCGGCGATTTTAACGGCGGCTAAAAAAGTTGACCGTGCGGCAACCAAGGGTCTTATTCACAAAAATAAAGCGGCGCGCATTAAAAGCCGTTTAGCTAAGAAACCAACTGCATAAAGTATAAAGCCGCGTTTGGCGCACTGCGCTACGCGGCTTTTTGTTTGCGTTTTTTTATAAGCCGTGAGAACGTCATACTGTTTCATCTTTGACATATCGAAAATGAATTGGCATCACCTCACCAGCTTCACCGCAATCACCGAAATATCGTCCTCCCTCTCTTTATCCGACGAATACTTCGCCGCCGTTGCAATCGTTTCCGCAAAGCTGTTCATATCCTCCTTGCCCCACTCGTTTTTGCCAAGCTCATGTTCGAGCCACCGCTCCGACAGCTCCGCACCGTCGCTTGCCATGATAATAAGGTCGCTGTTGCCGATTGTGAAGCACTGCCGCTCATAAACGGGACGGTGGTTTATTCCGACGGGAAGCCCTTTTCCGCCGGCTTTGACAACGCGGCGGTTACAACTGATGTAGGTGGGCGCGCTTCCTGCCTTAAAAAGCTCAACATTGCCGCTGTAAAGGTCAATGCGGCAGACATCAAGCGTCGCAAAGCTTTCATCTGCGGATTTAACGAGCAGGGAGTTGTTAATTATTTCAATTGCGGCGTTTATGTCAACACCGGCGCGAAGCAGTTTAATCAGCATACCGCAGGCGAACGCCGAGTCGATTCTGGCGCGTCCGCCGCTTCCCATGCCGTCCGAGAGAATAATGTAGGCAAAGCCTTTTTTGTCGATGAAGCTGTCGAAGTAGTCACCGCAGTTTTTTTCTTTGCCGCGGCTGACCTGATATACGCCGTATTCAATGGAAAAAGCCGCACGTTCAAACATAGTCAGCAGGAACTCGCCGCTTTCGCGGTTATGGATTATTTCAGGCAGGTCAAATTCCCGCCGCAAAACAACGGAGAGCAGGTCGCAGAGCTTTTCTGCGTTGCAGTTAAGCCGCCCCCTGCCGTAAGCCTCGACAGCCATTCGGCTGTTTGTAATCGTAACCGCAGCTTTCGGCTCGGAAATTCCATGCTCGAAAAGCACATTCTCGACTGTGAATGCGAGTGCGCGGTCGAAGTCTGACGATGAACCGAATTCTCCCGACATCTTCAGCATCATGGTTTGCGTTGCGGAAATCTGCGACAGCAGAATTATCCTCATTTGCGCTATTTTGCGGTTGGCGGTGTTGATGGCAGTATACTCACGGTACTGTGCGTTGAGCGCGTCTGCAAGCTGCTGACGCTTTCCGCAGCGATAAGCGAGCGGCCCGTACAGATGTTCGGGTTTGATTTGTTTCCCTTTCTTTAACAGGCTTGCAATATCGCCCATAACCCGCACGGTTTCATCGTATTCGCCGCCCCAGCAAATCATGTTGTGGCGACAGCGGCGGCAAACCTCGCCGCATGCAGTATTATAAACCCACGAAATTTCCTTGCTCCCTGCACGGTCTAAGATTTCGGCGGTTTTTTCAATCGCCTTTTTAACATCACCCATTGCCTCCCCCGTCAGGCGCAGTCTTTGCGCGAATATTTCCGAAACCTCCGCGCCGCCTTTAGGTACGGTTTCGCGCCGGAATCTGCGCGTGATTAAAGCAACAGGCACAAACAGGAAGATAATTCCGCCCGCAATAATCGAGTTGATTTCTGCGAATGTGTAGTTGTCAATCCCGGTAAATGCGGCGAAAACCCCGGTGGTCAGAACATAACCCGCCATATGGGTGTACTTTCCGAGCCGGCTGAACAGCGCGGCAGACATTCCGGCTATACAAACAGCAAGCGCGGGTGCTGTGTAAGCGGGGTTCGCCATGATAATCCCGAAGGCTCCCGCCGTTCCGCAAACCGCGCCGCCCGCGTATCTGAACTTGTAAGAGAAGGTAACGGCGCAAAGCGACGATGTAAAAACTCCGAGATTAAGCATACTGACTTCAAAATTAGCGAGTGCGGCGATGAACAGTGCGTATGTAAAGCCGAGTGCCGCATATCCTGATGGGCGCAGAGCCGATAAAACCCGTCCGGACATAAGGTAGGCGCGGCTTTTTGCGACGGCAAAGGAACCAAGCCCTGTCATTAAACCGTAAGCCGGCGCTCTGAGGATTATTTCCGCGCCGCCTGACAAAATCAACGTAGTAAAAAAAACGCCCGATCCCGCTAAAATCGCAGTAGACGTATCCGCCCATCGTCCTTTTTGCCGTCCGATGAAAAACCGAAAAGCGGCAATGGCAACCATGACGACGATTAAATGCAGGTTTTCCGCAAAGCCCGTGAAGCCGCCGCGTATAAGAAACGCGGTTAAGGTTCCCGCTAATGCGTAAACACAGTCGAAACCTGTTAACGCGCCGAGGAATACCACGGGAAACGGCGAAGCGTACCCGAACAGCGAGGTAAAACCGAGAAGCAGACCCGCAGCGGCTATAAGCGGGCATCTTACAAAGCTTTCACTCGCGTTCAGTTTCATAATGGGAGCAGTTTTCATTTTTACTTTCCTTTCGTTTCGGGCGGGTACGGAAACCCGCCTCTACGCTTTTCTTTCTATTATAAGGGACAAACTGTGCGTAATTTGCCGAAAGGGAAAGTAGATAAATGGGGGGTTTTGTATAAATAAAAAAAGCCGAACAGGTTTACACCTTATCGGCTTTTATGTTTGGGGAGCGTGGAGACGAATGGACTTGAACCATCGACCTCTTGCATGTCAAGCAAGCGCTCTGACCAGCTGGGCTACGCCTCCGTGATTTCTATATTAACATAAATTCAACCATAAGTCAAGAACAGAATGAAAATATAGAAATCCGGTTAAACTACTCTCATGCCAGTAATTCTTATCAGAACCCTTCTCCTCTACGCCTTAGTCATCTTTGCCGTCCGTCTTATGGGGAAGAAGCAAATTGGCGAGCTTCAGCCCACAGAACTCGTCACCGCGATTCTTATATCAAACATCGCCACCCTCGCGCTTGAAGACCCCGACCTGCCTATGCTGTCGGGGGTAATCCCGATTCTCGCTATCGTCTGCCTTGACATATTCATGACGGTTTTCTCGCTCAAATCGGATAAATTCCGCCGCATACTAACGGGAAATCCGCGTGTGATTATTCGGGACGGCGTAATAAACCAGCGCGAGATGAAAAATCTTCGCTACACTATTCACGACCTGACGGAAGCGGCGCGTGACGCGGGTATTTTCGATATTTCAAAGGTGCGGTACGCCGTTGCCGAAACCACAGGAAAAATCAATTTCTATGAAGCGCCGGATAAATCATCGACCATGACGAATCCGCCCGTTCTCGCGGTCAGCGACGGCACTGCCAATAAATCCGCGCTCGGAGAAGCCGGCTTGGATGAAAAATGGCTTAGTAAAATTCTCGCCGAAAAAAATATTCCGATTTCTCGCGTTTTCATGCTTACGGCGGACGAAAACGGGAATTATTGTCTTATAGAAAAAAATATGTAAGGGGTAAACCCGCGAAAGGAAAATAAAATCATGAAACGTGTAGTATTAAGTATAATCCTGTTTATTGCGCTGTGCGCTGTCGCGGCGGGAAGTTATCTGTACATCGTCGGCACGACCACGCGCCTGCTGAACAAGGTGGAGTTTGTGGCGCACAGCTTCACGGACGGCGATTACGGCGCGGCGTTCACTGCGGCGGAGGAAGCTGACGAGATGTGGGTGCAGTTCAGGAAGCGCAGGTTTTTAATCATCGACCGTGATAACGTAGCCGAAATAACGGCGGCTTTGGCGCGGATAAAGTCGCTTGCCGACGGGGAAAAGCACGAACTTCTGACCGAGTGCGCCGCCGTTGCCGCACTACTGAGGCATTACGTGGAAAATCAAAAGGTGAATTTATATAATGTTTTGTAAAGCTTCTAAACGATTCTCCCGTCCGAAATTCGTATTATCTTATCTGCCGTTTTTGCCGCCCGCTCATCGTGCGTAATCAGAACAACCGTTCGCCCCGCCTCGTTCAAACCGCGCAGTGTCCGCATTATATCACGCCCCGTCCTGCTGTCAAGGCTTCCGCACGGCTCGTCCGCAAGTATAAGCGGAGGCTTCGCCGCAATCGCCCGCGCAATCGCCACACGCTGCTGCTGACCGCCTGAAAGCTGTGACGGGCGATGCCCTGCCCTTTCCGACAAGCCAACGATTTGAAGCGCTTCGTCCGCTAATTTCTCACGTAAGCGGGCGGGCGTTTTTCTGTAAATCAGGGGCAAAAGCACATTTTCGCGTGCCGTCAGTGTCGGGATTAGGTTGAATCCCTGAAAAACAAAGCCGATTTTAAGGTTGCGAACGCGCGCAAGCCGCCGCTTTGACATACGCGAAACATCTTCGCCGTCCAAAATGTAGCTCCCCTCGGACGGGGAATCAAGACAGCCCAGTATGTTCATGAGCGTTGTTTTGCCCGAGCCGGAAGCGCCGGTGATTGATACGAACTCGCCGCCCCCTATATCGAGATTTACATCATCAAGGGCGGCGATTATACCCTCGCCCATTCTGTATTTTTTGCAAATTTCGCGAATTTTTATCATACGCCGCCCTCCTCTAAAATATATAACCGCTGTTGTTTTGGTTATTGTTGCTTCGCGGACTTTGAGTTTCCTCGTAATAACAGCAGGGGGATGCGAGGGCGTTGGTAATCTGCGAACTGCCTTCAAGGCAGCAATAGCCGTCCTTCTGGTGACGGCAGCTTTCGTTGCATATAATCAGGTTCATAAAAATCCAACCTTTCTCTATAATATAAAACCACTTTTATTATTAACCGTAAAAATTTTCTTATCCGTATAATATTTCGGGAAATATTAGCCAAAATATTTTATAGGAAGAAGGGATGTACGCATCCGATAAAAGAAACGGGGGGCTTACATGAAACGATGGCTTAAATGGGCGTTTCTCGGCATTTTTATTACAGCGGGAGCATGGGCGGCGGTGATAGCGCCGCAAGCCGCCCTGAATATGCTGCCCGAGGTTGAAACCGTGTTCCCGGTATGGCACGGCTACCGCGAGGTTGTAAGAGGCGCGGGAGTGATTTACAGCGGGGGAGATGACCGCTTTTTCCTCTCTGCCGCTGTTCGGGAGGGCGATATAAACGCGGTCGGGGTAGGTCAGTCCGCAGAGATTTACGGCCCCGCGATAGACGGTGGCGAGTATAACGCAATAGTTTTGGAAATCGCCGATTATGCGCGCCAGCAGGAGTTCATGGGCGTAACGGAAACAGTCGTGGACGTGATTTTGGAGATTATCAGCGCGGAAGCGCTCTCCGGCTCAAATGAGTTTCTGCGTTCAGGCTACACGGCAGAGGCTGTAATCGGAGTTGGTGAGCCGAGGGAAATACTGCTTGTCCCTTACGAGGCTGTTAATCAGGACGACAGGGGTGAGTATGTGCTTGTTCTTGCGGGTAATACGGCGCTTCGGCGGGATATTATCACAGGGCTTGAACTTGCCGAGGGAGCGGAGATTTTAGCGGGGATTCGTGAGGGTGATGAGCTTATTGTCAGACCTGAAAGATTCGCGGAAAACATGCTTGTGAAGCCGATGGGCAATTGATTATAAAGGGGACTGCTCTACGCAGCCCCGAAAAGGAAAAATTATGCTGTTCAAAAAATCCACCTTGAATATTATGCGGAGCAGAACACGCTCGGCTTTAACAATGACAGGAATTGCGGTCGGCGCGTTCGCGGTGGCGCTGATTTCACAAATAAGCGCCACCGGCGCGGGTCAGGTTTCGGAAATACTTGAGAACATGGGAATCAACACCGTGCTTGTACAGGCAAAGCAGGCAAACACAACGGCAAGGCTTGACGATTCGGATATTATCTCGCTCGGCGCGATTAACGGCGTCGATAAAGCCATGCCGCTCATGTCGGCGAATGCGCGGGTTGAGATTTTAGAAAAGAAGCTGCCCTGTCTTGTGTGGGGGATTAACGGCGAGGCGCGGGAGATTATTTCACTGCGGCCTTTGCACGGGCGGCTGATTGACGGCAGGGACATTTCGGCGTCTGCGCTTGTCTGCGTAATCGACGAGGATATTGCGCGGAAAACTTACGGGCGGAGCAATATAGTAGGCAAGAAGATTAATCTGTTAATCGGCGGCGCATACCGTAAGTTTGAGGTAATCGGGGTGGCGGGTTCGGGGCTGTCCGTGCTTCAGTCGGCTTTAGCGGGGATTATTCCCGACTTTGTGTATATACCTTTCTCAACCATGCAGGAGCTTACAGGGCGGGAAACCTATGATAAAATCGCGGTTCTGCTTGACCCGGATGCAGACCGTGAACGCTCGGCCTCCGTCAGCATAACGCAGAAAATCGAAACCAAGCTCAGCACGGCAAACCATGAACAGGAGCTGATTGCGTCAAATTTATTACAACAGAAAAATCAGCTTCAGGGCATAATGGGCGCAGTTACCTTCGCGCTTTCGGTAATTGCGGGGATTTCGCTGTTTGTAGCGGGTTTAACGGTTATGACGACTATGCTTGTAAGCGTGAGCGAACGCACGCGGGAAATCGGAATTAAAAAATCCGTAGGAGCCGGCAACTTTGATATAATGAGGGAGTTTCTTACCGAAAGCGCGTTGCTGGCGCTTATAGGAAGTGCGGCAGGTTCGCTGGCGGCGCTGACGGTTTCGCTTATAGGGTGCGGGGTTCTCGGGATAGGCTTTGTGTTCAGCGTGTGGAGGTTTTTATCGCCTGTGATGTTTTCGCTGCTGCTCGGTATGCTGTTCGGGGTTTATCCCGCTTTAAAGGCGGCAAACATGAAACCTATTGACGCACTGCGAATCTAATGCAGCTCTTTAAAAAGCACTCCCGCCTCACATTCCCAAACCACGCTTGACAAACCTTATTAATCTATAGTATAATAAAATAGGTAATTACGAAATGCGAAAATCACGGCGCACCGAAAAATGAATTTCGCAATTACTAAATATAATGTAAAGACAATAATCAGGAGATAAACATTGCCGATTTTGTAATTGTGCATTGTGCATTGAGAAATGTGAAATGTTTTAGGCTCGCAATGACTGTAATCCCGGCGCTTTTCGTTTTGATTTTGGTTGCGGCGGCGGCGCTTGCCGTTATCGCGCTTGTTTCGGCGGGATTGCTGTCGGTTTTCGTGGCGCTCGGCTGTATTGCCGGAGTTCTCCGCAACGTTGCGTCCGACCTTGCGCCGCCCGCAATGCTGTTTGCGGGGCTTTTCGGCATTTTCTCGGCGCTTGCGTTGTGTGCGGTGCTGTACATCCTGTGTCCTAAGGCGGTACGCCGCTTTAATACCGCACTTGACAATATTTTTGATTAGGTTAAACTTATGCGAATTAAAGGGCTGTCAAAGGGAAGTCCGGCTGTTAAACTTTTTTGGTTTTTTGCTTCACTCGCACTGCTTTCGGGCGGCGCGGCTCTGCTTGCGCAGATTTACGCGCATGAGCTTTTCGGCTGGACATCGACAGTTCACAGAGAGCGACGGGAAGTAACGCCGGCGGAACGTGTAAACATCAGTTCCGCTGATATACCGCTTGAAGTTTTTACTTATGACGGCGAAAAGATTATCGTTGAATACATCGGCGAAAGCGCACTTGTGATTGCCGAAGATGAATCCGGACTGCGGATTTTCCGGGAAGAAGATTTCACGCTTTCGCTGTTCAGTACGGATATACTGAATTACGCAATGACGGTGTGGCTCCCGAAACAGACGTATAAAGAAGTGAGATTAACTACGGCTTCGGGGGATATTAACGCCGAAAATATCTCGGCGGAATTCATCTCCGTAACATCGCGCACAGGCAACATAGACCTCTATGACATAGAAGGGCTTGCGTCCATAAGTACGCGGTACGGCGATGTTAAGGTGGAGTTTGTGAATTTTACGGACATCTGCGTTATTGACACCGAGACAGGCAAGACGGAGGTTATAATGCCGACGCGTTTCCCCGTAAGGCTCGACTTCCTCACCGATACGGGCAGTTTCACCTCCGATTTTTTTCGCAGGGAATATGACGGTCATCAGGGTGATTTGTATTTAGTAACCGGAGTAAATCCGGTTAGGATTACAGTACGGACAGGCTCGGGAAGCCTTTACTTCTGTACAAGAGATGAATCAGTAGGTTAAAGTATGCTTTCTATAATCATTCCCGCCTATAACGAAGAGGAAAATATAAGAAAAGCGGCAGGCGTTTTAAGTTCATTGCTGACTGCCGGGAAAATAGAATACGAGCTTATTTTCGTGGACGACGGCTCAACAGACTTAACATGGCAAATTATTTCCGTGTTGTCGGTTGAAGAGCAGGGCATTAAAGGTGTGCGCTTCTCCCGCAATTTCGGCAAAGAAGGCGCGATTTTTGCGGGGCTCAGACGTGCAGGCGGAGATGCGGCTGTTGTAATAGACTGCGATTTACAGCACCCGCCCGAGTTGATTCCCGAAATGTACAGACTTTGGAAAACCGGCGGCTTTGAGGTTGTGGAGGCGGTCAAGCGCGGCAGAGGCAGAGAGGGTTTATTTTACAAGCTGTTCGCGAAAATGTTTTATAAAGCGATGAAAGCCGCGCCGAACATGGATTTAGACAGAGCCAGTGACTTTAAGCTGTTAGACCGGAAGGTAATAAATTCACTACTTGACATACCGGAACGGCTTACATTTTTCAGAGCGTTGTCAAGCTGGGTGGGCTTTAAACGCGCACAGATTGAATTCGATGTGCGTCCGCGTGAAAAAGGAAAGAGCAAGTGGCGTTTCAATGCGCTGTTAAAGTTCGCGCTCTCAAATATTACGAGCTTTACCTATTTTCCGATGCAACTTATGACAGTGACCGGCATAATTTTCTTTTTCTTTGCGTTGGCCCTGGGAATCAACACGCTTATACAATATTTCACGGGTATTTCGGCGACAGGCTTCACGACTGTTATTCTGCTTTTGCTGATTACCGGCTCACTGCTCATGACGGGACTTGGTATTATAGGGTATTATATAAGCAAGATTTATGAAGAAATAAAATTCAGACCGCGCTTTATAATTACGCAGGAAACCGGCTTCAATGAGAACAACGAGGACATATGAACAGTGACAATTTCAAGGGAGAAACGCGGCAGACGTGGCTCTTTAACGAGAAAGGAAAATTCCTTGTTATGGAAAATGGTAGGAATAAAAAACGAATAAACCCGCTCACATGGCTATTTAAGGAGAACCCGTTTTATTTTGCGGCGTTCTTTTTGCCGGCTTTGATTCTGTTTGGGGTTTATATGATGTTTGGCGTGTTTCCGGCAGGCGAAAAATCGGTGCTTTCTCTTGACCTGAACGGTCAGTATGTTTATTATTACGACTATATATACGATGTTTTCGCCGGTAAGGAAAGCTTGTTTTATTCCTGGAGCCGAAACCTTTCGGGCGAGTTTTTCGGTATAATCGGATATTATCTCGCCAGTCCGTTCAGCTTTCTTGTCTGGCTGTTTCCGAGAGAATACATAACCGAGGGGCTTTTGACTATGCTCCTTGCGAAAGTCGGCGCTATCGGCGTCTGTATGGCGATATACCTTAAAAGAGGGCGCGGGCTCGGCGCAGGTACGGCGGTCGTTTTTTCGATGATGTACGCTCTCGGCTCCTATACAATAGTTCAAACTATGAATCCGATGTGGTTAGACGGCGTAATGGCGTTTCCGCTCGTGATTTACGGCGTGGAATCATTAGTTAAATACGGGCGCTTCAGGCTTTTGGTGCTTTCGCTTGTTTACAGCTTTGTCACCTGCTTTTATATCGGCTATATGATTGGGATTTTCACAGCCGTATACTTTATCATGTACTTGTTTTCAAGCCGAATGTCCGATGGCGAAAACATTGACGCCGGCGCGATTATGGCACGAATGGGGCTGTTCGCTATATCGGCGGCGACAGCGGTGTTAATGGCAAGTTTTATGTTAATCCCTGTATATAATTCTTTAAGCCTCGGGAAATTCGGCTTCACCGACCCCGATTTTTCCATGAGAACGAACTTTACGCTCATAGATATAGGAAGAAAACTGCTTCCGAACAGCTACGACACTGTGCGTAACGACGGATTGCCGGTTATTTACAGCGGGATTTTAGCGGTTATATTACTGCCGCTGTATTTCTTTGCGGGTAAGGAAAAAATTATATCTGTCAAGAAGCGTATGGCGGGCGCGGTTTTAATTCTCGCGCTTGTTATCTGTATGTATGTTGCGCCTTTTGATATGTTCATGCACGGACGGCAGGTTCCCAACTGGCTTCCTTACCGCTACAGCTTTATGCTTTCATTCCTGCTTGTTGCTTTGGGCGCGGAGGTCTTTGATAAGCTGAAGGAATTCCCGCGCCGTGCGATTGCAATATCGGCGGCAGGATTCCTTGGGATGATTGTTTATTTTGAAAGCAGGGATACCTTTGAGCCAACGCTCGGAGAGGGCGGCAGAGAGTTGTTAGATAACATTTCGGTGATTCTCCCCGCTATATTGTTTTTAGTTGTTATTACGGTGTTTCTGCTATTAACTTACAACCGAAACAGAAAATCCGTCAAAACCGCTTTTTGTGTTATGGTCGGCGTTGTTGTCGGGCTTGAACTGCTTTATAATACTTATACGCAAATTAACAAACAGGATGAAGATATAGTTTATTCCACGCGCCGGTCTTACACCGATTTTGTTATTCCGCTCAGAGAAAAAGTAGATGAAATAAAGGAAATGGACGACGGCTTTTATCGTATTGAGAAGAACTTTCACCGCACGGTGAACGACCCGCTTGCGCTCGGCATGTACGGGTTTTCTCACAGTGCGAGTATGCTTAATGAAAAGCCGATTGCGTTAATCGGCAGGTTCGGCATGACCGAGGGCGGACATGCCACGCGGTACAGCGGTGCGACCCCGCTCATTAATGACCTGTTCGGCATAAGATACGTTCTTTCCCACACCACCTACAGCTACGGACAGACAATCTCCGAGGGATTAATTCTCGCAGAGCATAACAAAAACGCAATGCCTGTTGCCTATTTTACGGACATGGCGCTTCTTTCGCTTAATTTAGACAACGAGCCGGCAGACAATGTTTTCGCATTACAAAACCGCCTGCTTTCTGCAATGCTCGGCGAACAGAGAACGGTTGATTATATCCGTCTTATTGACAAAGAGGGCATAGAAAAAACAACAGAGGGCATTATGGACGGCGGGCTTTGGGAAGGGCATCAGGTCTATCACGCAGTCGGCGGAAACACTGTCGCTTTTGGCGGTTCTAAGATTATATACGAAATGCACGCGGAAGCCGACGGCGAGATTTTCCTGTGGATGCCGACAACTCAGGAGAGAAGGCTCAACGTCTGGGTCAACCGAAAAGATGAAAACGGCAACTTGCTTCGCAACGAGTGGAAAGGCAACATCTTTGAATATGACGATTACTGTGTGCTTAATCTCGGTGAATTCAGCGAGGGCGAGCGGTTTTCGGTTACTTTGACGCTTACGAGGAACGAGCTTTATTATAAGGACGTAATGTTCGCTTATATTGACAGCGAACTTTACGAGAACGCAATAGGCAGGCTTCATGCGATGAATGGTGAAACAGAGGTTACAAGACGCTCGCCGACCCATATAAGAATAGATACTTTCGCCGACAGTGAGCAGTTGCTGTTCACCACCATACCTGCCGAACCCGGCTGGACGGTAACTATAGACGGCAGAACCGCCGAACATGTCGAGGTATTAGGCGCGCTTATAGGCATTATCGTGCCTACCGGCGCACGCGTTATTGAAATGAAGTTTGCTCCTGCCGGTTATCCTGTTGCGCTTTATCTTACCGGCGGAGGCGTTGTAATTTTCGTGCTGTTGTGCCTGCTTTATTCAAAGCTGAAGAAAGAGAGTGGGATTCTCGAAGACTTTTCCGGTCAGGAAGAAGCCGAGGAATATATTGATGACGATTTTGACGGGCAGTTAACGATAGAGGAATACGAGCCGGAATCTGAACCCGAAGAACAACCCGTCAGCGAGTTGTTTGCGAAGGAGGACGACCCTTTCTTCCCGGCTGAAGAACCCGAATCCGCGGAAGATGAAATCCTGAGCGAAATTATTTTAGGGGACTCGGATAGTTACGCGAGTATAATAAGCGACTTCATAGCAATAAACGAGCATGAAATCGAACCCTATGTAGGGGACGATGTCCCCGGCGTCCCGGTAAACGACCCTGACCCCGAGCCCGAACCTGACCCCGAGCCCGAACCGGAACCCGAACCCGAGCCCGAACCTGAGCCCGAGCCGGAACCCGAGCCCGACCCGGAACCCGAGCCCGAACCGGAACCCGAGCCCGAACCGGAACCCGAACCCGAG
>JAITFZ010000024.1 GCA_031280965.1 Oscillospiraceae bacterium | reverse complement strand
ACCATCAATGAAGTGGAATTCTGCAAGATGTTCTTGCAAAGCCGTGATTTAAATGTATCGGCGGTCAGTTTCGGGATATGCAGGGCGAAGTCAGCGAAGATGAAATCAAGCACGAAATCAGTAAAATCATCACCGAGCATATTGTAGAAGGAGTCAGCAGTAAAGTCAAATACAATTCGGCGATAGTTATAACACGGCAGTAGGGAGCGAGAACGGCGAATTGGCGGTGAAGATGTTGGACGAATATATGCGGGGGTTCAAGAAAAGAAATCCAAATCTGCGTGTATTCTGCTCAAACCTACACATGGACGAAACTACCCCTCACCTTCATGTAAATTTTGTGCCGTTCTATACCGAGCAAAAGAAAATCGGAATGTCGCAAGGTGTATCAATGAA
This sequence comes from Oscillospiraceae bacterium, assembly GCA_031280965.1. GTDB lineage: Bacteria > Bacillota > Clostridia > Oscillospirales > Ruminococcaceae > Ruminiclostridium_E. The sequence goes on along the minus strand of JAITFZ010000024.1, from coordinate 72,598 downwards.
ATCTGCGTTAATTGAGCAGGGTTTTATTCCACAGAACATGAAATTAAATCATCTTGTTTTATGGGAAAACGCAAAACACGCACACCAGTCTGTTCCCGAATACAAAGCAAGTCAAGACTGGAAGAAACTCCCCAAACGAAAAAAGGATTTGTCTACATTGGAAGTCTATCACGAGAATTTACAAGTAGCACAAAACGAAAACGCTCTGCTCAAATTGGAGAATGGTAAACTGCTCACCGAGAAGAACTCGCCATACAAATCATTTTACTTTTCTGACCCTGACAAACAAATTTTTGTTCAGAATAAATTAGATGATTTGAATATTCCGTACCGTGAGAATGAAAATGGATTTGAATGATTAGTGTTTTTCAAGAGCCATCTTGGTAGCCTTATGGTCGGTTTGTCCATATTATTTTCAGGTATTCCCCATCAGCCAGTCTTCAATCCTCACAGCCGGTATGCCTTCAAAGTTTCCATTGAAAGAGCTTTCTTTGTATAGAACAAACTTAGGAAAGTTGTCTTTAACGTCCAACAGCGAACCGAATTCCCGTTCAATAGTAGATTCCTCGTTCAACAGGTAACAGACCTGCAGGTACAGTTTGTCGCCATCTTTTTCGCCTACAAAGTCTATTTCTTTTTCGCCGACGCGACCGACACAGACTTTGTATCCCCTGCGGAGAAGTTCCAGTCCTACGATATTTTCAAGTATGATTTCAGTGTTTTTCAAGTTTGCACCCACAACCGCTTCGCGTAAACCGTGGTCTACTACATAGTATTTTTCATTAACTTTAAGCATCTTCTTGCCGTTAATGTCTTGGCTCTTCAAACGGTACAGAAGATAAGCTTCCTCGCACCATTTTAGATAGTTGAGAATTGTTTCGGGAGCGACTGTTCTTTTTTCAGCTTTGAAAAATTTTGAAATGCTCGTTGCCGAGAAACTCTTCCCAACGTTTGCCAACGCATAAGAGATTATGCGTTCCAAAAGGTCAACATCGCGTATATTGTTGCGTTTAACTATATCTTTCAACATAACGGAATTGAACACGTCCTGCAAATAGTTTTTACTAATTGCAGGCTCAAAATCTACGCTTGAGAGGAACGGCATCCCGCCATACTGAATATATTCGTCGAAAGTATAGTCTACGCTTACGGTTTTAAATTCCCTAAATGAAAACGGATAGACGACGAACGACACATAGCGTCCAGCGATATAAGTGGCAAGCTCTCCCGAAAGCAGTCTTGAGTTTGAACCCGTGATGTAGATGTCCGCGCTGAATTTCACGCGCAGGGAATTAATCGCCTTCTCCCACCCCTCCACTTCTTGAATTTCATCGAAGAAAAGGTGAAAACGCTCTTTGCTGTTGCCGATTTTCCCGCATACATAATCATGGAAAGCTTTATATTCACATAAATGCTGATTACCCAAGTCCTCGAAATTAAGAAAAATAGTATTCGGACTACTTATCTCATCTCGAATTTGTTGCAACAGCACGCTCTTTCCGCCGCGCCGAACACCGGTCAGCACTTTTATAATGTCTTTGCCGATGAACGGACGGATTTTTGACAAGTAATTCTCGCGTATAACCATATCTATCAACTCCCTACAAATACATTATATCATAACATATAAGTGGTTGTCAAGACAAAAACAGAATTGTTATAAGATATACATGATGAATGTGATGTCTGTCACTTTTTCGCTCATTTCTATGAGTTCTTCTATTCTTTTCATTCTTTTCTCCGTTTATTCTTTATATCGTCCGATACGGAGATTTCTTAAATTTTAAATGCTGTTGCCGTGGTGTTCATAGACGTTTAATAAAATAGGCACCTCGGAGGAAGTACCTATCTATCGCTCATAACGTTTTAATCTTCCTTGCAAACAATCTGTTGGCGGCGTGCTTATGCGGAATGTTCGATGAATTACAGTCAAAAACATACTCAGAACAATGCTCAATATACCAATCGTGAAAATGAGTGAATAACTCTCCCGACGACCAGAAATGTTCAATAGGTTGTTTCTCCGGCGGTCGCACGATGAACGGTTTCTTCACGAATGCTTGAAATGCCGCAATCCCGTTCGGCGAAACATGAGCCTTGTAATTCTCCATAATTTCGCTCCGCAGTCCGGGTTTGATATAAGCGAGAACTCCGCTTGAATACAAAATATCGTAGTTTTCATCAAGACGGTAATCAAACATATTCGCCTTAAATGCTCTTACATGAACATTTGCGCTTTCGGCAAGGCGTTTGGTTTTTTCAATTCCCGCGTCTGATATATCAAATGCGCTTACATCATATCCGCAACGAGCGAAAAAAACAGCGTCCTTTCCCTCGCCGCACCCGATGTCAAGCAGTTTCAAAGGCTTTCCGTCAGTAGGCAGCAACGCCAAGACTTTCAAGCACATATCCGACGGGCGAACGCCCCAAAAGTAGTTTTCACTTTTGTAGACTTCGTCATATCCCGAAATGTCTGCATTCTGTGCGGTATAGCCGAATAACTTGTCAATGCTGACGTTGAGTGACTTTGCGAGTTCTGCGAGCAGTGTTGTTTCGGGAACAGTCTGCCCTGTTTCCCATTTGCTGACGGCTTGAAATGTAATTCCGAGTTTTTCCGCTAACCCTTCCTGTGTCAGTCCTTTTTCTTTTCTGTAGCGCGCTATGTTTGCGGAAAGAATGTTTTTCATTAATATCACCTCAATTAAATTATAGAACATTTTATTTATTAAATCAATAACTTTGTAATTGAAGTTTAATAAAATTCAAATGTCGGTTGAATTTAAAATCAATCCTCCGGTTTCTTTTTACATTGGCAGAAGCTTGAAAATATTCAGTGGTTAATAAAACAGAACGGCTTTTAGCCGTTCTGTTTATTTACAGTATTTCTTACGCCGAAACTCCGAGCGCTTCCATCATAACTTCTCTGCCTATGTTGAAAATACCGGAATCTATAAAGTTCATCAGTTCTTTTTTTACATCGCCTTGCGTGTCGCTTATTTTATTCTCGTCTTCGCTTCTCAGCGACCATGCCTGAATATACATCCACGGATATTTCTCAAACAGAAAATTATTTTCCATCGGGCAAACATTGTCACCTCTTATAATGTGAAAAGCAATAAGCAGTCCTTTTCCTAAAGCTGAATTGCCTGCACTGTTAACCATTACTCCCATATCATTCAATTCCTTTCGTTTATAATTTTTTATCTCTTTAAAATAATATCGGTCGAAAAATGCAAAACTTTAACTGCAAAAAATATTTATTTATTTCAAAGAAACGAAAATACTATTAATTATATGAAGGACTTAATAAAAAAGTACGCAAAAATGTTAACCGGTATTTTCTGCGGTATTCTGAACGGTTTGTTCGGCTCGGGCGGCGGTGTTGTCGCGGTGCCGATGCTTAGGCTTTTCGGGCTTGAACCGCGAAAAAGCCACGCTACTTCCGTAGCTGTAATTTTTTTCCTGAGTGTAATGTCGGTTATTGCGTACAGTTTCAAAGGCAGCCTCGACTGGAAATCCGCGCTTTCTTTCGTGCCGTGGGGTATAGCGGGCGCGGTTCTCGGTGCGTTGCTTCTAAAAAAAGTCCCGAATTCTCTGCTACGGCGGATATTCGGGCTTGTTGTGCTTGTTTCGGCAGTGAGGATATTATTTCTATGAACTTTTTTATTGACGGGGTAGCGGGATTTTTAACAGGTGTTGCGGCTTCAATGGGGCTTGGCGGGGGTTTTGTGCTTATAATTTACCTGACAGTTTTTACCGGAACGGCGCAAATACAGGCAGGCGGAATTAATCTGCTTTTCTTTCTGCCGATTGCGCTTATTTCCATGTTTATCCATACTAAAAATAAACTTATCGAGTGGCGTCTGATTCTGCCGATTTGCGTTGCGGGAGCGGCGGGAGTGGTTGTCGGAACGTTTCTGCTTGGAGTTGTTGGAGAGGGATGGCTCCGGAAGCTGTTCGCAGGGTTGTTGGTGTTTGTGGGGATAAGGGAGATATTTCATAAAAAGTCAAGAAAAACGGTATAACAATTAAAGTTATCGGTATGCTTCGCAGATTGCGGTGTTGTTGAATTTGATTTTTATGGTGTATCAGTATTTGGCGAGTGGGTGATATGGGTATGAGGAACGGCGGGAAATTTCCCGCCGTTATGCTCTGCCTAATGCTTATTTTGTTCATAAGTTTAATTACCACCCAAATATTGAAAACGATATATTAGAATTATAATTACTTATTGCCGCTTGTATATAATCTATTGCATTGTCTGGAAGTTTATTTATATCTACCCAAAGAAATTCATCACATTTATCGGGTTCTATTATCTTAATATCCCCACTCCAATTATCGCAAACGAAAAAATAATCAATTCGTTCTTCATCTATCTTTTTTCTGTGCATAACTTGAACGATTTTAAGATTAGACAATAAAATATCTATTCCTGCTTCTTCCTTTGCTTCCCGAATCATTGACTTAAAAACATCTTCCCCACCATCAATATGCCCTGCAATAACACTATAATTTCCATCTTCATAACCTGTGTTGAATCGCCTTAATAATAAAATTTTATTATTTTTCATAAGAAACAAATGTACTGCCACAGGAAAAGCCATTCGAGCCAAAGCAATCACTCCAATCACAAAAAATATAATTACCAAACTCTATGTTTTACGAGTGTGAAATGCTCCTGTTAATGGTTTATACACCCTGTTCATCTTCGGGTATATCGTCATTTATTTCATTGCCAAACAAGATTTTGCAATAATCACGTCTGCCATGAATAACACGGTCAATCGAAATAATTTCCTCGCCTACTGTGTAGAAAATCAAGTAACTGCCACAACCTAAAAAACGATAATCAGTTTCAATATTATACAAACCATCTAATCGCTTTCCGATATAAGGAAATGTTTCAAGCCGTTCATACGAATCAACGATTTTAATGGCGATACGGTTGGCGGTGGCGGGACTGCCACATTCCTCACAGATGTATTTTTTGATTTGGGCAATATCATCTGTTACTTTTGGGGAAATTTGAAGTTTCATGCGCTTTCAATAATAGCACGGGCTTCCTCTTTTGAAAGCCAGCCTTGCTCCTCTCCCGCTTTTCTGCCTATTTCAAGTTCTGAGAGCAGTTTCATTGCCGCTCTCCGCTTTAATTCGTCTTGTCCTTCGCCTAAAACCGTTACGACAACGTGCTGTATTCCGGTAATCTGCTTTTGTGTTCCGAACGGAAAAAATTGACCGTTCTCTAAATATCCCTCATACGCTTGCATATTCTCGCCCTCCTTTCGGCTATTCTGTCATTATTTTACCGCATTTCAATCGAAATGTCAACAAGAAATTTTATAACTAAGAAAGGACTACCATTATATAAATTCCATGTACTTCGCCCCCGCAATTCTGCCCAAAGCGGAAAAAGTTTATACTGCATTATAACACGAAACAGGCTGAAAATCAAGGCTTTTTGTGAATTTTTTGTAAAAAAGCTATTTACCCCCTTGACAACACTCAACAAAGCTGTAATTCGGAAACATAAACACTCGCATAACTTTCCGAATACTTGTGAAATATTGCTACTCTTCCTGTCACGCAGGCGGTAATGGATTACTGCCATGACCTCGCCGACTACGAACAAACCAATTTATATAATCATAATATGTTAGATTTTCATTGCGCGGAAGTTGCTGGCTCATTTCTACAACGTATTTATTATTATCTATAATGACAATTTCTTTTTCTATTGGGGTAAAAAACATTAACCCAACGATGCCAAATAATGCACAAACAACGCAAAATATACTCGAAATACAAACACTTATAAAACCTAAGACTTTTATTTTTCCTCGAGTGCGCTTTTTTGTAATGCAAAATAAACTAACTGAGAGTACGGCAGATACAATTATTATGGAAATAACAACGAAATACATCGCCCAAACCCGAAATGACAAGTCATTTTTTCCAAGAATATAATCTATTGCAAAAATGATAATTAGTGTTATAAATGATATTATTGCAAGTTTTTTCACAACAATTTCAACCTCGCATTTTAAAAATACATATCCCACGCCGAGCGTGGAAGTCTTAACCCATTATATCAAAATATTTCCAATATATCAAGAATATTTTAACCCCATACTTCACCCTGTTACATCATGGACTTCCAATACACCGTTTATCCGCCCCGCCGAATCGCCAAGCGTGGAAAATATTTCTACCGCATTATACCATAAAACAGGCTGAAAATCAAGTGCTTTTCTGAAATTTATAAGGATTTCCGTGGAGGTCTAATGTTGTAAAAGCCTTTACATTTATAAAGACGGCAAAATTTGGAATTGGTTGCACGAGTTTTGAAGTTTTTAATTGAATGTCGTAAATCTTTGTTTTACGGCTTATAACTGCTCTTTAACGGTACAGTTTTATTAAAAACACCCTTATTCTTACTATCGACAGTGAAGTAGCCCGTCCGCACAAACTGAAATTTTTCGCCCTCTACAGCGGATTTCAGGGACGGTTCGACTTTTGCGTTTTTCGCAAGTCTTAAAGAATCGGGGTTAATATAATCGTTGAAGTCGCTGTTTTCCGGAATATCAAAAACATTTTCAATCGTGAAAAGCCTGTCGTATAGCGCAAGCACAGCTTCTTCGGCATGAGCGGCGGAAAGCCAGTGTATTGTGCCTTTGACTTTTCTGCCGTCTGTCGGCATATTGTTCCCCGTTTCAATGTCGGCAGTGCAGAGAAGCCCGGTAACTGCGCCGTTTTCGTCTTTTATAACCTCATCACACTTTATGATATACGCACCCATTAAACGAACCTCACCGCCGGGCTTTAGCCTGTGAAACTTAGGGGGCGGGACTTCGGCGAAGTCGTCCCTTTCTACGTACAGTTGCCTTGTAAACGGCAACCGGCGCGTTCCGGCTTCGGGGTTCACGGGATTATTAGGCAGAGAGAAGAATTCGGTTTTGTCTTCGGGATAGTTAGTAATGGTAACTAACAGCGGCTCGGTTACGGCTATGCGGCGCTCGGCGGTTTTGTCTAATTCCTCACGCAGACAGAATTCGAGAAGCGCGCTGTCAACAACGCTGTGCGCCTTTGCCACACCGGCTCTTTTTACGAATTCAAGGATTGAAGAAGGTGTGTAACCGCGGCGGCGAATTCCCGCAAGCGTTGGCATACGCGGGTCGTCCCAACCCTCTACCAAGCCTTTTTCAACGAGCTGACCGAGATAACGCTTGCTCATGATTGTGTAGGTCATGTTGAGGCGGGCAAACTCATACTGGTGCGGCTTTTCTGCTTCTTCAAGCCCTATATTATCGGCAACCCAGTCATAAAGCGGGCGGTGATTCTCGAATTCGAGCGAACAACACGAGTGCGTAATTCCCTCAATTGCGTCCTGAATCGTATGCGCGAAATCGTACATAGGATAAATTTTCCACTTGTCGCCCTGTCTGTGGTGAGCGGCGTGAAGAATCCGGTAAATAACGGGGTCACGCATATTCATGTTAGGCGAAGACATGTCTATTTTCGCTCGGAGCGTCCGGGTGCCGTTCCCGAATTCGCCGTTTTTCATGCGCTCGAAAAGTTCGAGGTTCTCCTCAACGCTTCTGTTACGATAAGGACTGTTCTGACCGGGTAAGGTTAAACTTCCGCGAAATTCACGAACTTGTTCGTTAGAAAGGTCGCAAACATAAGCTTTGCCGTCTTTAATTAACTTGACGGCGTATTCATAAGTTCTGTCGAAGTAATCAGAGCCGTAGAAAATGCCGCCGCTCGGCTCACCGCCGATTAACCATTTTATGTTAGCGATAATTGAGCGAACGAAGCTTTCGTCTTCTTTCACCGGATTGGTATCGTCGAAGCGAAGATTGAATAAACCGCCGTACTTTTTGGCGGCTTCGTAGTTCACATAAATCGCTTTCGCGCTTCCTATGTGAATACAGCCGTTCGGTTCAGGCGGAAATCGGGTGTGTACCTTTGTGCAGCGCCCTGCCGCAAGGTCAGCATCGATTATATCATGTATAAAATTCTCGTTGGGTGTGGTTTTTTCTGTCGGTATCATTATTTTGCTCCTTATAATCTTTCATAATTTATTATATTTGATTTTAACAGAAAAGGACTTTTCTGTCAAGAGCGCATAAAAAAACGCCTGAAGACGGCTCATAAATAAGAAAAATTTCGGCGTGACTGTAAGGTTACGTCATTTTCTTGACTTTTTACAGTTTTTGATATACACTAAGAACTAAGAAAATTTAGTTAATTGCAAAATACGAAAATAATGTCGCATCGAGGTGTCGCACCCTACAAATTGTAGCAATAAAACAAAAATATCAATATATTGTAGGGTGCGACGCCACCGGCGCACCGAAAGGGAATGCTTAACGATATAGGTATAGTCAGGACTATTTACAAAAGTGAAAATATATGTTAATCTAAAGGTATAGCATATAAAGAAAGTAAGAGAATATTTATTAAATATATAGGAGATTTTATGGGCAGATTATTCGGAACCGACGGTATGCGCGGAGTGGCAATCACAGAACTCACCTGCGAGCTTGCCATGAGCATCGGGCGGGCGGCGGCGCTTGTTCTCGGCAAGAACGGCAAAAAACTTAACATTCTCATCGGGAAGGACACCCGCATTTCTTCCGATACTCTTGAAGCCGCTCTGATTGCGGGGATTACATCAGCGGGCGCAAGCGCGGAACTGCTCGGCGTTGTACCCACGCCGGCATTAGCGCTTCTTATACGGGAATTCGGCGCGGACGGCGGTATAATGATTTCCGCTTCGCACAATACTTTTGAAGACAACGGCATAAAAATATTTTCTGAAAGCGGTGAGAAATTATCCGATGAATCAGAAGAAGAAATTGAAAAATATATACTTGACTGTCCCGAAAAAATAATTCTGAAAAGCGGCGCGGAAATAGGGGAAATCCGCTCGTTTTACAGCGGGAAGGATACTTATATAAAACATATAATAGAAAATACGGGAGACGGGGAGTTTGCGTCGGGCGATTTGCGCGGCTTAAAACTGCTCTTTGACTGTGCGAACGGAAGCGCGTGTTCCTGCGCCTGTGTGTTTACGGAACTCGGCGCGGAATGTGACTTTATCGCCGTCCGCCCGAACGGGCTGAACATTAATCATAACTGCGGTTCCACCTGCCTGACGAATCTTTCGGAAAAGGTCAGGGAAGGGAATTACCATGCAGGTGTTGCCTTTGACGGAGACGCCGACAGGTGTCTTTTCGTGGATGAAAAAGGGCGCGAAGTCAGCGGAGACAAGATTATCGCGTTGATGGCGAAATCCATGAAAGAAAAAGGTATGCTCAAAAAGGACACCGTTGTTGTAACTATAATGTCAAACCTCGGCTTCCACGAATTCATGCATGAAAACGGCATAAATACAATCAGCGCTAAAGTCGGCGACCGCTACGTATATGAAGAAATGAAAAAAGGCGGCTTCAATATCGGCGGGGAGAATTCCGGGCATATAATACTCTCGGATTACGCCACAACCGGCGATGGTCTGCTTTCGGCAGCGCGGTTTTTACATATGCTGAAAGAATCGGGCGAGCCGCTGTCGGAGCTTGTTTCCGGCATAAAAGATTACCCGCAGAAACTAACAGGCATAAAAATTACGTCCGAAGCAAAGGCAAACTGGAGCAAAAACGAATCTATTATTAAAGTTATAAAGGAAGCCGAAGAATTCTTTTCCGGCAACGGGCGGGTTAATGTAAGACCGAGCGGAACCGAACCGCTTATCCGGATTATGATTGAAGGGAAGAGCGAAAGTGACGTTGAACACTGGCTCGGAAAAATCAGAGAAGTTGTCGAGAGAGAATTATGCGAGTAGCGGACGAGTGGCGGGATTATGAATTGATTGACACATCTGAGGGTGAGCGGCTCGAGCGCTGGGGCAGTGCGATTCTTATACGTCCGGACCCGCAGATTATATGGCGAAACACTGAGCCTTCGCCGCTTTGGAACAGCTCGAACGCTCGTTATATCCGCTCGTCTTCGGGCGGGGGAAGCTGGGAGCGCCGCGTAGGCACGAGCAACATATTTACGCTTCCCGAAAGCTGGGAAATCGGTTATAAGAACCTGCGCTTTAAGGTTAAACCCACCGGCTTCAAGCACACGGGATTATTCCCGGAACAAGCAGTAAACTGGGATTTGTGCGCGGATTTAATTAAAAACGCGGAAAAACCTGTAAAGGTCTTAAATCTTTTTGCGTATACAGGCGGCGCGACATTGGCATGTGCAGAAGCGGGTGCGGAAGTATGCCATTTAGATGCGGTAAAAAACATGGTTGAATGGGCGAAACATAACGCCTCCCTATCTGGATTGCCGGACAGAAAAATTCGCTGGATTACAGACGATGCTATGAAGTTTATAGCTCGTGAAAAGCGGCGCGGAAGCAGATATGACGCTATAATCCTCGACCCTCCGAGTTACGGCAGAGGGACTAACGGCGAGATGTGGCGGCTTGAAGATTCGATTCATGATTTAATGCTCGGCTGTACCGGAATCTTGTCGGACAAGCCGTTGTTCGTTCTGCTGAACAGCTATACAACGGGATTGTCGCCGTCGGTGATGGCGTATTTATTGAAGATGACCGTGGGGCGCAGATACAAGGTGGAAATCACAGCAGAAGAAATAGGACTGCCGGTGACGGCAACGGGACTTGCAATCCCGTGCGGAAATACAGCTGTTGCGGTTTTTTGAATACAGTCATAGGTAATATTTAATGTACTGTAGGGTGCGGCGTCCCCTACAGATTGACGTTATTAAGCATTATATACAATTATAAGGAATAAAAAATGACCGATTTCGTTCATTTGCACGTTCATACCGAATACAGTCTCCTTGACGGCGCCTGCCGAATCAAGGAGCTTATTCGCCGTGTAAAAGAACTCGGGCAGTCCGCGGTTGCAATCACCGACCACGGCGTAATGTACGGCTGTATAGATTTTTACGCCGAGTGTATTATGAACGGCATTAAACCTGTAATAGGCTGTGAAGTTTACGTTGCGCCCGGCTCCCGCCATGATAAAGCGGGGAGGCGGGATATGTCCCCGTATCATCTCGTCTTGCTCTGTAAGGACAACGAAGGCTATAAAAATCTTGTAAAGCTTGTGTCGGACGCTTATATCGAGGGTTTTTACAACAAACCCCGCTGTGATAAGGAAACCCTGCGCCGCTATTCAAAAGGTTTAATCGCGCTTTCGGGGTGCTTAGCGGGGGAAATCCCGCGGCTTCTTTCTGACGGAAAGTACGGGGAAGCGGTCGCCGCCGCCCGCGAATACAGAGAAATATTCGGAGAAAGCAACTTCTATATTGAAGTGCAGAACCACGATTTAAAGGAGCAGCGGGATATTCTGCCGCTTCTTTACAAGCTTTCGCGGGAAAGCGGAATCCCGCTCTGCGCTACGAATGACGCGCATTACATTACAAAAGCGGATGCGCCGGTTCAGCGGATTTTAACCGCGATTGCAACCAACACAACAATTAACGAGAAATCGCTTGGGTTTGAAACCGATGAATTCTATGTAAAATCAGGCGATGAAATGGCGCAGTTGTTCGGGATTAAAGCCGACAGGGCGCTCGAAAATACCGTGAAAATCGCAAATATGTGCAATGTTTCTTTCGAGTTCGGCGTTTATAAACTGCCGTTTTTTAAGATTGCTCATATAACTGATAATACAGCTTTTTTCAAAGAACAGGTACGGGCGGGTTTAATTAAAAGATATGGCAGGGATTATTCAGATGAAGTGAAAAATCGTGCGGACTTTGAAATGGAATCCATTGAAAAAATGGGCTTTATTGATTATTTTCTAATTGTTGCGGACTTCATTGACTATGCGCGAAGAAACAACATTCCGGTAGGGCCCGGACGCGGTTCGGGCGTGGGGAGCTTATGCGCGTATGCGCTCGGGATTACGGCTGTTGACCCTTTACGCTTCGGTTTGCTGTTCGAGCGGTTTTTAAATCCGGAGCGCATCAGTATGCCGGACTTCGATATAGACCTGTGTTACCGTAGAAGGCAGGAAGTTATTGATTACGTCACGAATAAGTACGGTTCCGGTCACGTCGCGCAAATAATCACATTCGGGACTATGGCGGCACGTGCGGCTATTCGTGATGCCGGTCGTGCAATGGGCTTACCGTATGCCAAGGCGGATGGCGCGGCAAAGTTAATCCCTTTTCAAAAAAGCATAGCGGAAACCTTGAAGCAGGAAAAACAACTGCGCGAAATGTGTGAGAATGACAACGAAATCAGAACTATGCTTGACACCGCGCTTAAAATCGAGGGTATGCCGCGCCACGGTTCTGTTCATGCGGCGGGCATGGTTATAACCCGCGAGCCTGTCATTGACTTTGTACCCGTGCAGAAGAACGAAAATGATATTGTAACCCAGTACGCAATGGGTAATCTTGAGAGCCTCGGTTTGCTGAAGATGGACTTCCTCGGACTGCGCTACTTGACAGTAGTGCATGAAACGGCACAAGTCGTCGGTAAAGAAGCGGAAAAATTCCCCGAAGACGATGCGGAAGTTTACGGAATGTTGTCACGCGGCGGAACAAGCGGCGTGTTCCAGTTTGAGAGCGCGGGCATGACGAACCTTCTGATGCGGTTGCACCCCGAAAGCCTTGAAGACTTAACTGCGGCGATTTCGCTCTACCGACCCGGTCCTATGGCTTCAATTCCGCGCTATATCGAAAGCCGTCACAACCCCGAAAAGGTACGCTACAAGCACCCGCTTCTTAAAAATATACTTGATGTAACTTACGGGTGCGTGGTTTATCAGGAACAGGTAATGCAAATTTGCAGGGAATTAGCGGGGTTTTCTTACGGAAAAGCAGACTTGATTAGACGCGCTATGAGTAAGAAAAAAGCCGATGTAATGCAGAAAGAGCGCCAAAGCTTTATAAACGGCGCCGCCGCTAACGGCGCAGATGAAAAAACCGCTTCTGAGATTTTCGATGAGCTTGCAGGTTTTGCCGAGTACGCGTTTAATAAATCCCATGCGGCGGCATACGCCACGCTTGCATATCAAACCGCGTATCTGCGCCGTTATCATTATAAGGAATATATGGCGCGGCTAATGACCGGCGTTCTCGACCACACGGGAAAACTTATTGAGTATATTTCAGAGGCAGAAAGACAAGGCGCAAAAATTCTCCCGCCCGATATAAACAAGAGTATGCTTGAATTTTCCTGTGAAAATGACGGTATACGCTTTGGTCTTCTCGCAATAAAAAATCTCGGCGCGGGAATAATAAACGCTGTTATAAAAGAACGCGGAAACGGAAAGTTCACTTCTCTTTATGACTTCTGCAAAAGATTGCAGGGGGGCGGGTTAAACAAGCGCGCTGTCGAATCCCTGATTAAATCGGGCGCGTTCGACAGGCTCGGCGCAAATCGCCGTTCCATGTTCATGGTTTATGAAGAAATTCTCGATAAATTATCGCAGGGGAGAACCGGCAATATCGCAGGTCAGCTTGATTTATTTGAAATTATGGGTGGTGAAATAAAAGACGATGAAATCTTTAAAATGCCGGAAACCGCCGAGTTCGAGCGTATGCAGTTACTGCTGATGGAAAAAGAAAGTATAGGAATTTATGTTTCGGGACATCCGACCGAAAAATATGATTATTATGCAAGATTTCATGGTTTTTCGCAGATTGGCGCGGCTTTGAGCGACGGCTTCCGTGACGGCGACAGTGTCTGTATTATCGCCATGCTCGTATCTAAGAAGCAGTTCATTACAAAAGCAGGGAAGACCATGTGCTTCACCGAATTTGAGGACAAGACAGGCAAAATCGAAGGTATAATTTTCAGCGACCTGTACGAAAAAGAAGCCGTGAACCTTAGCGCAGGCAGGATTTACGCGCTGTTCGGAAATATCGCGACCAAGGAAGAGGAAGAAGCGAAAGTCATTATCAAAAGGCTCGAAAACGCCGAAAATCTGCAAATCAACGAGACAGATTCGCTTCAGTCAAATACGCTGTATATAAACATAAATTCTGCCGAAACAGGCAAGCTGATGCAAATAACAGAGCTTTTGAGTCAGTTTCAGGGTATACAGAAGGTTAAAATCTGCTTCTCCGATACCCGCGAAGTGAAAAACTTAAAAAGCATAACAGGTGTAAATATAACAAAGGAATTGCTCGCGAACCTCGAAAAATTATGCGGAAAACCGAATATTAAGCTAAAGTAAGATAAAACACTTGACGTTTATTTATAAATATAGTATATTTAATATGGAAAATAGTATTCAATTTATTATAGTAGGGGAGAATACAGGGTTGAAACAAAATACAACTGAAACGGGGAGAACGTTGTTTTCATTCCTCGTTATTGAAGAAAGGACTTTATGAGAATAAGTTTGAAACAAAATACAACTGAAACGGGGAGAACGTCGTTTTCATTCCTTGTTATTCAAGAAAGGACTTTATGAAAATATGAAGAAAATAGGAATCGTAACCAGCGGCGGCGATGCTCCCGGCATGAACGCCGCAATCCGGGCGGTAACAAGAACAGCCTTAAAACACAACATGACTGTTATGGGTGTACGAAGAGGATATAACGGGCTTATTAACGGCGATATAATTCCGCTCAATATACGCAGTGTTTCGGACATAATTCAAAGGGGCGGAACCATGCTTTATACAGCCCGTTGCAACGAATTCCGCTTTGATGAAGGTCTGCAAAAAGCTAAAACCACCTGTATCCGGGAAGGAATTGACGGGCTTGTGGTAATCGGCGGCGACGGCTCTTTCAGGGGTGCGGCGGATTTATCGGCGCGAGGGATTCCCTGTGTGGCTATTCCGGGAACGATTGATAACGATATTGCCATGACCGAATACACAATAGGTTATGATACCGCCATGAATACGGCAATGGCGCTGATTGACAAGCTTCGCGATACCATGCAGAGTTGCGACCGTTGCTCCGTGGTAGAGGTAATGGGAAGACACGCCGGTCACATTGCGGTCAATACCGGCATAGCTACCGGCGCAACTTATATTATCACCGAGGAAGTGCCTTATACTGTTGACGACGTAATTGAGCGCATACAAAATACGCAAACCACCGGCAAACACCATTTCATCGTCGTAGTGTCCGAGGGAATAGGCAACTCACAGGAAATAGCAAAGAAAATCGAACATGCCACAGGCGTTGATACTCGCGCTACGATTCTCGGACATGTGCAGAGAGGCGGAACGCCCACCGTGCGCGACAGGGTTGTGGCAAGCCAGATGGGGCATTACGCAGTGGAACTTCTGATTAAAGGCTACAGCAACCGCGTCATTGGTATGCGGCACAGCAATATCGTTGACTTTGATATTCAGGAGGCGCTTTCCATGAAAAAGTCTTTCGAGAACGACCTCTACCGAATAGCGATGGATATTAGTTTCTGATTATAAGGGCGTATACCGCCCGTATAATATAAATTACAGAGTAGGAATCCCTGCGTTAAGTGCCGTTTGAACGGAGAGTTGTCAAGCGGACGAAGGCTCAAAGAGCCGCGGTAGGTTTTCCGCATCTCGCTGTACATTATAATTAGGGGCATAAACGACTCCTCTTTGTTAGTGTGCAAAAAAGGAGGAATGTTTATATGAACATTTTTGTAATGTTCCGCGCTTCGGCGCGGGAACTTAAAAGTCCGCGTTGCCTGACGACAACAGGTATTTTATGCGCGCTCTATATAGCGCTTAACGCTTACGCGCCTCAATTCAGTGAAATACTGAAGGTGACAATCGGCTATCTCGCCCTCGCAGCAATCGGAATGTTGTACGGTCCTGTGGTCGCGGTCATAGCGGCAATCCCGTGCGATATTATTACCGGTCTCCTCAGTCCTTTTCCGTTTGTTGCCGCTTTTATTCCCAGCAGAATGTTGGAAGCTTTAATATACGGAATCTTCCTGTACGGTTACGGCTCACGCGGCGCAGGCGGCAGTCGCGGCGGCGCGGTCTGGGCGGCATGGCAGACTCTGCGAATTGTCATCGCAAGATTGATTGTGGTGATTGTGTGCTATTCTGTAATCAATACACTTATAGTTATATTTTTTATTTTACAGCCGGGCAGAGCAGCAGAAATCCTGTCGGAGCAATCGTTTTGGATTTATGCGTGGTTTAGGTCGGGGTGGCTTAATACTGCTAAGCTGCCTGTTGATTTAGCATTGATGTTTATGCTGTTGCCTATAATAAATAAAGCATATCAAAGAGCATCACAGGGTGCAGGCAAAGAAAGGAAAATATATGACAACTTTAGGCTTCATCGGCGCGGGTAATATGGGTATGGCACTGATTAAAGGCTTTTCCGCATCAAAAGCGGCACAGGAAGCACGGCTTCATATATATGACGCTGACTTAAATAAAAGAGATGAACTGAGAAAAAGCAACTTTTCCGTATTTGAAAGCGGGAGCGAAATTGCAAAAACGTGCAAATACATAGTCCTCGCCTGCAAACCTCAGCAAATATCGGAACTGCTCCAAACAATAAAAGACGACTTAACCGCCGGAACCGTGCTTATATCTCTATGCGCCGGTATTTCCGCCGAGTTCATACGCAGGTATACAGGCGAAAACACAAAGGTCATTCTTGTTATGCCGAACATGCCGATGCTTCTTGGTTTGGGTTCAAGCGCAATTGCCTGTGATGAAGCGGTAAGCGGCGAGGAATTTGCTTTTGCGCGGTCGCTTATTGAAAGTTGCGGTGCGTTTGAGATTATTCCGCTTGATAAAATGAACGAAATCATTTGCATAAACGCCAGCTCTCCCGCTTTCATATATCTTTTTGCGAAATACTTTGCCGATTATGCGGCAGGGCAGGGGATTAACGAAAAAGCGGCGCTCAATTTATTTTCTCACGCGCTGATTGGCGCGGCGAAGATGATGACGGATTCGGGTTTAGGCGTAAACGAGCTTATAGAGCAGGTATCTTCAAAGGGCGGGACTACGCTTGCGGGGCTTGATGAATTTTACTCGGGCGGGCTTGAAAAGCTTGTTAAAAGCGCCTGTGAAGCCTGTACAAAGCGGGCTTATGAATTAGGTGAGTAAAAAAAATCAAAAAACACTTGCATTATCATAAAATTTATGATAAAATATTAAAGTATGCTTTTTCAGCAAAGAAGACAGTCCTCTGTTATGGCTTTAGCTATTGAGCGCATGACATGAATGTCAGCAGGTTAATGTTTTTAAACCGCGAAAAACAGAAAGGAAACAATAAAAATGGACGCATTGAATTTAATAGCGCAGGACAGCCTTAAAAAGGAAACGCCGGTATTCAGCATAGGAGATACTGTGCGTGTGCATGTCCGCATACAGGACGGGAGCAAGTCCCGTATTCAATTGTTTGAGGGAATTTGTATCGCTAAGAAGCACGGCGGTGTTGGTGAAACCTTTACGGTTCGCAGAGTGGCGCACGGCGTAGGCGTAGAGCGAGTTTTCCCGCTTCACTCACCATCGGTTCACAATGTTGAAATCGTCAGGCAGGGCAAGGTTCGCAGAGCCAAGCTTTACTACCTGCGCGGCAAGGTCGGAAAAGCTGCTAAAGTTAAATCGAAGTTTAACTAAAAGCCTTTGTAGGGGTGGATTCGCGCACTGCGCCTATCCGCCCGCTTTTAAATCAGGAGAGTATCATGGAAGAAAAAGCCTTGCCAAAGAAAAAAACAGCGAAATCAGCAATACATGAATTATATGACTGGACGGAGAGTATTCTCGCCGCCCTTATAGCGGTAATCATCATTTTAGTTTTTGTTGTGAGAACTACGAGGGTTGAGGGCGGCTCCATGCTTCCGACGCTTCATGATTCGGAGTTTCTTGCAATCACGCATTTATACAGCGGACTTAAATATAACGATATTGTAGTCATATACGCAAAGAATATTGAAACAGATGAAAACGAATACGGCAAACCGATTATCAAGCGGGTAATCGGTTTGCCGGGCGATACAATATACCTTGATTCCGGGAACGGAGTGATTTACCGAAACGATGAAGCGCTTCCCACTGAGTACAGAGACGGTTTAATTTACGAAGACGGGCATGTCATCAACGATTACACAAGAAGCAGAGGCGAAATGCCGGAAGGCGCAACATGGACTGTGCCCGAGTATCACATATTTGTACTGGGCGACAATCGTAATTACTCCAAAGACAGCCGCAACAGAGATGTCGGCATGGTTGACCAGAATTATGTAATCGGCAGAGTTATATTGCGGATAACGCCGTTTGATAAGTTCGGTATGGTGAATTAACAGTATGGATGAGGAAAAAGGCTTCAGCTTAGACGAAATCTTAGCGCAATACAGCTCAAAGAAACCCGAATCAAATGTTTTATATGAAGATGAAAAAGGTAAGGAAGAAGCTTATATACCCTCATGGATAGCGGATTTTGAAACTTCGGGGAACAAACACATTTTAAAACTCCCGTCTGTTTCACGCAGGGATATTTGCGATTGGCTTGAAAGCCTGATTGTTTCCGTTGCGGCGGTTATTTTCATCATGGTGTTTATTGCGCGTATAAATCAGGTTTACGGTATTTCGATGCAGCCGACCCTGACGGAAGGCGACAGGCTAATAGTTTCGCCGCTGTACGGTATGCCTAAGTACGGTGATATAGTGGTTTTAGAGGCGCTTCATTTACCAAATTCAATAACGGGGGAAATGGGCGAACCAATCGTTAAAAGGGTCATCGCTCTGCCCGGCGACGAAATATTTATAGACAACGAAAGCGGCGAAGTATTCAGGAACGGTATAAGGCTTGATGAGTTATACATCGCGGAAAAAATCGCGCCCGATAAAGCAGGGAATCAGATTTACCCGCTGATTGTTGAAGAAGGGCGCGTTTTTGTTATGGGTGACAACCGTAATCACTCAACGGACAGCAGGGTTACGGCGGGCGCAGGCGTTCTTTACTACGTTGGTTGCGTTGATATTGGAAACATAATAGGCAGGGCGGTATTTCGGATTTATCCGTTCAACGTTTTCGGAACATTAGGAGAATAACAAAAGTGAATATACAATGGTATCCCGGACATATGACAAAGACCCGCCGCATGATTGAAGCGGACATAAAGTTTGTGGATGCGGTCGCGGAAATTACTGATGCCCGCTGTCCCGAAGCAAGCAGAAACCCTATTTTAGACGAGCTGATTAAGGACAAGCCGCGGGTGATGATTCTGAATAAATGCGACTACGCCGATGAAAAGACGACGGTAAGCTGGAAAAATCACTACGAAAATAAAGGCGCCGCAGTGCTTATTTGCGACTGCCGAAGCGGTAAGGGTGTAAGTTATTTTGTTCCGCTTTTAAAAAAGAAGCTTTCGCACATTATCGAAAAACGCAGTGCCAAAGGCATGAAAGGCATGATTTTAAGAGTTATGGTTGTAGGAATCCCGAATGTCGGGAAATCCTCTTTTATAAATCGTATGGCAAACTCACGGAAGGTCAAAGTCGCCGATAAACCGGGCGTTACCCGCGGAAAGCAGTGGGTGACGATTGACAGGGAAATCGAGCTGCTTGATACACCGGGAATCCTGTGGCATAAATTCGACGACCCGGAAGTTGCAATGAAATTAGCGTTCACGGGTGCAGTTAAAGACGAGGTCATGGACAGCGTGGAACTCGCGTTTGAGTTCATTGCGTTTTTAGAAGAAAATTACCCAGGCGCCCTGAAAGAACGATATTCCGTAGGGACGGAATCTGTTTCCGCCCGTATATTGGAAGCCATCGCCGTCAACAGGAAAATGCTCGCTTCGGGCGGCGTACCCGACACGGAACGTGCGGCAATTGCCTTGCTTGATGAATTCAGGGCCGGTAAACTCGGGAGGATTTCACTTGAACAACCTTAATGAATTATATGAATTCGACAGCATAATACGTGCGGAACATGGAATTATCTGCGGCGTTGATGAAGCGGGTCGCGGACCGCTTGCAGGCGATGTTTATGCGGCGGCGGTGATTCTGCCGGCGGGCGCGGTTATTAACGGCTTGGACGATTCAAAGAAACTGACCGGGAAAAAACGGGAAGTTTTATACGCCGAAATCACAGAAAAAGCATCAGCCTATTCAATAGCACAGGCAAGTGTTGCGGAAATAGAAGAATTAAATATTTTACAAGCCGCGCTTCTCGCCATGAAACGAGCGGTGGAAAGGCTACATATTAAACCCTGTTATGCGCTGATTGACGGCGACAAAAAGCCGCATCTCGGCATTAACTGTGAAGCTGTAATTAAAGGCGACAGCACCTCGGCGAGCATAGCGGCGGCTTCAATCCTCGCAAAAGTTTCAAGGGACAGAGAAATGCTCGAGCTTGCACAAAAATACCCGCAATACGGCTTCGATAAGCATAAAGGCTACGGCACGAAACTGCATTATGATGCACTGCGCGAACATGGTCCGTGTGCGGTTCATCGTATGAGCTTTTTAAAGAAACTATGACAGAAAAGAAGAAAAAAGGCGACTTCGGGGAAGAAAAAGCCTGTTTATACCTCATAAATAAAGGCTATAATATAACCGCACGTAATTTCCGGAGCAAAGCCGGTGAAATTGATATAATCGCAGAGAACAGCGAGCGTCTTGCGTTCGCGGAAGTGAAAACCCGCAAGCTAATGGGTATGGGCAGACCGAGCGACGCAGTGGATTATAAAAAGAAGAACAAAATTATCAAAACCGCGCAGATTTATTTAGCGTTTAATGAAACCGAAAAGTTAGTTGGCTTCGATATAATTGAAGTTACTGTTACCGACAGCACAAACCCTGATGTAATCGAGATTAATCACTTCGAGGATGCGTTTGACGCGAGCGGCACAAAGGGAAAGCAGGTTTTATTTATATGAAATTTTTGTTCAAACTTTTAGGTTATATTAAAAAGCAGAGTAAATTCAAGAAGTTTTTCCTGCTGTCGCTGCTGCCGTATGCCATAATTATAGTTATTTGCTTGGTTGTCGCGATTTTCGGCTACGAAGAACCGCATTGGCGCAGAGAATACGGTTTGACTGCCGTTTACGAATGGCTGAGTATATATTTGTTCGACGCGTGGCTTCAAGTACCTAACCGGATTCACTTACTTTTCCTAATCATCGTGCCGTATCAAATGCTGTATATATTAAAATTGCGGCACATCGGAAAACCCGACCACCCTGCCAAAGAGGGTAATGAACTTGATAAAATTGAAAACATCAAGCGAAAAGAAACGAAACTCTTCAAAATCTTCGGCGTGACCATATCTAAAGTTGAAGGTGATGCGCCGATAAGACCCAAAACAAAAGGGCAAACCGCAGCAAAGGTCATTTTTGTTTTATCGTTTATCCCTCATATGTTTATATTGCTTTTCTCAATTCCCGCCGGAATGTCGGAAACCGGAGTCAATACAGGATTGTTCGGCTCGGTGAATATGGTTTACGGCATGGAGGCGTTCTTGCATGATTTAAGCTGGGGAATAGCAGTTTTAATCGTAGTCCCGATTTTGCCTATATGTGTGATTTATCAGATAATTTATATAATCGTAAAAATAATTGAAAAGAAAAAAGCGAAAAAATAAAAGAGGTTAATATGTTTTACACCGGCACACGGAATTCTAATATAAAAGTCACGTCCGCCGAGGCAATTGTTAAAGGTCTGTCGGATGAGGGCGGTTTGTTCGTGCCTGAAAATCTGCCGAAACTTACTGAAAGCGATATGAAGCATCTCTGCAAGATGAGTTATGCGGAGCGAGCGCATCTGGTACTTAAAAAGTTTCTGACCGACTTCACTGACAGCGAGCTTAAAAGCGCGGTTGAAAGCGCGTATAACGACAATTTTTCAGTCGAAGGCATTACAGAATTATCACAGCTTTACCCCGATTGTTATATACTCGAACTTTTTCACGGACCTACCTGCGCGTTCAAGGATATGGCACTGCAATTGCTGCCGCACCTCATGACGATTTCTGCGAGTAAATCCGAAGCAGTTAAAGGCAGACATATCGCTGTTTTGACAGCTACTTCCGGCGATACGGGCAAGGCGGCGCTTGAAGGTTTCAGGGACATTGAAAATACCAGCGTGACCGTATTTTTTCCCGAAGACGGCGTCAGCCTTATGCAAAAGCGCCAGATGACCACACAAGAAGGTGCAAATATACGCGTGTGCGCAGTTAAGGGTAACTTCGACGACTGCCAGACCGGCGTAAAGGAGATTTTCAGCGACAGCGACTTAAAAGCGCAACTTGCTGAAAAGGACATGGTTTTTTCAAGCGCGAATTCAATCAACTGGGGACGCCTTGTTCCGCAAATTGTTTATTATATTTCGGCATACGCATCGCTTCTTGCGGCGGGTGAAATTGAGCAGGGCGAAAAAGTTAACATCTGCGTTCCGACCGGCAACTTCGGGAACATATTAGCCGCATATTACTCGCGGGAAATGGGATTGCCGGTGAATAAGCTGATTTGCGCGTCAAACTCGAATAATGTACTTACCGACTGCATAAACACAGGGGTTTACGATAAGAACAGGGAACTTGTTTTAACTGCCTCGCCGTCTATGGATATTTTGGTTTCATCGAACTTCGAGCGTTTGCTTTACCACCTTTCCGGCAACAACGAGAGTGTAATCAAGGCGCTGTTCGCCGACTTAAAAGAAGAAGGCAGATACAGGTTAAGCTCTGTCATTCATGAAAAGCTGAAAGCTTTATTCTACGGCGGCTGGTGCGACGAAGGGCAAACCGGGCAAACCATCAGAGATGTTTTCACCGAATACGGCTATCTATTGGATACACATACGGCGGTTGCTTATAAAATATACACCGACTACAGGAAAAACTCCGGCGACAGCACCAAAACCATAATTACAGCTACAGCCAGTCCCTATAAATTCTGCGCGGCTGTTAAGGGCGCACTTACGGGGGAAGCGCCGGAAGCTGATGAATTCATCACCGCCCGAAAGTTAGAGGAGCTGACTAATACGAAGATGCCCGAACCTTTGGCGAGAACCCAAAGCCTGCCTGTCCGTTTCGCCGATTCGGTGGAGATAAGCGAGATGAAGCGTGCAGTTTCCGGCATAATAAGTTCGCTGTGAGCCTGTTTGCAATCGCTGACTTACACCTGTCATTCGGCGGGAATATGCCGATGAATATTTTTAAAGGCTGGGAAAACCACGTCAGAAGGCTCAGGGAGAACTGGAACGGCATTGTCGGGGAAAGCGATACCGTTGTAATCGCAGGCGATATTTCGTGGGGCAAGAGCCTTGAAACGGTACTGCCCGACCTTGAATTTATAAGCAGGGAGCTTCGCGGCAGGAAAATAATATTAAAAGGAAACCACGACTATTGGTGGGCGTCGCTTTCAAAAATGAATCGTTTCCTTGCCGAAAATAATTTAAACAACATCAGTTTTTTGCATAACAACGCTTTTATTGTTGAAAATACTGTAGTTTGCGGTACTCGCGGATGGTTCAACGAAGCGAACGATAAACACTGCGAAAAGTTGCAAAAACGTGAAGAAACAAGACTTGAACTCTCTGCTAAGCAGGCGCTTGAAATTAGCGGCGGCGGTATTGAGTCCGGCGGTTTGGAAGTGTGCGCTTTTCTGCATTATCCGCCGGTTTACGGCGGCTTCGAGAATCATAATATAATTGACGTGCTCAGGCGGTACGGCATAAAACGATGTTTTTACGGTCATTTACACGGCACGGCACACAAGAACGCTGTCACAGGAACACATTACGGCATAGAATTTTCCCTTATTTCAGCGGATTTTGTCAGTTTTACACCTTTACAAGTATAATTTTAATAAAAAACACTGGAAATTTTTGTTTTTTTATGTTATACTTAAAAACGATACTTAAAACGGAGGACACTCAGAAAATGGAAATAACAAAAAACAACAAGACAGGAAACACGGTAGAAGCGCAGTTTAAGGTGAATTCGGAGGAGTTCGAGCAGGCGCTTGACAAGGCATATCACAGGCAGAAGAACAACATAGCCATCCCCGGCTTCAGAAAGGGAAAAGCGTCGCGTAAGATGATAGAAAACCAGTACGGCGAAAACGTTTTCTATGAAGAAGCGGTCAATGGCTTGTATAAGAAAATAATTTCCGATGTGATTGAAGAACTCAAAATCGATGTGGTTGACGTGCCGGATACGGAAGTTGTTTCAGTCGGCAAAGAAGAAGGCGTAGAGTTTAAGGCTACATTCACCGTTAAGCCGGAGGTGAGCATTAAAGGCTATTTAGGGCTTGAAGTTGAGGAAAGCGTTCAGGAAATAAACGAAGATGATATTGCAGGCAAGCTCAAGGAAATGCAACTTCGCGGTGCGCGGATTATAGATGTGGAAGACCGTGCGGCAGAAATGGGCGATACTGTTGTTTTCGATTTTAAGGGATTTTGCGAAGGAAAAGCTTTTGAAGGCGGAGAAGCGGCAAATTTCAGCCTTGAACTCGGAAGCGGCAGATTTATACCGGGATTTGAACCGCAGATTGCAGGCAAGAATATAGGCGAGGACTTTGATGTTAACGTCACATTCCCCGAAGAGTATCAGGCGAAGGAGCTTGCGGGAAAGGAAGCTGTGTTTGAGTGCAAAATTAACAGCATTAAGGGCAGGGAACTAACCGAGCTTGATGATGAATTCGCAAAAGACGTCAGCGAATTCGACACGCTTGACGAGCTTAAAGCCGATATAAAGAAAAAGCTTGAAGAAGCCGCCGAGAAGCGGGCAGATGAACATTTTGAGGGTGAGCTTTCGGAAAAGCTAATTGAATTGGTTGAAGCCGATATTCCCCCTGTTATGTATGAAAACCGCATTGACGACATGGTGCGCGACTGGGAATATAAGAACAAACAGCAGGGCATGAGCGTACAAACATATCTGCAATACTCGAATTCGACAATGGAGCAGTTCAGGGAGATGTTCCGCGAGATGGCTGAAAAGCAGGTTAAGATGCGGCTTGCGCTTGAAAAAATATCCGAGCTTGAAACCATTGAGGTTGAAGCGGAAAAAATCGAAGCCGAGTATGAAAAACTTTCGGGATTTTATAGAATGTCCGTGGATAAGGTTAAGGAGTTAATCGAACCCGAAGCGCTTGCCCGTGACCTTAAAACGGAAAAAGCAATGGAAATAGTCAAAGAGAACGCCAAAAAAATAAAAGGAGATAAATAATGTATAATCCCTTAATGAGCCTTGTCCCCACAGTAATCGAGCAGACCGGCAGAGGTGAGCGGGCTTATGATATTTATTCGCGCCTGTTAAACGACAGAATCGTCATGCTGCACGAAGAGGTGAACCCCGTAACCGCGAGCCTTACAGTGGCGCAGTTGCTCTTTCTTGAAGGTCAGGACCCGGAAAAAGACATCTTCCTTTATATTAACAGCCCGGGCGGTTCAATAACTGACGGCATGGCGATTTTCGATACCATGCAGTATATAAAATGCGATGTTTCCACGATTTGCTTAGGACTTGCGGCATCAATGGGCGCGTTTCTGCTTGCGGCGGGGACAAAGGGAAAACGCTATGCCCTTCCGAACAGCGAAATCATGATTCACCAACCCTCCGCAGGTTATAAGGGACAAGTCACAGACATCGAGATTCACACCAAGCGCCTGCTCTTCATAAAAGACAGAATGAACTCGATTCTTTCGGAAAAGACCGGTCAGCCTATTGATATTATTCGCAAGGACACCGAGCGCGATAATTTTATGACAGCCGAAGAAGCGCTCTCTTACGGAATAATTGACAAGGTTATGGAACCTAAAAAGTAAAAACCCCGCCGTGATGCGGCGGAATCATCATCGGCGATACGCCGGCGAAAGGTAAAATTTATGTTAAGATGCAGTTTTTGCGGCAAAACAGAAAATGAAGTTATGCGGATGCTTTTCGGGGCGAGCGGTTGCATTTGCGATGAATGTGTTGTAACCTCGTATCAGATGTTGCTTGATGAGGAAGACGCAAGCTTAGAGCCGCCGGAGTATCATCCCGTCAAGAGAAAGCAAATTTTTGACGAAGAGCCGTTTGCGCTGATTACGCCGATGGAAATCAAGAAAATTCTCGACCAGTATATAATCGGACAGGACGGAGCGAAGAAAACGCTTTGCGTATCGGTTTATAACCATTATAAACGCTCGCTTGATTCATTCCGGAAAACGGAAAATACAGGCGTAGAACTGCAAAAGAGCAACGTGCTTCTTATGGGGCCTACGGGCGTGGGAAAAACTATGTTAGCGCAGAACTTAGCGCGGATTTTACGCGTACCTTTTGCGATTGCGGACGCTACTACCCTTACGCAGGCGGGTTATGTCGGCGAAGACGTTGAAAATGTGTTGTTGCGCCTGATTCAAGCCGCCGATTATGACATAGAAGCCGCTGAACAGGGTATAATATACATTGATGAAATTGATAAAATTTCGCGTCGCTCGGAAAATACGTCAATTACCCGCGATGTAAGCGGCGAGGGTGTTCAGCAGGCGTTGCTTAAAATAATCGAAGGCACGGTTTCCAATGTTCCGCCGCAAGGCGGAAGAAAGCATCCGCACCAGGAATTCATTCAAATCGACACAAAGAATATTCTTTTCATTTGCGGCGGCGCGTTCGACGGGATTGAAAAAACGATTGCAAAACGGATTCATTCGTCGGCTATGGGCTTTGGTGCGGAAGTTAAATCGCAGAAAGAAAAAGAAAGCGTTGATGTTATGCACAGCGTAGTTCCCGAGGATTTGGTTAAGTACGGGCTTATTCCCGAGCTTGTCGGGCGGCTTCCCGTAATCGCGGTGCTTGACGAGCTTGACGCAGACGCGCTCATGAAAATTCTCACCGAACCGAAGAATGCGCTTCTCAAGCAGTACAAATATCTCTTTGAGCTGGACGGCATCGAGCTTGACGTTGAAGACGACGCGCTTGTTAAAGTCGTTGAAAAGACGCTTGAACGCAAGACGGGGGCGCGCGGACTGCGTTCAGTCATGGAAACTATTCTGTCAGAGGTGATGTTCACCACTCCCGGCGACGATACGGTTAACAAGGTTATAATCACCGCCGCAAGCGCCGAAGGCGCGGAATTGCCCCGTGTTGAACACGGCGCGCCGAGAAAACGTATTCATCCGAAAAAGAAGCAAAAAAGAAAAATAGGATAATTGTTAAAATTCCCTTTACTTTTCGTTTAATATGTGATATACTGTTAACGTTGTGTAAATTTCCCGGTTCTTGGTTTTGCGGCGTATGCCCGAACGGTCGCGTATTGCGCGGTCGGCAAGAGGAATGCACTTTGCCCTTTACTATGTTTCGGGAAGAATAATAGGCTGAAACGCCGAAAAGGAGTGTAATTTATGTTACTCAAAGACGAAAAAACAGCGGTAATCGAAAATAACCGCACCCACGAAAATGATACCGGTTCGCCGGAAGTGCAAATCGCGATTCTTACAAAGAGAATCAACGACCTGACAGAACACCTGAAAGCTCACAAAAAAGACCACCATTCAAGGCGCGGGCTGTTGAAGATGGTCGGTCACAGACGTAACCTGCTTAATTACCTGATGAAAAAGGATATTGAGCGTTACAGAACCATCATCGCAAAACTCGGCATACGTAAATAACAAACGGCTTTTAGGGCGGGGCGATTGTAAAAAATCGCCTGCCCTTTAACACATTAAAAAGGAAAACGAGTCTTAGCACTAAATTGAGCCTGTGGGGTCGTTGCGGTTTCGACACCGGCTGAATTTATTGCTAAAGCCGTTTTCCAAAAAACGGAGGAATAATAAACATGACAAATCCCAAAACATTCAAGACGACATTCTGCGGGCGCGAGCTAATCATCGAAACCGGTAAAACCTGCGAGCTTTCAAACGGCTCGTGCTGGGTTCGCTATGGCGAAACCGTAGTAATGGTGAACGTCGCCGCCAGCGAAAAACCCCGCGACGGAATCGACTTCTTCCCTCTGTCTGTGGACTTTGAAGAACGTCTGTATTCAGTGGGGAAAATCCCCGGAGGTTTTCTTAAAAGAGAAGGCAGACCGAGCGAAAAGGCAGTGCTGACCTCACGTGTTGTTGACCGCCCGACCCGTCCGCTCTTCCCGAAAGACATGCGTAATGACGTGATTGTTGTAATGACGGTTATGGCGGTTGACCCCGACTGCTCGCCCGAAATCGCGGGCATGATTGGCGCTTCTATTGCGCTTTCCATTTCTGATATTCCGTGGAACGGGCCAATCGGCGGTATTTCCGTGGGTTTAGTAGATGGTGAAATCGTGCTTATGCCGAATGCAGAGCAGAGAAGCAAATCCGATTTGAACCTTACAATAGCTTCAAGCGCAAAGAAAGTCGTGATGATTGAAGCGGGCGCAAACGAAATCCCGGATGACATTATGCTTAAAGCTATTGAAATTGGGCATGGCGAAATCGTGAAAACAATTATACCTTTCATCAATGATATAACTGCCGAAATAGGGAAGAAAAAATTCGAGTTCCCGTCAATGGACGTTGATAAGGACATGTACGAAGCTATTCGCGCATTTGCTGAAGCTAAGGTTAAGCATGCCCTTGACACCGATGACAAGAATACCCGCGAAAAACGTTTACAGCCCGTTAAGGACGAAATTCACGCTAAATTCGGCGAACAATATCCTGAACAATCGTCACAGATTGATGAATGTATTTATAAGCTTCAAAAGCAGATTGTACGACGCTGGTTGCTTGATGAGGGCAAGCGCGTTGATGGCAGAAGAATGGACGAAATCCGCAACCTTGAATCGGAGGTAAACGTACTGCCGCGTGTTCACGGCTCCGGACTGTTCAAGAGAGGGCAGACGCAGGTGCTGACTGTTACGACGCTCGGACCTGTCAGCGATTCACAGCGTATTGACGGGCTTGACGACGAGGACAGCAAGCGTTATATGCATCATTATAACTTCCCGGGATATTCGGTTGGTGAAGCTAAAACAAGCAGAGGTCCGGGACGGCGCGAAATCGGACATGGCGCACTCGCCGAACGTGCGCTGGAACCGGTAATTCCTGCTATTGAAGACTTCCCTTACGCGATTCGCCTTGTTTCCGAAATACTTTCATCGAACGGCTCGACTTCTCAGGGTTCAATCTGCGGCTCTACACTCGCGCTTATGGATGCGGGCGTACCGATTAAAAATCCGGTAGCGGGAATTTCCTGCGGGCTTATTACCGAGGACGACCGATGGATGACTATGATTGATATTCAAGGCGTTGAAGACTTCTTCGGCGACATGGATTTCAAGGTAGCCGGCTCACATAAAGGCATTACCGCTATTCAAATGGACTTAAAAATAGACGGGCTTACCCCGGAAATCATAAAAGAAGCAATCGAATCCACGCATAAGGCGCGTATTTATATCCTTGATGAAGTTATGCTTAAAGCTATTCCCGCGCCGCGCCCGACTGTTAATAAGTACGCTCCGAAAATGCTTACTACTAAAGTACCCGTTGATAAAATCCGCGAAGTTATCGGAACGGGCGGCAAGGTTATACAGAAACTTTGCGCTGATTATGACGTTAAGATTGATGTCGATGAAGAAGGCAACGTATTTGTTTGCGGTAACGACTTTGACAAAGCGCAGGCTTGCGTGGAAATGATAGAAGCTATTGTTTCCGAGCCGGAAATGGGAGCGATTTACAAAGGGAAAGTCGTCCGTGTGACAGGTTTCGGCGCGTTTGTGGAATTCGCACCCGGCAAAGAAGGCATGGTGCATGTTTCCGAGCTTGAAAACCGCCGTGTTGAAAAAGTTGAGGACGTTTGTAATGTGGGCGATATGATTATTGTGAAAATAATCAAAATTGATGCACAGGGCAAAATAGGTTTATCAAGGAAAGAAGCGCTCGCAGACATTGAAAAGAAGAAAACCGAAAAAGAGCAGGGAAGTTCAAGCACGATTTAATAGTTTAAATAATAACAGCGGCGTTCGGTTTATACTGAACGCCGCTGAACAGTGAAAACTTTCAAGCGTTTTTCAAACGCATAAAACCAGTATATTTTGACAAGAATAATCATAGAAATGTTAAAAGCATGAAAGGAAGCGGACAAATGTCAAAGGCGAGCGCGTATTTTATTGTCAATGATATTGGCAAACATGATATTAAAAAAATAAAGAGTGACCTGGATACGCTCTCGGGCGTAATATCCGTAAGCATGAACACGGTAAGAAACAGCGTGGCTGTAGACTTCGATACCACGGGAATAAGAAAAAACCAGCTTTTCGCTCAAATAGAAAAGCTGGGTTATGATGTTTCGGAGTCGAAATATGAAGTACACATAATGTAGAAACGCAAGGCGACCGTCTTTATGAAACCGGATTCCCGAAAAGTCTTATGATTATCTCGTTATCGTCGTCTTTGGCGGCGATATTTTTCTTTGTAACGCCGCATTTTTTACACTTGTAGATAATTTTAAAGCCTTTTTTACCCTGCTCCGCGCCGACAGGCTCAAGTACACCGCCGCAATTGCTGAGACGGTCGCCGGGGTTTTCATCAAGATGAAGCGAACAAAGGCACTTGTTACAGTGGTCGCGGGCAGTGTAACCGAGCGGCGGCGTTTCCGCGCCGCAGACGGCGCACCTGAACGGCTCGTCTATAACGGTAAAGCGGGAGGGTTTTAACATATCGGTAAAACCTCCAAAACGTCCGCGATACTGTCAAGCACCCTAACACCCAGCGTCAGTAGCTTTTCGCGGCTCTGATGACCATTCGCGATTAAAACACAATCTGCGCCGAGAGCTTTTGCGGTTTCAAAATCATGTTCCGTGTCGCCGATTAGCAAAGCGCTGTTAATTTTATTCTTCTTTATAAATTCCAAGCCTGTTTCAGTTTTGCTTCCGGCGTAAATGTCCGAAATGCCGAGTATTTCATCAAAGTACTTTCCGATATCAAAACCGGCAAGCTGAGATTTGAGATTATTTATTTCAGAAGCCGACAAAATAACTTGTTTTATACCTTTTTCGTTAATTATACGTAAAACCTCTTCTGCACCTTTATGCAGTTTACAGCTTTTTGAATAATAAAACTCAATGTATTCGACAGCTAATTTTTCAAACGGCTCTTTCTCGAAATCAAAACCTATTTTCTTATAGTAGTCAATCACAGGGAATGAAAAAACATCATGATATTCGCGGGTTTTCTTGAATGTTTTAAGTCCGCGCCCTGAAAGCATCCGGTTTATTATACTGACGCACCAGTCTATATCGTCAAGCAAAGTTCCGTTCCAGTCCCAAATTATGTGCGTGTATCTCAAAGTTACAACGTACCTTTCAAATTATCAAGCGACAGCGTGAACGAATCAAGGCAATTATCGAGAAAATACCGCAGTTCCTCGCTCTCCATGCTTTCAAGCTGTTTGCGTATGCTTTCACGGGCTGGCATGAATTCCTTGTTTGAGGCGTTGAGTTCTGTTACGCATTTCAGATAGGCGCAGAGCTTATCCGCTATTTTTATAAGCCTGTTCTCGTCTTCGGTTAAATTATCGCTGTCAAAATAAGCTGAATAAACCTTGCGAAGTTCTTTCGGAAGGTGGGTTAAAAGCCGTTCGCAAGCTATTTTCTCTATGTCCTTGTATGCCGCTTTTATATCCTCGTTGAAGTACTTGACGGGTGTCGGCATATCGCCCGTCAAAACCTCGGAAACATCATGGAATAAAGCGTAAGCGCAGAGTTTTTCGGCGTCGTAGTTTTTATTGAAGTGACAGTTCCCGACGATAGCGAGGAAATGCGTGATGAAAGCACATTCAACCGTATGCTGCATAAGGTTCTCCTGCTGAGTATTGAACATAAGACTCCAGCGGCTTATATGTCTCATGCGGAACAGCATGGCTAAAAACGTGTTATCCAATATTCTAACTCCCCTCTTGCCAGTCTTATGTTCCCGTAATTCCGGCTGTCGTGCATTACATTCTCGAATTTCGCACGGGCTTCGCTGTAATTTTCCTCAAGCATATTTATTTTTGCATCAAGGAAAAGTACGTTGTATTTTAATTAATCTTGTGGTCGGGGGCATAAATCCCCGAAATGCTTTGCAGTATTCGGATTTGATAATAAACATAAACTGCGGCAATTATCACTATTATAATAAATTTCTCGCTTATGACAGGCTTCATTCGATGGTTGTTGTAAGGTCATGCCTGAGCCGTTCTTGCTCCTCCGCACGCTTGGCGTTGTTAAAGCGGTCGATTGTACCCGCTAAGTAGCCTGTTATGCGGCGTATACGCTCGAATTTAACACCACCCTGCTCGTATTCAAGCCGGTTGCATTTAGGGCAACGGTCGCCGATTACGCCCGTGTAGCCGCAAACGGGGTCGCGGTCAACGGGATGGTTTATAGAACCATAACCAATGCCGCTCTCTTTCATAAGGCGGAGGATTTTCTCGAAAGCTTCAAGATTATTAGTAGGGTTGCCGTCCATTTCAACGAAAGTGATGTGCCCTGCGTTGTTTAAAGCGTGGTAGGGCGCTTCGAGCTTGATTTTATCATATGCCGAAATATCAAAATAAACCGGAACATGGAAAGAGTTGGTGTAGTATTCATGGTCGGTTATGCCTTTGATTACGCCGAAACGCTTCTTATCCATTCTGAGGAAGCGCCCGCAAAGCCCTTCGGCAGGGGTAGCAAGCAAAGTAAAGTTTAAACCGGTTTTTGCACCCTCTTCGTCAAGGCGGTCACGCATACGTTTTATTATACGCAGTCCGAGTTCCTGTGCCTTTTCGCTTTCGCCGTGGTGTTCCCCAATCAGTGCGCAAAGACATTCCGCAAGCCCGATATAACCCAACGCAAGCGTACCGTGCTTGAGTATATCCTCAACGCTGTCGTCGGGTCTGAGCTTATCGGAATCCATCCAAACGCCCTGTCCCATAAGAAACGGGAAGTTTTTAACTTTTTTCTGGCACTGAATCTTAAAGCGATACATAAGCTGGCTTATTGCCAGATTCATAATTTCTTCAAGGTTCTTGAAGAATTCCACTAAATCGCTTGAGGAGATAATGCCGATTCGCGGCAGATTTATGGAGGTGAAGCTTAGGTTTCCGCGTCCGGAAACAGTTTGGCGGGTCGGGTCGTGCCTGTTGGCAATCACGCGGGTGCGGCAACCCATGTAAGCAACCTCGGTGTCGTAGTCGCCCTCTTTGTAAAATTGCAGATTGAACGGTGCGTCAAGGAACGAAAAATTGGGATAAAGGCGTTTCGCCGATACACGGCAGGCGAGCTTAAACAGGTCATAGTTCGGGTCACCGGGGTTGTAGCTTATACCTTCTTTAATTTTAAACACGTGAATGGGGAAGATGGGCGTTTCACCATTGCCGAGACCGCTCTCATTGGCAAGGAGAATATTCCTGATTACCATTCTGCCCTCTTCGCTTGTGTCCGTGCCGTAGTTAATCGAGGAGAAAGGCGTCTGCGCTCCTGCGCGGCTGTTCATGGTGTTAAGGTTGTGAACCAGCGCCTCCATCGCCTGATATGTGGCGCGTTCGGTTTCCTTTTCCGTAAGCTTACGGGTGAAATCCTGTATTTTTTCCGCGAGTTCCTCGCTTCCGGCGAGTTCGGTTATATACGGCTTTTCCAATGCGCGCAGTTCCTTGCACCCGGAAAGGGAAAGGGACGGCATAATATTATGCTCTGCCTTGATTTTCTCTATGAAAGCATCGATTTTATCTTCAAGGTCGTTTATTTCAAGACTGCCCGAAAAAAGCCCGACAGCGCGGAGTATGTTCTTTTTATAAAGCTGGAGATAGCTTTTCCTTACGCCTTCGGCAAGCGCGTAGTCGAAGTTCGGAATCGACTGCCCGCCGTGCTGGTCGTTTTGGTTCGACTGAATCGCGATACAGGCAAGAGCCGAATAGCTTGCGATATTATTAGGCTCGCGCAGATAGCCGTGACCGGTCGAGAAGCCGTCTTTGAAAAGTTTAATTAAATCAATCTGACAGCAGGTGGTCGTCAGCGTAAAAAAATCAAGGTCGTGTATGTGAATATCGCCCTCGGAGTGCGCTTTTGAATGTTCGGGCATGAGCAGATACATTTCATAGAACTGCTTTGCACCTTCCGAACCGTACTTGAGCATTGTACCCATCGCCGTATCTCCGTCGATATTGGCGTTTTCACGTTTTATATCACAGTCAATCGCGGGCTTGAAGGTCAAGTCCTCATAAATTCTCATAAGCTTTGTATTCATCTCGCGAACGCGGGTGCGGTCGGAGCGGTAGATTATATAGGCCTTGGCGGTTTTGGCGTGACCGGCATCAATCAGCACCTTCTCCACTACGTCCTGAACTTCTTCAACGGAGGGAGGTTGCCCGCTTTTTTCGGCTTCTCTCTCAAGTAATTCGCAGGCTTTTTCCGCAAGCCGGAGCGCGGATTCATAGTCGTGCCCGCCTACGGCACGCGCCGCCTTATAAATAGCGTCGGCGATTTTTTCAATGTTGAACGGGACATGGCGCCCGTCGCGCTTGAGAATTTTAGTTAGCATTTTTCATTTTTCCTTTCGTAACGCTTTGCGTGGTGCTGTGTGCCAAGAACCACTATATATGGTATTGTTGAACACCGTAATATCTATTATATTGCGTTTTGGCTTAAAAGTCAATAGAATAGCGAAATCTTTAATGTAAATATTTTTCGTGCAAATTTGTGCAATTTCTACAAACCCCCCTTTTTTAGTGCTATGCATTAAAAAGGGGGCTGAAATTATTGCAAAAAAATACGAGGTTCCGATTTCCCAATAATGTACTTATACAGCCGATATTCCCGCTATCTCAACCGCGCCATCCCTAAAATCCAATAAACTTGTTTATTGGATTTTAGTATAAAGTAGCAGAAAGGCTGTAGAGGGCTCTAAAGAAAGATATAAAAGGCAGATGTCTTATTGACAACTGCCTTTGTGGGTTTATTTTTTGTTTAACTTTATTAAACATCCTATGATTTTTTTACTACCGGTATCCAAACCTCACTTCTGTAATCCTCCGCCTGAATATCGCCGCAGTCGTACCACTCAAAGTCGGGCGCACAATCATGCTCGTAACCTGAATTCGGGAACCATTCCGAGAATATTCGCCCCCAAACATCTTGAATCGCTTTAGGCATCGGGCCTACCGATTCAAATACCGCCCATGTTGAAGCGGGAATTTCCCGCTCTTCCAAGTCGGGCGGGCAGGGTAACGTTGTGGCGGCGGCAATCCAGTAATGAAAACCGTTAATTTCATCACCTTCGCCGCATACGCCGATTATGCCTGTGATGTCGGTATTAGCAAGAGAGGCGAGCTGTTCATATTTTTCCGCCGGCATTTTCTGCCACATTTGAGGGATGTTTACAAAATTCTGTCCGCCTTCAATAGATGTCCATTCTTTAATGCCTACGATTTTGAAGGCATCTTTTTCTATGATTTTGTAGTCCATAGCAATTACTCCTTTTATTGTTAAGGCGAAGATGATGCGGGGATAGGCCTTCAGCTTAACGCCGCGGGTTTTTGCGTATGAGGGTGTAATCCCGTGCATACTTTTAAATGCGCGTGTGAATGAATCGGGTGAGTTGTAACCGTAGCGGAGAGCGATGTCGATGATTTTATCATCGCCGCCCTGCAAGTCCATCGCCGCCCTTGTCAGCCGTCTTCTGCGTATGTATTCCGAGAGAGGAATGGTGGTTATTGCGCTGAACATACGCTGGAAATGGTAGGGCGATGAACAGGCGGTTTTCGCAATTTCATTGTAGTCAATATCGCCCGTCAGGTTATTTTCGATGTAGTTTACGGCGGCGTTGAGTTGTCCTATTATATCCATAATTACCTTGCCTTTCGCTTTTATTATAAACGATACATGAGCAGTTGTCCCGATAATAATTGCAATTAATTGTAGTATGGCTTTCGGTTTTTGTAAAGTAAATTGACAAAGAAAACTGTTTATGGTAGAATTATTGTAATAACAGGGGGATTTGTCAATGGAAATTATTATGGTTTTAATGGCGCTGATTTTAGTTTTAAATGTGATTAGTCTTATTTTTATCACGAAGAAGCGCGATAATCCGGAAATCTCACGGCTTGATGCAGGGGTGTCCAGACTCGATACTCTGATACGTGATGAGTTTTCGCGCAGCCGGACGGAGAATGCCGGGATTTCCCGCACGAACCGCGAAGAGCTGATGAACTCTTTTAAGGTTCTCGGCGATAAAATAGACGCACAGCTTAGGGAAATACGTGAAGAAACAGCGAAAAAGCTTGACGAAATGCGTAAAACTGTAGATGAAAACCTTAAAGATACTGTTGAGAAGAGGTTCAACGAATCGTTCAGGTTAATCAGTGAGCGGCTTGAGCAGGTGCATAAAGGGCTTGGAGAAATGCAACAGCTTGCGTCCGGTGTGGGCGACCTGAAACGGGTGCTGACCAATGTAAAAACCAAAGGCAATCTCGGCGAAATTCAACTCGGCGGGATTTTAGAGCAAATCCTTTCTCCCGCGCAGTATGAAGCGCAGGTGTCTGTCAAGGGCGAGCGCGAACGGGTGGATTTTGCAGTTAAGTTGCCGGATAAAAACAATCAGTCGGGTACTTTGCTTTTGCCTATTGACTCGAAATTCCCGACCGAGGATTATCAGAAACTGCTCGAAACTTATGAAAATAATGTTGCAGACGATGAATTAAAGCGTGCGGCGTCCGCCTTTGAAGTGGTGGTTAAAAAATGCGCCAAAGAAATTTCCGATAAATACATAAATCCACCGATTACAACAGATTTCGCGATTATGTTTGTTCCGACCGAAGGGCTGTACGCGGAAATAGTTCGCAGGACTAACCTGTTTGAGGAATTGCAGAGCAGGTATAAAATTACCGTGGTTGGACCGACGAACTTGGCGGCGTTTCTTTCGAGCCTGCAAATGGGCTTCAGGACACTGGCGATTGAGCGGCGCTCTAACGAGGTTTGGGAACTTCTCGGTGCTGTTAAAGTTGAATTCGGGAAGTACGGCGACCTCATGGAGAGCATTAAAAGGAAAATCGACCTTGCGGCGAAAGAAATTGACAGCGTGGGCGTTCGTTCACGGGCGATTGAGCGCAGGCTTCGGGGAGTACAGGAACTGCC
This sequence comes from Oscillospiraceae bacterium, assembly GCA_031280965.1. Taxonomy (GTDB): domain Bacteria; phylum Bacillota; class Clostridia; order Oscillospirales; family Ruminococcaceae; genus Ruminiclostridium_E. The sequence continues at coordinate 35,579 of JAITFZ010000024.1, read as the reverse complement.
GGGGGAGATTATTGAAACAAGCGAACATTAAAACATTACGGCTCTAAGAAAAGGCTATCGATAAAACCGATAGCCTTTTGGATTTTAGTATTAACCGCTATATTCTGTCAATAAGCCCTACTATAAGCTTTAGAATATTGAGCGCGTCGTCCTCGCTGATGTCGGCGTTTTTACCGCCGTTTGCAACAAACTTCTGAAGCGGGTTAAGTTCTGCAAGCCCCACCATATGCTTTAATATTTCGAGCGCGTCATCTTCGTCAATCGCACCTGTTCCCATGACATCGCCGGTTTGCTGAACAATCACGATATAATCACCGGTGTTTTTGAAGTTCATGGTTGCGCTTCCGTTTGTGCCGATTGCACTGCCGGAAACAAAGTCGAATCTTGCCGCAGTTGAATTATACGAAGCTAAAATCGCGTTCTGCCGCGCATACTGCGAACCGATACTTACAGTTGCGGCTCCGGAAACATTTACAGGTGAGCCCGCCGCGCCGATTCTGAACTGCTGAACGGGAAGGTGGCGCGCCTGTTGCTGAATCGCCGCCCGCGGAATATTTGAGTTAGGTAATACTGTAGTCGTGGAAGTTGATTGTGTGACGCTCAGGTTAAGATTGCCCGTTAAGTTTGCCGGTACGTTCTGCCCGTTAATCACAACCCGAGATGTTCCGAAGTTCAGGTTCAGGTTTACATTCTTGCCCGCGATTGAGTTTAAAGTTGCCTGAGAAAGAGATGTTGACCCCTCTGCCATTGTTATATTAACAGTTGAACCGTTATTGCTGTTAACCGCTGTGTTAATTTGATTCTGCGCCGCATCTGTTGAAGCGGTGGAATTATCGCCGCCACTGCCGCCTCCGCCACCGCCGCCACCTCCGCCGCCTCCGCCGCCCGAAGCCGCATTAACTGTAACAATTGCCACAGAGGAGCGCACATCTGTCGCATTCGTGGCTCTGACAATGCAGAAATAATAATATGTTCCCGCCGCCAGATTGGTTGGTATATTGAAAGTTGCGCTTGTTGCGCCCGCGATTTGCGTACCGCCCGTGTTACTGTTTACAGTGTTCGAGAACCACTGATAACTAAGCGTCCCGCCGCCTGTTATATTAGCCGTGACAGATAAATTTCCGGTTATGCTTCCTGCCGTAACCGTTCTGTTTTGAGGTTGTGCTGTAATTGTAATGGCGCCCGGCGCTGATATTGTAAGCGTCCCGAGGTTTGATACCGTACCGCCAATCGTTACTCTGAAAAAATACGTCCCCGCAACAGTCTGATTGGTTGTGGTTATTCTGATACTGCCCGGAATTCCCGCCGCGCCCGTCGCCATAGGCGTACCGCTTGCATTAAGGAAAGTTGTAGTTACGCCCGTGGGAACGCCTGCCGTTGCTGTAGCGCTCGAATTCGTATACCATGTAATCATTGGAACCACGTTAGCCGCTACGTTGTTTCGCGGTTCGACAGGGAAAGTAATGCCCGCCGCATTCGCTACGCCCGCCGTCAGTGCGCCGCTCTGTGCGCCTATGGTGATGGTTGGCGTGCCGTGTTCGGTAATTATAAGAGTGGCAACGTTTGAAACCGTATTGCCAATCGTCAATCTGAAATAATACGTTCCCGCAATCATATTGAATGCTTCAGTTGCGGTAATGCCTGTCAGTATTCTCACCATAGCGGGAATCCCTGTCGTGATATTCGCGCCGCTCGCATTTTGAAAAGCTACAACCACAGCTGCCGGCGGAGCGGTTGCCGGCACTGTACCTATTGCGTCCGAGAACCAGGCGATTGTCGGATTACCTGTTACGGTGTTTATCGTTGAGACCGTGAATCCGGCGCCTGTTGTACTGTTTGGTTCACCTACAATTAAATGTGCGTTTTGCGCGCCGATGTTTATGGTGGGAGGGGCAAGTACATTCGCATTTGTACCGTTGATTATACCGTTGTTGTTTACGATTCCGGTGTTTGTTGCCGCGCCGTTCTGTGTTAATGTTCTGCCGCTGTTTACCGTCAGCGTACCGCCGTTGGTGAGTGTGCCGTTATTAATAATCACGGCGTTTATGATAAGCGTTGCGCCGCTTATTATTGTGTGCGCTCCGGTTGCCGTGCGGTTAGCGCCGAGAGTCAGTGTTCCCGCGTTTACTGTCGTACTGCCGGAGTAGGTATTCACGCCTGTAAGCGTGAGCGTACCCGAACCGGATTTGGTGAGGGCGCCTGCGCCGGAAATAATGCCGCTTAGGGTTTGATTGGCGGTTTGAGCGATTTCTAAAGTTCCGCCGCTGATAGCAATAGTTCCTCCGTAATTGCCGCCTGTACCCAAAGTACCGATGACATGCAATATGCCGGCGTTTATGGTTGTGCCGCCGGTGTAAGTATTCGCGCCGGAAAGCGTGAGCGTACCCGCGCCGGATTTGGTGAGGGAGCCGGTGCCGGAGATAATGCCGCCGTAATTGAGAGTTGAGCCGCTTCTGTTGAACGTGACATTACCGTTGTTAATAATATTTCCCGTAACAGTACCTCTTTCGCCGCCTGTTCCTATATTCAGAACGCCGCCGTTGCTTACTGCGAGAAAACCGTTGTTTGTGAGCGTTTCATTGTTGGTGAGTGTGCCGGCAACGGTAAGTGTTGTGTTATTGCCTATTCTGAGTAACGAAGCAGAAGGGGTGGCAGAATTACCTACAGTAAATGTACTGTTTGCGGGGATGGTGTAGTTACTGTTCAGACTCAATAACGCACCATTCACTGAGGTATTGCCCGTATAGCTGTTTATACCGTTAAAAATCGCCGTACCTATGCCGGTTATTATAACCCCGCCCGAACCTTGTATACTGCCGGCTAAAGTCAGAGTTTTAGTGTCGGCGATATTGAAAGTTATATCGCTTGTTATATTCATTGTGCCGTTAGCGATGACATCGTCATTAATATTGAATGTACGGGTGCCTGCGTTATATGACCAGTTTGTGAACTCGTTTATGTCTGCACCAAAGTTAAAGTTATTAAGGTTGATGCTGTTATCGCTTCCCTTGCTGTTTATGGTGGTATTGCCAAATTGCAGTGAGAGGTTATTTACTGCCGCATTGCCCGAGCCGCCAAAAGCTTCGACGCAGAATGCAACTTCATACAAAGCGCCGCCCATGTTCACATTATATGTAACATTATCTACTACCGTGCCGTTAAGTAATTCCCATTGCCTGAAATGCTCGGAAACCGAAACAGTGCCGCCGGTGCGTTTGCCCGATGCGTCGCTGCGGATACTGAAATACTGCGGGAAAGTATCACTGGGACTAAATATAGAAGGCACATTTACCCTCTCGTTCGATATATAAAACTCATATGTACCCTCTCCGGCAACAGTATACGTACCTATAAACACTGCTTGCGAGGAAGCCCTGCCTTTCGCGTAAGTTCCCCAGCTTTCAATGATATACCACTCCACAGTGCTTTTGGTAGTCCAGCCGTATACGCAAAGGAGAGAGTTTGTATCAGTAGAGTGTGTTGCGTCAAAATTAAGAATTATTTCACCAATTTGTTCGTGAGATTGAGTTACCCCTGCCGGCGTACCGAATTTCCTGCCCGTGCGGAATAGTATATTTTTACTGCCGTCGCCCATGTTTCTTACATCCCAATCGGCAGAGAACGTGCCGTTATTATGATAAGTCATGGTTCCTGTTCCGCCGTCACGCCAGTATTCAACGTCCCAGTCGCCGATTCGCTGAATGAGGTTAGAAGTGATAACGAGAGAAGCAGATGCGCTTACCGTCAGCGGCGCGAGATAACCGACGCCAAATGCGGTAATAACGAACACAAATGCCGTTAAAGCCGCGACAAAACGGTTTACCTTTACTTTATTTGCCATAGTGAATTCCTCCTGAAATGATATTTTTATAGTTGTACATCTTTATAATAACATATAAGAGATTATATTGCAAGGAAAATTTACAGTAGACAACAGACAAAATTTGTGTTATACTTATAAAAATTGACGTTGGCGGAGAAAGGACTTTATGAAAACAGTTTGAAACAAAATACAACCGAGGCGGGGAAAATGTCATTTTTATTCCTCGTTGGTGAAGAAAGGACTTTATGAAAACATGAGTAATGTCACCTATAAGTATATAAAACAAAACAGCGATATTCAAACCTACATCAACCACGCCGACAAGGCGCTGGAATCTATGGGTTACACCGAACATTCGGGTCCTCACGCGGCAATCACGGCAGAAGCGGCTTATGATATTTTAAGTACGCTGGGTTATTCGGAGCGGGAGTGCGAACTCGCACAAATCGCGGGTTACATGCACGATATAGGCAACTGCGTTAACCGCAGCAATCACGCCCAAACCGGCGCAATCATGGCACTCAACCTGCTTGACAAGCTCGCCATGCCCGCCGAAGAAATCGCGGTGATTATTTCAGCCATAGGCAACCACGATGAACATACTGCAACGCCCGTCAACCCGATTGCCGCCGCTGTGATTTTAGCGGATAAGATGGACGTTCGCCGTTCCCGCGTAAGGCATTGCGGCGAAAACTGGGATATACACGACATTCACGACAGGGTAAATTATGCCTGTGTGCAGTCGCGTTATTATTTTTCAGAGGATAAAAGCGAGCTGTTCTTAGATTTAATCATAGACAAGGAAATCAGCTCGATTATGGAATATTTCGAGATTTTCCTGCAAAGAATGTCGCTTTGCAGACGTTCGGCGCAAGCGCTGGGAATCAGTTTCAGATTAGTTATGAATAATTCTAAAATCGTGTAGGGGCTGAACAACGCGTAGCGCGCTGTTCGCCCGCACACCTGACAATAACGCATTGCTCACCGCCGCCTGCACGCTGCGAATATGAAACCGCGCTATAATAATAACACGATACAGCAATGCAAAAGGTTGCATATAAAATAAAAAAATATTTTTTGTTTTTGCTAAAGTTTTCAGTGTCTGCGTTCGATATTATTTATGAGTATATCTGACAGCTATTTTTATGGAGGAGCTAATTATGTCTACTGTTCAAAATATGGTATCGGGGGGCGCAATTACGCCGAAAAACGCTTCTAAGGAAGAAATACGGGAAGCGCAAGCCGCAAGACTCGCAAGTGTTCAGCACAGCGCAACGGGGCTTTTTACATCGCTTGGCGACAATAACGACCGAAATCAAACGGGAATGGACTTTTTCTTCGGAGCGGGCGCGTCTATGGCGTCGGTGAAGACGATGAACTCTGCACGTCTCGGAATTGAAAACAGGGCGAGGACACTCTTGTCTGAAATTAGAATGGACCAGTTGCGCGGGGTTGACACGAGTTTAAAGAGGGAGCAGCTCTCTGCGCTGACCGGCAACCTTGACATAATGAATAAAAACCTCGGCAATAACATTGACAAAGCAATGGAATCTCCGAAGCCGAGAACAGCCGCTACACCTATAATCGACAGGATTAACGCCGACCTTGTGAAAATGCAGGAGAGGGAATCGGTGAGGGTTCAGGAGAAGTGGGGGGCAAGGGAAGCGCCGGAGGAAACCGAAGCCGCCGCAAATGTTGAAGAACCGGCGGCGTCAAACGGAGATGAAGATTAGAATAAAAATATACCGGCGGTCAGTTTCATTTGACCGCCGGGTTGTTATTATGAATCGAAATCGAACATTACATTAAAAATCTCTGAGCTTTTTATTATCTCAATCAACTCCGACTTATTTCGTCCGTCAAAAGCGGAAAGTTCTTGCATATTTGAAAAAGAATAAAGTCGGTCTCTTCTGTCGTAAGCGAAAACGCTGTGTTCAAGAGAAACAGGCACATAAAATACAAATCCGTCAACTAAGCGGGCGTTTAAAAATATAATCACGTTCTCCTTAATATCGGGCGCAGTGATGTTGCTTGGGAACAGAACACAGATTTCTTCACCCTTGACCTCACCCCTTATTGTTTCATTTAATTTGATAACGTGGAACGAGTAATCAATAACGGGTGAAAGCCCCCACGCAATCTCATCTTCCGATACTGTTACTCTCAATGTTTCGTCCCGCATACCGATTTCATGCCTTGCTAAATAATCTCTTCTCGCATTAGTATTATAATGTGCAGTAATAAGCAGGGCGCACGAACATTTAACGGTTGCGCTTTGTCGGGCTGGGTTTATTCCGAAATATTCGATGTTTTAGAGCCTCCGAACGGCACGAGGGTAGTCATAGGGCGTAACGGACTGGTTACGGCGGCTGTTGTTGATTCGAGTTTAATTAAGGTTTAAATTCCTCGCCAATGAAAATATGAACTTTCAAATCATTTCGGCAATACCGTTTTCGCAATATTTGAGAATCTAAAATGAAAAACCACAAGCGTAAATTATGCATTTTGCTGAAAGATTTTTATGAGACAAACCGCAGATATTACTCTTTGTATAATTCCCCGCGAAAAATGCCATCAAATAGCTTTGCAATCGTAAAAACGCCCTGTTGTGAGTTTTTAACTTCTCAACATTCAGGGCGTTTTTTGTCATTTTGCGTGTCAGTTTTTGTCATTTTGCGTGGAAAGCAACATTATAACATATATTTTTCAAATGTGTGTAAAAATATGTCGAAAAACATTAACAAAAACCCACGTGTTTTTCTGTATAATATTCACAAAATTCATTAAATCAAACATTAAGCATAACAACTGCCGGCTTTACCCCGCAAAGCCGTACACTTCTCTCATCCGGCTGACTGAACCCCACGCTTATTTCGTACTTCCCGCCAACTTTATAAAGGTCGCCGTTACTGTCGCGGCGGAAGAAAGCGTTTTTGTCGAGCGGGATTACAACGGTTTTCGATTGCCCCGCTTCAAGCTCGGTTCTTTTAAATCCAATCAGACTGCGGACTTCACGCAGGTTAGGATTAGATGCATAGACTTGCACAATCTCGGCGGCTTGCATAGAGCCGTTGTTTTTTACGGTAAGCGTTACTTCGTTTTCGGTAGCGCCGACACCGCTCATCTCGAACTTGCAATACCCTAATCCAAACCCGAACGGGTACAGCGGTTCGCCCCTAAAGTAGCGGTACGTGCGGTTTTCCATGTTATAATCGCAGAAATCCGGCAGGTCGGTATCGCTTCTGTAAAAGGTCACCGGAAGCTTACCCGACGGGCTGACTTTGCCGAAGATGATGTCGGCGATTGCCCTGCCGCCCTGTGCGCCGGGATAAAAGCCGTGCAGAATCGCGCCTACATTCTCGTCAGCCCACGTAACCGCCATTGCGCTTCCGGCAAGCGTGACGAGAATCACGGGTTTCCCGTTTGCGGCTTTTGTTACTTTTTCAAGGAGATGTTGCTGTCTTCCGGGGAAGTTAAGCCCTTCTTTATCGCCGCCTCCGAACTCGTTTCCAAGGTCGTTTTCCTCACCTTCAACCGTTGAGTCAAGACCGAGACAAACTACAACGGCGTCGCTGTGTTTAACGGCAGAAACAGCCTCCGATTCGCGGTCGTCTTTAAAAGCTAAGATACTCAATCTGTCTTTGAAAAGGTGACAGCCCTCGGCATAATACACGCGGAAGCCGTGTTCGTCCGCTTTTTCGCTGATTCCCTCTACAACGGTAATAAGCTCTCTCGCCGTCCCGAAGTAATTCCCGATAAGGGCGGTGCGGTTGTTGGCGTTGGGCCCTATTACGGCAACAGATTTGATTTTCGCGGGGTCAAGCGGCAGAGCGCCGTCGTTTTTCAGCATGACAATGCCGTTTTGTGAGGCTTTTAAGTTTAATGCCTTGTGTTTTGGGCAGTCGAGTATATCATAAGGAATGTTGATATATTCGGGAATTTCGGGCGCGCCGAGTAAGCCGAGTTTCATTCGCGTAACGTAAAGATGCTCAACCGCATCGTTGATTTTTTCTTCCGAAAGTAAACCCTCTTTCACAGCAATCAGGCAGTAACCGTAAAGGTTTCCGCAGTTGAGGTGACAACCCGCGTTAACGGCAAGCGCGACCGATTCCGTTGCGTTTGACGTAACTTTGTGCTTCTCGTGGAAGTCTTTAATTGCCCAGCAGTCGGACGTTACATAGCCGTCGAAGCTCCACTTCCCGCGTAAAATATCCACAAGCAGCGCTGTTGAGCCGCAACAAGGTTCGCCGTTCGTGCGGTTGTACGCGGGCATGAAGCCCTCTACGTCCGCTTCATAAACCATCGCCTCAAATTGCGGCAGATATGTATTCCAGAGGTCGTAGTCATTACACACCGCATCGAATTCGTGCCTTATGCCTTCGGGACCCGAATGTACCGCGAAATGCTTGGCACAGGCGGCGGTCTTCAGGTGGTTCTTGTCCGGACCCTGAAGACCGTTTACAAACTTAATGCCGAGCCGTGCGGTTAAGTACGGGTCTTCGCCGTAAGTCTCGTGACCTCTGCCCCAGCGCGGGTCGCGGAAGATGTTGATGTTCGGAGACCAGAAAGTCAGCCCCTTGTAAATATCTCTGTCGCCTTCTTCCTGATAAGCGTGATACTTTGCCCGCCCCTCGTCTGAAACAGCGACCGCAATCTCATAAATCAATTCTTCATCGAACATTGCCGCCATAGCGATTGCCTGCGGGAACACCGTAGCCGTTCCGGCGCGTGCAACGCCGTGCAGTGCTTCGTTCCACCAGTTGTAAGCGGGGATTCCGAGCCGCGGAATCGCGGCAGAGCCGTGAAGCATCTGCGAAACTTTTTCTTCAAGGGTCATTTGTGAGATAAGTGCGCGTGCGGCTTTTTTGTAGTCGGTCATTGTTAAAACCCTCTTTCTCTTAAAATTATATTGATTTTTTTGAATGTTTCCCCGACACTTCCTTCAATCACTATATCTGCTTTAGCTGCAATAGCTTCGCGGTTAATGACCGCAAGGCAATTGCCTGTAAAATAGCCGATATAGGATGCGGCGGGATAAACACGAAGCGATGTTCCCGCGATGATTAGCATATCGGCTTCGGCGATAGCGCGGATTGCCCTGCCCGTTACATCCGGGTCAAGCGGCTCCTCGTACATTATGATTGCGGGGCGAATCACACCGCCGCACTTGCAGAAAGGCAATTCGGCAGGGTTTACAAACTCATTGACAACAACGGCAGGCTGCGCTTCTTTGCACAAATCACAGAAGCACTTATGCGCCGTACCGTGGAGTTCAATGACGTTTCCGCTTCCCGCTTTCTGATGAAGCCCGTCGACATTCTGCGTAATAACCGCATGAAGCTTTTCGGCTTTTTCTAATTTTGCAAGGTAATTATGTGCGAAATTAGGTTTTACATCGGGGAAAAACAATTTTGTGCGGTAGAATTCCATGAAGCGGGTGGGATTAAGCTTGAAATAGCTGTAGGAGAGCAGTGTTTCGGCGCTTTCGTTATTGTTGAAGATTCCGTCCGCGCTTCTGAAATCGGGTACACCGCTTTCTGTTGAAACTCCCGCTCCGCCGAAAAATACAATCCGCTCGTGAGATTTTATAGCCTGCGCTAACTTCTGAATGTTGTTCATATTCATAAATATAACATTATTTTTATCATAAGTCAACAAAAAAATCGTCAATTTTTGTATTTTTATACAAAAATTTATCAAACTTATTGACATTGTTAACCGTACATGTTATAGTTATAGTGTGTAATTGGCTTTATTTTTATGAAGGGGGTGACCGGAATGTTGGCGCAATCTTACGGAGTTAGGTTTAATCATGTTGACGATGCAAATAAATACGCGCAAGCTACGGCTTTTTCAAGAATGAAGAATGAAAAAGCAGGTACGGGGCTTGAAGATTCTCAGCGGGTGAATATTGTTGAGCAGAAGCAAACCCGGTATGACCCCGATGGAATTAACGGAAGGGAAGACACGAAGAAGGCGGCTCATAAGGAGCATCTCGAAAAGATGTTCAACATCGGAAACGAGAATACATATAAGCCCGACGCGGCTAAGCCGAAAGCGGAACTCGCCAGTGACCACCTTAAAAACAAGCATAAAGGCACTCACACCGACTGTCCGCTTTGCGAGTGTGAAACCTGCAAAAACAGGCGCTATGTAGACCAGTCGAACGACTCGGCTGTTTCGTTCCAGAAACCTACGAGAATGAGACCGGAAGAAGCCGCGCACAAGGTTATGGCGCACGAGATGGAGCATGTCCGCCGTGAACAGCAGAAAGTGGCGGGCGACAGCAGCAGGCGAATTATTTCGCAGAGTGTGCAGATTCATACGAGTTCCTGCCCCGAATGCGGGAAAAATTACGTTTCCGGCGGCACAACGAGAACCAGCACAAGGTATCAAGACCCCGCTTATATAGACCTTTTCAAAGTAGGCGCACAGGATAGGTTTAAAGGCGATAAGTTCAGCGCGTCGGCGTAAACATAAAAAAAAACTTAAAAATCTACATATGACGAAAAACAGACACTATATTTAAGTGTCTGTTTTTGTGTTGAAAACATTTTTATGTGACCCTGTTATCTGAAGTATTCAACCCCCGCCGCAAACAACGGCATATTTTTATTGCCCGGAACATTCTTTGCAATATCTGCGGAAACCCGCTCTGTATGCGCCATTTTGCCGAGTACACGCCCGTCGGCGGAGATTAAGCCCTCGACGGCGCACATTGAACCGCCCGGATTAAACGCCGTTTCCATACTCGGTTCACCCTTTAAATCAACATACTGCGAAAAGACCTGTCCGCCGCCAATCAGCTCATTCATTATCGTTTCGCTTGCCGTAAATCTGCCCTCGCCGCACGAAACAGGCGCGGCGTAAATTTCATCGGCACTGCAAAGTGACAGCCACGGCGATTTCACGGAAGCGATGCGCGTAAATACCATCTGCGACTGATGACGGCAGATTTTGTTGCCTGTCAGGGATAAGTTCAAGCCGTGAGGCGATATAAGACCGAGCTTCAACAGCGCCTGAAAACCATTGCCTATTCCGAGCATGAGTCCGTAGCGTGAATTAAGCAGGGCGGCAACTTCATCAGCCACGCCCGTATTACAGAAGAATGCGGTAACAAGCTTACCTGCGCCGTTCGGTTCATCTCCTGCTGAAAAGCCGCCGGGCAGTGCAATTATATGACTTGCTTTAAGAAGCTGCGAGAACTGCGAAACCGACTCTCGTATATCGGCGGGCGAGAGGTTTCTTATAACAAAAAGCTTGGTTTCCGCTCCTGCTCTTTCAAAAGCAGACTGCATATCATATTCGCCATTCGTGCCGGGGAAAACGGGAATCAACACGCGGGGTTTCGCGGTTTTGTGCGCGGGATTACAAACAGTTTCGTTTTTACCGCTGTATGAAATTTTTGGCGGTGCGGCTTCGGGCGGGGTTTCAGACGGGAAAACAGGCTCAAGAACGCTTTCCCACAGCTTTTCGTATTCATTAAGATTAATTTGCACGTCATTACACTTTATTGCGTAATCGGCAATGGTTTCGCCAATTTGCTCAGCGCCTTCAAAGGCATTATCCGCTTCAATTATAAATGCGCCGTAGCAAGGCGTGAAGAGCTTTAAGCCGCCGATGTTGTTAAGATTAGCGCCGATTTGATTACCGAGCGACATTTTAAATACACCCTCGGCAATTCCGCCCGCCCCAATAGTCCGGACAGAAAGGGCGTTTTTGCGCTCGATTTCGCGTTCCGCTGTTTCAAAAACACGTTTAACACTCACATAATCCGGCATCATATTTTCGTCATAATCAGGTGCGATGTACATGATTTTACTGCCCGATTTCTTAAATTCCGGGGAAATAATATTATCGGCGTTTTCGGTTGTAACCGCAAATGAAACCAATGTCGGCGGTACGTCAATATCCTCGAAACTGCCGGACATCGAGTCCTTCCCCCCAATCGACGGGGCTTTAAGCGCAATCTGCGCCCCATATGCGCCGAGCAGAGCCGCGAAAGGCTTTCCCCAGCGTTCGGGGCAGTCCCTCAAACGCTCAAAGTATTCCTGAAAAGTAAGGCGGACACCTGTATGCTTGCCGCCGGTGGCAACGATTTTCGCAATGGATTCAACAACGGCAAAAGCCGCGCCGTGATACGGAGACTGCTCAGAAACAGCAGGATTGAACCCCCATGACATAACGGAAGAAGTCTTGGTTTCGCCGCCTTGTACCGGAATTTTTGCAACCATCGCCTGAATCGGAGTTTGCTGGGTTTTGCCGCCGAGCGGCATCAGCACTGTACCTGCGCCGACCGTTGAATCGAAGCGCCGGATTAACGCGCGCTGTGAGCAGATATTCAAGTCGGTGACAAGCTTTTTCCAGTTTTCAGCGCTGTTTTGCATATCGGTGTATATTAACGCGGGCTTTGTAATTTTAACATGTGCGCGCTTTGGTGCGCCGCTTGAGTTCAGAAACTCACGCGAAAGGTCAACAATAATTTTTCCCTTCCAAGTCATTTTAAGACGCGGTTCGGCACTAACCTCGGCTACCTTTACGGCTTCAAGGTTCTCGCTTTCGGTAAGCGCGATGAACTTTTCCGCATCCGTCTTATCAACGACGACAGCCATGCGCTCCTGCGATTCCGAAATTGCAAGCTCCGTGCCGTCAAGCCCCGGATACTTCACGGGAACCTTGTCAAGGTCAATGAACAACCCGTCCGCAAGCTCGCCGATTGCAACGCTCACACCGCCTGCGCCGAAGTCGTTACAACGCTTTACGAGCTTTGCGGCCTCCGGATTCCTGAACAGACGCTGTATTTTACGTCCGATGAGCGCATCACCCTTTTGCACTTCCGCACCGCTCTTTTCAAGGCTTTCGAGGCTGTGCGATTTCGATGAACCTGTTGCGCCGCCGCAACCGTCACGCCCCGTCCTGCCGCCGAGAAGGATTACAACATCGCCGACAACAGGCGCTCTGCGGATTACATTTTCGGCTTTCGCTGCGCCTACAAGCGCACCGAGTTCCATGCGTTTAGCCATATAGCCGTCGTGGTAAATCTCGGTAACGATGCCGCCCGCAAGTCCGAATTGATTACCGTAAGACGAATACCCCGCCGCCGCCGTGCCGGTGATTTTACGGGGCGGAAGTTTACCGGGAATCGTCTTTGAAACAGGAAGAAGGGGGTTTGAGCTGCCGGAGATTCTCATAGCCTGAAATGCGTATGCCCGTCCGGACATAATATCGCGGATTGCGCCGCCGAGACAGGTTGCGCCGCCGCCGAACGGCTCGATTTCGGTCGGGTGATTGTGCGTTTCGTTCTTGAACATAAGAAGCCACTGTTCGCCGTTCACATCAATTTTAACCGAGCAGGCGTTGATTTCTTCGCTCTCGTCAAGGTCACCGAGCAACCCGTCGGCTTTGAGCTTCCTCATGCCCATGGTTGCAAGACACATGAGGGTTACGGGCTTATCTGCGCGCCCCAGTTCGCTTTTATCCGAAAGATAATTCTTATAAGTTTCATTAATATAATCTGCTTCAATCTGCACATCGTCAATGAAAGTCAAAAATGTAGTGTGGCGGCAGTGGTCAGACCAGTAAGTATCGAGCATACGGATTTCGGTAATGGTGGGATTTCTTCTCTCGCTTTTGAAATAGTCCTGACAAAACGCGATGTCGTCCAAATCCATTGCTATGCCGTACTTATTCAGGAAGCCGCCGAGTTTTTCACGCGACAGATTAATAAAGCCGTCGAGCGTTTCTGCTTCTGTTGGAATTTCGCATTCGGTTTTAAGTGTTTGCTTGGCTTCATAGCCACATTCCCGCGCTTCAACTGCGTTAACCAGGTAGCTTTTAATTTTTGCGAAGTCGGTGTCGCTGATTGCACCTTTGAAAATATAGATTTTTGTGTAATTTACCACAGGCGGTTCGGTTATAAACAGCATACCCGCGCACTGCGCCGCGTTGTCGGCGCGCTGGTCATATTGACCGGGCAGAAGTTCTGCGGCGAGTATGCGTTCATCCGCTTCTAAAGCGGGCAAATCGCTGTAAACATAGTCGGCGGCAGGCTCGGAAAACACAGCCGTAACCGCCTTGTCAAAATCCTCGCGGTGAAGCCCCTCAACGTCATAAAGGTTAATCACGCGGACGTTTTCAAGTGCGCTGATTAACAGGGCATTTCGGAGTTCAGCGAGAATGTTTTGGCTTTCAACGGCGAATTGAGGTTTTCTCTCTGTGAAAATTCTGTAGACAGACATGTTTTGCTCTCCTTTTATTTTTCTATTTTCCCACACAAAAGCCGTTCTCGGCTTTAATAACAGTGACGCTTAGAATATCATTTTTCTGCGCGGTTTTGCTTAATATCTTCACGGGTGTGTAATTCTCTGCATGCCCGAAGACTTCATCTGCGCTTGTTCTTTTCTCAACTAAAACGCTCAGGGTTCTTCCGATTTGCGCGGTCAGGAATTCCCGGCGCATTTCATCAGCGGCTGAAAGAAGCCGATTGCGGCGTTCGCGCCTGATATTTTCGGGAACCTGATTTTCCATGGAAGCCGCCGCAGTTCCCGCTCTTGCCGAAAAAGGGAATACGTGGATTTTCGAGAAGCCTGCTTTACGGGCGAAGCCGAGGCTTTCGACAAACTCTTCCTCGGTTTCCCCGGGGAATCCGGTCATCATGTCGGTGGTAAACGCGGGAGTTTTGAAAAGCGAGCGTATTTTCTGTACTTTTTTATAATATTCATCGGCGGTATAACGTCTGCCCATGCGCTTTAAAATGCTATCGCTCCCACTTTGCAGCGACAGATGAAAATGCGGGCAAAGCTTCTTTATCTGCGCGAGTTTTTCAAGCAGAGCATCGGTTAATAAATCGGGCTCAACCGAGGAAAGCCGCACACGCTCTGCAAACTGCGCGGCAATGCTGACCGCCTCGTACAAACCAAATTCATATTTAGTAAGGTTAATTCCCGTTAACACAAGCTCCTTATACCCTGCGCCCGCGGCGGCTTCGGCTTCTGCCCGAATACTGTCGGGGGGGCGGGAACGCGGGTTTCCGCGCGCTTTCGGCACTATGCAATAGGCGCAGTTACAATCACAGCCGTCCTGAATTTTTATGAAAGCGCGGGTTCGCCCGCTGTTTGGGCTGAAGTCTTTATCGGTGCTAAAGACGCTGAATTCCTCGTAGGTATCGGGTAAGTCTGTGATTTTATCAATAGCGGCGCGGGTTTCCATGAAGCTTAAAATAAGCGCGAGCAGTTCACTCCGCTTAGAAGTTCCGCAAATTATATCTGCACCGAGTTCCCGCGCCTTTTCAGGGAAAGCCTGCGGGAAACAGCCGGTCAAGACAGTGATTACACGGGGGTTTTTGCTTCTTGCCGAATTAAGAAGCTGACGGGTTTTCTTGTCGCTGTTTTCGGTAACGGTACAGGAATTCAAAATAAAAATGGCGGCGCTTTCGATGCCGAAAGCAGGCTTGAAACCGAACCTCTCAAGTTCAGCCGACAACCCCGAGCTTTCATATTGATTTACCTTGCACCCAAGGGTTGTTAGTAGGAAATGCATAAATATACACCATCCGCATTGTGCAACTTTGCCAAATAATCAATCTTTACTTTTTTATTATACCTCAAACTTCCAAACTTTGCAAGATTGCATTGACTATTTTTTCATTTTGCGCTATTATGAATTTGGGGGCAGAGAAATAAATCCCCGCTGTAAAGGCATAAATGAGAAAAGATGACGGCTTTCAAGATTTTTTTATCATCAATTGAGGACGTAAAAAAATTCGTGGCACTCATGAACAGGCAAGACTTTGATGCGGACATAATTTCCGGAAAGTATGTGGTGGACGCAAAGTCCATATTGGGGCTCTTCAGCTTAGACCTAAGCAAAACTCATGAAATGAGAGCATATTCGGACGACTGCAGGGAACTCGGCGAAGAGCTGGAAAAGTATATCATAAAGTAAGAAAAGGAGAAAACGTAATGACAGAAGTAAACATCAAATTAAGCACGATTGACGACGTAAAAAAGTTCGTGAACATCGTTTTTAGGTATGAATACGATGTGG
Organism: Oscillospiraceae bacterium; assembly: GCA_031280965.1. GTDB lineage: Bacteria > Bacillota > Clostridia > Oscillospirales > Ruminococcaceae > Ruminiclostridium_E. The sequence continues at coordinate 19,711 of JAITFZ010000024.1, read as the reverse complement.
ATGTGATTTCGGGCCGCTACGCGGTAGATGCGAAGTCAATCCTCGGATTGTTCAGTATCGACCTCTCAAAGGCGGTAGTGATGAAAATTCACTACGACAACTGCGACGAACTGCTCGCGGAAGTCAAAGAATTCATGGTGTAGTTACTTACAAAACTGCAAAATAAAGAAGCTGTTCGGTTAACGGACAGCTTTTTTGCTGAAAAGCTTGACAAAAATTCCAACATATGGTAAAATTTTTTTAACGTTTACTCCGTTAATACAATAATTCAAATAAAAGGGAAAGGTAATAAGTTATGAATATCATCTATTGCAAAAGTTGCGGCGCTGAAATGGCAGAAGTGACTAAGTTCTGCGGTACATGCGGTGCAAAAACGGAAGAAGCCGTTCCGGCGGCAGTTTCCGTTGCGTCCATTCCTCAACCTGACGTTGCTCCGGTATCTTCTGCTCCCGTTCCTCCACCCGCCGTTGTTGCGGCAGTTCCTACTCCCGTTCCTCCGCCTGCTGCTGCTGCAATTCCCACTCCCGTTCCTCCGCCTGCCGTTGTTGCGGCAGTTCCCACTCCTGTTCCTCCGCCCGCTGTCGCTCCGGCAACTCCGGCTTTTGCCGCCGCAACAGCAGGCAATGCCATTGAAAAAATCAAAACAACCAAGGTCGCAGGAATGGACATAAAGAAGGTTGCTATAATTGCGGGAGCGGCAGTGGTGGCTTTGATTGCGCTGATTGTACTGCTTATTGCGCTCAGCCCGTCGCAGTATCAAACGTTCAAGGGTATTGTGCATATAGAACAGCTTGACTATGAAACCCTTATGGTTTTCCCGCACGGAAAAACGGGCGTTAAGATTATCGGCGAACTTGAGGATTTTGAAAGAAGCCTTGACGGAACAAAAGCCGCGATGTTAGTCGATGAAGACTATATGGGTTATGAATTCGGATACACATTGTATCACATCGGCAGCAGAGTTGAAATAGTAGCCGAAGATGTGCGCGATTTTTGGCTTTCGGCTAACGGTAACACGATTGCGTATACGAAATACGAAGCAGACGATGATGCGGGCGAACTCTTCCTTTGGGACGGCGGCAACCCGAGAAAAATTTCTAACGACTTCGCGCTTTCATGGTGGTCAATGTCTCCCGCATATAATTGCGTGATTTCACCAGACGGCAAGACGGTTGGTTTCGTAGCTGAAAAAAGCGAAGACACGCTCATCGGAATCATTTGGAACAACGGAAAAGAAAATGAACTCGGCAGAGACTTTATTCCTCTCGCGGTTTCCAACAACGCAAGGTATATTTACTATAACAGAATCAGCACAAGCAACGACGGCGGAACTACAGTCAGTTTAAATGTTCAAAGAGGCACCAACGAATCCACCCGCCAAAGACTCGGCGACAATGCGTATTTGGTCGCCTTCAACAATGATTTGTCGCAGGTGGTGTTTACAAGGGACTCAAGAAGCTTTATCAGCAATAAAGGAAGAGAACCGGTATCGCTGTCCGGAACTGTAGACGGCTTTATTATGCCGGCAAATACAAGGGAATCCTACGTAAGCGGAGCAGTCATATACGGTGTGCGCAGTTTTGTAAATACGTTCTATTACAACGGCGCAATCATACGCATCAATAACAGCAGGTTTGAAACTGACAGTGTTATGAGGGGTGTAGGTTACGCCCATCTCGCCAATGACGGAAAAACGCTTACATATTCAAGGAATAACAGCATTTTCAAGGTCAACGGCACAGCTTCCAACCCTAATCCTATTGAGCTTGTCGGCGATGATGTTTGGAACTTCATTCCTACCAATGACGGAAGCGCGATTTTCTTTGTTGACAGCCACAGAGACTTAAATTATCAAAGAGGCACGAGCAGGGCGAACACTATTGCTTATAGTTTTGCGGGAAACTTGGCGCTATATAAAGGAAACACCTTGTTCTATATTCAGGAAAACGAGTTGTTCTCCTCAACAGGACGAAACGGAACTAAAATCAATGGCTTAAACGCTGACATACTCAATGTTTATGCGAATGCGTCGGGAGTTTACGCAAGAGGCTTGGATGGCGGCGAATATATCGTATACCGTTCTACTGACGGCAAACGCTTTACTGAAATAAAGTAAAGAGATATTTATAACTTAACCCGGCGGTCGCCTAAACTGACTGCCGGGTTAAGTTGACTTTATGACCGAATCATGTTATACTGATTATAGCAATTCCATATGAAATGTGGAATTGCTATGACAGCGGGAACCGCTGTCCGCCGCCGATGGAGGCGAGCGTTGACGTTTGATTCATTCAAATGTCAACAAGATTTACTATATTATGCGTTTCAGAGGTTGTTTTATACCAAACTCCATTAAAATGGAGTTTGGGGATTCCGCAGTCTGCGGGTGCTGTCGCAACAGCACCATCCATGAAATCCACATCGGTGAAGAAAGGACTTTATGAAAATATGTATTATATTGGCGTTGACATAGGCGGGACGAACATTTCGGCGGGCGCGGTAAGAAAAGACGGCGAACTGCTTTTTAAAAAATCCGTGAAAACGGGTAAGGAGCGGGCTTATAAGGAGATTCTCGCCGATATAATCGGGATAATCCGTAAAGTGCAGTCCGAAGCCGCGAAAAATCCGTTGCACGGCGGGGCTGTAAGCATCGGGCTCGGCTGTCCCGGGAGTTGTAACAAAAGCACCGGCGCAGTCGAATTTTCGGGGAATCTGAACTGGCACAACGTACCGTTGGCGGCTGATGTGCAAAGGGAAACAGAACTGCCTGTTTTCCTTGAAAACGATGCAAGCGCGGCGGCTTACGGCGAATTTATTGCCGGTGCGGCGAAAGGCTGTAACAGCGCGGTTGTTATTACGCTCGGAACCGGCGTCGGCTCCGGCATAATCATAAATAAAAAGCTTTTCTACGGTGAGAATTATGCAGGCGGTGAAATCGGGCATACGGTTATTTCCGCTGACGGTCCGCCATGTACATGCGGAAGAAAGGGCTGTTTTGAGGTTTTTTCCTCGGCGACCGGTTTAATCCGCATGACAAAAGAAGTTATGGCACGTAACCCGAACAGTAAAATGCACCGGATAGCTTCAGAGATGAGAAAAGTCAGTGCGCGGACGGCGTTCGCGGCGGCGAAGCAGGGTGATAAAGCAGGGAAGAGCGTTGTGGACGAATATATCAAATATTTGGCTTGCGGAATTACGAACGTAATCAATACGTTTCAGCCGGATTGCCTTTGTATAGGCGGTGGAGTCTGTAACGAAGGGGATTATCTGCTCGTGCCGCTTCGGGAGTTAATCGCAAGGGAAATTTATTCAAGAAACAGCGTGAAAAACACCGAGATTTTAATCTGCAGGCTCGGAAATGATGCGGGAATTATCGGCGCGGCGTTAGTGAACGATTAAGGGGGAAATATGAAGAAACTTGGCAATATTTTTATACTTGTAATTGTAATTGCGGCGGCGTGGTGGTTTGTCAGAAGAGTTCTCAGACCTATTATGCGTTTTGCGGTAAACATAGTTTTGACAATATTTGTGGTGATTGCAATATTAATAGCTTTTATGATAATCAAAAGCAAAAAGAGGAGAAAATAAATCAAGGAGCATAAAAATGAGAAGCGAACTAATGAAAAAAGGCGTCAGCCGCCTTCCGCACCGAGCGCTTTTAAAATCGCTCGGAATTACCGACAGTGAAATGAAAAAGCCTTTCATTGCCGTAATCAGCGCGGCGAGCGAATATGTCCCCGGTCACACGCATTTGCACGAAATTTCGCGCTGTGTCAAGGACGGCATCAGAAACGCGGGCGGCGTACCTTTCGAGTTTTTCACAATCGGCGTTTGCGACGGGCTCGCCATGAATCACAGGGGTATGAGGTATTCGCTGTGTTCGCGGGAGTTGATTGCCGACAGTATAGAAGTAATGCTGATGGCGCATCCCTTAGATGCGGCTGTGTTTATTCCGAACTGCGATAAAATAGTTCCCGGTATGCTTATGGCGGCGGCTCGGTTAAATCTGCCGTCGGCGTTCGTTTCGGGCGGGCCGATGAATTCGGGGGTTGTCGGCGGCAGACGCATAGGTTTTGTTGAATCGTATGAAGCGATTGGTAAATACAAAGACAAGCAACTCACAGACGCAGACTTAGCCGACTTTGAGAACAACGCCTGCCCGACCTGCGGTTCCTGTGCGGGAATGTACACGGCGAACTCCATGAACTGCCTTACGGAAGCGCTCGGTTTAGCTTTGCCGTTTAGCGGCACAGAACCCGCCGTAACGGCGGCGCGGCGGCGTTTGGCGAAAGAAACAGGCGAGCTGATTATGGAAGTTTACAAGAAAAATATTTGTGCCTTAGATATAATGACACGCGCAAATATTGAAAACGCGCTTGCCGTTGATATGGCAATCGGCGCGTCAAGCAACACTATTCTGCATATTCTTGCAATTTCGCAGGAAGCGGGGGTAAATCTCACGCTTGACGACATAGATGTTATCGGCCGCAAAACCCCGCAGTTATGCAAGCTTAACCCAGCAAGCGAGGTATTCATCGAGGACTTGAACACAGTTGGCGGAATTCAAGCTGTTATGCGGGAACTTGCGAAAATGAATCTGCTCGAATTGAGCGGGCTTACCGTTTCGGGAACACAGGAGCAAAGAATAAAAGCGGCAGGAGAAGCCGACGGACAAGTTATAAGAAAGCTTGATAACCCCCATCGGAAAGACGGCGGAATCGCGATTATGAAAGGCAACTTGGCAGAGCGTGGCGCGGTTGTAAAGCAAGGAGCGGTGCTTCCCGCGATGATGAAAGTGACGGGAACGGCGAAGGTATATGACGGCGAACAGGAAGCGGTTGACGCGATTATGGGCGGCGAAATAAAAGCGGGAGATGTTGTGGTTATACGTTACGAAGGACCGAAGGGCGGTCCCGGTATGCCGGAAATGCTTGCGCCTACGGCGGCGATTGCGGGTATGGGACTTGACGGCAGTGTAGCGCTGATTACCGACGGGCGTTTCAGCGGGGCATCACGCGGGGCGGCTATCGGGCATATCGCACCGGAAGCGGCGGCAGGCGGACTTATAGCCTACGTTCAAGACGGCGACAGAATATGCATCGATATACCGAACAGGAAACTCGAATTGTTAGCGGACGAAAGTGTAATTGCCGAGCGCAGGAAAGCCACGGTCTTAAAAACAAGCAGCGCCGACGGGTATCTCGGACGTTATGTAAAACTGACAACAAGTGCGGATATAGGAGCGGTTTTCAATTGACATGAAAGAAAAACACAGACATCACGGACACAGACAACGTAAAAAGGAATACTTCCTAAAGCACGGAATTGACGACATGCCCGACCATGAGAAGCTTGAATTTCTGCTGTATTACGCCATACCCACCGGCGACACGAACGAACTCGCACACAGGTTAATTGACCATTTCGGCGATTTTGTTAACGTGATTACGGCAAGATATGAGGATTTGCTTGAGGTTAAGGGGGTAAAAGACCATACGGCGAGCATGATTTGCCTTTTCAGAATGACTGCGCGATATTTTATCATGGAGCGCAAGGGTAATATTTTATGGCTCAACAACACCGAAGCTTTAAATAATTACTGCGCCGCCATGTTCTTAGATGCCGATAACGAGCAGGTACGGTGCGTGTTCCTCGACAACGAGCTGAATTTAATTGACAGCGAGAAAATTTGCGAAGGCGATTTCGGGAAAGTGGAGCTGCCGCTCAGAGGATTGTTACAGCAGGTGTTTAAGATGCGCTCGAACCGCATTGTAATCGCGCATAACCACCCATACGGAAGTTCTATGCCGTCGCGTTTGGACGCGGACGTAACTTATGAATTGCGCGTTTTTCTGGAAAAGGTGGGAATTGAGCTGATTGACCACGTAATAACAGGTACGGACGGTGTTTGGTCAATGCGGGAGCATGAGACACTGCCGGATATTTGGCGAACATGATATACAGTAGTCAAGTGATTTACGAAGATTTGTAAGAAATGTCGGTGCTGTCTTCAATTATTAGAATATCCGATTCAAAATCCCTGGTCATGCTACGGGTTCTGACCGCAGACTTTTCCGTTTATATCAACGCTTCCACTAAAAACTCCTCCCCGTCCGCTCTCACTTTCAGTTTCCCGCTCTGACCGACTTGATTCTCTACGATTCTCTGCGACAGCATATCCTCTATATGCGAGGTAATGACCCGCCTGAGCGGACGTGCGCCGTACTTTTCATCGTAACCAAGCTCCGCAAGCTTCTCGACCGCGCTGTTGTCAAAGCTTATTTCCATTCCGAGCGAGGAGGCCCGCTCCGATAAGTCATCAAGCATATTTACGCAGATTTTACCTATGTCTTCCTTGGTCAGCTTATTAAAGATAATAACATCGTCAACACGATTTATAAACTCGGGCTTGAAAGTACGTTTCAATTCATCAAGCACAAGCTTCTTTTTATCAGAAGTTTCATTCCCGTTCACGAAGCCGAGGCTCTGCCTGCTTTCGGATATTAATTTTGCGCCTACATTCGAGGTCATAATCACCACCGCATTCTTGAAGTTTGCCTTGCGCCCGTCGGAAGCGGTCAGTACGCCGTCTTCCATAATCTGCAAAAGAATGTTAAATATGTCATGATGAGCTTTTTCGATTTCGTCAAACAGAACTACCGAATACGGTCGTCTGCGAATTTTCCCCGTAAGCTGACCGCCCTCATCAAAGCCAACGTAACCGGGCGGTGAGCCGATTAGCTTAGAAAGCGCATGTTTTTCCATATATTCGGACATGTCGAAGCGGATTAATGCATTCTCATCTCCGAAAAGCGCTTCCGCGAGCGCCTTGCAAAGCTCGGTTTTTCCTACGCCCGTAGGACCGAGGAAGAAGAATGTCCCGACCGGACGATTCGGATTTTTAAGCCCCGCTCTGCCGCGCCGAACGGCTTTAGCGAGAACACCGACAGCTTCTTTCTGCCCGATTACGCGGTTTTCAAGTGAATTTTCCATACCCGCAAGCCGCTTTGCCTCGTCCTCCTGAAGCTTGTTCAAGGGGATTCCTGTCCACTTTGCTACGATTGCCGCGATTTCCTCCTCGCCGACTTCTCCGCCGTCATAAAAACCCTCGCCTTTGCTCTTGAGGTTTTTTCGCAATCCTTCAAGCTCGGACGCAACTCCCTTTTCATCATCGCGAAGTTTTGCCGCCGCTTCAAAATCCTGAGCGCTTATTGCGGCGATTTTTTCGTCCTCAATGCGTGAAAGCTTAGTTTCTAATTCCTTAACAAGCGGCGGTGCCGTGAACGCTTTCAACCTTATGCCGGAAGCCGCCTCATCTATTAAGTCAATTGCCTTGTCGGGTAAAAATCTGTCGTTAATATACCGCACGGACATCGACACCGCCGCTTTAAGCGCACTGTCGGTGATTTTTACTTTGTGGTGCGCTTCATATTTGTCCCGCAAGCCGAAAAGAATATCAAGCGAAGCCTGTTCGTTCGGCTCGTCAACCGTAACGGGCTGAAACCTGCGCTCAAGCGACGGGTCTTTTTCGATATATTTCCGGTATTCGTCAATGGTGGTTGCGCCGATGAGCTGTAATTCCCCCCGTGCGAGCAGCGGCTTCATGATATTCGCCGCATCGATTGCGCCCTCGGCGGCTCCCGCTCCTATAATAGAATGAATTTCATCAATAAACAATATAATGTTGCCGTCCTTGATAATTTCGTCAAGGGCGGATTTAATGCGCTCTTCAAAATCTCCGCGATACTTCGCACCCGCAAGCATTGAGGAAATATCGAGCATGAAAACCCGCTTATCCCTAATGTTCTCGGGAACCTGCCCGTCCGCAATCCTAAGCGCAAACCCCTCGGCTATGGCGGTTTTACCCACGCCGCTCTCGCCAATTAAGCAGGGGTTGTTCTTACGGCGGCGCAGTAGAATTTGAATTATACGCTCGATTTCATCCTGTCGGCATATTACAGGGTCTATTTTTTTCTGCCGCGCAAGCTCGGTTAAGTCTCTGCCGTATTTATACAATACGCCTTTTCCGCCTTTGCGGCGCTCGCGTTCCGTAACGCCGGTGTAATCATAACTGCCGTCGGGAATACCGTCATTATCAAGGCTGCGGCTTTTTGCCCCGCGGGACTCGGCGGGCGCGCAGTCGTTACTGACCGCGCTTAGGTTGACCCCCATTTCCCTTAAAAGAAGCACCGCATAGCACTCGGTATCTTTAATGATGGCGCGGAGCAGATGCTCCGTTCCGACGAAATTCTGGTAGTTTGCCCGCGTTTCCGAAATCGCGTTTTCCATAATCCGCTTGCTTCTCGGCGTAAAGTCGCGCAGGTCAAGCTTAGTCGGAATCCCGCGTCCCACAACGTTTTCAATTTTACGTACAACCTCCCCGAGCGTAACCCCGTGTTTGGTCAAAACCAAATAAGCCACGGTGTTTTCCGCGCTCAGAAGCCCGCAAAGGATATGCTCGCTCCCTATATAAATGTGTCCGAGTGACATGGCGGTACTCAGCGCTTCCGCAAGGGCGCGGCTTGCTTTTTCGGTGAAATCGCTGAATTCAATCATTTTTTATCTCCTGCATTGTAACATATTTTTTCTTAAAGCATACAATTTATTATGAAACGTTTCATACATCATTAATCAATCAAGGAGGAACATATTATGTTTTTCGGAAACGGAAACTGCTGCTGGATTATCATCATCCTGCTTCTTCTCGTCTGCTTCTGCGGGAACGACGGATTTTTAGGCGGCGCTGTGGGCGGTAACTGCTGCAACAGCAGTTGCAACAGCGGCTGTAACTGCAACCCCTGCGCTTGCTGATTTACGTAATACAGCGCGCAGACTGTGCAAAGTACATTAAGCGGCGGAAAAACTCTGCCGCTTTTCCCTTTTTAAAAATTGTAATAAAATTGTAATCTTTTTGTAACCACTTTGTAATAATTTCCTTTTCAAAAATCTCATGCAAGGGAAATTTCTGTAAGCATTATATACAATTATTATAGAATACGGCAACACAGACATGATTTTAATGTATTTTCTTTATTATATTCGCACTATAATGTGAAAAATACGAGTAATATTTTGTGTAATTGTGACAGAAATGTGCTAAATGTCAAAAAAAATTTACAATAAAAGGAGATTGTATCTTGACAAAGCAATCCGAATGTGATAATATGTCATTATGGTTGCCCAATGGTGACCGAATTCTTTCAATTAAAAATTATGAGGTGAAAGGCATGAAAAAGTTTTTAGCAATTTTATTATCAATGTTCATGGTTCTTGGTCTTGCGGCCGGTTGCAGTAGCAACGAAGACGAACCGGGTGGAGACGGACCGGGTGGAGACGGACCGGTCGTTGAAAGAGACCCCAACAAACCCGACATTAATGTTTGGTCGTTCACAAATGAAATTCCTGACGCAATAGCAAGATATGTGGAAATGAATCCTGATTCCCAGGTAGCAAACTTCAATATTATTCCCACAATCCTTACCGACTGGGATGGCTCGTTTGAACGCACGATTGAACCGGCTCTCATTTCCGGAAACAACGTCCCCGACATCTATGCGGCTGAACAGGCATTCGTACTCAAGTTCACTCAGGGTGCTTTCTCTTCTTATGCGGCGACCTATACCGACCTCGGTATAGAAAACGTTGAAAGTAAGATTGTTGAGGCAGAACTCGCTCAGTATGCAGTTGATGCCGGCAGAAGAGATGGTGCTGTGGTAGGTCTCCGCTTCCAAGAAACGGGCGCTTGCTTAATTTACCGTCGTTCGATTGCGATTGAAACATGGGGCACCGATGACCCCGAAGAAATCGCTAAAAAAACCGGTCCCGGTTGGGATAAGTTCATGGAAGCAGCAGCTGAAATAAAAGAAGCGGGCTACGCAATAGTTTACGGTGATGAGGACGTTTGGCAGGTAGCAAGAGACGGCGCTCGGCAACCTTGGATAGTAAACAACAGACTTATAATTGACCCCGCTCGCGAAGCATATTTCCATCTCGCAAAGCAACTCTATGAAAACGATTATATGATTGGTGAAGGCGCATGGCATGAAGGTTGGTTCGCAGGCATGGCAGGCACAACCGACCCACAGGTATTCGCTTATATAGGTCCTGCATGGCTGATTAACTATCAGATTTCTGAACATGCATCCAGTGAAGGCGCTACTTCTTTTGGCGACTGGGCTGTAACAGACTCTCCTATCGCTTGGGCATGGGGCGGCACATGGCTTATGGGTCACAAAGACCTCATCGGTGACGATGCCAGCGCTAAAAGAGCGGCTGTAGCTGAAATTCTTGAATGGATTACTCTCGACACTACAGATGACGGCTTCCAGTTCCACTTCGCAAATGGCACCCTCTATCAAGGTAGCGCAAAGTTCCCGGATGAAGCAAAAGCATTTGAAGACGGCACGTCTGCTAAAGACGCTGTTGCTTCACAGGTAGTAATGAGAAGGTCTAACGGCGAACTTAACATGACCGCCGGACAGAACATCTTTGATTTCTTCCTTCCTGCGGGCGCGAACGCAAGGTCTGACCACTGGCATGAATGGGACAGAGAAATCAACGGCATGTTCCAGGAATACTGTCGCTTGTATTATCAAGGTGAAATGAGTTTTGAAGACGCTATGGCTGCTTTCAAACTTGAAGTTCATGAAACTTTTGAAGTTGATATCGACTAATTAAACTAAGTTCTTAATTAAATGGCTCCTATAAATCGGGGCGGATGGGAATCCCGTCCGCCCTTGATTTTTTTAGGCAGAAAGGAAGATTGCGCCATGAAACAGCGTAAGAATTTCAGCTACGCAAAGTACGGGTATATATTCTGTATACCTTTTATTTTAGCATTTCTTATTTTTTCGTTCTACCCGTTATATTATACAGTGTCTATAAGTATTTCTGACAGGCAGGGAGTTCCGTTGCCGGGCAGAGAATACGGAATTCAAACGCGTGCTTTATTCGACGAAGAGAAAATACCCGTATATGATGACAACGGAAACCCTTTATATGATGAAGACGGGGCTCGTGTATACGATATAACGAGGACACCCATACTTGATGAAGACGGGAATCAAATTATAAAAATAGCACCGCTTGAAAATTTCAGAACTGTTTTGAATACGGAAATGTTCAAACGGGCATTTGCAACTACGTTTAGGCTTTGGATAGTAAACTTCATTCCGCAAATCCTGCTTGCAATTATCCTTGCTGCTTGGTTTACAAGTCGATGGACGAAAATTAAGGGACAAGGAGTTTTTAAAGTACTCTTCTATATGCCTAACATTATTACGGCGGGTACAATCGCTGTATTATTTAGTACGCTTTTCCTGTTTCCGACGGGAGTTGTCAACGATGCGCTCATTAGGTGGGGAATTTTAGAAACGCCAAAAAATTTCCGAGTCGATGCAAACGCGACACGGTTAATAGTTTCGTTTATTCAATTTTGGATGTGGTATGGCTATACTATGTTGATTCTAATATCCGGTATACTCGGACTTAACCCTCAGATGTATGAATCGGCTGATATAGACGGCGCAGGCGCTGTTAAGCAGTTTTTTTTCATAACTCTGCCAAACCTGAGAACGATTTTAATATTTACCTTTGTCACAAGTTTAATCGGCGGTTTGAATATGTTTGATATACCGATGCTGTATGCGGGCGGAGGACCCGGAGGAGCCACAAGAACGACAAGTATGTTCATTTACAACCAGGCTTTTGCGGGAGCATACCGATATAATACGGCATCAGCGGCAAGTGTACTTATGTTCCTAATCATCGCTGCTCTTTCGGCTGTAATTTTCGTAATCATGCGTGATAAGGATGAGGCAAGGTTGAAAAAATTAAAAAAAGCGGAAGCAAGAGCTATTAAACAAGCGGCAAAGGCGGTGAATTAAATGACGGAAACAAAAGCTAAAAAAACTTTTAGAATAGGCTTTAAAGTAGTAATTTACATAGTTTGCATTATTCTTGGAATTATGAGCATTCTTCCGTTTATTATCATGTTTGTGAACGCGACAAGGAGTTCTGTTCAAATTCAACAGCAAGCGCTTTCGTTGGTTCCGTCTAATTTTTTAGCAGATAATATGAGGGCATTGAGTCGGGGAAGAACCTTTAATGCAATTGTAGGCTTTAGAAATTCTATGATAATCTCATCGGGTGCAACAATTTGCGCGACTTACTTCTCCTGTCTTACCGCCTATGCATTGACCGCATACGACTGGAGATTCCGTAAAAGTGTTTTCACCTTTATTGTTGCTGTAATGATGATACCGGGACAGCTTTCGGCAATTGGTTTCGTTCAGTTTATGTATAACATAAATATGGTGAATAATTTTCTGCCTTTTATTCTTCCTGCAATTGCCGCACCTCCAATTGTTTTCTTTATGCGGCAATATCTGCTTTCAACTTTCTCACTTGATATTGTAAATGCGGCACGAATAGATGGTTCTCATGAATTCCGTACCTTTAATTTTATTGTTTTGCCGATGATGAAACCCGCAATTGCAATGCAGGCAATCTTTGTTTTCGTCGGTACATGGAATCAACTGTTAATGCCGATGATACTCTTAACTGATGTGCGATTATATACTATGCCCATAATGGTAAGACAACTGAGCGGAAATCTTTATAATACAAACTTTGGTTCAGTTTACTTAGGGTTGTCGATGTCGGTTTTACCGCTTTTTATCGTATATTTCTCTTTATCTAAGTACATAATAGCAGGTGTTCAATTGGGAGGCGTAAAGGAATAATTTTTTAAAAAGAACAAGCCTGAATGCGGGCTTGTTTTTTTTATTAAAATATGGTAAAATAATAAAGAAACTAAATTCGGAAGGTACAGACAATGAAAAACTTAAAACGCACACACTACTGCGGTGAGGTTGCCGCCGCAAAACAAGGGAAAAAGGTCACGGTAGGCGGCTTTGTCAATCGTCTACGCGATAAGGGAGGGTTGATTTTTATTGACCTGCGTGATATAACGGGAATCGTTCAGCTTGTTTTCGATGAAACCACGAAGCGCGAAGTCTTTGAGAAAGCCGGAAGCGTAAAAAGCGAGTATGTGCTGATGGCAGCGGGCATTTTACGCGCGCGAGAAAATATAAATAAAGATATTGCGACCGGAGCGGTTGAAATTTTGGTTGAAGATTTACAAATTCTTTCAAAATCCGCCCCTTTGCCATATGATATTCACGGTGAAAAGAAAGCGAACGAAGAACTTCGGCTTAAATACCGAAGCCTTGACCTGCGAAGCGCCGACTTACAAAAGAATCTGCTCCTTAGGCACAATTTAGCTAAAGCGACGCGGGATTATTTCTATGCAAATCGCTTCGTTGAGATTGAAACTCCGATGTTCATAAAATCCACGCCCGAAGGTGCGCGGGATTTTCTCGTGCCGTCGCGGCTTCACCCCGGAAAATTTTACGCTCTGCCGCAATCGCCGCAGATTTATAAACAGCTTCTGATGATTTCAGGCTTCGACCGCTATATTCAGCTTGCAAGGTGCTTCCGCGATGAAGACAACCGCGCCGACCGTCAGCCTGAATTCACCCAAATAGATTTAGAAATGTCGTTCGCCGATGTTGACGATGTGCTTGAAATGCTTGAGGGTTTTATAAAACACGTCATGCGCGAAGTCGTGAATATTGATATTGTAACCCCGCTCCCGCGCCTGACTTACGATGAATGCGTTGCAAAGTACGGTACAGACCAACCCGATACCCGTTACGGCATGGAAATTACCGATATTACAGAGCTTGCCAAGCAAACCGATTTTACAGTATTCAGGGACGCAGAAAGTATTCGCGGCATTGTCGCGAAAGGCAGTGCGGCGGCGCTTACAAGAAAAGAGATAGACAAGCTCATTGAATTCGCCAAAGGTATAGGTGCGAAAGGCTTATCTTATATTCGTTGGCATGAAGACGCACCGTCCTGCTCATTCGGGAAGTTTGTGACCGGGGAACAGCTTTCAGAGATTTGCGCTTTGCTCGGTTGTGAAAAGGGCGACACAGCTTTAATTGCGGCGGACAAGTTTAGGGCTGTTCTGCGTATTTTGGGTGCGATGAGAACCAAAACAGCAGGCAGACTCGGCATAATCCCCGAGAGTGGCTACAATTTTGTTTGGATTACCGAAATGCCTTTCTTTGAACTTAATGATGAAAACGGCGAGTGGGACGCAATGCATCACCCGTTCACGATGCCGCACGATGATTGTCTGCCCTTTCTTGACAGCGGTGAATTCGGTAAAGTCTACGCGAAAGCCTACGACCTTGTTCTGAATGGCACCGAGCTTTGCAGCGGCTCAATAAGAATTACCGACTTTGAGCTTCAGGAGCGCATGTTTAAGGCACTGCGGCTTGGAGAAGAAGAAATTGAATCGAAGTTCGGCTTTCTCATTGACGCATATAAATTCGCAAGTCCGCCGCACGGCGGTGCGGGAATAGGGCTTGACAGGCTCGCGATGATTTTATGCGGCGCGAAGAATCTGCATGATGTTACGGCGTTCCCGAAAACTAAAAATGCAAGCGAGCTGATGTCGGGAAGTCCGGGGGAAGTAGACGCGAAACAGCTTGATGAGTTGCATTTAAAACTAAAGGAACAGAAGTAATGCACAACGACGAACACTACATGCTTCTTGCACTTGAGCAGGCTAAAAAAGCCGCCGCCATAAGCGAAATTCCCGTCGGCGCCGTCATTGTTGACGCGGACGGGAACATAGTCGGCAGAGGGCATAACTTAACAGAGCAGGAGAATTCCCCGCTCATGCATGCGGAACTTATTGCAATACAGGAAGCCGTCCGGAATTTACGTACCCGGCGACTGACGGACTGCACTATTTATGTAACTCTCGAACCTTGTCCCATGTGCGCGGGTGCAATTTCGAGCGCACGAATAAAACGCCTTGTTTACGGCGCTTTCGACGAAAAAGGCGGTGCTTGCGCGTCACTGCTGAATCTCTACGACTATCCGGTGAACCATAAGCCTATGGTGCGAAGCCGTGTGTTGGCAGAGGAATGCGGCGCGATTCTCAGTGAGTTTTTTAAAAGGCTTAGGGATTAATCCTCTAAATCGTCGTAATCGTCACCACAGCAGAAGTACTTATCTCTGCATACATGGTTGCAAATCGCAACAACCGAGAGTGCAATCGCCGCTAATCCTAACGCGATTACCGTGAACTTGAACAATGCTTTCATAATGGGGCTCCTTTTATTAAAAATTTTTCTTGCGTGAAATAAACCGGGGAGGATTGTCTGTTGGACAGATATAAACGACTTGCGTCTAATACGTTAATCCTCGCACTCGGACAGTTTGGTTCAAAGCTGTTAGTTTACATAATGATGCCGTTTTATACCGGTATACTCGGACCCGAAGGGTACGGCGCAGTCGGCGTTATTGTGAACGCCAGTATGCTTATTATGGGCGTGGTTTCGCTGTCCGTGGGTGAAGCGGTGATTCGCTTCGGGCTTGACGATAAATATGATAAATCGCAGGTTTTTTCAATAGGGCTTACTACTACTGTCACCGGATTAATTATTTTTATACCAATCGTTCCGTCAATCGGTCTGATTAGTTTTCTTTCGGACTACAGTATTTTAATCTACCTGTACGTCTTTACTGGCAGTATAAAAAGTGTTTGCGCACTTTTCGTGCGTTCAACCGGAAACGTGCGGCTTTTTGCTGTTGACGGCATATTCACGACTATTGTTAATATCTCGCTTAATTTAATCTTTCTGCTCGGCTTTAATATGGGTGTACTCGGTTACGTGCTGTCGGTAGTTTTAGCGGATTTAGCGTCAATTGCGTTCCTGTTTTATATGGGCAGGCTTACATCATACCTGCGGCTTATAGGAATCGACCGTCAGCTTCGTAAATTCATGTATCGGTTTTCAATCCCGATGATGCCGACTGCAATAATGTGGTGGGTTACAAATGTTTCCGGCAGTTTCTTTATTACTGCAATCCACGGATTTGAATATACGGGCGTTTACAATGCCGCGTATAAACTCCCTAATATAATCGCGCTTGTTTCGGGAATATTTTCACAGGCGTGGAACATGTCTGCCATAACAGAGCGAAATTCCCGAACTATTGCTAAATTTTATTCTGATGTTTTCAACTTTTATCAGTCAATCATTTATGTTGTCGCGGCAACGATGCTGTTGTTTATTAATCGGCTTCTGAGCATAATGGCGCAGGGTGAGGGCTTTGACGGGGCGTTCCGCCATTCTCCGCTAATAATTTTAGCGGTAGTTTTCACCTGCTTTTCTACCTTTATGGGGAGCGTCTACGTCGCTTCCAAAAAATCCGTGCGCTCACTGCTAACCGCGATGAGCGGGGCGGCAGCGAATCTGCTGTTGAATTTTCTGCTTGTCAGACCTATGGGAATCAACGGCGCGACGCTCGCCACATTAATAAGCTATGTAATTATTTTCACGGTCAGAATTATAGATACCCGCTCACTTGTATTCATGGACTTAAAGCCGGTTAAGATGGGTACAAACCTTATACTGCTCGGTTTGATGGGTGCGGTTGTTATGTTCGCCGAGAACATGAGCTTCTACTACATTACGCTCGTTGTGTTGTTTTTGCTCGTTGTGGTGTTTAATTACCGCGCGGGGGTTTCGGCGTTGCAGTTCTTTCTTAAAAGAAAACGTCAGCAACCGTAAAAAAAGCCTTACTCATACTTCTTAATTGTATTCTCGCTGTTTCTGATAAGGTTAAGGAGCGCCGCCGCCTGCTTGTTAAACTCGCTTTCAAGCGAAGCTGTTGTAATTTCAATAGGCGCAACGGCATTGTCGCTGTCTGTTCTCTCCTTTAAGGCGGTTAATGCCGCACCCTCCGCGAAAAGTTCGCCTGCCGTTGCGGCACGGAACGCCGCTTCCTCATTCACCATGAATAGGTTTTTGTCGTTTTTTGTGCCGCCTTGTTTATAAACAAGGCGAAATGATTTATAGATACTAAGCGACAGAATCGTTGATATGCTGTGAGTTAGCTTTTTGTTCTTGATTCTATTAAGAAGCGAATAAATTACATCAATACTGCTGATAATCAGCTTTTTAGCTAATGATGATGAGAACGAGAAGCCGTCGGCTTTACCGCCGGACGTGCTTTCGGGAATATCGTTCTCGGTAAGAAAAAGCCCGCTGCTCACCGGAGAACGACCGAGCAGATAGTCGGTTGAAACATTATAATAATCTGCCGCCCTTATTAAAAAATCAAGCCCGCACTCACGCTTGCCTTTCTCATAATGCGAAAGCAGAGCCTGCGCTATGCCGAGGTCTTCGGCGGCTTTCTTTTGACTTAAATGCTTCTCACTTCTTAGTAACGATAATATACGGGGAAAGTCGTTGTTCATTTATTCTTATTCTCCACTTCCAACATTTCACACTGTATATTTATTATACAAAAAAACCGGGGGTATTGTAAAGTGGCATATTCGACAAAAAAAGACAGTTCGATTTGGCTTTTTTTACACAGTTGCTGTGCGCCGTGCAGCAGCGCGGTAATTGAAAGGCTTGCGGGCGATTATAATATTGTTATATTTTTCAGCAACCCGAACATTATGCCGCGTGAAGAATATGAAAAACGCCTTTCCGAGCAAAAGCGGCTTGTCGCGCTCCACGGTGTGCAATTAATAGAAGATGAATACGAAAACAGTACGTTCTTAAATGCGGTTGCGGGCTTTGAAAATGAACCCGAGGGCGGAAAGCGCTGTGAAAAATGCATAGAACTGCGGCTTCGCCGAACTGCCGAAGCCGCCAAAGCACAAGGTTTCGATTTCTTTACAACAACGCTTTCAGTCAGCTCGCATAAAAACGCTGTGCTTATTAATAGAATATTGGAAGAAAAGGGCGGGCAGTACGGCGTAGAGCCGCTTTTAGCCGATTTCAAGAAAAATGACGGCTACAAGCGCTCGCTTGAGCTTTCAAAGAAGTACGGACTTTACAGGCAAGGGTATTGCGGGTGTAGGTTTTGATGAAATTGTTGGTGATGTACAAAATTTCTCAGTATTACTCTCTTTCGGGCTTAAATTTGAATTCAGATATTGGAGTATATTTTGCCACTTTATTTGGGTTTCGGCAATTTTAGGTTTTTGAATTTTAACTGTTTTTCGCGCCTTATCTACTGTGTTATTATCAATCATTTTTTATTTCCTTTCGATTTTTATTGATTTTTAGGCTGATTTATGCTATAATTAGTGAGTACGCTCGATAGAGTTTAATACATGGAATGAATGGGAGGTTGAACAAATGGTACAATGGTGTAAATGTGACGAACGAATGTCAAATACTTCATGTCCGAATGATATTCAATATCATGTTTATTCAGATAGGACTATGGATAAAATTCTTGAAAATGATACTGTTGATGTTCTTGACCTTTCGGGCATATACGATTACGAGGTTTGGTTATGTCCGAAGTGTAAGAGACTTTATATTTTTGAACCTTTTGTACGTGGAGAGGACAAGCCAGTAAAATATATTTATAAATTAGAATCAGAAACTTGACATTGTTTGTCTGTTGCAAAACTTTTTCAAATTCTATAAGATTTTTTGGATATTCCATACCTCATATTATACATTATTTATCAACTTGCGTCAAGTGCGTACCCATATAATTCAAAATCACATCGAGGACAGCAAAATCCATCGGGATAGCGTAATTCAAACAGGTTTAAATCTGTGTCATAACACAGATAAATAATGAAACATTAAGAAAGGAATGTGTGATTGATTATGATTACTTCACACAAAGAAAAAGCAATGAAACGTATTATACAACGTCTTAAACCGCGCCGTAAGCACGGTAAAATCACAGGCAAGCAAGCATATACTTGAAACGTATGCAATTAAACACGGGGGACTTGACAGACAGTAAAAACGTAAAAGTAAAGCGGGCAAACAGTTCAAACCTTGAAGCTAATATCGTGTTCGCAGGGACGGTAATTCCGCTTATAAAGTTTAACGTAAACCCGAAACAACCGCGGCGTAAAACTGTTTCCGTTTCCGTGCCTAAAAATGAAAGCGGCAAGCGGATTGCAAGGGCTTATGTTGCGAATTTGGGACGGCATAGCGCGGAGAACTATGGGGAGCGAAATGTTTAAGGACGCGCTTATGAAAAACAATGTAATTCACAGAAATATTTATATCTTTTCGGCGGGGGTTACTTTATATATCCCCGCCGTATCTAATACCCCGCCGCCGACATTGCCGCCGTGGAAGAGGTAAAAGGACGCTTTATGCGTCCTTTACAAGTGAGTATTCAGCGATTAGTGCGTTTTGCAAAACTTGCGAGTAATTAATATTGCGTTTATCGGCGAAAGTCGCAAGCCATGCGGGAATCGTGAGGTTTTTTCTCACGGCTTTGTCACCATATTTTTCTGCGTAACTATCCATATCAAGGGCAATAAGACTGACGATTCCGTTTGGATTGTCAAGCACTACGTCCTTGATGTGAGTGGCAGATGGTGCAGAATTGCCATCTTCTAATTCACCAAGTACCCAACCCGAAGCCGCGTCAATTGCCATTGTAATAGCTTCTGCAAGATTATCGCCCTCGGTAACACAACCGGGCAAATCGGGAACTTCTACAGTAAACCCTCCTTTACCGTCGCTTTGCGGATAAAAACACGCTGCATATACAAGATTCATAATATCCTCCTTTTGTGTGGAAACACGCGGAATTACCTCAATCCCGCTTGTTTCAATATTGATTTTACGGT
>JAITFZ010000022.1 GCA_031280965.1 Oscillospiraceae bacterium | reverse complement strand
ATGACCCCCATAATGCTTCTCTGGAACTGGCTCATAGTGCCGCTTTATATGAAAATGGGAGAAATGTCTGTCTTGGAAATAAGAGAACATGTAAAAACAAATATGCTTATTCCTTTTTTTCTGCCGTTTAATCTGATTAAAGGCGGCGTGAACGCCGCTCTGGCGGTTATGCTTTATAAACCCGTGAGTTTGATGTTCCGAAAAGCAAACTTAAATTAATTATTACATTTCGTTTACAATTTACATTTTTCACTTGCTTTTCTTTAATGTAATATGCTATAATTCTACTTAGTATAAAGACATGGAGAGTAAAAAAACATGCGGGACAGCACAAACAGTCATATTGCGGAAGAACACAGCAGAAAAGTCAAGCAGATTATAGATGAAGTGGAAAGGGTAATCGTAGGTAAGCGCGACGTCGTTAAAATGCTCGTCATCGCTTTGCTGTCGGGTGGGCATGTGTTAATCGAAGATGTTCCGGGCGTGGGCAAAACCACGCTTGCGACCGCATTGTCAAAGGCAACCGGGCTCCAGTATCGCCGCGCCCAGTTTACGCCTGACGTAATGGCGTCCGACATAACCGGCTTCACGATTTATAACAAAGACACAGGAAACTTTGAGTACCGCCCGGGCATGGTTATGTGCAATATACTGCTTGCTGATGAAATTAACCGTACCTCGCCCAAGACCCAGTCGGCGCTTCTTGAAGCTATGGAAGAGCAGAACATAACGGTGGACAGCGTAACTTATGAACTGCCGACACCGTTCATGGTTATAGCCACACAGAACGAACTCGGATTTGTAGGGACATATCCGCTGCCCGAGGCACAGCTTGACCGTTTCCTGATGAAAATTTCCGTAGGTTATCCGACATTGGAGCAGGAGGTCAGCATAATCGCCTCCCGCCAAACCGACAGCCCGATTGAACACGTGAAGGCGATTTGTACGCGGCAGGAACTGCTTGATTGCAGAGAAGCCGTTCAGCACGTAAATATAGAGCAGAGCATTTATCGTTATATAGTTCAGCTCGTTTCCTCCACGCGCACCCACAAGGCGGTGATGTTGGGGGCGAGTCCGCGCGCCAGTTTGCTTTTGATGAGAGCAAGTCAGGCGTGTGCGTTTTTATCGGGGCGCGGTTATGTTACGCCCGAGGACGTACTGCGAATGACGCCACATGTGCTTGAACACCGCCTGCAATTAACGCAGGATGCAAAAGTACGCAAAATAACCGAACTCGGCGTACTGCGGGAAATCGCGAAATCAATCACGCCGCCGTATCACAGAGAATAACGATTATACATTAAACATAGGACGGTTTTATGAAAGAATTCCGTATTTTCTACAGCGTGTTGGTGCTGTTTGTATTTATAATGTGCTTTGTTTATCAGAGCCGTTTAATGCCGCTTATTTTGCTTATTCTTATACTCAGCCCTGTTTTCAGCTTTATTGTGATGACGGTTAACTTCTTCGCGGTCAGGCTTAAAATCGCGCCTGCCGAAACCGTAGCTGAAAAGCATGAGGAATGTAATATCGGGCTGTATCTTCAAAACCGCTTTTTATTCCCTGTGTCGCCGATTAGAATCATCGGCGATTTTCAAAGTGTTGAAGAAAGCGACTTCTCGCGGAAAGTACTTATGACCGATATGCCGCCGTTAACAAAATCGGTGGTTCAGCTGCCGTTTAAGTTGCCGTTTCGCGGCGAGTATACAGTCAGAATATACGAGGTTTGCGTTTTTGATTTGTTAAAGCTGTTTAAACTGCGGCGGAAGCTTGGGTTCAACACCCGCATAGTCGTGTTTCCGCGTGAGAAAATACCGGTTGATTCCGGCATGGAAACCGAATCCGACACCGAAAGCCCGGCGTCTGTAATCACAAGCAACAGAAGCAACATGTTCAACTCGCTCAGAGAATACCGCGAAGGTGACAGTATACGCCACGTTCACTGGAAGCTGACGGCTAAGCAGGACGAGCTTGTAGTTAAGCAGTTCGAGCAGTCGGTTAATAACAGCACGGTGATTTTCAACGACTTTTCCGCCAATCTCGGCGACATAAATATGACTCGGCGGATGATTGATGCGGTTTTAGAAACATCGCTTGCAATTACGAAAAAAATCGCGTTTGAGGGGAACGGCGTTATTAACTGCTGGCACGGAACAGAGGGAAGCGAGAAATATGAACTTACGGAATTCTCGCATTACAGCTACCTGTACGACGCTTTTACGGTTCTTCCGCAAAAGCCGTCGGAAAAAAGGTTTGACGAACTGATTACCCTCTTTTCCCCGGAAATAAAAGAACAGCATACTATTTATGTGATTACGCCGGACTTGAACCGCGAACTTTTAAAGGCGCTTGAGGAAGCCGGGCTTGCAATGCGTGACGGCGTTGTTGTGATTACCTTCTCCGCGCTCGCGATAAACGATGAACTCAAAGAATATATAAACGAAAAAACCAAAATGAAATTGCTTGAAATTAATGACGAATCATATTATTTCAATATAAATTAGGGGTAAACGTTGAAAGAAAAAACAGAAAAACAGAAAAATCCCAAGAAACAGGGTCTTCCGGTATGGGCGGGCGGTACGGCGGCAGGTACACGGCAGGCTGATTTCGCGCTGTTCATGAACATAGCTGTACGGTTCGCTTTGCTGTGCATGGCGACTGCGGGAATCGTACTGATGTTTATTCAGATGTATCAGATTCCCGTTGACACAGGCGCGGTGATTTTCCGGACGGTGTTCGCTTCTTTATTTTTTAATATACTTTTCATATTTTTGAGGTTCAGGTACGCGCTTCCTTTTATCGGGCTGATTTCACTGATTTACTGGCGGGTTGAAGACGTGTGGTTTAACCTCGGATGTCTTGCCGATTACATGTTGGTTTATATAGACGGCGGAATGCTCGCCACTTTAAGGTTTTCAAGCAGGGACATGAACGCGGTTATGAACAGCATGACGTTTGAATTCCATGAGGGGTTGCAAAAGAGCGTAACCTTCTTTGCCATAGCTTTCGCGTTACTCTTCGCACTGACGGCGAGAGGAAAATATATCGGTGCAATTTTAATTACCGCTATAATCTTAGTGGTTCCCGGCATAGCGTCACAAAAGGCGTCTTTCGTTCCCGCAATGGTTATGCTTGCGGTGAGTATGCTCGGACTTTACAGCATATGGGCAAGTCAGGAGCAGAGTTTCCTGAAAAGCATGAAAAAGGCGCGCAGACAGAAGAGATGGCCTTTCATTCCGCGAATCCACCGGCACGCGGTCAACGGTGCGGCTTCGGCTTGCATTGCGTTAGCCGCCTGTATTGTAGCGCAGATTATTCTGCCCGAAGAAAAATCGCGGGATATTATCGATTTTTGGAGAGACCGGTCGGACGATGTTGTTGATTGGTTTCGGGATGTGGGCGACTTTTTCGGCGGCGGGTTCGGAAGCTTAGGTGTGCCGATGCTCGACACGAGCGGTTATATGCCGATGCCGGGCGGCGGAATCAGCGCTTCCGGCACGCTTTCAATAAACAACCCGACAATCAGCAGGCGGCAGGTGCTTAACGTCTGGCTCAGCGACAACGACTCGCCGGTATATCTCAGAAACGGCATAGGCGCGACGTTCAACGCCGAACGGGGACGGTGGGACGTGGACGGCGGCGGCAACCGCATGAGAGGCTTCCCTGATAACTTTTACCCCGAGCATGAGTATTTGGTTTTTCGCCAGAAAGTGCCTGCCGGATATGCGGCGGACAGTTTCATTGACCGTCAGCGGGTGGACGTTGAATATCTTGTAAGGACGCCGCATGTTATGCTTCCAACGTCTGCGTATATTCCCGGCTATAAAACAGACTCGCGTTTTAACTGGAGAAACGACACTATATTAACCAAGCGCGGCTCGAATAATCCGCAGACTTATGTGTGGGACGTGCTTTATCCGAGAAGCAATGCTGCGTGGAGCAATGTAATCGGTGACGTGCAGACAATGTATTCAAACATCAGGGCGCTGACGCAGGAAGAAGCGATTAATCACGGCGTCACACAAGGTTTGCCGAATATTCATGAGGATTATTTTCACGTTGAACTCCGCGGCGCGGGTGTGCGCGCACTTAGGGCTTTCGTGCAGGATTACGGTATAACGGTGGAGGAGTATCTGCATTATCTCGCCGAATATGAAGCAATGATTTGGAATACATATACCGTCACCACGGAAAGCGAACGCGAAAACATGCGGCAGATGATAGGAGTGGTAAGCGGTCGCGCCCCCTTTGCTGTTTATGCCTCGGATTCTGTTCATTTTATCAACACCGCGTGGGGAGCTGACTTTGATACCTTGTCCGACTACGCAAAGGCAAGCGCGATTGAACATTTTTTCAAGAACAACTACTTATATTCCTTGACCACCGACAACAACAGCGGCGAAAACACAATGCTCGGAAACTTCATGTTTGAAACGCTGTCAGGGCATTGCGCCCTTTATGCCACGGCAATGACGCTTATGATGCGCGAAATGGGCGTGCCTGCGCGCTACGTAACAGGCTATGTCGCCGGCAACGGCAACGGTGTGCGCTCGGGCAACAGATTCATGCATACGATTTTAGAGCGGGATTTACATGCGTGGGTTGAGGTGTATTTCAAGGGGGTGGGCTGGCTCCCGTTTGACCCTACGCCGCCGATTTTTGAATTCAACTACTTAGACGCGGAAAGAGAGAGCGGCAACGGCTCGGTTAACACAACCCCGCGAACCACTCCGCCAAGACCCGTTACCACCCCGCCGATAACGCCCCCCACCGAAAGACCGACCCCAACTCTAACCACACCGACAACACCGGAAGCGTCCGCTCCCGACCATGACGAAACAACCCCGACGACTAATCCGGCGTCTTTCGAGAGGGATAACACCGAGCTGACCCTGCAAACGCTGATGATTGCGCTGATAGTTCTGCTGACAACGGCTTTCACGTTTTCTGTAATCATGTTTGCGAGAGGGCTGTCGCGTACCGAGCGCAGACGGCTTGCGAAATACGCCGACCTTAGCGAATGCAATACTGCGCGTGAGGCATATCGGTTTATACTAAGACTGCTTAAAATTGAAGGTTTAACGGGCGCGCCGGGCGAAACGCCGGTGAAGTTCGCCAAAAGGGTAGACCAAGCTATTCAGGGTCACGGGCTTACGCCGGTAATTGAAGCAATTGAAAAGCTTGAATTCAGTAAGGAAGAGCTTACCGCAGATGAATACGCGAAGCTTTCACTGGCGATGGCAGAGCTGTACAACCAAATAGTTACATCTCAGCGCAGGTTAAAGCGCTTGGCAAGAAGAATTATCGCGCTGGATATTATTAAATAACCAAACCCTGCCGCACAGAACTTATAATTTAGTTGACAAGTAAATTAATTTGTGTTATAATCACTTTGTATAACGCTGAAAGAGGTGTCGGAATTGCCAATGAAACTAATTACCCGTTCTGACTTTGACGGGCTTGCCTGCGGAGCTTTATTGCTGGAAGCGGGCATTATAGACAATTATACCTTCGCTCATCCAAAGGACATACAGGACGGATTAGTGCCTGTTACCGAAAACGATGTGCTTGCAAACGTGCCGTATGCACCCGGTTGCGGGATTTGGTTCGACCATCACGCGAGCGAGCATGAGCGCAACGAACTTAAAGGGCAGTACGTGGGCGAAAGCCGCCCTGCGCCGAGTTGTGCGCGGATTATCTACGAGTATTACGGCGGACGGGAGAAATTCCCGCAGTTTGACGACCTTATGGAAGCCGTGGATAAGGTTGACTCGGGGAATCTTACGCGTGAGGAGATACTTAATCCCGAGGGCTGGATTTTAGTCGGCTATTTAATGGACCCGAGGACGGGGTTGGGGCGTTTCCGCAACTTTACCATAAGCAACTATCAGCTTATGGAGAAACTGCTTATTTGTTGCCGCACCATGACCACGCAGGAAATCCTTGATATGCCCGACATAAAAGAGCGCATAGAACTTTATAACGAGCAGACACAATATTTCAAGGAGATGGTTGCGAAGTATACGCGGACGGAACGCGATGTGATTATAACCGACCTGCGCGGCGTTGACACCATTTACACCGGAAACAGGTTCCTTATATACAGCCTTTATCCCGAGCAGAATATATCGGCGTGGATAGTTTCGGGGCGCGGCGGGCTTGGCTGTGCTGTGGCGGTGGGTTACTCTATTCTCAATCGTACAAGCAAGGTGAATGTGGGCAGTCTTATGCTTAAATACGGCGGCGGCGGGCATCCGATGGTCGGCACGTGTCAGTTCAGAGATGAGGAAGTAAGCGAGAAGCTGCCTAAGCTGTTGGATGAGTTAGTTAATTATGATAAGTATTATGATGTGTGAGCAGAGGTGAATGACCCTGTCTGCCTGTAAATTATAAAAGCCGCTTGTAAAGGCGGCTTTTATTTGACAATAAACTGCAAAGGAGATAAGATTTTGAACTTCAAACAATTATTAAAATCCGGCAACATCATCTTCGCCGACGGCGCGCAGGGAACAGAACTGCGCCGACAGCTCGCGGCGACGGGCAGTCCGCCCGTCGATTCCCCGCATCTGCTGAATTTTTCCGCCCCTGATGTAGTGAAGCGGGTTGCGCGCTCGTATGCGGACGCGGGCTCGGATTTCGTCTGCGCGAATACGTTCAGTATTCACAGGTTTAATGTAAGCGATGTTGACGCAGAAATAAAGCAGGCGCTGACAATTAACAAAGAAGCGCTTGCGGGAACAGGCGCGCTCACCGCGCTCGATGTATCGACGCTCGGACAGCTTCTTGAACCGGCGGGTACGCTGAGATTCGAGGAAGCTTACGAGATTTACAAAGAAATAATGACAGCAGGTGAAAAATACGGCGCAGACTTGGCAATCATCGAAACCATGACGGATTTATACGAAGCAAAAGCCGCGCTGTTAGCGCTCAAAGAACACACAAACCTGCCTGTAATCTGCTCCATGACATTTGACAGGCGGGCTTTCGGGGGTAATTCAGAAGAATTCCGGACATTTACAGGTACGCCGATAACTTGTATGGCGGCGACTTTGGAAGGATTGGGCGCAGATGTGCTTGGAATAAACTGCTCGCTCGGGCCGCTTGAATTAAAACCGCTTGTTAATGAACTGCTAAACTGTACCGATTTACCGGTTATGGTTAAGCCTAACGCCGGGCTGCCGAACCCCGAAACCGGAGAATTTCAGCTTTCGGCGCAGGAGTTCGCGGAAACTATGACGGAATTTGCGAATTCTGGCGTTAAAGTTCTCGGCGGCTGTTGCGGGACAACGCCGGAGTTTATTCGCGAACTAAAAAAATCCGCGAATACAGCGTGCGATAAAGGTATCGGGTCACAGAAAAAATGCATTTCTGACAATACGCACCCTACAGTCTGCGGTTATTCCAAAGCCGTTGAAATAAACCGCCCCCGAATCATCGGCGAGCGGATTAACCCGACAGGCAAGAAAGCGATGAAGCAAGCGCTTTCAGATAATGACACGGGCTATATCCTCAAACAAGCCGCCGAGCAGATTAACGCCGGCGCGGATATTCTCGACATCAATGTCGGTGCGGCGGGAATTGACGAAGTCGCCGTACTTCCGAAAATAGTAAAAGCGGTTCAAAGCATTACGGGTATGCCGCTTCAGCTTGACAGCGCAAATCCCGACGCCCTTGAAGCGGCTCTGCGCGTCTGTAACGGCAAGCCGATTGTGAATTCCGTGAACGCCGAAACAGACAGTCTTGAAGCGGTTTTGCCGCTTGTCAAAAAATATGGCGCGGCGGTTGTGGGGTTGACGCTTGATAAGAACGGAATCCCGAAAACGGCAGAAGAGCGGCTCGCTTTAGCGGAAAAAATTCTGAACCGCGCACTTGAGTTGGGCATAAAGCGCCAAGATGTTTTCATAGACTGCCTTACGCTGACGGTTGGCGCAGAGCAGGAAAGCGCAGCGGAAACCTTGAAAGCTGTCGCTTTAGTAAAAGAAAAGTTAGGGCTCAAAACTGTTTTGGGCGTTTCCAACATCTCATTCGGGCTTCCCGAACGCGGCGTAATCAACAGGACGTTTCTTGCGCTCGCGCTTCAAAGCGGGCTTGATTTGCCGATTATGAATCCGAATGAAAAAGAAATGACAGATACCGTCCGCGCCTTTAATGTTCTGGCAGGGTTCGACAAAAACGCTGCCGAATACATCGAATTTGTCCAAACGAGCGCAAAAAACAGCGGAGGCGGCGAAAAGCCGGCGTATACAACAAGCCCGGAACAAACCCTCGAATATTTAATTCTGAACGCTCTTAAAAGCGAAGCGGCAGAAATGGTAAAGAACCTGCTTCGCGATATGCCGCCGCTTGAAATCATTAATAAATCTTTAATTCCGGCTTTAGATAAAGTCGGCGCGGCTTTCGGGAGCGGAAAAATTTTTCTGCCGCAGTTACTGCTCTCGGCTGAAACCGCAAGCACGTGCTTTGATATTGTCAAATCGGCTTTCGGCGGCAACGCGCCTGATTTTGACAAAAAAATAATCCTCGCAACCGTAAAAGGCGATATTCACGACATCGGCAAAAACATAGTCCGCACCCTGCTTGAAAGCTATGGTTACAACGTAATCGACCTTGGCAAAGATGTGGAAAGCGCGGTTGTTTTTGAAGAGGTTAAACGGCAGAACGTAAAGCTCGTAGGGCTTAGCGCGTTAATGACGCCGACTTTGCCGGCAATGGAAGAAACTGCGCGGCTCATTAAATCCGGAACAGACTGCAAAGTCATGGTGGGTGGTGCGGTAGTAACGCAGGAATGGGCGCGTAAAGCGGGCGCGGACTTTTACGGAAAAGACGCTAAAAGCGCCGTTGATATTGCGGGCAGTGTTTTTAACGGAAAACCCTTGATTTAATTAAATAAATATGCTATACTAAAATCAATACGTTAAATTTTTACTATATAATTTTGGAGGTTCTCATGGAAAATAATAATGTCCCTTTTGTTGAAGGCTTTGAAAATCCCCCTGCAACAGGCTTCGACGATTCTCAGGCAACCGGTTTCTCATCGCTCCCCAAGTCGTGGGATTCTAACACTGCGGCTGTAAAAAGAAGCCGCGCTCCTATAGTGATTACGCTCGTCTGCATGTTTCTTGCGGGCGCGCTGACGGCGGGTGCGCTGTTCTTTTTGACTAACGCGGGCTCTTCATACGAACGGGCTGAACGCAACTCTCTGAACGCATTCGCTAACGGATTTTCTTCATTTCTTCCGGAAATGAACATGTCCGGGTCAGTAAGCGTTACAATCACCCCGTCAAAAGAACTCGCTACCCTGATTCCGGGAATACCGGACATAGGAAGCATCGGCTTCAGTTCGGAAATAATCATTGACGGAACCGATATGTTTACGGCTTTGGGATTGAGCGCTTTGGGTGTAGATGTTTCCGTATCGATGTGGTCGCTTGGCGAACAGCTCATAATACAGTTCCCCGAAATATCTCAGTATTACATAGCTATGATGAACATGGGCGATGTCATAATGCAGATGCCCGATATAGGAATTTTTAGCGATGTTGACACCGACGCCATCTACAAAGAACTCGGCGAAATCGGCAGGCAGGTTTTCGAGCATTACTTCGAGCTGACAAAAGATGTACAGGCTACACACAAAGAGGAAGTAAGCGCCGGTGATTTAAGTAAGATGTGCGATTTTTACAGAATTATAATAGATGAAGAGTTCTTATGCGAAATCTTTATAACCGCGCTTGAAGCATATCTTGAAAGCGATGAGATTATGAGGGTGAGCGAGCAGGTCTTTGCTTACTTTAAAGAAGATTTTCCGTGGCTTTTCGGCAATTACAAGGACTTTGAGGATTTGCTTGAATACGGGCTTGATGAATTATATGATGTTTTAGATGAAGGCGACTTTGGCGACAATTATATCGAAATGTTAGTTTATGTCAGCGGAAAAGATATAATAAGACGCGATATAGTCATAGACGACGTCACTTTCAGCTATGTGTCCATAACAGAGGGCGCGGATTATGCGAAAACCGTAAAACTTTCACAGGGGCGCGAATCTTTAAGCTACAGCGACATCGGCAAAACCGAGCGCGGTGAAAGCACCGGAACCATAAAGCTTTCTTACGGCGACAGACGGGATTCTTACTCGCTGACAATTAAGTACCGCGATTTTAAAGTTGAGAACAACGGCTTGTTCAGCGGTACGATTAACGTTGATGTGCCCATTCCGGGTGAAAATTTCGGCGTGGAACTGAGCCTTAAATCAACGGTTGCGGGCGACAGCCAAAAAATCACCGGTTCGCTTTCGGTGTTTGGATTAAGAGCGGTTGACCTTGAAATCAACTACAGCACTAACAGCGGCAAAAGCATAACCCCGCCGAACATGACAGCCGCCAACACCCTTGACCCTGAAAACGAAGATGATATAATGACGCTCGTCAATGACTTTTCAGCGTGGCTGTTCGGGCTGGCAGACTTAGATATCGGTTTGGACTTCATAGATTCGCTTGAATATTTAATCGAAGATTTGATTTGGGAATTTAGCTACATGACCGGCATGTGGGAAATTTACGATGCACTTAGCGGCAGTAGTAATAGCCGTTGGGCCGACTGCCCTCCCGATTGTGACTACTGGTGCTGTAACGATGATTACTGGGATAACTACTGGGACTGCCCTCCCGACTGCGACGACTGGTGCTGTAATGATGATTACTGGGATAACTACTGGGATGATTACGACAACTGGAGTAATTATGATTTTTACGACTATATTGTCAACTACTACAAAGGACTGTGGAAGCTGCTTATAGGCAGAAGCTGGAACGAGGCGCTCTGGAATGACATAACGGAGATTTACAAATTAGATTTAATGTATTTTGAAGTCGAGGATTGGATAGAGGTTTTGGAAGGTTTCGGGTATAATATCGGCGCGCTGTATTATGAAGTAGAGGCGGTAATGAATAACATTGACGATGATGTTCTTTACAGTTACTTCCCGGCGAACGATGAGGATATGTTTGCTTGGAGCGCGGAGCAGTGGGAGAATTTTTGGCGGGGGCTTCTTAACAATAGCGGGTTTAACTTTTAGGAGGAATTAAAATTTTTGGACTACCCTAACAATATTCGCAATTTCTGTATTATAGCGCATATAGACCACGGCAAGTCTACGCTTGCCGACAGGCTTTTAGAACTCACGCAAACTGTCGCTCTTCGCGACATGGAGGCACAGCTTTTAGATAACATGGATTTGGAGCGGGAGCGGGGCATAACAATAAAAGCCCGCGCCGTCCGCATGAATTATGCGGCTTCAGACGGCGCAGAATATATCCTGAACCTAATCGACACCCCCGGGCATGTTGACTTCAGCTATGAAGTCAGCCGTTCGCTGAACGCATGTGAGGGGGCTGTGCTGATTGTGGATGCGTCGCAGGGAATTGAAGCGCAAACACTCGCGAACGCCTACCTCGCGGTTGACGCCGACTTAGAAATAGTTCCTGTTATAAACAAAATCGACCTCCCCGCCGCCGACCCCGAAATGTGCAAGGAGGAAATAGAAAACGTCATCGGCATACCCGCGCTTGACGCGCCGTGCATTTCGGCTAAAAACGGCGTTAATATCCGCGATGTAATTGAGCAGGTAATAAAGCTTGTGCCGCCGCCCGTGGGCGATGCAGACGCGCCGTTAAAGGCGCTCATTTTCGACAGCTACTATGACCTCTACAAGGGCGTAATCATCTATATCCGAATCAAGGAGGGTAAGGTGTCCGCCGGCGAGAGGATTAAACTAATGGCTACCGGAGCGGAGTTTCAGATAGTCGAGCTTGGTTTTATGGGCGCAACGGGCTTGGTTCCCGCAGACGAACTCAAAGCGGGCGAAGTCGGCTTCATAGCCGCATCGATTAAATCAATCGGCGACACGCAGGTCGGCGATACGGTAACAAGTGCCGCGAACCCTGCGGCAGAGCCTTTGCCGGGCTACAGACCGGTGCTTCCCATGGTTTTCAGCGGAATTTATCCCGTTGACGGCGCAAAGTACAACGACCTTAAAGACGCGCTTGAAAAACTCCGACTTAATGACGCGGCGCTGACTTTCGAGGCAGAAACGTCAAACGCGCTCGGCTTCGGATTTAGGTGCGGCTTCCTCGGGCTCCTGCACATGGAAATCATTCAGGAGCGGCTTGAGCGCGAGTATAATTTAGACCTGATTACCACCGCGCCGTCTGTTATTTATGAAATCGAGATGACAAGCGGCGAAACTGTAAAAATAGACAATCCGGCGAATTACCCGAACCCGACCGAAATCGCACAGGCTTTCGAGCCTATGACCGACGCGCATATAATTGCGCCGGCGGAATATATCGGCGCGATTATGGAAATAAGTATTGAACGGCGCGGAATTTTCAAGGACATGAAGTATCTTGACGAAAAGCGCGTAGATATGCACTTTGACCTGCCGCTTAACGAAATTGTTTACGACTTCTTCGACCTGCTTAAATCCAAGACGCGGGGTTACGCCAGCTTTGATTATGACATCAGCGGCTTCGTACCGTCGAAGCTGATAAAACTTGATGTGCTTCTCAACGGCGATGTGGTAGACGCGCTGTCGTTTATTGTTCACACAGATAAGGCGTATGCCCGCGGGCGCAGAATTGCCGAAAAGCTTAAAGACAATATCCCGCGCCAGTTGTTTGAAGTGCCTATTCAGGCGGCAATCGGCGGGAAAATAATAGCCCGCGAAACCGTTAAAGCTATGCGTAAGGACGTGCTTGCAAAATGTTATGGCGGCGACATCACACGTAAGAAAAAACTGCTCGAAAAGCAGAAAGAGGGAAAAAAGAAGATGCGGCAATTAGGCTCGGTGGAAGTGCCGCCGGAAGCGTTTATGGCAGTGCTGAAGCTTGATACATGATGCATAAGTACGCTGTTGTTTTCGTATTTCGCAATTGATACAGAAAGGGGAAACACAATGTCCGGACTCGGCTTATACATTCACATTCCTTTCTGTTTGCAAAAATGCCCTTACTGCGACTTTTTCTCCGCAGCATACAGCGACCGCGCCGCTTACGCCTACGCCGACGCTGTAATTAGAAACGCCGAACATTACAAAGAACGTTACGATACTGTATATTTCGGCGGCGGAACACCCTCGGCGGCATGGCGGGACGTCTGCCGTATTGTGGGGAAGCTGAAACTTGCGGACGGCGCCGAAATTACCGTTGAAGCCAACCCCAACACGATTACGAGAGAATCTCTCTCATGGATGAAAAACAGCGGGATTAACAGGCTTTCTGTCGGTGTGCAGTCGCTGTCAAACGCGGAACTCCGCGCACTCGGTCGCTCGCATACATCGGAAGACGCATCGAATTCGATAAAGCTTGCGCTTGAATGCGGCTTCAAAAATATTTCGGTTGATTTAATGCTCGGGATTCCCGGGCAAACGCCCGACAGTGTACGCAGAAGCATAAAAATCCTCACCGGACTTAATATAACTCACGTTTCCGCTTACATGCTGAAAATTGAACCCAACACACCTTTCGCACGTACTGCGAACCCGCCCGACGAAAACTTGACGGCGCAGATTTACCTCGCGGCGGCAAGCGCGCTTGAGGAACACGGGTTCATGCAATATGAAATCAGCAACTTCGCCAAAAAAGACCGCGAGTGCAGGCATAACCTTAAATATTGGAAAAGTGAAGAATATCTTGGAATCGGTGCAGCGGCTCATTCTTTCTATGACGGCGAAAGGTTTTTTGTAATCGGCGATGTTCGGGAGTTCACAAAAGCCAACATACAACAGGTAATTATAACAGAAAAGCGTAGCGCCGATACAGCGGCGGGCAGTTTTGAGGAGTATGCAATGCTGAAATTGCGTCTTGTTGAAGGGCTTACTTTCGCGGAATGCGGGGGCTTCGGGGTCGGGAAAGACGCATTGCTGAAAAGATGCAGGTTAGTGCCGCCGGATTATCTCAGAATAACCGACAGGGGCGTGGCTATCACGCAGGAAGGGTTTTTGGTTTCAAACCAAATTATTAACAAGCTGATAACCGAGCCGGCTGAGCAGTTTCTCCCCACATAAAAGCCGGGCGAAAGGGTTTAACCCCCTTTCGCCCTTGATTGATTCTGCGTTTGTGTATTCTGCCTTTCATTCGAGTTGTTTGCCGAACTTGTTTGCTGAGGCGCGGGGTCGCGGTTCGCGGCGCTGTTCCTGTTATTATTATTACCGCCGCCCTTGTTTTTCTTGCCCATGACTCTTCTCCTTTAAACTATAAAGAATAATATCAGGCAGATTATGCCTGATATTATCTTTCACAAAAACCGTGAAAATATACACTAAATTTTTCCGCTGTTTCAAAACAAAAGAATATACGCAAGCGCCATAACAAGCGGCAGTTCCGCACCCTCGGATAGCAGAATTATAAGCAGGACAGCCAGAAGCATTAAGTCCCTGTCGCTGAGAATGGCGTCAATACTTAGTTTTTTTTGAAATCTTTCCATGAAAATCCCCCGGGAGGGCCGCCCCCGCCGGTAGAAAAGCCTCTGCCGGAATCGGCTCGGTTGGCAGACGCGGAACGGCTGTTACAACAGTTGCGCCTGTTATGCTCGTTTATGTATTTATTGAAGTTCGGGGGCGCTGAATTCTCACAGCGGCGCTGACGTACAGGCTTTTCGCACTCACAGCTCTCGAAGCTCTCAAAAGGATACTCGGTTTCTTCCTCCTCTTCCTCTTCCTCGCAAAGCTCTTCGATTACCTCGTCGCCCGGAAACTCAATTTCCTGCGGCTCGAACTTCTCCGCTTCTTCTTTTAAAAGCTCCTGTACATTTTCACGGGGCGCAATGTTTGTCTTGCCTTTCGCGAGAAGTGCGGCGGCGTTTACATTTACGTCCACATCGGCGTTTATTTCGATTTTCTTGCTTTGATTGAGATTTATTGTGGTTTTCTGTTCAGTTTTGTTTTCGATAATTACAGGTTCTTTTTCCACTACTTTCTCTATGACAACAGGAACAGGAACCTTCTCGATAATTACCTCGGGAGGCTTTTCTATAACTTTCTCCACCACTTTCTCAACAATCACTGGTTTCTCAATGATTTTCTTGATAACCATCGGCTTCTCAATGATTTTCTTAATAATTACCGGCTTTTCAACAGTTTTCTCAACAACTTCCTCGGCAACCGCCGGCTTTTCCGCGACCTTCTGTGCAATAACCGGCTCGGGTGCCGATTCGGGTTTAGGCTTTTCCGGGATGTGTTTCGCCCGTTTTGCCATATCCATAGCCATCTTAGCATAATCCGACTGCTTTTTTTCAAGCTCGTTTTTAGGAATATGAGTTTGCTTCCACTCCATTAAATAACCCTCCTACGTATATGCAGGGACGGGTCAGCCGCCCCCGTTAGTTAAACATTTTATCAAACAGCCCGCTTTCCCGCAGAAACGGCAACAGCGCCGTAATCTTGATTAGCTTTATGGCGGTATCTATTTTTTCCCGGTTCTCCTCCCGCATATGCGGCTTTAAGGCGCGCAGAAGTTCGGTGTTTTTGTCCGGGCTGTTGAAACGGGCAAAGATTTCGCCGGCTTTCATCAGCATTTCAAGGTCAATGTTCTCGAAAAAGCTCCCGAAGTCAAAGCCTGCGCCTGCGTTTTCGCCGGTTGAAAAGCTTTCGTCGGCTGAGCCGAAGCCGCTGTCAGACGAAGCCTTTTCACCCGAATCCTCGCTGTTCAGTGCCGAAAGAAGCGATTGCAGCATTTCTGACATCTGAGGGCGGCTGCCGCCATTGTTAGCTTGTGCCACAACGCCTCACCTCATTTATTTTTTACCCATTTGTTTCATCATCGCGGCGGCTTGC
This sequence comes from Oscillospiraceae bacterium, assembly GCA_031280965.1. Classification (GTDB taxonomy): domain Bacteria; phylum Bacillota; class Clostridia; order Oscillospirales; family Ruminococcaceae; genus Ruminiclostridium_E. The sequence continues at coordinate 55,579 of JAITFZ010000022.1, read as the reverse complement.
GGGTTCAGCATAAGTTTTTCCATAGCCGTGCCGTTTTCGAGAACAGACTTGATTTTTTGCTTGTCGGACGGGTTCATGTTCGCAAGTATACTGTTCATGTCCCCTTTTTCGAGCGCACCCATCAGGCTTTCAGGACTCATTCCGAGTTTTAGGCTTGCGGTTTTAAGCAGTTTTTCCATGCCTGTCATATATATCGCCTCCCTACAGTTTATTAATTAAAATATGGAATTATGTATTTTAACAAGAAGAACAGCTTTTGTGATTTCCTTGCCGCGGGCAGGAAAAATCACAGCAAAACATCTTTCTGTAAAGTTTTAGCAGAAATGGATTGACTTTTCGGAATATTTTAGTTATAATAATACTTACAGCATGTTATTATTCTGGGAAGGATTGATTCATAAAATGAAAATAACGGTAGTAGCGGATTCGCATAAAGACTTTCATATACTCAAAAGCGTGGCAGAAGCCAATACTGACGCCGATTTATTCATTCACCTCGGTGACGGGCAATATGAGTTAATAGATGTTGCGAACCTCTACCCTAATATGAAGTTTGTTTTTGTCAAGGGTGACGCAGACCACGGAAGCATTAAAGAAGAGCGCGTCATAACCGTCGGAGGGCTTAAAATTATCTGCGCCCACGGTCACTCCCTCGGCGTAAGCGACGGACTCGACCAACTTTTGGACAGAGCTATCTTCCATGAGTGCCAAATCGCGCTCTATGCCCACACTCATATTTATAAAACCGATTTTATCAACAACGTATATGTAATGAATCCGGGCAGTTTAAGCGAACCGAGAGGGAAAAATCCGCCTACATACGGAATAATCGAAACTGCAGAAGATATGACAATAAAAATGAAAATCGTTGAAATCTAACGGCGTAACAGAGCGGTTGCCGCCGTCGCTCCCTACAGACCCTATTATATGCGAAGGAGATTGATTCCGTGAAAGATGTAATGATTAACGATATTCTTGACGAATCTCGTGAGCTTGGTTGTTCTGACCTGCACTTTACGGCGGGGTTGCCGCCGATGGTGCGTTTGCACGGACGTATTCAAAAACTTCATGGTTATCCCGACTGTACCGAGCCGATTATAGTCAACGTAATTAATCAGATTACCACATTAAAGCACAAACAGGTCATTCAGCGCGGCGACGACGCGGACTTCTCCTATGTCAGCGCGGCGGGACACCGCCACAGGGTCAACGTCTATCGTCAGCGCGGTTATCACGCTATAGCGTTCAGATTGTTACGCAATGATATTCCGACGCTCAACGATTTAATGTTGCCTCCGCTTTTGGCGGATTTCTCATTGCGTCCGAGAGGGCTGATTCTCGTAACGGGCCCTACCGGCTCGGGTAAATCCACAACCCTTGCCGCAATGATTGACCACATTAACCGCTACAAAAACTGCCATATCATCACTATAGAAGACCCGATAGAGTATCTGCATACACACAAGCAGTCAATGATAAACCAGCGCGAAGTTAACGTTGACGTCAACAGTTTCGCGCTTGCTCTCAGAGCCGCGCTCCGTGAAGACCCCGACGTTATACTCGTGGGAGAAATGCGTGACCACGAAACGATTTCCGCGGCGGTAACGGCGGCAGAAACCGGACACCTTGTTATGTCTACCCTACATACCACCGGCGCGGCGGAAACGCTCGACCGTATAATCGACACCTACCCGCCACACTCACAGGGGCAGTGCCGCTCACAGCTTGCGAACAACGTTGTAGGCATTGTATCGCAGACGCTCGTTCCGACTTCCGACGGGCAGGGGCGCGTAGCGGCGATGGAACTGCTGAACAGCACAGACGCTATTTCCGCGTTAATCCGCGAAGGCAAGACCTATCAGATTCCGAGCGCGATTGCAACAGGGCGGGCAAAAGGCATGTTCACGCTTGACCAGGATTTGGCAAGGCTAACGGCGCAGAGCAGGATTAAGAGAGAAGAGGCTCTGACCCGCTGTCAGGAACCGAACGAGTTTATACGTTATCTTGACGCGGCGTACATGAACCTTAAAACCGCACACTCGAATACAGCGGTCAGCGCTAAGGCAGGCACAAGGAAGCTGATGGACGACCCGCTTGCAAGACCGGAACTGAACTGAAAATATTTTAATCAAAACCACCCCTTGATTGCGGAAAGTTAATTCCGCAATCAAGGGGTGGTTTTGAAGTTAGTTAGTTAGTTAAGCACCATACCTTTATTAGCGTCAAGCGTCACCGCAACGCCGCTTTTCAATATTTTCGTTGCGTTCTTCGCGCCGACAATTACAGGAATATCAAGCGTCAGCCCGACTATCGCCGCATGACTGTCAAGCCCTTCTTCCTCAACAATAAGCCCGCCCGCCGAACGCAAAACCCTCATAAGCTTGTTGTCGGTTTTAGGCATTACTAAAATATCGCCGTTCTCGAAGCTTTCGAGCGCTTCTTCGTCAGTGAGCGCAACACAAAGCGGCGCGGTTATGCTTTTTTTAGTAACGCCGCTCCCGCTTACCAAAACATCACCCACCGTTTGCACTTTCATGAGGTTTGTCGTGCCGGAAACTCCGAGCGGCACTCCCGCCGTTATAACCACGAGGTCGCCGTTTTCAAGATGACCCTCCTCAACCGCCCGGTCTACCGCGTGATGAAGCAGTTCGTCATATGACGTATCCCTGTCCTTTTCTTCTGTTAATATAGGAACCACGCCCCAGCTCATGCCGAGTTGCCGCCATGTCCTTTTGCTCGGCGTACAGCCGAGAACAGGACGGCATGACCGGAACTTAGAGAGCAGACGCGCCGTGTTCCCGCCGTGAGTTACTGTCAGAATCGCCTCCGCCCGTAAATCTAAAGCGGTTGTCACCGTTGCGTGGGCTATAGCGTTAGTTACATTGACCCCAAGGTCACATTCGAGCGTGCGGAAACGCTTGGTGTAATCTATGTTTTTTTCGGTGCGCTCGGCAATTTTAACCATCGTCCGCAAAGCTTCAACCGGAAACGCACCCGCCGCAGTTTCGCCTGAAAGCATTAAGGCGCTCGTACCGTCGTAAATCGCGTTCGCAACGTCGGTTGTTTCGGCACGGGTCGGGCGCGGCTTAGTAACCATGGATTCAAGCATTTGAGTCGCCGTAATCACCGGCTTCCCCGCGAAATAGGCTTTTCTAATCAGCTCTTTTTGAATACGCGGAAGTTCCTCAAAGGCAATTTCCACCCCCATATCGCCCCGCGCTACCATTATGCCGTCCGAAACGCGAATTATGTCTTCGATGTTGTCTACGCCTTCCTGATTTTCAATTTTGGCAATAATTCTCACATCGCTGCAGTTGTTTTCCTCCAGGATTTTACGGATTTCGAGAATATCCTCATCACGCCTTACAAAAGACGCGGCGATATAATCAAAGCCGAGCTTTGCCCCGAAGATAATATCCCCTCTGTCCCGCGTTGAAATATACGGCAGTGAAAGCTTAATTCCCGGGAAATTAGCGGATTTTCTGTCAGAAAGCACCCCGCCGTGAACCACGCGGGTAATTATGTCCGTTTCTTCGCCGTTCTGCACAATATCGGTAACTTTAAGCTCAATCATACCGTCGTCAAGCAAAATCGAAGTCCCGATATCTATGTCGTTCGCCAATCCCTTATAAGTAATGGAAACAAATTCGCTTGTACCCTCTACTTCCTCGGTAGTAAGCGTGAACGTCTGCTTGTCAACCAAAGTTACTTTACCTTCTCGAAAGGTCTTCACCCTTACTTCCGGACCGTTTGTGTCAAGCAGGGATGCGATTGGCAGGTTTAATTCCTCGCGGATTCTTTTAACCTGTTTAAAAGTTTTTGTGTGGCTTTCGTGGTCGCCGTGGGAAAAATTCTGCCGCGCCACATTCATACCGCTTTTCATGAGTTCCCGCAGAACCGCATCGTCAGCGGTGGCAGGCCCGAGTGTGCAAACGATTTTTGTCTTATTCATAAATTAGTATGTCCTCTCTGAATTCTATGTCAACCTTATCGAGTTCACACAGCTCGTACTTAACGACTGCGTAATCATAAGGCGAAACGTACACGTTTTTTCCGTCGATTTCAACAGCTCGTGTAAAGTCGGCATTAATGCCGTCCTTAATAACGGATTTAAGCGAAAAGCGCTTAGGACTCTTCGATTTATTAAGGAAAACCGCAACCCCCTGCTTCAGCGCATAGTCCTTACGCAAAAACACGCAAACATCTGATGTAACTTTCACAAATTCAAGCTCACCCTCAGCGAAAACCTGACAACCTTTTCTGATTGACGCCAACTCCCGCGTAAATTTAAGCAGGTCTGTGTTCTCTCTGCCCCACGGATATGTCCGTCGGTTGAACGGGTCTTTGTAACCCTCTGCGCCCGCCTCGTCCCCGTAGTATATGCAAGGTATTCCGGGCAGGAAAAATTGCAGAACCATCGCGCATTTCATAAGCGCAATCCCGTATATGTATTCAGCGTCCGACAAGACATTCTGCTCCTGCCACCCGCGGTCATGAGTGCCGATTTCCTTGCCGGCGAGACGTGTCAGTGCGCGCTCAATGTCGTGAGTTGAAAGAAAATTCATCAGAATATCCGCGCTCGGCTTAGGATAACGCTCCAAAATGCCCATAACGCTGTCCCGCAACCCGTCAGCGTCCGAATGTCTTACATACCGCAGAATACATTCCTTGAACGGGTAATTCATCACACTGTCAAGCTGCCCGCCCGTCAGATAGCGCCGTCTTACGCCGTATGCTTCTTTTGTGGTTGCATCTTCCCAAACCTCGCCGTAAATCACCTTGTCATCACCGACAGCTTTAACAGCGCGGTTAAGGCTGTCAATAAACTCGTCAGGAAGTTCGTCAACTACGTCAAGCCGCCATCCGGACGCGCCGAGCTTCAGCCATTTTTGTAAGACGCCGTCTTCACCGCAGATAAACTCGGTGAAATTCGGGTCGTTTTCGTTTACATTCGGCAGGGATTCAAACCCCCACCACGATTCATAAACATTCGGGTAATGAATGAAGTTGTACCAGTTCCGATACGGGCTTGTCGGGTCGCGGAATGCCCCCGTATTTGCGCCATAACGTCCGTACTTGTTGAAATACACGCTGTCTGCGCCCGTATGACTGAACACGCCGTCAAGAATTATGGCGATTCCGAGCCGCTTTGCTTTCTCGCAAAGGCTGACGAAATCCGCTTCGCTTCCGAGCAGAATGTCTATTTTTTCATAATTCGCGGTATTATATCTGTGGTTCTCGTGCGCTTCAAAAATCGGATTAAGATAAATACAGGTTACTCCGAGCGAGTAAAGGTAGTCAAGCTTATCCTCTATTCCGCGCAGATTCCCGCCGAAGTAGTCGCTGTTAGTGACAATGCCGTCCGCATTCGGGCGCCAGTCGGGGATTTTCCTCCAATCCGTGTGCATTGTCCTCCCCGCGGGGAGCGGCGGCGTTTTCTCGCTGTTTTCCGGAATATGCTTATAGAAGCGGTCGGGGAAAATCTGGTACATTATGCCGCCTTTAAGCCACTCTACGGGCTTAGTGTTCTCATCATAAACCGTCAGTTGAAACAACTCCGTGCCGTCAAGTCTGCCCTCGCTTGCACCCGCACGTTTTATGAAACCCGGCGTACCGCCTGTTGTCACTATAAAATAATACTGATGCAATCCTAAATCCTGCGGCGTGTAGGTGCAGGTGTAAAGGTTGTAAAGCCCGTCTTCGTTAGAGCAGTACTCAAGCGGGGCGTACTTTTCCTTGTGACCGGGTCTGAACATTGCGAGAATAAGCCGCTCCACCTGCATATATGTAGGAAAGCGCAGTGTAAACACGCAACTTTGAAGCCGCTTTACTGCTCCGAAAGGGTGCTTGTATTCTTTTTTAAAGGAGTCATAAATGGGGAGGGGTGCAGGATTGGTCATAATACTCACTCCTGTTAAAAATTATTTATGCGGAATATTTATAATGCGGGAGGGTGCAACCTCAATAAACTATATAAGGTTCCAAATCTGTGTTGCGTATTCAGTCACCGACCTGTCTGCCGAGAAGAAGCCGGCTTCCGCAATATTCACAAGCGACATCTTGTTCCAAAGCTTAACATCGCAGTACAATTCGCTGGCTCTTTTTTGTGAAGTGCGGTAACTGTCGAAGTCCGCTAAACACATGTAACGGTCGGTTGTTTTAAGCATATCGCCGATTTCCTCAAACTTTACGCCGTTTATGCCGTTATAAATACGGTCTATCGCCGCTTTTATGACAAGATTATGCTTATAATAACCCTCCGGCGTATAGCCGTTGGCTTTCATGATGTTCGCTTCGGGGGTACTCATGCCGAAAAGGAACATGTTATCGTCACCCACAAGCTCGTGGATTTCCACATTAGCGCCGTCATAAGTGCCGAGCGTTAATGCGCCGTTGAGCATGAACTTCATGTTGCCCGTGCCGGACGCCTCCGTACCCGCAAGTGAAATCTGCTCGCTGAGTTCGCTTGCCGGCATCATCAGTTCCGAAAGTGAAACGCTGTAGTCTTCAAGGAACACCACCGCTAACTTTTCGTTAATCTTAGGGTTCTTTTTAAGCTCCTCGCCAAGACACCAAATGAGCTTAATGATTTGCTTCGCCAAGTAATACCCCGGCGCCGCCTTTGCCGCAAAAATATAAGTCTTGGGCGTAAAGTCCATATCGGGATTTTCAAGCAACATGTTATAATCTGCGATGATGTTAAGGGCGTTAAGCTGCTGACGCTTGTACTCATGCAGGCGCTTCGCCTGAACATCGAAAATGCTGTCGGGGTTAAGCTCAATGCCATAACGCTTGCTTACCCAGTTCGAGAAAATTTCTTTATTCTCGCGTTTTATTTTTGCGAGTTCGGCAAGTGCCTTGCCGTCTTTCTCGAAAACCCGCAGTTTTTGAAGCTCCTGCCCGTTCTTCTTGAAACCTTCACCAATCATGCTCGTGAGCAACTTCGTCAGCCCCTTGTTCGATTGCAGAAGCCAGCGGCGGTACGCAATGCCGTTAGTGACGTTCTTGAAGTGAACGGGTTTATCCTCATACTGGTCTTTAAATACCGATTCCTTGATAATCTCCGAGTGCAGTTTCGACACGCCGTTGACCGAGTGCGAGCCGTCTATGCAAAGGTTCGCCATCTTAACCTTATTGTGGCTTATAATCGAAAGACGGTCAACCTTCCCCTGGTCGCCCATGCGGTTGAGCAGTCCCTCGCAGTAACGCCTGTTAATCTCACATATAATCGTATAAATACGCGGCAATATTCTCTGCAATAAGTCCTTGTCCCATGTTTCGAGAGCTTCCGCCATTACCGTATGGTTGGTATAGGCGAAAGTGTTCTGTATAATATGCCACGCCTTAGACCAGCTGTAGCCGCAATCATCGAGCAGAATTTTCATAAGCTCGGGAATGGCAAGCGTCGGGTGGGTGTCGTTAATGTGAATGGCGGCTTTCTCATGCAGGTTGTCAAGTGTGCCGTAGGTGTTCATGTGGCGCATAACTATATCGCCGATTGAAGCCGCGCACATGAAGTACTGCTGACGAAGCCGAAGAGCCTTTCCTTCAAGCTGATTGTCGTTGGGATAAAGCACCTTTGTAATAGCGTTAGCTATATTGCTTGCGCCGAGCGCAAGGTCATAGTTGCCCTTATTGAATTCGCCCATATTGAAAGACATCGTCTGCGCCTTCCAAAGCCTAAGCTTGGAAACGCCCTTGCTGTCATAACCGGAAACATACATGTCGTAAGGCATAGCGTGAACGGTCGTGTAATTCACATGAGCGACATGGTGATATTCATCTTCCCAGTATTCCTTGATTTCACCGTCGAAGCGGACTTCAATTGCCTGGTCGGGTATGGGGTTAAGCCAAACGCCGCCGCCCGAAAGCCAGTCGTCGGGAAACTCAACCTGCCAGCCGTCCTCAAGCTTCTGCTTGAAAATACCGTACTCGTACAGCAGGGAGTAACCCGTAGCGGGGAAAGCACAGGTCGCCAGCGCGTCCATATAACACGCCGCGAGCCGTCCGAGCCCCCCGTTTCCGAGCCCGGCATCCGGTTCGTTTTCATAAACCCTGTCTATATTTATACCTAATTCCTCTTTAAGCACACTGCCTGCGATTTCATCCAAACCGAGGTTGAACAGGTTCGTCTTTAATGAACGCCCCATTAAAAACTCCATGGATATGTAATACACCTGTTTTGCTCCCACGGAATTCTTGTCCGTCAGGAATTTGTGCCTTTTACCTTTGAGGTGGTTAAAGATAATAATGGACAGCGCTTTATAAACCTGGTTCAGGGTCGCTTCTTTCGGGGAAATACGCAGGTCGAACTCCAACACTCCGTAGAGTTGCTTTTTCAGTTCGGTTTTTGTAAATGGTGCTTTCATCTCAAGTGTCCTTTCATTTATGTGAATTATTTTATATGCTTTTATAATTATACTACAATTTTTCCTATATTTCAAGATACAAAATATAACTTACGTGTAATTATTTGTGAATATAGCAAATCAATGTAAAATTGATTTGCTATTTGCTGAGTTAATGACCGTCCGCTTTTGGGGCGGGAGCGATTATTAATTTTTTTAATGAAGTTTGGTGTTAAAATTCCAATTCTTCCCCTGCCCTCAAATACTGAACCTGGTCTCCGAGGTGGATTTTAAGGCGTTCGTAACCCTTCTGCCCCGCACAATGGCAAACATAAACCGGTCCGATGTCCATTGCTTTGATTTCGTCCGCTATTTTCTCGATGTCGTCAAAAGAACAAAGCAACTTCTTCCCGCCGTTTGACGTTAGGTGAATCCCGCCGACAAATCCAAGAACAGGCGCGCCCTCCCATGTCTGCCGCGCTGTTTTCAGAATATTAATAACGCCCGAATGAGAACAGCTTGAAATTATAACCATACCGTCCTCGGCTTCGCCCGTTGGAAAAACAACCATGAAAATTTCGTGCGAATAATCATCCGCCGCGGCTTTGCCGCCTTTTTTCATAAGCAGTGTCTTATCTGTGAAGCATGTTTCAAAAACCTCGTTCGACACAAGGAAAACCCCGTCGGCAAGCTGTTGGAAGCTGTTGAACAGCACGAAATTATCTGCCCGTTTTTCAAAGTATTCGCGATTTAGCCCTATCGGTACGCGGAAAATCCCCGCCTTTTTAAAAAAGCCGGCTAATACGGCTTTTTTAGCATAAATTTTGATGTTAGGCTGATAACCGAGCAGTGTATCAAAGCCGCCGGCGTGGTCGTTATGATTATGCGACAGAACCGCCGCATCAAGCTTTTTTAAGTCTACCAACATCCTTGACGCATTCTTCGCGAAAAGCCCCGATGCTCCCGCGTCAAACAGAATTCGCTTGCCTGCGTGTTCTATGTAAAAGGACAGCCCGTGTTCGATATAGAGCTTATCGCTGGCGGCTGTGTTTTCAATTAATGTTAACAGTTTAATTTCCCGGTACCTCCCGGATTATTTGCAGGGGTGTTGTGCCTGCATTTCTCCCTACAGGTATTTCACACCTTTTATGCTGGATTTAACCTCAACCTTACCGTCTTCGGTGTAGAAAAAAACCGTACGCCCGAAGTTAAGCCCGATATCCTGTCCCAATATAGGTATGCTTAAAATTTTCAGCGCTTCCTTAACCGCGGTTACATTGCGGTCGCCTATGTTGAATTTCTCGTTCGAGGTCGCGAACATATGCGCCCCGCCCGCTATTTTCGCTATTATACGCGCCTTGACCGCGCCCATTTTAAGCATGGCTGACAGCATGTCGGGAATAGCCGTATCCGCGAACTTCATGCGGTTGGTCGCCGCACCCGTTGCAACACTTTTGCTGTCAGGAAGCATAATATGCGACAGTCCGCCGATTTGCGAAACCTTGTCATAAAGACAGATTCCCACGCAGGAGCCGAGGGCATAAGTAACAATTGCGCCCTCGCCTTTATTTGTTTTCCAGTCGGAAATACCGACATTTAAGGGTTTTATCATAATATACCCAGCCTTGTAAACAGTACTGAAAGAGAATCAACGGTAGGAATAAGCATCATGTTGGATTTTATGCAGATGCCGTCTATTTCGATAGATTTATCAATGCAAAGCAGCTTGTCGCCGACTTCTCCGAATTCAATAACCGGAACGCTCATGATTGCGCCGAGCATATCCACGGTGAAAACCGGTGCTTCAACACCTATTTTCAAGTCGGCAAGCGTAGCGATTGCGCTCATGTACGAGCTGCCCATAATGTTTCCTATTTCGGACAATGCCGAAATGTCGCCCTCATCAAGCTCTAAAAGGTTAACGTTCGTCTTTTGAAAGAAGATATTAAGTATAGTTTCCGCGAGTTCCTGCGTAATCATCAGTAAAATCATGCCTTCAAGTTCGCCCTTGAGCCTGATTAGCACCGTTGCGCGCAACTCCTCGGGAGAGCCGCAGTGTTCAATTGCGTCCTGAAAGTCAAGCGTCATAACCTGCGGCAGTTTAATCATGATTTCCTTGCCTATCATGCTTGAGAGCGCGGTTGACGCATTACCTGAACCGATGTTGCCTATTTCGGTCAGTACATCTAAGTGCATTTCGTTGAGGTCTTCAAATTTTTTAATCATTTGCGTCTGTCCTTTCGTTTTATCGTTATATGATATGGCGCCCGCTATTACGAGCGTAGGTTATTTGCGATTCTGATGAATTCATCGGAGGTCTGAACGATTTTCGCCGCTAACTGATATGCGCGCTGTGTTTCGATAATCCTTACCATATCACCCGCGAGGTCGGTCGTGGATAATTCAAGCGCCATTCTGACTTTATCGTATTCCGGTGCGGGAGCTGCCGCACCGGAACGCTCCGTTACCGCAAATCTGTTCCCCGCCATATTGTCAAGCCCCCAGTTGTTCGGTACGGTGAAAACGCCAATCATCGTTTCAAGTACGGCGTAATCGACAATTGAAGTAACCGTTTCGTTGCCGTCTTCGTCCGTTATTACTTCAAACGGTATGTTAATGCTGTTCCCGTCATAATCCAGCACATATTCGCCTGCCGCACTGACTAACTGCCAGACTTCCGCGTCCTCGTTGTATGTCATGGAAAATGCGCCGTCGCGGGTAAGATAAGTATTCTGGTATCTGTCGCTTACCATAAAGAAGCCGTCGTTCGGGAGCGCAAAGTCCAGCGGCTGGTCGGTCGCTGTAAACATCCCCTCCTGCCACATTAAATCGGTTTTCATAAGATACTGCCCGTGACCCGTTTCCCACTGCGGTTCGGTTGAGCGGTATCTCACGTAAAGACATTCCGCGAAGGACGGGCGCATCGCCTTAAACCCGACAGTATTAATGTTGGCAATGTTGTTTGCATAGATGTTAAGCCCTTCCTGCTGGGAAATCAGACCCGACCTTCCGGTATAAAAAGAAATGTTCATATATTTTCACCTTTCCGGCAGACGCCTCCTGCGTTCATTGTTAATTGCTTAGTTGGCGTTTCCCGCCCTTGCAAGCGACACCGACCTTGCGTTCAGGGTGTCTATATATTGCAACATTTTACTGTTAGCTTCGTAAAGCCGCTGAATTTCCATTGCTCGCGTCATTTCCTTGTTAACGTCAACGTTGGATTTCTCGAACGCACCCTGAATAATGTCGAAGCCCTCGCCTGCGGGAAGCTCTTCCCCGCCTGTATAGCTGAAAAGAGTATCGCTGATTTTCGCGACATCCGCGTCAGGCGGAATGTAGGTGAGGAGCAGTGCGTCGATTATGCCGTCGTTGTTCCTGATTACACCGTCCGGCTCAACAATAAAATCATCGCTGCCTATATAAATATCACCGTTCTGACCCTGAACCCGCCCCGCTCTGCCGAGTACTAAGTAACCCTCGTTGTCAAGCTCGAACTGCCCGTTTCGGGTTTGATAAACGTTCGGGTTTTCTGTCATGGTGCGTATGTTGAAATAAACATTGCCCCAAACCGCCATATCGAATCTGCTCTCGGTGTATTCAAAGTTGGACTGCTCTAAGTTCACCTTGTTGTTCTGCACGTAGGTCTGCTGAAATGTACCGCTCAGCCTTGTGCGTCCGCGCACTAAAATAAGTTCTTCCATAAAGGTGTTCGTGACGATTTCGTCCTTGCGGTAACCTGCGGTGTTGACGTGCAGTACGTTATTCGAGATGGAGTCGAGCTTCCTCTGATGAATAATCATGGCTTGCGCCGCGTTGTAAAATCCTCTGAACATGTTTTCATCTCCTCCTGTTAATCCCGGCTTACATTTTTATGTAGTTTTCAAGTTTGCGTTTTAAGTGCAACATTGATTTTGAGTGAATCTGACACACCCGCGATTCCGAAACGCCGATAACTTTCGCTATTTCCGCGAATTTGAGCCTTTCGTAGTAGTGCAGGGAAATAACCTGCTTTTCTTTCGGGTTGAGCGCATCTATTGCGGCGGCGACAACCTGCTTCAGTTCCTTTTCATATATGCTTCTGTCTGCCTCGTTCGCAAGCCCGCCTTTGTCGCTGAAGTTGTCCTCATACAGCAGTTCCTCAAACGACAATGTCATGGAGCCCGCCGTATCAGCCATGCATTTGGCGAATTTTTCTTTAGTAAGACCCATTTTCTCGGCGAGTTCATTGTTGGTGGGTGAACGCCCGAGTTCGGTATAAAGCGTGTTGTAGGTTTCGTCAAGCTCTTTCCCGAACTTCCGCACCTGACGCGGTATCCAGTCCTGCTTTCTTACGTAGTCAATAATCGCGCCTTTGATTTTTAAGTTGGCATAAGTCTCAAACTTTACACCTCTGCCGATATCAAAGGTTTCAACAGCGTTAATAAGCGCGATTACGCCCTCGTTAACAATGTCGTCAAGGTCGCCGTATTTTGCGTAGACATTCCTGAGCGACATGGCTACGTACTTGACAACCGGCATGTAAATCAGTACTAACTCGTTACGGATTTCTACGTCACGAGTTTCATTAAATTTCTTAAATAACACGGTATTGTCCGCCGCCATAAAATCTCACACCCTTTACATGGTGATGTTTCCGACTGCCTGAATTTGCGTTGTATTATCTATTTCGTTATATGAAAGGACGGTGAGTCCCGGAATATACTGGTCGATAAGCCTTTTAAAGTATACGCGGACAATAGGCGAGGTGAGAACAATTACGCTCGGAAGCACGTCCTTGACTTTCTCGACTTCTTCCGTGGTTTTTGCGATTATCGTCTGCGCCGCATCGGGGTCGGGAACATAAACGCTTCCGCGGTCGGTCTTTTTAACGTTGGATATAATCGAGTCTTCAATACGCGGGTCGAGTGTAATTACCCGAAGCGCGTTGGCTTCCGCGAAGCGCCTTGTAACTGTACGCTTCAGCGCCTGCCTTACATATTCCACGATAATATCCATGTCTTTAAGCGCGGAAACATTCTCGGAAAGCGTTTCGAGAATAGTTTCCATATCACGAATCGGTATACCTTCTTTAAGTAGCATGGAAAGCACCCTTTGCAGATAACCAACGCTTACCATGTTCGGAATCAGGTCTTCGATTACGCTCGGATTGGTTTGTCTCATGTTGTCAATCATCGTCTTTACGTCCTGACGCGACAGAATTTCATGACAGTGTTGTTTTATAATCTCCGACAAGTGCGTAATCATAACCGAAACAGGGTCAATCAGCGTATAGCCCGCAACGTCCGCCATAACCTTCTTGTCTTCGCTTATCCAGCGCGCAGGTATTCCGAACGCCGGTTCAATCGTATCTATGCCGTCAACAGGCGTGGTTACATCGCCGTTATCAAGCGCAAGGTAGTGGTCGGCGAGTATTTCGCCCCTTGCGACTTCTTCGCCTTTGATTTTGATTACATACTGGTTGGGGTTGATTTCGGGATTGTTTCGCATCCTAACCGACGGAAACACCATGCCCATCGTCATCGCGAAGTCCTTGCGGAATATAACAAGGCGCTCAATAAAGCTTCCGCCGCTCTTTTCGTCAACAAGGTGAAGCAGACTATAACCGAACTCCATCTCAATCTGGTCAACCGATAACAGCTTAAACACATTGTCGATGTCGCGGTAATACTCTTCGCTGCCTGCCGTTTCTGCCGCCGCCTGCTCCTGTTCAATCTGTGCCTGCATTTGCTCTTCCTGCTCAGTAATAGCTGCGAGCGCAAGCTTCTGCCGTCTGAGGTAAAAACCGAGCGTCAACAGCACTGAACCTATAACAAAGAATACCATCAAGGGGAAGCCGGGTATAAACATAAATGCGTAAGCCACCATGCCGGCTATGAACATAACCGTGGGGTTCTGCCCGAACTGTGTGCGAAGCTCAATGCCGAAGCTTCCGGTGCTTGCCGTTCTGGTAACAACCATACCGGTAGCGAACGCGATAAGCAGAGCGGGGATTTGCGAGCTTAGTCCGTCGCCGATTGTCGCAAGCGAATATGAACCTAAAACCTCATCAAGCTCCATTCCGCCCGCCAAACCGAAAGCCATTCCGCCGACAAGTGTTATTATCATCGTAACAATAGCCATTATGGCGTCGCCCTTAACGAATTTAACCGCACCGTCCATAGCGCCGAAAAAGTCCGCTTCGCGCTGAACCTTTATGCGTCTTTCCTTGGCTTCCTCGTCATCAATTGCGCCCGCCGCAAGGTCGGCGTCAATCGCCATCTGTTTACCGGGCATAGCGTCGAGCGTAAATCTCGCCGCAACCTCGGAAACACGCTCGGCACCCTTTGTAATAACCAAAAAGTTCACAAGAACAAGGATTACGAAAATGATAAAACCTACACCGGGGTTGTCCATCATTACGAAGTTTCCGATAGCCTGTATAATATTCCCCGCCGCCGCCGTTACCTCGGCTCCGCCGGTACTGCTGAGTATTAATCTTGTGGTCGAAATACTAAGCGCTAACCGGAAAACCGTTGTTATAAGCAGGATTGACGGAAAAATGGAAAACTCCAGCGCTTCCTTTATGTAAAGTGTAATGAGCAGTATTATTATAGCCAACGCAATGTTCGTGGCTATAAGAAAGTCCACGAGCGTTTTATTAAGCGGAATAATCAGCGCAAGCACGATGATTATGACAAATACCGCGAATACATTGTCAAGCATGCGTTTCAGCATGGTGTTTGCGCCCCCTAAAGATTTAATCTACATTTATTTTCTGTCTGATAGTATCTAATTCCGCGAAGATCGCCGCTACCGCCGTAAACAGCGCGCTCGGTATATCATGCCCGAGCTTTACCGTGTCGTGCAGGGCGCGTGCGAGCGGTCTGTCCTCGGTGACGGGTACGCCGCTTTCTTCTGCCACAGCTATAATTTTGAGCGCTAATTCATCCTGTCCCTTCGCAACGACTTTCGGCGCGGAGAAGAAACGTTCGGTGTCGTAACGGAGCGCAACGGCGTAATGCGTAGGGTTTCTCACCACCACGTCCGAATCCGGCACTTCCTGCATCATACGGTTCTGGGCGACTTCAAGCTGTTTTTGTTTAATCTTGCTCTTGATTTTCGGGTCACCTTCTATTTGCTTGTACTCGTCTTTAATTTCCTGCTTTGACATTTTAAGCTTCCGCTCATACTGCCACCACGAGAACACATAGTCACCCGCCGAAATAAACGCGAAGATAATTATAATAAGTATTACTATGGAAAATACGTTTTCCGCTATGAACAACACGCCCTGCTGAATTTCCCACTGCGGTGCTTTTCTTATTTCGGGAAGCAGTTCGGATACGCGCAAATATACGATTGTAACAATTATAGAAATGACGATTATGCCTTTTATAACATTAACAAACGACTGGATTGAAAAAAACCTTTTCATGCCCGTGATAGGGTTCAGCTTTGAGAACTTGGGCTTCAGGGGCTTCATTGTAAAAAGTCCCTTGGTTTGAAAAATCGTGGGTATAGTTCCGACAAGAAGCGCTACGCCAAGGATTGGCCCGACAATAAGTACGACATATCTTAATATTTGCAGTGCTGTTTGGGTGAGAAATAACTGGTTTGCTTCAAAATCCGAACCCACATTGCTCAGGAAATACCTGAGCGCGGACTGTAGCTGCACATACATGAAAGGCCCGACTACCGATAACGTTAAAAAAACTCCGAGAAGCGAAAACGTGGTATTAACTTCCTTGCTTTGCAATACGTTGCCTTCTTTGGTTCGCGCATCTCTGCGCTTCTTAGGCGTGGCTTTTTCGGTTTTTTCCTGTCCCGCCAATTATATCACCCTTTATAAATTCATATAAAATTATGCAGAAAATAATCTAAATAACCCCACATTGTGCCGAAGAGTCCGCTTATAAAATCGGAAATTGGCGCCGCTAACGCCATAATTACAAAAAGCCCCAAAAGAATCTTCAACTGTATATTAACAACGAAAACCTGAATGGACGGAACGGCTTTCATAATAACACCGACGCAGGTTTCCACGATAAGCCCCGCAGCGATTACGGGCAGTGCCAGTCGCATAGCCAGATTCATGACTATACTCATGAAGTAAACTATGCTCCGCGTGATTGCTATGGTGTTCGCGGTGATTTCAAAGCCGATTGGTATAATTTCATAAGAAACCGCGAAAAGCCTGATGTATTCCAAATGCGCGCCTGTTACGAAAAAGTAAAGTATAAACAAATAATAATAAAATGTGCCGAAAACAGGCATTTGTATGCCGGTTCCGGGGTCCATGACGTTCGCCATGGCAAGTCCGATTTGCTTGTCGGTTGCTTCACCCGCGAATATAGTAACCGTCAGCATAAGATTCACGAAAAAGCCGAAGACAAGCCCCAAAAGAACCTCCGCAAGCAACACAAATACAAAGTGCGGGATACTCTGCGGAATAAACCCTGTCGTGCTGCCCATTCCGGCAAGCATACATACCGCCAAAGCCATAGTCATTGCCACACGCGCCATCATCGGGACATTCTGCCGTCCGAAAATCGGATTAAACGTGAATATTCCGGCGACACGGGCGAAAACAATCAAACAGCCTACAAAATTATAGACTACAAGATTCCATAACTGCTCCAAAAAGCATTCCCCTTAACCCGATTGTCAGTTGTTCGTCATCGTATCGGCGTATTTGCGACCTTATCAAATATGTAACTCATAAAGTCTATAATCTCGCTCGTCATCCACGGCCCCGCAATCAAAAGCGCAAGGGCGATTGTAATCGCCTTAGGAGCGAAGGTCAGCGTCTGCTCGTGAACCTGCGTCGCCGCCTGTAAAATGGCTATAGTAAGACCAATCAGCATAGCGACAAGAAGTATGGGAAGCGCTAACCGAAACGCCAGCCCCATTGCCTCCATAAATATATCCATTACCATTTCCTGGGTCATAAATCTCACCTTTATATAAGAGTTTCCGGTCAGTAGAATGAAGCAAGTATACTTCCCACCAACATCTGCCATCCGTCAATCAGCACAAACAACATAAGCTTGAAAGGCATGGAAATCATCGCGGGCGGAAGCATCATCATACCCATTGACATGAGGGTACTCGCTACAACAATGTCTATTATCAAAAACGGTATGAACAGCATGAAGCCCATTTGGAAAGCGCGCGAAAGCTCGCTTATCATGAACGCGGGAATCACCACGCGAAACTCAAGCTGTTCCTGATAATTCTCTAAATCAATTTCGGGGCGGGATATATCGTCCTCGGTCTGATTATCGGTACCGTAGGTTTCCGGCGAGTAAATTGTTATGTCCGCTATGTTGAGGAAGAACGCCATGTTAGAGTTGGAAGTCTGCTTGAGCATAAAGGTTTTGAGCGGTTCGCCCGCAAGTTCGACAGCCTCCCACGTTGTTATCTCGCCGTCCGCATAAGGACGGTATGCGATTTCATTAATTTGCATGAAAACAGGCCACATTATGAACATCGTCAAGAAAAGCGCAAGTCCTATCAGAACCTGATTGGGCGGGGTCTGCTGGGTTTGCATGGCATTACGCATAAAGCTAAGCACAATAACAATCCGCAAAAAGCAGGTCATCATCAGCAGAATCGACGGAGCAATCGAGATAATTGTAATCAGCAACAGGATTTCAAGCGGCTGAGAAGCATCAATTCCGATAAGGTCAAAAAGCGCGCTGTTCTCGTTCGGGGCGAGTGCCGAGTCCGGATTCGCCGCGTCAACGGCTTCGGGCGAGGTGTTTATGTTGTCAGTCTCGGGCGGCGGCACAAAAGGCGCGGTGTCTGCCGCGAATCCGCCCAGCGCAAAAATGACGAAAAAGAGCGCCGCCGTAAGGGCGAAAGACGCGAGAAAACGGATAAAGAGTTTTCTTTTGATTCTTTTAAGTTTTTCAACTTTTGATATCCGGTTCAACGGTCGGTTCCTCTCCTTCGGTTTTCGGGATTTTTTCCGTCAGTTTATGATTGGTTTTGTTAAGCTTCAGATAATTTTTGAGTACGTCTGAAAAATTCAGGGCGGGCTTGTCCGGTTGGTCAGAAGAATCGAAATACTCCTCCTCGTCAATGTCTAAGTCGCAGAGCTTTTCAATTCTTCCCGCGCTTACGCCAACCAGCATAAGTCTGCCGCTCACGCTGACAACAAGCAGTGAAGAATCTCTGCCTGTGTTGGCTCTGTCAATGATTCGCAGACGGCTACCGCTTGCCGTTCTCGTAAGCCTGTTCATTTTCTTCATCATAAAGAACATGAAGAAAATCAGCCCGAGTACGGCAAAAAGAGAAATTGCGTACCATAATGGATTATTACCCATAAAATCCTCCTCCGGTATGTATTACCGGATTACCCGAGGATTTTAGAAACAGTTTGCAGGATTCTGTCGGGCTTGAACGGCTTAACGATAAAGTCGAGCGCGCCGAGTTTAATCGCCTCGACAACCATTGCTTCCTGTCCCATCGCGGAACACATAATGATTTTTGCCTCGGGATACTTGCCTTTAATTGCGGCGAGCGCCTCAATTCCGGTCATGTTGGGCATGGTGATGTCCATAACTACAAGGTCGGGCTTTTCCGCCTCATACACCTGAACGGCGATTTCGCCGTCTGCGGCCTCAAGAATCGAGGTGTAGCCGTTTTTGGTTAATGTGTCCTTTATGAGCATTCTCATAAAAGCCGCGTCGTCCACAAGTAGAATTTTCTTGTCCATGTGTGAATTACTCCTTACCTAATGAATCCATAAATTTTGATTTTAAAATCTCGGTGATTCTGACTGCGAAGTTATCGTCTATTACTACGACGTCCCCTCTTGCTATAAGATTGCCGTTGACTACCACGTCTACCGGCGCACCCGCCTGTCTTTCAAGCTCGATAATCGTCCCCTGCGAAAACTCAAGTATTTCCTTGACCTTGCGCCTTGCCGTTCCTATTTCGACCGAAATCTGAAGCGGTACGCCCATAAGAAGCTGAAGGTTGTCACCCTGGTCACCCGGAAGGTTGAACTGCGGGGGCTCAAATTGATGAAGCTGAGCGTTTTGTATATTAATCGGCTGAGGATAAGCTCCGTATCCGTAAGCCGGCGGCGGGTATCCGTAATGCGGGGGCGGCGGGTATCCCATCGGCGCACCTTGCGGCATCATCGGCTGCGGCGAATAGCCGGCAGGCGTTTGCGGTTGCGCGTAAGGCTGTTGCGCGGGCTGCTGTGCGGAAGCCGCCGGAGCGGGTTGCTGTGCCGCCGGAGACGGTGTCGCAGCTGCCGGCACGGCGGCGGGTTCGGGCTCGGGTTCACTGCTTTCAAGCATTTTATCGCAGATAATCTGCGCGAGCTCCGCGCTCATAACCGACACAAACTCTGATTTAATTACGCCCTCTATAGTAATGTCGAAAGTAATCGCTATAACTTCCTCGTCCGTATCGTATTCATGAATTTCAGAAAGATTTATTTCATTCATTATATACGGCGTAGGTACCGAAATGTCTACGTGTAGTCCCAAAAAGTTCGACAAGGCGGTTGCGGACGAACCCATCATCTGGTTCATAACCTCGCTGACCGCGCTGATATTAAGTTCGT
Organism: Oscillospiraceae bacterium; assembly: GCA_031280965.1. Taxonomy (GTDB): domain Bacteria; phylum Bacillota; class Clostridia; order Oscillospirales; family Ruminococcaceae; genus Ruminiclostridium_E. The sequence goes on along the minus strand of JAITFZ010000022.1, from coordinate 35,671 downwards.
CAAATTCAAAATCGGGTGTAACCTCAAGCGGCTGACCCATAAGCTGATTCAAAATCAACTGAACATCGTCCTGCCTTAAAAGCATCATATTGGTTCCGGTGATGCCTTTGACATAAACTATTTTTACGCATATAGCCGGCTCAAGCGATTCTTTACGCAACTCGGCGGCTTTTTGTATCGAAACACGGGGGGTAGTAATCCAAACTTTAGCATTCAGCAGTTCCGATGCGGCGGTCGCGGCGTTACCCATGCTTATATTCATGACTTCCGCAATCGCGTCCTTTTGCAAATCAGTAAATTCTACTACAGCCATATAAGCGGTTTTCCTTTCCCTCCGGCCTTACAATGAACAATTTAACAATGTACAATGTCTATATTTCCATACCGAAGATGTTTTCTATTTTTACAGCTTTTTTATTATTATATACACCCATCTTGCCGTCAAACCATTTTTTACCGCCAACATTAAGGGTAATATTGCTGTCTATGCTCTTTCCGAGCGGAATAATATCGTTTGCCTGAAGCCTCAGCACATCTAACATATCAAGGTCAACCTCGCCGAGTACGGCTCTTATGTCAAGCGCGGTGTGCGTGACGCCGTCGAAAATGTTGGTTCTGCGCTCTTTTTCTCTGTTAGCGTCAATCTTACGACCTGTGCGCGTTTGCCGCGTGGTGTATTTCTGCATGATGCCTTCAAGCCCGACCGCCGGTATACATATTGTTATAAGCGCCTTGGTTTCAATCACCATTATTTCAAGTATGCAGATTATCATGGTATCATCGTGACCCATAGCCGATATAACCCTTGAGTTAGTTTCAATTGTTTCAAGCACGGGGTCAACTTCGACATAACTCGACCACGGCTCTTTCATAAGTCCGAGGAAGTTTCGGATTATGTTTTCCATGATGCTTACCTCGATTTCGGTAAACTCACGCTCTCCGGTGTCTAAATGTTCACCCTTTCCTCCGAGCAGACGGTCTATCATGATATAAGTCAGCGTGTTGGATAACTGCACAATCAGATTTAAGTCCTCAACCTCATCGTCCTGTATCATAAGTTCTGCCATTCCCATCATGACATAATCGGGCAGTGCATTGTTGAACTCGAAGTACTTCTGTTCTTCCACGGAAACCAGCGACACTTTACAATAAAGCCGCAAAAGCCCCGTAAGATACGATGAAAGCAGTCTTGAATAGTTATCGAAAATGCTGTCCAAGGTTTTAATACGCTCTTTCGTGAACTTCTTAGGCGAGCGGAAATCGTATTCTTTAATATCAGCCGGTTTTTCCGCTTCGGCAATTATAGGCTCGCCTGATTGCGCGTTGCTTAGCATGGCGTCTATTTGCTCTTGCGTTAATACATCCGCCAAACCAAACCACCCCTCTTTTACAATGAACAGTAAATAATAGCTTAATCGTTTGTTTCTGCGCCGTTTGTGCCGTTTTCTCCATTTTCGCCGTTAACCGGCGGAGTTATCGGGCCGGGCGGCAGGAAATCGCTGTCGGTCACGCCTGTAAAGCCTCCGGGGTTCGGGCCAATCGGTGTTCCTCCGGGAGATGAAGACGACGGGTCGCTCCTGTCGCCGTATCTTTCGAGCAGGTCGCCGATGATTCCCGCGACTATGCTTTCTACCGGCGTTCCCGGTTGCGGCACGGGGCGTCCGTGCGGGTCTACCACCTGGAACGGGTTGTTGTAATCGTACCTTAATATATCGTCTACGAAACGGTTTTCTTCATCGGTTAATTCGTTTCGGTTAATGATGATTTCCACGCGGCGGTTTTGTGCGCGACCTTCGGGGGTGGAGTTGTCGCCAATCGGGTTGCGGATTCCGAGCCCTTCCGCGCTGAACTTAGTGGTCTGAACCATTTTCCTGACTTCATCAAGATGCCTGACTACCGTAGAAGCTCTCATTGACGATAAGTCCCAGTCGTTCATACCTGTCGGCGAGTGTACATCCGCGGTATATCCCTGAATCTGAACCGAGGCTATGTAATCGTCCTGCGCTCTTATGGCAGGGACGAAGAGGTCGAGTATGCGCCTGCCCTCGTCTTTAAGCACGTAGCTGTCCCCGTCAAACAGAACGTCATCCGAAAGAAGAATCCGAATTAAGCCGGGGCTTGAATAAACCTGAACGCCGGATAAATCCAGCGATTCAACCAATTCCGCAATTTGTGAAAAAAGCGAGTCGAACAGGTGCGGCTCATTGGTTGTTCCGGGGTGATTGCCCTCACTGTCCCCCGGCGCCTGCGGCGGGATATTGGTGTTTTCGTTGGGACCCTGCGGGTCAAGCGGCGGGTCAAGCTCGGGACCGACGATGGTGTTGATGTATCTGCCGCCGGTGCTGAACGCCTGAAGAATATATTGAAATCTTGCCTCGTCCTGATTGGAAGCCGAGTAGAGCATAACGAAAAAGCAGAACAGCAGCGTAACCATGTCCGCATACGTTGCCATCCATTCGTCAAGCCCTTTTTTAATGGTCGGGCTACTCTTTTTCTTAGCCATGACTTCTTCCTTTCAATAAGTATACCATAAAATAAAGTATATTGCAATTGTAATTTTTGTTAAATTTACAAACAAATTACTTCTTGTTCTTTTTTCGACATTTATTTTGTTTTTTCGGCTTTACCCCTGCCCGAACGCGGCAGCATAAACTCAAGCTTTTCCTGAATTAAACGCGGGTTTGAGCCTGACGCTATAGCCATAACGCCCTCTATGACAATATTCATACAGAGTTCTTCGTTGGTGTGCGCGTGTTTAAGCGCGCTTTCCATCGGCGCGCATATAATGTTAGACAGCATAGAGCCGTACAGCGTCGTAATAACCGCGGTCGCCATAGAGCCGCCCATGTCCTCGGGGTTGTCACCCATTACCTGAAGCATAGAAACAAGCCCGACAACCGTACCCATCATACCGAAAGCAGGCCCGAAAGTTACGCCCTTCGCGAAGAAGTCCGCGCCTTTTGCGTGTCTTTCTGCGGTGTGGTCAACCGCGCTCTCGAGCATTTCGCGAACTTTATCGGGGTCATTTGCGTCAACTATGAGCATTAAAGCCTGCTTCATAAACGGGTCTTTGGCGGCGTTCGCTCCTTCTTCAAGCGCCAGTAAGCCCTTACTGCGGGCGATTGTAGCGTATTCAACCAGGTCCTTTATGTACTCCGCAGGGTTGAACTTAGGCGGGAAAAGCGCTAACTTAAAATACTTGCCCACGCCCTTTGCCATTTCGGGCGTTATGGTCGCAACCATCGCGAAAGCCGTACCTACAATAACGACAAATACGCTGGCAGGGTCAAGGAACCATGCAAGCTCACCGGCTATGAATATGGAGATGACGACAGCCGCGAACGCTCCTAACCAACCTATAATAATGGTAATGTTCATTATTCTTTATTCCTTATTCCTTATTCCTTATTCCTTACGCGCCTTCGCACCATGCGGCGGAACTCCGTAACTTTCCGCATTATATCCTCAAGTGTTTCGGCGACGATGTATGTATGCCCGTTATTCATCAGTACAATGGTGTCGGGCGTTTCGTACGCCGTTTCTATAAGCTGTTCGTTTATAAGAATTTGCTTGCCGTCTAACTTAGTTAAAATTATCATTGACTTGTCCTCTTTATTTGTTTTGGCAGGGAGCGGACGGGGCTGCCCCCGCGCCCCCGCTCAAAACAAGATTAGAAATTACCTTTTGAGGTTAATCAACTCTTCAAGCATGGTGTCTGAAACCGTGATTATTCTCGAGTTCGCCTGGAATCCTCTTTGTGTGATAATCATATCCGAGAATTCCTGCGAGAGGTCAACGTTCGCCATTTCAAGTGCGCCCGAAACAATTTCACCCGCGCCGTCCGTGCCGGCGACTTTTACTTCCGCCGCGCCGGAAGACAGCGATTCTCTGTAGTATGATGTGCCGAATTCCAGCAAACCGTTGGCGTTCTGGAAAATCGCAAGGTCGATACGTCCCAGCAGAAGCCTTCCGTGAACAGCGTGTTCGCCGAAGATTACGCCTTCGGGGTCGATAAAAATGGTTTCAAGGTCGCGAACCGACTGCGGCCCTGCGTAACGCCCCTGTGTTTCGGGGGTTCCGCCCATAACCACAGTACTCATCCTTGTAACAATCGTACGGTAGAAGTTGTCTTCGCCGCCGCTCAGACCTATTCTGCGGGGTGCGCCGCTGCCTACCGCTTCAACTATATCATAGCCTATGCCGCCCGGTCCGGCGGGTGCGCCGGGAACGCTGACGATGAGTGCGCGCGCCTGATTCCCCGAACCCTCAACCCAGGGGCCTGTGGGTGCCGGAGGTGTTCCCGCCATAGCTCTTTCCATGCCTGCCGCTTCGTTAATCGCGTCCTGAATCATTGCCAAAGTTACATCGGGGGCGCCGTCGCCGCTCGGCAGGGTTATTGTAAGTACATTCTGTGACCATCTTGCGGTTACGGTCGCACCTGCGGCATCGGAAGTTCTCATTGCTATTTCAAACCTGTTGCCGGCTTCGCCGGGGACTACGGTTTCAAACTGCATTAAGCGGGCAACCGGAGGAGTGCCGGCGGTTCCGAAGTTGAATGTGTTGGAAGCGGAGATGGCGCTGGTGTCTGCCGGTACGTTGTTGAATGTAATGTTAATCGGAAGTACGCCTTCGCCCGGGTTTACGCCGCCCGCCGCAATCGCCGCGTTTACCGCATCGCGGAATTCGGCAGGGGAAGCGAATTCCTGCGTTAAGTCCATCTGTACGCTCAGCACGTTGCCGTTCATGGTAGCGAAGGGCGATTCGTTGTGGGTTATGTTTATTGCGATGTTGCCGTTAGGGCCGTAACCCGACGCCTCGAACATGACTTCATATTCCCTGTCGCCGATTGCGATTTCTCTTATGGCGAATGCCTGCTGGTTCCATATATCGGGGATAAAGAGGTTGATTCTCTGGCTGGACGGGCCTATGCCGGTAGGGTCGCCCGACACGCCGAGAACGATGTAACCGTTCGAGTCTACAAGGTTTCCTGCGTTATCCACGTTGAAAACGCCGTTACGGGTATAGAAGATGTTACCCGCGGCGTCCATTACTTGGAAGAAGCCCTCGCCTTTAATAGCGCAGTCATATTCGCTGCCCGTGAAAGTAAAGCCCGATTGGGTCATTACCTTGTCAATTGAGCCGAGCGCCAGACCGTAACCGACCTGACGGGGGTTGGTACCGCCCGAAATGTTGGTTCCGGAGGAAGCAAAGGTTCTTGTTTGGTAGAATACGTCCCTGAAAGTCACGGAGTTGGCTTTGTAAGCCGTGGTATTAACGTTGGCGATGTTGTTACCGATAACGTCCATTCTTACCGTGTGGTTTTTAAGTCCGGACACACCGGAATAGAGTGATTTCATCATAACGATAAATCCTTTCTCATATGCCGGCATATACAATGAATAATGTACAGTGAACAATTATTCATTATCTTGCTTTGCTGCCCGTCAGTCGGTCGGGGCAGTAAACACTTCCCGTCAGGGACCATGTTTTAAGTTCGCCGGCTTGTGTTAAATTTTATTAAATGTATAGCGGTGCCGCGGGTATCGGCTACATAATCACGGTGGAGTCGATGTTGGTGAATACGTTGCCTTTGAGTTCCTCCATCTCCATTGCGGTGACGACCTTGTTGTTTCTGACATTAACTATGAAAGCGGTGGAATCCACTAATATAAGGGTTTCGTTGCTTCCTTTTTCGGCGGCGATTCGCGCACCTTCGTTAAGTCTTTCGAGCTTGCCGTTCTCCACAATGTCTACGCTTCGGCTGTCAAGCCGTCTGATTGCGTGGTTTGAGAACTCTACGTTTACGGTTTTTTCAAGCTTTTGCCTTAAAGCGTCTGCGAAGCTTTGTCCTTGCTCATTGGTTTCGGGAACGGTATTTGCGTTTGGGGTTTGCGCTTCGCCCGGTTTGTTTACGCTTATCTGCTGACCGCGCAGCTTTAAAAATTCGTTCAGCAGCATTTCATTCCCTCCTTTCGGTGCTTGTTGCTAATCGTCGAACATTTGCCTGAGCGCCTCATCATCGTCTTCGCTTTCGGGCGGGGGTGTAACCTCGGGTTCTGCGGGCTTGGGTTCGCTTTTACTGTCTGCGGTGTTTTGCGGAGCTTCCTGAACCTTAGTCACATACGCGAGCGGGTAAGCCTGACCGTCGATGATTAACTTGATTTGGTTATCGCTGACTTCAACCCTTGTTACGATTCCGGTGTCAACATATCCTTTTCCGTCTTCGTGCGGTTCTGTGACCGTTACCAGTTTGCCTATGAGTGAAGTTGCGTGTGCCCAGTCGCCTGCTGTAATTGTTGATTGGTTATTAGCCGAACTCTCTGTGTCTTCAACTCTGATTACGCTTGAAAGCGGGTAAGATAAACCGTCCATGATGATGTTGATTTGGTTGTCGGCGATTTCAATACGGTTGACCGTGCCTGTTTCGATAATCCTTCTGCCCGCGCTGTCGGTTCCCACAACCGTTACCTGCTTGCCTATAAGCGAGGTTGCGTAAGCGCCGTCGTTTCCTGTAATCGTGTACGGATTATGAGATGGCAGGACTTCCATTATGCTTGAAAGGGCATAGTCTTTGCCGTTGACCTTAACCATAAACTGTCCTTCAGACAGGCTCATTGAGGTAACGATTCCGCTTTCGACTGCGAGGCTTGAACCGCCGAGCGTTGCTACCGTTACGGTTTTGCCTACTAATGACTGCGCGTAGTTTGCGTTTTGGTAATAAAGCGCGTCCTGCTGTGCTTTCAGCGCCGTGAAGTTGGCGAGCTGTGAGATAAACTCGGTGTTGGACATCGGCTCTAACGGGTCTTGGTTCTTCATTTCCGCCATCAGCAAATTGAAAAAGTTTTCCATCGAGAAAGCGTCTTTGTCCTGGGTCGTAAAATACCTTGCGTATCTCTGTCTGTTTTCGGCTATGCTTTGTGAACTGTTTACGCTCATTTTCTCCTCCTTTCCCCGATAATCAACGAGTAATGAATAAGGAATAAATAAAATCTACATTTCCCGCAGTAACTCCGAAAAGCTTATTCCTTGTTCGCTTTCATCCTCATCGTCTGCCTGTTCGCCGCTTTCATAAGAGCCGCGGTTTTGATTTTGGTTTTCGCGTTGTTCGCTGTAATCGGGTTTGTTTTCAACGTTCACGACAAAGCTTTCAAGTCTTGCGTCGCTTTTATCGAGGATTGCTCCGATTCTGTCCGCGCAGTTTTGCAGAAGTTGTGCGGTTTTGCCGTTCTCTGCCGTGATTTCGACCGCCGTGCCTGCCGCCCCTGCTACTAACTTGACTGTGATTTTACCAAGACTGACAGGGTTTAAAACCATCTCGAAAGTAACCGTTCCGTTCTTTGCGGTTGTGAGCCGTGCTATGATTTCTTCGCCGATTCGGTTGGTTTGGCTTTGCGGGAGAATCATTTCCTGTGCGTTCACAACAATCGGCTTCGGGGTTGCCTGATTTGTCTGAAGCAGCGGGTTCGGGATTTCGTTTGCCGCTGTTTCTTCCGTATTGTCCGTGTTTTCCGCTTTCGCATTTTCAAGCAACTCGTTTAATTCCTGCGGCTTTTCTACTAAGTTTACCTTGGCTTTCGGAAGCGTTTCCCATGCTTTCAGGACAGATTCGGATTGCGGTTCCGGCAGTGTCTGCGCCTGATTTTGTTTCGCCGTCTTTCCCTGACTTTCAGTTGTAACCCTGACATTCTCTGACGCTTTCAAAGCCTGTTCCGTTGCAGACCTTTCGCCAACGGCGGATTCCGCTGTTGCCTTGCCGTAATGAATATCGCGGGTTTCACGGTTGCCATGCCCCGTCGAGAGCGTTTTAAGTTCTTCCTGCTGTACAAATTCAATTGTGCGAGTCGGAATTTCAGCGGAGTTTAAAGCTTCGGGAGCTGCCGTCGTTATCGGTGTTTGCACCACCTCGGGATTTATAATTATCCCGTCCTGCGGTGTTTGCGTGACTTCATAAGATTCCCCGGATTCGGGGTTTGCTGTGATTCGCGGTGATTCCGGGGCTTGCATTTCGGAAATCAGCGGAGTTGGGGGCTGGTTTTCGGGTGTTTTCGGCGCTTCGGGTTTCTTGAAGTCCGGCGTTTCGGGAGTTTCTTCAGCCGTCCTTATAACCGCGAGTTGTGCTTCCATTTCCGGAATACGGATTTCGAGAACCTGCGGATTCATGAGCATTGCCGCGATTTCAAACGGATTTGCCGCCTCTTCCTCATCAATTAGCCACGATTGGCTTGAAGTTTTCGGAAGCTTCGTTATATCCGGCAGATAATTCGCTGAAACCTTTTCTCCGTCTTTGCCGCCGGGGTTTGATTCAAGGCTTTTTCCGAAACAGCCCGGAGCCGAATTCAAGCCTGTGCTGATAACCGTGTGCTTCGCGCTCTGCTTTTCCATCTCCGAAAGCGCTGTTTTAATGTGTTCGCAGAAACCTTCTTCGATGTAGCCGCCCGCTATGTCCGAAAACTGCGGTATTTCCGCCGGTGCGGGGTATTGCGATAACATGCCTGTGCTTACAGTCATATCATACACCTCCTTTCTGTATGAATAATAGACGTCGGTGTCTGTATATATCAAGCCGAAAAGGCTTAATACCGATTAAGTCGGTTTTTAGGTAAAACGAGCATTTCGGTTATACTTTATTTCAAACATATTTACCCACCTTACTTTGATTATACACAAAAAGCGCACTATTGTCAAGATTTCTTCGCTATTTTTACAAAAATTTATAAAAAATCAATAAATTTTTGTCGAATAATTAATTGTTCTGCTTACGAAAATCAGCGTTAGTAATAAATTCATCTATAAACAGCTCGGTTTCTTTGAGTTCTGCGGCGCGGTATTCCTCAAGCTGAACCTCTTCAAGCTTTTCTAAAGAAGCGACTTCCTTTTGGATTTCCAGCACAACCTCAAGCTGTCTTCGGATTTCGTCGTCCTTACGAACGATTTCGATTTGCTTAAGGGATGCGTCCTGCTTACGGGAGGTTATGAAGCGCTTGCTTGTCGAGATTTTAACCGGTGTCGTACCTTTTATGAATTCTTCGGCAAGCTCGGCGTTCTTGTTTTCTATAATGTCGAATATTTCCTGTAACTGCTGTTGTAAGACGGCAAGCTCACGCCTTAAAATGCCGAGGTTGTTCTTTTCGGCTTCAAGCATCCGCTCTTTGTAATGTTTAAGTTTTGCTAATGAAAATGAGAACTTTTTCATACACTTTCGCCTAATTTTAATTTTCAGGTATATATATTATCGTACAACTTGCTCTAAAAGTTTAACAGTTTCTTCTAAATTAAACGATTCTTTTGTTTTTTGGCATAAAAAACCGTTAATTGCGTCTATTTTGTCAATCGCTTCGTCAAGAGCGGGATTGGTTCCGTGCTTGTAGGCGCCTATTGCTATTAAATCGGAGTTAGATTCATAAAGAGCGAGCAGATTCCGTAGCCGATTGGCTAAGTCCTGATGTTCCTGCGGTGTTACGAGTACCATAAGGCGCGAAACGCTGTTAAGAATATCTATTGCGGGATAATGGTTCCTTGCCGCTATTTTCCGCGATAAGACTATGTGCCCGTCAATTATACCCCGAACCGTATCGGCAATAGGCTCGTTGGTGTCGTCGCCCTCAACCAAAACCGCGTAAATTCCTGTTATACTGCCCTTCTCGAAACAGCCGGCGCGTTCAAGCAGTTTCGGAAGCGCCGAGTATATAGAAGGCGTGTAGCCCCTCGCTATCGGCGGTTCGCCAATCGACAGCCCGACCTCTCTCTGCGCCATAGCGAAGCGGGTTAGGTTATCCATCATCAGAAGCACGTCCTTGCCCTGCTGCATGAAGTATTCGGCAATAGCCGTTGCTGTCAGCGGGCATTTATTCCTCATCATGGCAGGCTGGTCGGAAGTCGCGACAACCACAACCGAGCGCGCCATGCCTTCCTCGCCCAAATCGTTTTCAATGAACTCGCGCACCTCGCGTCCGCGCTCACCCACAAGCGCAATCACGTTCAAGTCGGCTTTGACTTTCCGCGCAACCATGCCCATAAGCGTGGACTTGCCCACGCCCGACCCCGCGAATATACCGATTCTCTGCCCTTTTCCGAGCGTCATGACACCGTCGATTGCCTTAACGCCAAGTTCAATAGGCACTGCTATTTTCGGGCGGGTCAGCGGGTTCACGGGTACACCGGAAATAGGAATAGTGCCGGTATATTCGATTTCGGCGCCATCGTCAAGCGGGTTGCCGATGGCGTCAATTATACGTCCGATAAGCTTTTCGCCCGTTTTAACCATCAGCTTTGCGCCTGTGTTATCAACAATACTGCCCGGACCTATTCCCTCGATGTCGGTATAAGGCATGAGCAACACGTTTTCGGAGTTGAAGCCGACCACCTCCGCGTAGATGAAGCTTTGCATGTCCTTGCTGAAAATGCGGCAGACGTCGCCGATGTTGCAGGTCGGGCCGCTCGCTTCGATGGTCATTCCGATTATCTTCTCAATCTTACCCATATTACGATAAGATTCATAGGTTTTTAGTTCTTTTAAAAATCCGTTTAAATCCATGCCGCCTCCCTGTCAAAGGGGGGTGTCGGCTTCGCCGGCGGGAGGAATACCCTCCGATTTATCCCTAAACTTCCCTTTTCCGAGCTTTTCAATCATCATAAGCTGTGTTGCCACACCCGCATCGGTAATTTCACTGCCGTTATCAAGAATCAGCGTGCCTTCCGGCGCGTCCTTGACGACCTCGAACTCTACGTGCTGGTTTTCACGGAAAATCTCCCTCAGCGCGTCAAGCCCCGCCGTCCCGAACTGCTCTGTGTCGAGCTTAGACAGCGTGATTTTTATGTATTCCGAGTTGCGGAAGCCTTTGGCGGCTTCTTTGAGCATCTTTGTAATAACCGCCTTTTCCTTTTGTTTAAGGCTGTCCACGGTGATTTTATTGGCTATTGTGAATATTACATTGAAGAAGCGGTTCTCGTATTCTTTAAAGTACCGTTCGCGTTCGCCGTCTATTGACTGAAGCATGTTCATAAGCTCCTGAAGCGTATCTTTGCATTTACGGAGCGCCTTGTTATAACCCTCTTCATAACCTTTTTCGTTACCCTCGCCAAACCCGCGGTCATAGCCGTCTTTAAAGCCCTGCTCCTCGGCTTCTTTACGCATTTGCGCGCAGTCGGTCTCGTTTTTTGCAAAAAGCTTGCGAATGTCGTTCTCGGTGGTTTCCGTCAGTCGCTGAGCCCATTCCCGTGCGTCTGCGCGGGCTTTCTCGCCCTCGGAAACGTATTGTTGCCGGAGTGCGTCGTATTCTCTTATAATTTCCTTGCGGAGTATTAACTGTTCCTGCTCATTTAAGGGCTGTTCATCGGGTTCGTTCGCGATTTCGGGCGTGGATTCCGAAGAATTTGAGAGTTGCTCCGATACAGACAGCGTGGCGCTTTTTATTCCGGGTCTTAAAACAGGTCTTACTGCCGGCGCTTCGTCGGAGATTATTCCCGTAGCCGGTCGGAGGGCTGTATTATTCCCGCCCTGCCCGGGCATAAAAACGAAATTATTATTCATTATTCCTTATTCCTTATTATACTAAAATCCAATAAACCGATTTGTTGGATTTTAGGGATGGTGCTGCTGCATTATGAAATAATCTCGTCTGCCCCGCCTTTTGAAATCGTCAGCACACCATCGTCCTCAAGCCGCCTTATAATCGCAACTATGCGTTGCTGTGCTTCTTCCACGTCGCGCAGACGTACATTGTGCAGATACTCGACGTCTGTTTGCAGGGATTCGCGGGCGCGCTGGGACATGTTCCTGTAGACCGAATCGGCAACTTCCGAAGTTGAACCCTTGATGGCAACCGCCAAATCTTTGGGGTCAACTTCTTTGAGGAACGCCTGAACCGACATATCGTCAAGCATAACAATATCCTCGAATACGAACATCTTCTGCCGTATTTCTTCCGCGAGCTTCGGGTCGCGCTGTGACAATTCGTCGAAAATCTGCTTTTCCGTCCCTCTGTCCACCGAGTTGAGAACATCGGCGATGTAATTTATTCCGCCTACGTCCATGCTTTCCGCCGTAACCAGATTCGCGAATTTACGTTCAAGCGTTGCTTCGATTGAGCGCACGACATCAGGAGAAGCGGCATCCATCTTGGCTATTCGTTCAACTACCTCGATACGCGTATCCTTGGGCAGTTCCGACAGAATCGCGGACGCCTGGTCGCTTCTCGCATATGACAAAATAAGCGCAATCGTCTGCGGGTGTTCGTTCTGAACAATCGCAAGCAGGTTCTTGTAGTCAGCTTTACGCACAAAGCCGAACGCCTTTGTTTTAAGCTGTTTAGTAATCTTTTCAAACAACGCCGCCGCCTGCTGAGGGCCGAACGCCTTTTCAAGCACTTCACGCGCATAATCCACGCCGCCCTCGGAAATAACCTTCTGCGTCAGGCAGAGTTCGTAAAAGTCGTTAAGTACTTCCTCCACTATATCTACAGGCCAGTAATCGTTCTTCGCCACTTCAAGCGTAAGCTTCTCAATTTCATCATCTGAAAAGTTCTTGAATACCAAAGAGGCGTTTTCCGTGCCTATGGAAGACAGCACGAGTGATGCTTTCTGCATATTTGTGATGGTGCCTTCTGACAAAATTTTCGCCTCCTTTATTATGCTGTACAGTAATTGCGAAATTCATTTTTCGGTGCGCCGTTATTTTCGCATTTCGCAATTATCTGACTGTAAATTGTTTACGGTTCGCGAATCCACGTGCGTATAAGCTGTGCGACTATATCGGGATTGGTTTTTGCGAATTCGCGTATTTCATTTTTAAGCAGTGCGTCTCTTGTTTCGCCTTCACCCGCGCCGAGGAGTGACTGTATTTTGATTTCTTCGGTTTCTTCTTCCTGTTGTTTATTAAAGGAATATGCCCCTAAATCATAATCATCGACTGACGACGCGCCCGCACCCTGATAGGCGGCGGCCCTTGCTCTGATGAGGCGTCTTTTCTTTGAGCCCGACGACATAATCGCAAGCATAAAGAGTATGATTAAAAGCGCGCCGAGCGAGATTATTATGAATACAAGCAAGTTTCTCACAGGTGAGGGAGCGGGAGGGGGGATAAGCGGCGGCGCAGGGGAGAGAATGAAGTTGGTGGTTCTTACCGATACGTCTTCTATATCCGTGCCTGCGGCTCTGGCTATGAGTTGCCGCCATATGTCGATTTCATCCTGCGGCAAAGCATTTCCCTCGTCTATTTGAACGCCGATTGTAATCTGCTCAATGCTGAAGCTGTTTGAGTTGGCTAACGTATGATATTCGTCAACTTTATATTGGATTCTGTTGGCATATTCGTAGAACACTTCCGCATCTTGCAAATCTTCCAGGGTGGGATAGCCGGGCGAAATATCCGAGTTAATCGTTGTGCCGACTAAATTGCCGCCCTCGCCTATGGCGTTCAATGCAATCATTAGTTCCTCGTAGTCGATTATTCCGTGCTGAAAGCCGTTTTCGTCAACGTTCGCGCCCTCGTATGTAGTTGAGCGTCTTTCCCATTCGCTGAAATCAAGCACTACATTAACAGCCACGCGAAAATCCCTTACGGTGCCTTCAATCAGAGATTCTATATTGTTTTTCAGGTCTTCCTGAAATCTTCTTCTGAACTCGTTCTGCCAGTTAATTTTCTGCATATTGAGTGCAAGCTGAGTTTCCGCGTTGGAGATGTCGTCCGGAATTAATTCCACGCCGACTTGATTAAACAAGCCTAAGTTTTCTAAATCAAGCCCCGGAACAGCGGTCATAATAATCCTTCTTATGCCCTCAATTTGATTCTGCTTCAGGCTTGCGCCGGGTCTTATATTGAGTGTTACGGATGCCCGTGCGGGTTCTCTGTTTGAGGGCAGTACAGCGTTGTCCATAACGGGCGGTGTTATCATTACGTTCGCGTCTATAACATCATTGAGACTTCGGAGCGTTGCCCTGAGGTTCCACTCTAACTGCTGTCTTTGCAGTTCCTTCCTGTCGGCGTCGGTCGAGAACATTCCGACGTTGTCGTGCCAAATATCGTAGTTGAATGCCGCCTTCGGAAAGCCTTGTATGGCAAGGTCCATGCGTACACTGTCACTAACATCTCTCGGAATACTGATTGTTTGCCCGTCGATTCTGGCGGTCACGCCCATACCGCCGAGCGCCGTCGCAATTTCACTCATTTCGTCGGCGGATACGCCGGTATAAAGCACCGTGAATTCGGTACGGCTTGAAAGCGCAATCAGCGTAACCGCGGCGACCAGCATCGCCGCCGCCACGGCTAATGTTACAATCCGTGCGTTTTTATTAGCCGCGCTCCACTTGTCTTTGATAAAGACATACAGCTTTTTGAGAACATCCTTTGCTTTATCCATTTATGTATCACCTTTCAGCGTCATGGCGACGCACCCTGTACCGAAGTGTTTTTTAAATGCTCATTTTAATTATTTCGTTGTAAGCTTCAAGCGTTACGTTTCTGACGTTAACCAACAGCTCAAGGGAAATCTGCGCCTTGGTTATATTTGATTGAATCCGTTCAAGGTCGTCAACATCGCCGAGCATGAGGTCAAGCATGTCCTGCGATTTCTGCTCCTGTGTGGCGGCGGCTCCCCCGACTATGCTTTTATATACGTCGAGGAAAGTCGGCGCGCCGACTTTCTGCTCACTCTGCGGCTTCGGCGGCTCAAACGGGTTCTGCAAAGGCTGAAGCGGCTGAAATTTTACCGGATTCATCATACTCTATACTCCTTTTGTTTTATCTGTTGGTTTTATCGTCCTATGGTCAGTGCTTTTGTCGCCATGTTTTTGAGTTCGTCGAAAATTGTCAGATTGGCTTCATAAGAACGGGTTGCCGCAAGCATATCCATCTGCTCCTCGGCAATATCCACGTTCGGAAGATAATAATAACCTTCCTCGTTTGCGTCGGGGTGTGTGGGGTCAAAGATGGGCGTAAGCGGCGTCGGGTCTTCCACGATTTGAAGCACACGAACCCCCGCCAGTCTTCTCTGGCGGCGCTCAGCCATAGTCATTTCGAGTATGCTCCCGAAGTTTCTGTTGGTAACATAGTTTTTGCCCGTCTGCATGTTTTTGAAAGGGCGATGCTCCCCGAAGACCACTACCTGCCTTCTGTACGGGCCGCCGCTTTCGGTGCGGGTGGAGTGGGCGTTGGCGACATTGTGCTGAATAACTTCTGTGCGAAGCCTTTGCGCCGCCATTGCTGACACGGATATGTCAAGATAAGATAAGAAAGCCATGATTAACTCCTTCTCATTGCAGTGCGAAGCAACTCGAATTCCGCGTTAAGCTGATTTACCAACGCGTCATAACGCAGTCTGTTCTTCGCAAACAATGCCTGCTGATTATCGTTATCGACGTTATTGCCGTCGGGTTGTCCTTTGGTTATTCTGTCAACGTACATCGCCGTACCCATGTGAAGCTCTTTTTGGAATTTCTCGGTTCCCCTCGTGTTAATCTTATCGCGGAGAATCCCCTCGAAGTATAAGTACTTGGTCTTGTAACCGGGCGTATCGGCGTTGGATATGTTATGGGAAATAATTCTGTTGCTTTGCGCCATTATGTTTATACCCTGCTCAACTATCCGAAAAGCGGTGGTATTAAATAATCCCGACATTTCTGAACCTCCTTGATTTTTTGCGCGGACGGATTTCAAACCCATTCATAGAACATTATAACACAACATATAGACAAATTCAAGGGCTTTTCGTCAACTTTTTGTTATTTTATGAAAGTTTTTTCGAGATTTTTCCCGTTTTTTCTCATTTTTGCTTTTTCAGCTTCTCTATTGCGCGCTTTCTTTTGATAAAATCCGCTTCTTTATGAACGTAAGGTTTGGGCTTGGGCGTATTTTCAAAAGCTCTTTTCGCCTCAGCTATATTTTCCGCGATTTCCGAAAGCTTTTCGATACCGCCGAAAATAGCGGGAACTTTTAAAACCGTCAGCGTCCTGAAGCCGTGTTCGTTGTACCACCAGCTCTCGAACTGCGGGAAGCCGTCCGATAATTTATATTTCAGCCGTTCGCTTGAATCGTGGTATTTCCGGATTTTTGCGACGCCGTCCCCGTCCGCTTCAAGATAAAGCCTGCCTTTTTTTTCGCTGTAGCCGATTTTTTTTAAAGAACACAGCGGAACAACATAAAGACTGCGGTTTATGACGCGCTTTCCCCTGCGTATGTATTCCCCGCTGTATCGGCTGTAAATCAGCGCCTTTGTGCCTATTTCAAAAAAAGTGTAGCGGGCGTTCCGTTTTACCGCCTTTTCGGTAATGAAAAATGTCGCGAAGAAAACAAGCGTACCGAACACAGCCGCCGCCGTTACCGCACGAATCGCAGGCAAATGATAGCCTTTTTCGTAGAAAGCACGAAAGTTAACAATAACTATAAGCGAGGTGATTACCGAGCCCTGAATAAGCGGAAGCAGGGTAATCCACAATAAATACTTCCGCCGTTTTATGTATCTGCCGGTGTCACAGTGAAAAAAACGCATCATATTCTTCTCCTCGTTTTTTCAATTATACTACTTTTTTTTGCTTTTGTACAGCTATTTTCACGAAAAAACACCTATAGGAAGAATTTACATTTATTCCTATAGACGAAAACGACAAAAATATATCCAAATCTATTGATTTATTTTTTATTTTATAGTATACTTTGATAGGAGAGAGTTTTTAAGCTTTTCACGGGGGGGGTGGGCGTGTGCCTGTACTTGATAAAGTGCTTGATAAGGACAAAGTTATAAAGGTCGATGTCTGCACATTTAAAGGACGCGCTTTGCTTTCTGTGTCGAAGAATTATACTTTCCCTCAGCAAATAGTTAAAGAAAACAGTCATTTTACGCCAAACGACAGCGTTTTCATTAAAGGCAAGAACCTGCCTGTCTTCGCACGGAACGCAAGTGTGATAATCGTTGCGCACACAAGAGCGGGCGACAGATTCAGCTTTCCCGGACATATCGCGGTTTCTACCGAAGCTCAGCTCAACATCACCATCAGCCAGGTCGAAGCGGAGCTTCTGCCTGACCGCCGCCGTTTTTACAAGGTCGCGATGGAAATACCGTGTCTCCTCACCTCAATTACACGGCTGGAGAATCATGTCGCCGTCGAACCGCCCATTCCCGGCATAATACTGGATATAAACATAGGCGGGATTTTTCTTCAGAACAATAGGCAGGTTGTACTTAAACAGGAAGACATTGTGGCGGTTGTGCTGAAGGACGCATCTGGAACAAGCATGGAGCTTGTTTCAAAAGTGCTGAGGGTAAAAACCACGCCCGAGGGTGAAATCAACGGTTACGGCTGCTGTTTCCTTTTTCTCAACTCCCGGCAGGAAGAAGTTGTGGCAAGGTTTATCAATCAGCTGCAAATCGAACAGCGTGCGCTCGAACGCGCAGAAACCGCACATTAATCGGCAGTTAATAATGAACGCTCAGCTGTTCGTTATTCGCCATTCATTAAATTTAAGGGAGTAATTAAAAAATGAAGATTGGGTTAAAACCGCTCCTCAGCTTGGTTTTGCTGGTAACAATTTTGGTTCCGGTAATAGCCGTGACTTTGACCGGCATTTCAGCATCGCGGACACAAGCCGAGGAAATAATAACCGATGAGGTTGCCGCGCTCAGCATAGCGCAGGCAGTCGGTTTTGATGTTCTGCTCGATGAATGCGCGCAGGCGCTTCATTCGCTCTCCCGGCTTGATGAAATACAAACGACGGCGAACGGGAATTACAGCAGCGTCAGGGACGATGTTACCGGCTTGTTTGAAAACACTGCCGCCACAGTCCCGCATCTGCTTGATATTATCGTAACCGACGCCAACGGTATTGTCTGTATAGACTTTTTCGGGAATGCAGGCGCGCTGTTCCCTGCTTTCGATGAAGCGGGAAACCTTGCAAGGAATGAAGTCTTCAAGTCTGAAATCGCTTTATCCAACCCCGCTTACGGCGGAGCAGACACCTTTTTCCTCTTAGGTCGTATAAACAATGATGAAGTTGTTTACGGCTATATCTGCATGGTGTTCACAACGGAAGTGTTTGCGGAAACCCTTGCGAACAGCGACTTTTTTGACGGCGAAGGCGCAGTGTTCATCACCGACAGAAAAGGCACGGCGCTCGGTCTCAACGGAACCTCTGCCGCCCGCATGAGCGAAATCGGCTCGGACGCTTTGAGAAATATTGTTAACGGCGTTGTAACGTCCGGTCGCGAAGGGGATTCGGGAAGCCTGAATTCCAACAGCTATGTCGGCTCTTTCGGTTCAATAAACGGCAACAAAAGCAACGTTAAAAACGGCTGGTACTGGTTCGGCACATATCCGGTATCTGCAATCGACACGGTTCCGATGCTTGTAAGAGTAATGATTATTGTGGTTGCGGTTATATCCGCGGCGTGTCTTGTGTTTGCTTTTATAATCATACGAAACGTAACAGTCCCGCCGCAGGACATCGTTAAAAAAATGCGCCGAATCAACGAGGGCGACATGGACGAACGTCTTATGGTTAAAGGAACCGACGAATATGCATACATTTCGGAAGCTTTTAACGAAATGCTTGACGAGGTGTTAATCAGCGGTGAAATGCACCGCGCAATTTCGGAACTTTCCGACAACATGCTCTTTGAATGGGATTTCAGAAAAGAATCGCTCTTTGTATCGGATAACTTCGCCGGCATGTTTGAGGTCGAGACCGAACGCGCAACGCTTATCAACGGTCGCTTCATAGATTCGCTTATGGAAAAAGAGGACATCGAGCGTTATAAAGTTGATATAGACAAGCTTCTGAGAAGCCGCGACTCTATGCACGGCGAGTATCAGGTGACAACCAAAACAGGAAGCATAATATGGGTTTCAATCCGCGCACACTGCGTACTTGACCGCTTGGGCGAGCTGCTTAGAATCATCGGCGTAATCACCAACATCAACAACGAGAAGCTGCTGTCCCTTCAGTTGTCCGAACGCGCAAGCTACGACTTCCTTTCCGGATTGTACAACCGTAATACATTTATGCGCGAACTCCAGTCGGAAATTACGCGCAGCGCGACCAGCCGCGTGGGCGTGATTTTCATAGACGTTGACGACTTCAAGTTCATAAACGACAAATACGGGCATAATACAGGCGATGAAATTATCAAGTGTGTCGCGAACATCATTAAAGACAAACTCGGAAGCGCGGGCTTTGCCGGTCGTTTCGGCGGCGACGAGTTCGTCATGTGCGTAACGGAAGAAGAAACTCTTAATAATATCGGAAAGCTGGCGGCGGCTGTGCTTGAGCTTTTCGACAAAGGTTACTATACGAAGGAGTTCGATATAACACTTAAAATCAAAGCCAGCCTCGGCATTGCGATTTCCCCCGAACACGGCAGAGATAATGAGTCTATTCTTGCCGCGGCGGACGAGGCGATGTACTTTGTCAAAAAGAACGGCAAGAGCAATTATCACATCTATAATCCAAAGGACAGTGTTCTGACGGAATTAATGCGCTCAATATGACAATTAACAATGAAAATTAATAGCGAATAATTAACGGAGTAACTTATGGCTAAAATAATCGCTGTGACAAATCAAAAAGGCGGCGTTGGGAAAACCACTGTCTGCGCGGGAATCTGCGGGTGTCTGACCGCAATGGGCAAATCGGTGCTTGCCATCGACCTTGACCCTCAGGGCAACCTCAGCTTTTCTCTCGGCGCGGAAACAGAGGACACGTATACTATATATAATGTATTCAAGGGTGAGGTTGACCTGCACGATGTAATCAGGCATACCGAGAACTGTGACGTTGCCTGCTCGAACATACTGCTTTCGGGCGCGGAGCTTGAGCTGACTTCAATCGGGCGCGAGCATATCCTGCGCGACCAGCTTGACCTGATTTCGGCGGATTATGACTATGTGATTATAGACACGCCTCCGGCGCTTTCGATTCTCACAATCAACGCCTACACCGCTGCCAACTGGCTTGTAATCCCGATGATACCGGAGATTTTGAGTTTACAGGGGCTGTCGCAGCTTAAAGAAACGATTTTCGCCGTCAAGAAGTACTTCAATAACGCGCTTGAAGTACGCGGTATTTTACTTAATAAATATAACCCGCGCCTTATTCTTACAAAGGAAGTCGAAGACCTCGCGAGCATCGTCGCGGAACAGCTTGACACCGATGTTTTCGAGACTAAAATCCTAAAGAGCGTAACCCTTGCCGAAGCTCCCGCGCACGGCAAAACTATAATAGAATACGCGCCGCGTTCAAAGTCGGCGGCGGAATTCAAAGACCTGACCTGTGAAATTCTCGGAATCGAAAAACCCCGGCGGGTTGAGAAGAAGTTAGGCAGGGGCAGACCCCGAAAATACCCGCGCCCGGAGGATATACTATAATCTTGAAATCAAATCCCTGTGAATTGGAGAAAAAATGCCGAGAAGCAGTAAAACTTCAAATGTTTTGAAGTTGTTAAACCTTAGCGATACAAAAGAAACGCCGGCTGTTGATATTCCACAGCCGGTTAAGGTTCTGCGCGAATCCGCTAAGCCCGAAATCCCTGAAACCCCGCCGCCTGTTCAGCATAAAAAAAGACCGCGGAAAGCCATTGTCAAGCACATGAAAATTGAAAAGCTGTCGGAACCGGGTTTTGAAAACCCCGCGCTTAAACCTCCATCAGGCACCGACAAAGCGGACGCCATCCCCAAGGTTTATGTTCGCGGAATGGGGGAAAGGCAGATTGTAAGCATACCGCTTCTGCTCATTAATGAGCAGCTCGGAGCGGCGGTCGAACGCTTTAATTCCTGCGCCTGCGATGATTGTCTGCGGATAATCACCAACCGCGCTTTAGACCTTATGCCGCCGATGTATGTAAGGGTGCTTAACGCCGCGGACGAAGACGAGGTTAACCGTCTGATTAGGGAGCGGCGGGCAGAAGCAATACGGGTTTTGGCTAAAATTTGCATCGGGGCGAACAAGAAGCCGTTTCATTAACTTTTTTGTTTCGGCATTTTTCTTGCATTTTCCTGAAAAGCATGTTACAATTAGGTATAAACTACATAATGGAGTGGTCATTTATGAGTAAATTCTTTAACTTAAATAAAAACCGCATTGTTATCTTCATAATGGCGGCGATGATTGTTTCAATTGCTATTTTGCATTTAAGCCTCTATTATCTCATGCGTAACATGCTCGAAAACCATATGATGAAAAACGTTCAGGGGGTAGCCCTTGCGGCGGCGCGGGGAATTGAAAAAGAGCTTGACCGTTATCAGGAGTTTCTTGAAACACGGGATATAACCTCGGATTTTTACATTGAGATGAACTCGGAATTTGCCGAAATTAAAGAGTGGGGCGAATTGTCGTATGTTTATACAGTGAGGTTAAAAGAAAACGGGGAATGGGAATTTATATTAGACGGTGAGCCAATCGGTTCCGAGAGCTGGTCAGCGCCGGGAAATACAGACAGTTCGGACGAAATTAAAGAAAAAATTTATGCAGGCGCGCCGGTGGCTTCCGCCTGGCTTGCAGACGAGGAATGGGGCAACCTGATAGTTGCATACGCAGCTATTTATGATGCGGACGGGAATATTATAAGCTTGCTGGGAGCGGATATCGTCGGCGAGAATGTTAATTTATACCTTAATAATATTCAAATTATCCTGTTTATAGTTTACGGTGTCTTTCTGCTGATTACATGGGTAGTGACGCAACACTTTTCAAAGCGGGCGTCGCAAACAAAGGAACGCCTGATGCTCATGCTTGACAGTTCGCCGCTCTGTATTCAAATCTGGGATAAAAACCTTAGTACAATCGACTGTAATGAAGCGGCTGTAAGATTATATAAGTTCAAAAATAAAGCGGAATATGTTGCGAGATTCTTAACCGAATGTTCGCCCGAGTATCAGCCTGACGGGCGGCGCTCGGATGAAAAAGCCGTAGCGCTTGTGTTCCAGGCGTTTGATGAAGGTTTTTGCGTTTTTGACTGGACGCACCATATTCCCGACGAAGACATAGATTTCCCTGCCGAAATCACACTTATCCGCGTTAAATATAAGAACAGCGACGTTGTAATCGGATATACCCGTGACCTGCGCGAACATTATAAAATGATGAAAGGCATTGAAGAAAGAGATAAGCTGCTTCAGGCTGTTAACAAGGCGGCGGTTTTACTGCTTACAACCGAGGATAATGAAAACGTTGAGGAACTGCTCATAGAAAGCATGAAGCTTGCGGGTCACGCCATAGACGCAGACCGTGTTCACGTTTGGCGAAACGAAGAAAGTGTCAACGGCGGCTTTGAATTTGTTCACGCATATATGTGGCTTAGCGAACTCGGGAAGCAGAGCAGAAGAATCCCCACAGGCGCGATGTCGCCGTTTAAGAATATGCCCGAATGGCGGAAAAAATTTATGCGCGGCGAACACATAGGCGGCCCCATTTCAAAGATGTTTCAGGAAGAGCGGGAATATTTCAATGATTTCGATATAAAAACGGTCGCGCTTATTCCTCTGTTCTTAGATGATAAGCTATGGGGATTAATCAGTATTGACGATTTAAGAAATGAACGCGACTTTGAAGAGGGAGAAATCGCGATTCTGCGCTCGCTGTGCCTTATGATAGCGAATGCCATCAACCGCTACGCCTTAGTTGAAAAGCGGACGAAAGAGCTTGCGTTGCAAACCGCCACGCTCACAACGCTGTTTAATTCAATCCCTGACCTTATCTTCACAAAAAATACAGACTTCCGTTTTATGCACTGTAATAAAGCGCTTTTGGAGCATTTTAACAAGCAAATGGAAGACCTTGAGGGAAAAAATTATTCGGAATCTCTCGGGCTTCCCGGTCACATGGTTGAGTGGTACGAGGAGAACGACCGGCAGGTAATGACCGAAGGGCGCGTAATTACAGTTGAGGAACACATTCCGCACGTCAACGGAACAAATCCGTTTTATGAAACCACAAAAGTACCGCTTATGCTTAATGGCGAAGTAATCGGAATTTTAGGAGTTGCGCGCGATATAACCGGAAGAAAGGAAACGGAGCGCAAATTAGCCGAGAATTATGAATACGCAAATAAGCTGAGCGAAGTGCTTTCAAATATTACGAAATCGCCGACTATTTCTGCCGGAGATTTAGAAGACGCCGCCGATATTATCGCGGAGGAGGGCTGTAAGGTACTCCACACCCTTCGCGTAAGCGTGTGGAGACTCGGAAAGAATCCGGATTTTCTCGAATGTCTTTCCTGTTATGACAATGCCGCAAACAAGCGCACCATGCTTGATGAATTTAATCTGCTGAAGCGGCGGGAATACGCAAAACTGCTTATGAGCGAGCGTTTAATCGTTATGAATACGCCGGCAGAGTGCAGGCTTATATCCGACGGCATTTACCTGTGCGCCGCGCTTGATGCGCCAATACGCATAGACGGTAAAACAATCGGTGTGGTTTGTGTCGAGCAGAACATATGCGATGAATATATCTATAAGCGCGAGTGGACTATAGAAGAGCAGAACTTCGCG
Source organism: Oscillospiraceae bacterium (assembly GCA_031280965.1). Taxonomy (GTDB): domain Bacteria; phylum Bacillota; class Clostridia; order Oscillospirales; family Ruminococcaceae; genus Ruminiclostridium_E. The sequence goes on along the minus strand of JAITFZ010000022.1, from coordinate 12,196 downwards.
TCGTCGCTTGCCGACCTTATGGCGCTGGCTATTTCCGGCTTTGAGCGGCGCAAAGCGCGGGATGAGGCGGAAACAGCCAATCAGGGGAAATCTGCCTTTATCGCCAATATCAGCCATGAAATACGCACGCCTATGAACGTAATCATGGGGCTTACGGAACTGCTTCTTGACGAAAACGAGACGGTTGAAGAACAAAAGGATTATCTTAAAAAAATCCACTCATCCGGCAACACGCTGACGGGCATAATAAACGACATCCTTGATATATCGAAAATCGAGTCGGGAAAATTCACCATGACGCCCACCAAATACGAAATCGCAAGCCTGCTCAACGATATAGCTACGTTTAATATGATTCGTATTGACGATAAGCCGATTACATTCAGGTTAGATATAGACGAAAATGTATACAGCCTGCTTTACGGCGACGACCTGCGGGTTAAGCAGGTGCTTAACAATCTGCTCAGCAACGCCTTCAAATACACGCGCAAAGGCATGGTAACGTTAAAAGTAAGCTGTGAACGCATGAAAAACGGAGATGTAAATCTGTCCTTCGTTGTAAATGACACCGGCATAGGCATACGCAAGGAAGATGTACAGAAGCTGTTTAAGGACTATCATCAGGTAGACGCGAAAGTGAACCGCAATATAGAAGGAACAGGACTGGGGCTTTCGATTACTAAGCGGCTCGCGGAGCTTATGGGCGGTAAAATATCCGTGGAAAGCGAATACGGGATAGGCTCAACATTCCGCGTTCAAGTTCGGCAGGGTTTTGTCAGCGAAAGATTAATCAGCCCTCAGACTATTGCAGACCTGCGTGAATTCCGCTACATAGAAAAAAAGGACACAAGCGGACTTGTGCGCCCTGACCTTAGTTATGTGCGGGTGCTGGTTGTGGACGATTTCCCTACCAACTTAGATGTAGCTAAAGGCGTTCTCGGAAAATATAAGATGAAGGTGGACTGCGTGACAAACGGGCCGGAAGCAATTGCGCGCATTAAAAAGGAAAAGCCGGTTTATAACGCAATTTTCATGGACCACATGATGCCGGGCATGGACGGAATGGAGGCAACACAGCGTATCCGCGCCCTCGGTACGGATTATTCCGCGAACCTGCCTATTATCGCGCTTACAGCCAACGCCGCCATCGAAAACGAGAAAATGTTCCTCGCAAACGGCTTCAACGCCTTTATATCGAAACCTATAAATGTTGTGAAGCTTGACGTTGCTATCAGGGAATGGATAATGTCAAAGACAGAAGCACCGGACACAAACAAGAGCGCTTCAGAAGCGCCGGAAGAAGCCGTTCAGGCTGAACTCCCGAAAATTGAAAAATCCGCTGATATTCCCGGCGTTAACATGAAGTTAGGATTATCCCTGTATGAGGACGACAGAGAAATGTACGTGGAAATCCTGCGTTCCTTCGCCGAAAACGTTCCCGCCGAGCTTGAAAAACTGCATGATGTTTCCGAAGAAACCCTGTCCGAATACGGCATAGACGTACATACTATTAAAGGAGCGAGCGCCAGTATCGGCGCAAAGGAAATTCAAATGCGGGCAAAAGACCTTGAAGCAATGGCGAAAAGCGGCGATATAGCGGGGGTTCAGACCTTAAACGATGAGTTCATAAAAGACGCGAAAACATTGGTCGCCGATATAAATAAATGGTTAGAAGACAAATAATAGTAAAAACCCCCGCAATTAGCGTTATTCGCTAATTGCGGGGGTTTTAAATTTAAACGATTATACTCAGATAAATTCCTTGAGTTTCGCAAGAAGCTGATTTGCGCGGAGCGGCTTCATAAGCAGTCCCGATGCGCCTACCGCGATGGCTTTATCTACATACATTCTCGCAGAATTGGCGGTTACGAAGATAATCGGGGCGGTGTGTCCGTAGCTTTTGATTCTTCTGGCAAGCTCGTACCCGTCCATATCCGGCATTTCAATATCAAGCAGAAACAAGCCCGGTCTGTTGGTTTGAATATACTCTAAAGCTTCAGTGCCCGAGGTTGCACAGTGTACGTCATAAGGCGAGTCTTTCAAAAGCTTCTTGAGTGTGTTCAGGAACATGATTGCGTTGTCCACCGCCAGTATAGCGGTGCTTTGAGATGAGCCCGCGGTAAAAATCATCGGTGCGCCGCTTTTGGTTTTAGCTCCGGCGGAGTCCGGCGGGGCGGGTGCGGGGCTTTTGTCTAAGCCCGCAGTAAAAATTGTCGGCACGGAGCGCTTAGGAGCGGGAGCCGCCGCAACCGGTTTCTTGTGCGCCGCCATTTGAATATCAATCGACAGCGAAGATACGTTCAGAATAAACCGCTCTACATACGCTTCGGTCGCGTCGTGGTCTACGGCGTCGCCGTTAGCTTTAAGCGCACCCGCTTTATTACGCGCATCTTTTGCAATGTCGGTCGCGTAGATTTTATCCAGCATTTCCGCGGTGTCCATAAGGCTGACAGCAAGCAGGTTATACGAACTTGCGTTCAGGGTTTGACGCATTCTGTCAGTAAGCGCGGGAAAGCCGTCGATAAACGCGTTCAGGTCATTGATATATGCGCCAAACTGCGATTCGGACATCGAGCTTAATTTTGAACCAAGCTTTAATTCCGGAATGGTGAGTAAACTTTCTTTAGTGAACATAATAATACCCCGCTTATAATGTAGTTATTTGAAGTGTTTTGCCGTTATTTTTTGGCTTGTCTGCCGCCCCGTAACTGGAACTGCATAATCAATTCCTCCAATACCTTGGACTGACTGCTCATTTCCTGTGAAGCGGCGGCGCTTTCCTCTGCGGTCGCGCTGTTTTGATGAATAACGTTCGCGACCTGATTTATACCCGCGTCAATTTCCGCAATACTGGTGGACTGCTCGTTTGAGTACCTTGCAATATCACCGACAATTTTACTGCTTTCGACAATACCAGCTACAATTTCTTCAAGGCTTGCGGCGGTTTCGCCGGCAATGCGTGAGCCGAGTTCGGCTTTTTCAATAGAGCTGGAAATCATCTCGTCGGTATCTTTGGCGGCTTCCGCAGACTTCGCGGCTAAATTACGAACTTCCTCAGCTACAACGGCGAAGCCTTTTCCGTGCTGACCTGCTCGCGCCGCCTCAACCGCCGCGTTAAGGGCGAGTATATTCGTTTGGAAAGCAATGTCGTCAATAATCTTGATTACCTTGCTTATGTTTTGGCTTGCCTGGTTGATTTCCTTTACCGCATCTATCATTTCGGTCATCTGATTACTGCCTTTTTCAGCATTTGCTTTAATCGTAACGGCAAGGTTTGCGGCGCGGTCTGCCATTACTGCGTTTTCTTTAGTTGTTTTCGCCATCTCGGACATGGATGCAGACAATTGCTCAACCGTTGCCGACTGCTGTGCCGCGCCGTCCGCAAGCGTTTGCGCGCCCGCCGCTATTTCCTTAGAGCCGTCCGCAACCTGAACACCGGCGGTAGCGACCTGATTCAGCACATTCAGCGTTTCATTAAGCATAATCTCAATCGCAAGGTTGATTGTGTCTTTTTCCGAGCGGATTTCAACTTTGGACGTATAGTCGCCCTCCGCAACACGGGCAAGTATATACGCCTGCTTCTTAAAGCTTTCAATCATTTTGGAGAAAGCGCGTTCAAGCTTTGTGACTTCGTTTGCGGTATTTTCATGACTTTCGTCTAACCCTTGAATATCTATATCGCCCAAAGCAATCGCTTCGGCGGCTGAAGTAATTACAGGGAGCTTTCTTAAAGACGAACTCACAATCCCGCGCACGATTAAAGCGATGATTAAAAGAAGCGCCGCGCTGATACTAAGCAGAGTAAAGCTGAGCTGAAGCATTGCGGAGGCTCTGTATTCGGTCGAAAAGCCCACCGAGAACATAGCAATCGTATTCCCCGCAACGTTTTTAAGAGGGAAATAGAACGTATGATACGTTACGCCATGCGATGTCATTTCGCCTTCATAAAGCTGTCCGCCGTTCAAAACGGTTTCTGTTGCTTCATCGCCTGCTTGAATTCCGATAACCCGATTGCCCTCGCTGTCCAACAGTGTGGTAGCAATGCTTGTGCTTCCGCCGTAAAGCGTGATTTCCGCACTAAAAATTCTTGAAAATTCATTCAGAAACTCATTGCTGTGCAGAAAGAAAACAGGGGTCATCGTACCGATAATTTCGCCGTTGTCGTTAATGGGTACTGTTGTGTTTAAACTAAGCGGAATTGCAGACGTCGAAGAGTAAGACGTTGTGGCTCTCCCCTCCAAAGCCGCGTTGCTGTCAGGGGAGTTGTCGCGTTCGCCGAAGATGTCACGGGCATGTAGTTGCAAGACAATGTAGCCGTCCGCGTCACGCACGACAAAACTGTCAACTCCTATGTTTCTTGCCACGCTTTCCAAATAGTTAAGCAGATTATTTCTGCTCTGCGTTTTTTCACCGGCGTTCCATTCTCGCAAATTATTAGTAACAGTATAACTGTTAGCTAAAGCAAGCGCGATTACCCGCGTTTGCTCTTCAAGGTTGCCGAGCCGCGCCTGCACGGCAAGGGATGCGCCGGTTGTGCGTTCGGCAGTCAGTCTGTCGGCGATATTCGCGGACAGCACCCTTGCTGTAACCACCAAAGCGGCGAATCCTAAGAGCAACGTAATGAGCAAAGGAATAATTACAGCCGTTTTTATACTTTTTCTTTTCACTATCATACCTCCCGAGTATGTAATCAGAAATTACTAAGTCACTCTAACAGTATAGCATAAAATTATCGGCTCGTCAACAAAATTTATTTTTCAGCGTTTTTCATGCTTTTTCCTGATGAGTTCTGTCATTTCTGCCCGTAATAAGCGCCTTCGCCGTGCTTCCGAAAATAATGGCGTTCTGACAGTTCGCGTTGTATCGCCGGAAGCCCCGGATTTTGCAAAAGATTATTCCACGCCATGTTTGCAACCTCTTCAAGGACAACGGCATTTTGAACGGCTTCTTCAGGGCTTTTCCCCCACGTGAAAGGCCCGTGGCTGTAAACTAAAACAGCGGGGATTTGTTCGGGCTTTAAGTCTGCAAAACGCTCCGTGATTACATTTGCGGTTTCTTTTTCGTAGTGTCCGCCGATTTCAGACACGCTCATCTTACGGGTACACGGGATTTCCCCGCGGAAATAATCCGCGTGGGTTGTGCCGAGCGGCGGGATTCCCATACCCGCCTGCGCGAACATAACCGCGTGGCGGCTGTGGGTGTGGGTTATGCCGCCGACAGAACCGAACGCCTTGTATAATTCAATGTGCGTAGGCGTATCCGATGAAGGGCTTAACCCCCCCACGAGCCGTCCGTCCAAGTCCACTACCGACATTTTATCTGCGGTTAAATCGCTGTATTCAACACCCGACGGTTTGATTACAATTAAACCTTTCCTGCGGTCTATGCCGCTGACATTACCCCATGTCAGTGTTATGAGATTATGCCTTACAAGCGCAAGGTTGGCTTCAAGCACCCGCTGTTTCAATTGTTCGGGCATTACTTTAACCTCCACGCCAAGTCCGCTGTGAACAAGTCTTTTTTAAATTCGTTTATGGTTGTGTCTGCATTAATATGCACGAATTCAATGTCCGTCATGTTCGCCCAGTCTTCAAGCATTTCGGCGGTCGCGCCGTAACTCAGTACTGTATGGTGAGCCCCTCCCGCGAGAATCCACGCATGTGCGGAAGTAAGCAGGTCGGGCAGAGGTTTCCACATTACCCGCGCTACCGGAAGCTTAGGCATTTCATAAATCGGCTTGACACATTCTACGTCCTGCACAATCAGGCGCATACGCCCTCCGAGGTCTACAAGACTGGCGACAACAGCCCTGCCCGCTTTCCCCTCAAAGATAAGGCGGGCGGGCGGCTCTTTGCCGCCTATGCCGAGCGGGCAGACTTCAATCCGGGGCTTCGCCGCCGCAATTGTCGGGCAGACTTCAAGCATGTGCGCACCAAGGACAAGCTCGTTGCCCGCCTCTAAGTCATAGGTGTAGTCTTCCATGAACGAAGTTCCGTCCGGCATATCGGCTGTCATGGTTTTAATAACATGCGTCAGTGCCGAAACCTTCCAGTCGCCCTCGCCGCCGTAGCCGTAGCCGCGTTCCATAAGCCGCTGACTTGCTAAACCGGGGAGCTGTTTCATGCCGTGCAGGTCTTCAAAGGTATTTGTGAAGGCGCCCGCACCCTCGCGTTCTAAGATTTTAAGCATTGCGATTTCTGCACGGGCTTGATATTTTACGGCTTCTGTGTCTTCTGTTGCGAATGTATATTTGCTGTTATATTCGTCCGTAAGAGCGTTTATTTCTGCGTCTGTAACGGCGTTCATCGCGGCAACCAAATCACCAACGCCCCACGTATTCACCTGCCAGCCGAATTTAATCTGTGCTTCTACCTTATCGCCCTCTGTTACGGCAACCTGCCGCATATTGTCGCCGAATCGGATTACTTTAAGGTTTTTGCTTATCGTGAATCCGATAGCCGAACGCTGCCACGCGCCTATTTTCTCCTGTACATGCGCGTCTTCCCAATAACCAACCACGATTTTACGGGTAAGGCGAAGCCTTGCGCCTATGAAGCCGTGTTCGCGGTCGCCGTGCGCGGCTTGGTTCAGGTTCATGAAGTTCATGTCAATGTCGTCTGCGGGGATATTGCGGTTGTATTGCGTGTGTAAATGAAGATACGGCTTTTGCAGAGCAACTAAACCGTTAATCCACATCTTAGACGGCGAGAAGGTATGGCACCACACAACTAAACCCGCACACGTATCATCGTAATTTGCTTCTTTGACAAGCGCGGTGATTTCGTCCGGCGTTTTTACGGTTGCTTTATAAATGATTTCAAAGGGCGCAGAAGACGATAAGCCCCCCACCATCTTCGCGGCGCGTTCCGCTACCGTATTAAGCACATCGGAGCCGTATAAATGTTGTGAACCCGCGACAAACCAAAATTTCACAGCTTCAGTTCCCCCTTTATAAATTTTTGAATTTCCAAACCTTTTTTATATTTTTCAAAGAATATGTTAAAACCCGCTGTATCTTTTGCGTCGGGCTCGGCGTGTATTGCTTTTGTTTTTGCGAATATCCGCTGTTCCAAAAATTCTTCAAGCGGTTCGCCGCTGTTACCGACGGCATAAGCCGCAAGCAGTGCAATTCCCCACGCGCCGCCCTCGCCTGCGGCGGCGGAGTTGCCGTCAGCTTCTATGACAGAAACGGGAATGTTAAGCGCCGCCGCCATTAATTTTTGCCCGACATTCCTTGTCTTGAATAAGCCGCCGTGACCTGACAGGCAGTCAACCCTGACATTTTCCTGTTCTGTGAGAATATCCATGCCGAGCTTTAATGTCGCGACTGCCGAGTAAATCTGCACCCGCATAAAGTCGGCAAGGCTCATTTTGCTGTCCGCCTTTCTGAAAAAGAGCGGACAGCCGTCGTCAAGCCCCGCCGCAGGCTCGCCTGAAAAGTAGTTGTAACTCAGCAGTCCGCCGCCGTCGGGACTGCCGTCGAGCGCTTTTAAGTATAGTTTCTCATAAAGGGTGTTTCTGTCGAAGTCCGCGCCCAACAGTTCCGCCGCCTCCCCGAACAGCTTAACCCACGCATCAAGGTCGGAGGTGCAGGAATTACAGTGTACCATCGCCACGGGATTGCCCGTTGGTGTTGTTACTGTGTCGATTTCGGTACGAAGTGTTTTCAGAGACTCTTCTAACACTATCATGGCGAATACAGACGTTCCCGCCGACACGTTTCCTGTGCGGGGGGCAATGCTGTTTGTTGCGGTCATGCCCGTTCCCGCGTCACCTTCGGGAGGGCAGAACGCAATTCTCGGCGCAAGCGCACCCGTCGGGTCAAGGATTCCCGCACCCGCGGAAGTCAGAATACCCGCAGGTTCGCCGGCGCTAAGTATCCGCGGGAAGATGTCGGTTATATTAATACCTGTTATCTCATTAAATTTGCATAGCATTGCATGATTATACCCTAAGCCGTCAACCGGAAACATCCCCGATGCGTCCCCTATTCCGAGAACCCTTTCTCCCGTCAGCTTCCAATGCACATAACCCGCAAGCGTTGTCATGAAAGCAATTTCGGAAACATGCGGTTCATTGTTAAGAATCGCCTGGTAAAGGTGCGCGGCGCTCCACCTTTGAGGTATGTTAAAGCCGAAAGCTTTCGTGAGTTTTGCGGCGGCTTCGGCGGTGGTTGTGTTGCGCCACGTGCGAAACGGCACAAGCAGGCTGTCGTCTTTATCGAACGCCAAGTATCCGTGCATCATAGCAGAAACTCCGATACCGTCTATGTTCGTTAAAACCCCGCCTGTTTTGGTTTTATAGTCGGCGGCAAGCTCGGCATACGCGCCCTGAATACCGCTCCAAACAGCTTCGGTCGAATAAGTCCAAAAACCGCCCTCAAGCTTATTTTCCCAGTTGTGCGAACCGGAAGCGGCGGGCTTGTAAGCGTCGTCAATTAAAACCGCTTTTATTCGGGTCGAACCGAGTTCAATGCCTAAGCAGAGCATAGCGCATCCTCCTTTTGCATGGATAGCATAATTATAGCACAGAGTTCTTGCAAATGCAAGATTTCTGTGCTACAATTAAAAACATATTAAACTAAGGAGTTCTTTATGCGGGCGGTAATAATAAGCGGCGGCAGAATAGATGACTACGGTTATATCAAAAAACAGCTCGGGCAATTCGGCGCAGACCTCTTTATCTGCGCTGACAGAGGTTACAGCCACGCAGTTAAGCTGGGGCTTGCGGTAAGCGTTGTGGTTGGCGATTTTGATTCCGCGGGCGATATTCCCGCAGGTGTCAGGACTGTTCGCTACCCTGCCGAAAAAAACCACACAGATACGGAACTCGCTCTCGCTCACGCAAGGGAAGCGGGTGCGCGCGAACTTCTAATCGTCGGCGCAACAGGCGGCAGAGCCGACCATATGCTGGCGAATATCTTTCTGATTAAAAGTTGTCTTGAGCGCGGGGAGGACGCAGAAATTATAGACGAGCATAACAGAATCAAAATCACCGAAACAAGGCTTGAAATAAAAGGCGGCGAAGGAGTTACGGTTTCGTTGGTGCCGCTTTGTGATTGTGTTGGAGTAACCACTGAGGGTTTCAGGTATCCGCTCATGAACGAGATACTGAGGTTCGGGGAGGGTCGGGGAGTCAGTAATGTTATGACAGGGGAAACGGCGCAGGTTTCGCTTAAAGGAGGTACGGTGCTTGTAATTACGGCGAGGGATTGAAAGAGAGAGAAAAGGGGTTGACAGGGAGTGGGGAGTGTGTTATAATTTATTGTGTTCGAGGGGCATTGGCGCAGTTGGGATGCGCGAGGCAATGGGTTACACACCCTTATATACATCGGAGTTATGAAAGGAAATCTTTAATGAAATATATATCATTATGTATACTTTTGATGTGCGCAATTACAGCTTCAGTTTTTGTTATTTATCTTCTAATAACAGAAGGAGTAAATCCCACGAATGATATTGGTGAGATGATAGCAAGTGCGGGTTTAATGTTTCCGATAATCTCTCTTGTTTTAATTTGGGTTAGTACTGTTAAATTATTTTCATTTATATCGGAATCATGCTGTATCGGAATAAAACACAAGTGGAACGATAATAAATGCGAACATTGCGGCAGAAATCGCAACAACTATAAGTCATATAACCCTTGTACAATAAGTTGTAATCATGATGACTGGTATGTAATAGACATGACGGATGCATCGCAAGCCGATATGCATAATCAAAATTATACATACACGGTAAAAAAATGTAATAAATGCGGAAAAACAATATAGGACACGCAGTATTAAACACAAAACATGCAGTTTACAGTTGCATTTGTGGGGCATTAGCTCAGTTGGGAGCGCGAGGCAATGGGTTACACACCCCTAAGATAAGAATTTACAAAAACGCTATAAATGCAGTCATAGACTGTGTTTGGGGGATTGGCGCAGTTGGGAGTCCGGCGACACCAAAGATACTGCCCCAAAAATCATAGAGAAAATCATTGAAATCACAAGGAATGAATAATGCATTAAAATGCAGTCTGTGACTGTGTTACGGGGGTATGGCGCAGTTGGGAGCGCGTCTGTCTGGCAGACAGAAGGTCAGGGGTTCGAATCCCCTTATCTCCACCAACAAGGTTACGCACGAACACTTTGTCAGGCTGTTCGTGGTTAGAAACGGTTTTGCCTGACTGAAAAAGTCCCGCCGAGGTGACGAACCCCGGCGGCTTTTTTTGTTCATATTTTCATAAAGTCCTTTCTTCACCGACAAGGAATGAAAACAACATTTTTCCCGTTTCAGTTGTGTTTTGTTTCAAACTTAAAATACCATCCACACATATTGCCACTCCATAAAAGCCTCCCATGCATGACTATCACATATGCTCCGCTATATAGCGCAACACCGTTTCATACGTCGCCGGCTTCCAGTGACACCCCAACCCCGTCGGCAACGGGTCGCCGCAATACTCCGGTTTCAAATTACCGCCCTCGTCACGAATCGGCGCAGTGCTGTCTATGAACGTAATCCCGAACTCATATGCAAGCAGAGTGAGCGCGTCATTGTACTCGGCGATTTTCGCATTTTGCCCGGGCGCCGGCTGAGCTTCTTCCATGTAAGGCGGAATGGGGAGTATAATTATCTCAACATCAGGATTTTTCTCAATGATATTATTTAAAAGCCGTGTATAATTATGTATAAACGAGTCCAGCGCCGTATACATATCGTTCAGCCCCATTGCTAAAAACACACGTTCTGCTCCATATGCGGCAATTGCGTCCTCGGGGCGCGTCTGTACGCCGTTCATCAAAGGGTGTATGCTGGTTTTCGATATTTCCCGCAGTGAATTGAAAACCCCGTAGCTTCCCGCCGCGAAGATAACGGTGTTATCCAGCGTCACGCCGTCAATTCTTATGTGTTGCCGCCATATGCTGAATCCCGTGGTGATTGAATCGCCAATAAACATGCTGTTGTCGAAATATTCGGCGCCGCGCAGCACCTCTGCTTTCGGAGTTATTAAAGGCGGCGGCGTTGTTGTTGTAATCGGCGGCAGTGTTGTAATCGGCGGCGTTGTCGTAACCGGCGGCAGTGTAGTAATCGACGGCGTTGTCGTAATCGGCGGCAGTGTAGTAATCGGCGGCAACGCCAACAGCGGCTCTTCAATCGGCGGTTGTCCTTTATCAGCCGACAGTTGCCCCTCGTCCCCGCCTTCTGAAAACATATGCGCTCCGGCGGATGTTATAAACACTACACACACAATACCAAACATAAGTATTATTTTTCTCATGTTTCCCGCCTCCTTTTGCTTGCCGTAATCCTGCACTGTTTTGCAGATTTCGATTATTTCTTCAAGTATAACACAAAACTCTTGCATAAGCAATATTAAAACGCAAAAAAAACGCAGATAAATTAAATCATCTGCGCTTTTGCATTTTAACATTACTATCTGGTTCTCCCGCAATGTATACATCTGTTACTATCAGCTCCCGTACCCCATCTGTGAGTCCTGCGCTCCCAAAAGCTGCATAAGGTACATCGGGTTAAGTGTGTGCTTGCATTTCCGTCATTTGTGTGAGTTAATGTATGAACGTTGGTCGTTCTGTAGTTGCATGTGATGCAAGAAATTGAATGCATGGCATGTCCGACTATATCATCGTAGTAAAGGGCATAAAATAACCAGTGCCGGTCCTGCTGTCTGAAACCGCAGGCGCATGTCCGTGCGTGAAAATCCCTGTCTAATGAAGACCACCCGGAGAAAGCATGATTTACCTGTACAGAGAAGTTGCATGTACTGCATCTGCTTGTATGGTTTGCGGCTCCGTTACTGGTTAGGGTTAATGAATGTTGCGCTTCCTGTCTCAAGCCGCACGAACCTGTTCCCGAGCATGTCCGGGCGTGATTTATCGCATTAACGGAAGACCAAGAAGAATAACTGTGGTTTTGCATTGAGTGGTATCTGTTACATCCTGAACATCTACGCTCGTGCTGATTAAAATTATTGGAAACCTGAGTTACTTTTGACGAATTACACAGCTCCGAGTGTTGGAATGCTTGGCATTTTGTGCAGCTTCCCCTGTGCTGATTTGTACCTACTGCAACAAAATTGGAAAAAACATGCGGGTCTGAGGTTCCTGTTCCGTGCTGACCCGTTATAACAAGCGCACCCCATATGTCAGCCATTTGCGGTATTTCGTGTGTTCTGTCATCTTGCC
>JAITFZ010000016.1 GCA_031280965.1 Oscillospiraceae bacterium | reverse complement strand
ATGTTTGCGACCATACCGACAATTCCGTCTTTGCTGACAGATACCATCTCAACCAATGAAACAGTCGCCGACATCATGACAACCGCCAAAGGTCCGAAAAAAAATCCGCCTGTAATTATGAAAACATCTTTCGGGTCATAGGTAAGATAAGGTGCGGCGGGGATAAAAGACCAGCTGAAAAAAAAAGTGGAAGCGTAAGCTAATGCGCTTAAAAGCGCCATTGTTACTAAATTTTTTGTCGTGAATTTCATAATAAAGTTCTCCTTAAAATAAAAAACCCCGTGTGAAACACAGGGTCAGTTTCTCTCATCCGGACTTTAACCGTTGGTTTCGGAATTTCACCGAATCAGGTTGCTTCTCGCGAAACAACTTCGCAGACTGTACTGCCAGTGAGGAATTTCACCCCGCCCCGAAACAATGCACAGTTATTAAGTTACAGCGCCGACAGTTAAGCGTCAATTGCATCGACAGGGCATGAAGGTTGACACGCGCCGCAGTCTATGCATTTGTCGGGGTCGATGACATACTTGCCGTCTAGTTCGGAAATTGCATCAACAGGGCAGTCGCCGACACAGGCGCCACAGGAAATGCATTTGTCATTAATAGTATAAGCCATGATTTTCCTCCAGTATGTTAATTATTTTTTATCAGTATAACACGAGAAAACGCAAATGTCAAGAGCGGTTTGTAATTCTATAAAATCAGCATTGAATCCCCGAATGAAAAAAACCTGTATCCCTCCCGAACAGCCTCACTGTAAGCCCCGAGCGTATTCTCCCGCCCTAAAAACGCGCTTACAAGCATAATCAACGTGCTTTCAGGCAGATGAAAGTTAGTTATAAGCCCGTCCGTAACCTTAAAATCATAGCCGGGTGTTATGAAGATGTCTGTTGAACCCGACCCCGCCGCTACGCGTGAAGCCTCCAACGTCCGGCAACTCGTTGTGCCTACGGCAATCACTCGGTTTCCGCGGGCTTTACAGCTGCGTATTTTTCGTGCGGTTTCTTCGGGAAGCAGATACCTTTCGCTGTGCATTTTATGTTCGCAAACATGCTCGGCTTTAACAGGGCGGAATGTTCCGAGCCCAACGTGCAAAGTTACATAAGCTGTTTCTATGCCTTTTTCCGCGAGAGACTCAAAAACCCGCTCCGTAAAATGCAGTCCCGCTGTCGGTGCCGCCGCCGAGCCGGCTTCATTCGCATAAATCGTATTGTAGCGCGATGAATCATCAAGCTTTTCGGTTATATACGGCGGCAGGGGTGTAAATCCGATTTCGTCAAGCAGTGTAAAAAAATCGCCGTCATAACTGAATTTAACAATGCGGTTTCCGTCGTCAAGCTTTTCAATAACTTCACAGGACAATCCCGCTCCAAATTCAAGAATTCTGCCTTTTTTAAGATTTCTGCCGATACATTCCCAAACGTCTTTGCTCCTTTGCTCAAGCAGAAGTATTTCTGCATCGTCAGCAAGAAGGCGCGCAGGGAACACCTTGGAATCGTTCAAAATCAGCAAGTCGCCCTTATTCAAAAAACCCGCAAGCTCATAAAAACAGTTGTGCGAAAGCCCGCCCGCCGCCCTGTCGGTTACAAGCAGGCGGGAAGCGTCGCGGGGTTCGATTGGACTCTGCGCGATTAACTCTTGGGGGAGGTCGTAGTAAAAATCGGATTTCTTCATGTTAAGCCCGCCTTTATAGCAAGTTACGGTTTTGCCGCAGTTATAGCAAATCAATGTAAAATGATTTGCTTTACTTTCTGCGTTTAATCAGGCTCGGCAGATACAGCGCCGACCCGCAAAAGAAAACGCTCGAAATTAAAATTATATATAAAGCAAGCGCACTGTCAACATCATCGCTGTAAGCCGCGCTTCCAAATACAGGCTGTGCGTCTTCGCCGTCCGGTTCATAGATGATTTCTGCGGGTTCTGTTTCGGCAGGTTCAGGTTCATCGTCAATTGTCGATAGTTCATCACCCTCCGTTAACTGCATAACAATCGCTTTGGCGAGCGCCGCGCCCGTTCTGTCAAGATAATCGGTATCAAGCATGGCTTCATAATCTTCGGGGTTACATAAAAAGCCCATTTCAAACAGCATTGACGGCCCTCCCGTATAGCGAGACATTGCGAAATTCTGTCTTCTTGACAACGAAGATGTGTCGCCGCTTTCGTCATAAGCGCTTATTTCGGAAGCAATCAGCGTTATCATTTCATCGGCGGCTTGTTCCGATATATCTAACGTGAAGAACATCAGCGGGCCGCTCTCGCGTGAAAAATCTGCGCTTAACGGCATGGAATTTGCGTGAATACAAACAGAAATGTCGGGCTCAAGGCTGAAATATTCTGTCCGCTCCCTAATCTGCACGAATTCATCGGTATCGCGTATAAGAATAACCTCGATTCCGAGCCGTCTGAGTTCGTCCCGCGTAACCTCCGCAACGTACAGATTAAAATCCTTTTCCATCGGTCCGAATTCGCCGGGAGGTCCGAGCGCGCCGGGGTCGGGGCCGCCGTGACCGGCGTCGAGCAGAACAAAAGCTTCCGACAGCGAAGTCGGCGCAAACCTGAACTTGACAGTCATTGTGCCTCCCGAAAAATCAACCGTGTACCCGACAGGCGGGCGGGTGAATTCAAACTCGCGAGCTATAGCCGTTTCATGCTCTGCACTGCTTATATCGGTTATGTAAATTTCATCAGGTTGCAAGTCGGTCAGGTCATTTGCCGCGAAGAGGGTCAGCAGGGCTTTGTTATCGTTCAACTCAATTTCATAAAGAGGATAATCGGTTACATTGAATGTTATTGAAACATCGTTAGCCGAAGCCGCAACCTCTCCTCCCGACACGGTAATCGGCGGGATTAAATAATCAAGCTGATACACGCTGTCCTTGAAAACAGCCGTGCCGTCCTCAATTATGTACATGTCGTCGTGTTCGGCGAGAATCCTGAACGTTGTGCCGCGGACAAGCGGCGTCAATGCGTTAAGGTCATCGTCTAAATTGGCGAAGCGCGAGATATTATCATATTCGGTAGAGCCGTAAATTTCGACTGTGAAATAAATCGTTTCGGGCGGCGTCCATGTTCCCGCCGTCTGCCGTGTTACGACTATGCTCTGAGAACTTTCGCCGTTTATGAAAACAAACTCGTTATCGCCAAGCTCAAGCCCGGCGTAGTACGTGAAGAAACCGTTGGCGGTTACTGCAACTTCCGCGCCGTTTATGTACAGCGGAAAGGCAGGGTCGGACGCGCCGAGAAAACTCATGTGCGAAGATATGGTGGTGCGGTTGTTTTCCTGCGGGTGGGTTATAATCAGCAGGCCGCTGTTTTCGTAGAAAATCCGGCTTCTTGCCGTGTCACTGCTTGCGGAAGCGGCGAAATTCAGCGAGAAGATGAGGATAATAAGTAAAAAAAACTTTTTCATAGTTACATTATAACAGAAAACCCGGAGATTTTCAACAGGGAGAAAAAGGAGTGTTGACCGAATTAAAATAATGAAAACAGAAATAGCCGCTTGACATATAATGCCGATTTATGTTATGATGGTTGCGAAAGGAGGAAGATTTGTTATATTACCCGGCGACTACAGGAAAATTAACAATATTACCGGAAAATGAAGATGTTGGACCGAAAGTGTGAAAGCACAAAGGAAACATTCCGTTTTGACTGACTGATAAACGGGCGCGGCTATGCCGCTACTTTCTCCGGTACAGAGAAAGGAATTATTCAATGAAAGCTAATACTGCATTTAACCAAACGTTTTACAAACAATTCTGCGAAAGAAAAAGAATTAGCTCAAACAACCCGCAATTCGACACTGTTTTATCCAAGGTGAAAAAGAATATCGAACCTGTAACGCACTCTGTCAGCGCTTCAAATGTACTGCCGTCTACAGTAAACTCGTCAGCAACGCAGATATGCCCTAAACAAGTGGCGGCACTCTATGAAAAGCAAACTTCGCTTCTGAACACGAGGTTTTTGCCTACAGAAATCGGTGTACAAACCACGGTTACGACACCGCCGCCTTTCAAACTTTTGTCTATTGATGAGCTTCTTGCACAATCAAAACAAAAAGAGACAAGCAGGGCGGTGTATGAGGCAACTAAAAGCAGTCCTGCACCTAACACATCGCTCAAATGGTACGCGGGTGATACTTTGTCACGGTCGGAGTCGCTGGCAAGAATGGATGGAGCTGTTAAGGTGACAATCGGGAAAAACGAACTCCCTTTGCTTATGGAAGAAATCGAAAAAGCATTAGCGAGAGGTGAAAGCTACCTCGCCGCAATAGAAAAGTTCTACGATAATAAAAATCACTACGTAGGCGGCGGCGGGTACGATTCAATCTTTATAGACCCGTATACCGGAACTGTTAAACACGCTTTACCGACCGGTTTTGCGACTATGGGCGATGCTCAAGCCAAGATTTTGCACTCCATATATGACGATGACGCTGTGTGGGACTTGGCTTATGATTTGCAGCAGTTCTTAAAACTGCGCGTTTTCGGAGAAACGGGCAATTTGAGCGAAGAAGAAGTCGAAAGCATCATTGCGGGAATTAAAGAAAGACAGGAAAATAAAGATGTTTTTCGTTTTGGTGTGATTTCTCTTAATTGTTGAAAAGTTAATTCACAAAAATCGGCTTCCGTTTAAGCGGGAGCCGATTTGATTTTATCGGATAAATTATTATCTGGTTCCGAAAATTCTGTCCCCGCCATCGCCGATTCCCGGTGTGATATAAAAATCTTCCGTCAATCCTTCATCAAGTGCGCCGCAATAAACGCTAACATCGGGATGCGCTTTTTCAAGAGCGCGCACACCTTCGGGGCAGGCGATTACGCACATATACTTAATTGACGGACAGCCGGCGTCCTTTAACATCTGAATAGCGCGGGAAGCGCACGAACCTGTCGCGAGCATTAAATCCATGACAATCACATCGCGCTCCGCTATATCAACAGGCAATTTGCAATAATACTCGGTAACGCTGTCGCCGTTACCATTACGGCAGATTCCGATATGCCCGATGGGAGCGGCGGGAATTAAAGCGGACGCACCGCTTGCCATGCCGAGCCCCGCCCGCAGAATAGGTACAAGCGCAAGCTTTCTGCCGGAAATAACCTTGGTCTTTGCAATGGCTACGGGCGTTTCAATCTGCACTTCCTTCAGCTTTAAATCGCGGGTCGCCTCATAGGTCATAAGCATGGAAACTTCACTTACCAATTCGCGAAATTCCTTCATAATCGTGTTCTTGTCGCGGAGCAGTGAAATCTTGTGCTGTAAAAGCGGATGGTCTAAAATTTTTAAATTGTTCATTATATTTCCCCCTCTATTTTATTAACACGGGGGATATGCTTGCCCCCGTCAAAGCCGGTGTTAAGGAAAACATCAAGCAGTTCCGTAGCGAGCCCCGCGCCCGTCACGTGTTTTCCAAAGCAAATTACATTTGCGTCATTGTGCTTGCGGGTGTATTTCGCCGAATAATAATCGCCGCAAAGCGCTGCGCGGATTCCTTTAATCTTATTCGCCGCCATTGAAATTCCGATTCCCGTACCGCAGACTAAAACGCCGCGGTTCGCGTTGTTTTCGAGAACCTTCGCGCAGACAAGCCGCGCTATATCGGGATAATCGACGGTTTCGCCGTTACAGCCGAGGTCGGTAAATACAATACCGCTCTCTTTTAAGTAATCGGCAAGCGCAGACTTGAGCGGGTAGCCCGTATGGTCGGAGCCAATGTAAATCATGTTATTTTTTCATTCCTTTCTCTTTCTGCCTGGGGCAGGCGTAAATATAACGGCATTAATTCTTTCGATGTTACAGGTTTTTCGTTTAAAGCGGCAAGGCAGACAGACACGGCATTTTGATGTACTTGTTGCAAGGGCGCGCACATGTAATCCGATTCCTTACAGAATAGTTGCGCACCGTCGCCTGCGACTATGATTTTCTCATTTACGAACGCTTGTAATTCCATTTTGAGTTCATTGCCGCCGATTGCACGGTCTTCGGTTAAGCGCACGGCTTCGTTGTTTTTAACCCTGAACAGCGCATTGTAGAATTGCCCGCGCCGTGCGTCCATTACCGCGCAGACTATACAGTCTTGACCGTATAGATTATATGCAAGACTGTGCAATGCCGAAACGGCATAAACCGGTAATTCAAGTGCGAACGCCATGCCTTTAACCACACTGACTGCGATTCGCACACCCGTGAATGAGCCGGGACCGTTGGTTACGGCAAGCGCGCCGATGTCGTTCAGGGTCAGCTTCGCTGCTTTTAAAATACTCTCAACCAATGGCATAAGCGTTTCGGAGTGGGTAATGCCGGCGTTAATGCCGCCATACGCGGTTATACTGCGGTTATCTGAGTCAAATATCGCACAGGAAGCCGCTTTTGCACTGGAATCAAGCCCGAGTATGAACATTAATTTCCCTCTCGTTTTCGCCTGTTTTATTGATTTCTACTTTATAGAAATTCGTGAACTCTTTTTCTAAATCCGGCACATTCTCGCTCCACTCGCAGACTATTATTCCCCTATTAATATAATCAAAGAAGCCGATTGCATAAAGGTCGTCAAAACCGGTGATTCTGAACAGGTCGAAATGGAACAGATTGTTTCCGTTACCCGCATATTCGTTGACGATTGCGAAGGTCGGACTGGTGATGTCGGCTGTAATTCCAAGTCCGCAGGCAATGCCTTTAACGAAGCGGGTCTTCCCCGCGCCCATCTCGCCGTAAAGCAGAACCGCGCAGTTATTGTTGATTTTGCGCCCCAATTGCTCGCCTATTTTAATAGTTTCGTCACTTGAAAAAGATTTATGGAGCATAATTAAAATCCATCGCCGCAGGCGACACTTTCATTGTTAATCGTTTGTTATTACTTTAAAAAAGCCCTGTGATTTCGCCGTTTGCGCTAATGTCTATGTTCTCCGAGGCGGGAATTTTCGGCAGTCCGGGCAAGGTCATAATATCGCCGGTGAGCGCGACTATGAAGCCTGCACCTGCCGATAATTTCACATCGCGGACGGTAATCACGAAACCTTTGGGGTTGCCGAGCTTTGCGGGGTCGTCCGAGAGGGAATACTGTGTCTTTGCGACACAAACCGGCAGGTTCCCGAAACCGAGTGTTTCTATTTCTGAAATAGCTTTTTCGGCGGGAACGGTGAATATTACGCCGTCGGCACGGTAAATTTCCCGTGCAATCACACCGAGCTTTTCTTTTATTGATAAATTCAAGTCATAGAGCGGTTTGAATTCCGATTTTTCGTTTTCAACAGTATCGCAAACAACACGCGCCAGTTCCGCGCCGCCTTCGCCGCCTTTTGCAAAAACCTCGGACAGCGCAAATTTCGCGCCTAAGTCGGAGCAGTAAGTTTTCAGGAAATCAAGCTCTGCGTCAGTGTCTGTGTGAAAGCGGTTTATTGCAACCACAACAGGCACCCCGAACTTCTTCATGTTTTCGATATGCACGGAAAGGTTAACCGCGCCTTTTTTGAGCGCGTCTAAATTTTCGGAGCTAAGCTCCCCTTTAGGTATTTTGCCGTTATATTTAAGTGCGCGGATTGTCGCCACCAAAACGGCGCAGTCGGGTTTTAAGCCGGCAGAGCGGCATTTTATGTCGAAGAATTTCTCCGCGCCCAAGTCCGAGCCGAAGCCCGCTTCCGTAATCACATAGTCTCCGAGACCGAGCGCGAGCTTTGTTGCCCGCACAGAATTGCACCCGTGAGCTATATTCGCGAAGGGCCCGCCGTGAATAATCGCCGGTGTTCCTTCGAGGGTTTGCACCAAATTAGGTTTAATCGCGTCCTTCAGCAAAGAAGCCATCGCCCCCACGGCTTTTAAATCCCGCGCAAAGACGGGCTTGCTGTCATAATTATAAGCTGTTAAAATATTTCCGAGCCGCTTTTTCAAGTCTGTTAAATCATCAGCCAAGCATAGAATCGCCATGACCTCGCTTGCAACGGTAATTATAAAGCCGTCCTGCCGCGGTGTGCCGTCAACCTTGCCGCCGAGCCCGATTACGACACTGCGAAGTGCGCGGTCGTTCATGTCAAGACAGCGTTTCAACTGTACGCGGCGCGGGTCAATGCCGAGCGCGTTGCCTTGTTGAATGTGATTGTCAAGCAAGGCGCAGAGCAGATTGTTCGCGCTGGTGATGGCGTGCATGTCTCCCGTGAAGTGCAGATTTATGTCCTCCATCGGAATCACCTGCGCGTAGCCGCCGCCCGCCGCACCGCCCTTAACGCCGAAAACGGGCCCGAGGGAGGGTTCCCTTAAAGCGAGAACGGCTTTCCTGCCGATTTTATACATACCCTGCGCTAAACCGACGGACGTTGTGGTTTTACCCTCGCCGGCAGGTGTGGGGTTAATGGCAGTGACAAGAATCAACTTGCCGCCGGGAGTATCCGAAACGCGCTCAAACAGGTTCTCGGACAGCTTGGCTTTGTAATGCCCGTGTGGTTCGATTTCGTCGTCTGTTATGCTAAGCGAGGCCGCAACCTCGCTTATTCTTTTCATTTTAGTGTTACGTGCGATTTCGATGTCTGTGAGCATATGTTTCTCCGTGTAATTTTGATTTTTAAATTATAGCATGATTCGTGAATGAATTCAAGCAGAAATTGACGAGTTATATGCCTTATTTTGCCTGTAACCTACTCTGCCAGCATAAACATCTCATAAATAACCTTAATCGCCTGTTCAAAATCGTTCTCGTCCACGCCGATAATGATATTAAGCTCCGACGACCCCTGGTCAATAATACGGATATTAATATTCGCGTGGGAAAGTGCCGCGAAAAGCCGCGTAGCCGTTCCGCGCCGCTCTCTCATTCCGCGCCCGACAACAGCAATCAGCGCGAGATTATGCTCGATGTCCATATGTCCGGGGCGTGCGACTTTTCCGATTAGCTCGGGAAGGCGCGGGTGCTTTTCAAAAACATCGCTCCCTACCACTATCGACATTGTGTCAATACCTGTCGGTATATGCTCAAAGTTTACCCCTTCGGTCTCGAAAAGCGTAAGAATTCGCCGCAAAAAGCCTATTTCGTTATTCATCTCATCTTTTTCAATGTGAATAACGCTGAAATTCTTCTTGCCCGCGATTCCGGTAATCACACGCGCCGGGTCTTCTCCTGCCGCCGGTACAATCATAGTGCCTGAAGCCGCAGGGTTGTTGGTGTTTTTAATGTTGATGGGGATTTTCGCCTCGCGTACAGGGAAAATCGCTTCTTCGTGCAGTACTGTTGCGCCCATATACGAAAGCTCGCGCAGTTCGCGGTAAGTAATTGTTTGAATTACCTCGGGGTTATCCACTATACGCGGGTCAGCCACAAGAAAGCCCGAAACGTCAGTCCAGTTCTCATAAAGCACGGCTTTAACGGCTTTTGCGACAATTGAACCTGTGAAGTCCGAGCCGCCGCGAGAGAAAGTTTTAATTTCACCGCAAGGTTTCGCGCCGTAAAATCCGGGAATAACAACCTGCTTATACCCGCCGAGAATCATCGACAGCGACGCATCCGTGAGGTCGGCATCGAAAGCGCCGTGAGGGTCGAACCGCACGGCTTTCGCTGCGTCCACGAAGTCATAGCCGAGGTAATTCGCCAAAATAATACCGTTCAGATATTCGCCTCTGCTTGCGGCGTAATCCCTGCCGCTTTTGCTTTTGAAGTTCTTAATAATTTCATCGTATTCTTTATCAAGACTGACAGCAAGACCCAAATCCGAAATAATTCCGTCAAAGCGCCGGGCAATCGGGCGGAATTCATTAAGAGCGCAACCGCCCTCCGTAACCGCATCGTAACAGGCGTAGAGCATGTCCGTTACTTTCACGTCCGCACCGAACCGCTTCCCCGGAGCGGATGGAATTATATATCGTCTGCTTTTATCAGCGCGGATAATTTCCGCGGCTTTCTTGAATTGGTTAGCATCGGCAAGCGATGAGCCTCCGAATTTTACTACTTTTGCCATCTTATTTTCATAAAGTCCTTTCTTCACCAACAGGGAACGAAAACAACGTTTTCCCCGTTTCAGTTATGTTTTGTTTCAACCATTTACCTTGTTGCAAAAACTTATTTTTATTATAACAAAAATTAATACTTTTAGCAAGAAAAATTAATCGCCTGACTTTCTGTTTAATCAATTTTCTTAATTCCTACGAAATTCGCCATGATTTTCTTTGTTCCGACCTTATCAAAAATAACTTCAAGCAGAAAATCGCCGCCCATCGGGTTCACATCTATAATCGTACCCTCGCCGAAAATCTTATGCCTCACCCGCTCGCCGTCCGAATAGGTAACATCAGGATTAGACGCGGGCTTTTTCCTGTCAAAGCCGCTAATCTGCGTATAAACGGTTTTGGCTTTTACGGGCTTTACATAAACGGGCGAATCTTCCGACTCCGCTATGATAAAAGCGGACGGAATTTCCCGCACGAAGCGCGAGAGTTTATTCCGCTGTGTCTGCCCGAAAAACAGCCGTTCCTTCGCCGAAAGGATATAAAGCTTGGTCTTTGCGCGGGTTATGGCTACGTAAGCAAGCCGCCGCTCTTCTTCGATTTCGAGCGGGTCAAACGCGCTCCTGTAAGACGGGAAAATGTTCTCCTCCGCGCCTGTTATGAAAACCGTATCGAATTCAAGCCCTTTTGCCGAATGCATCGTCATGAGAACAACCCGCTCTTCGCCTTCCTCGTAGCTGTCCATATCGGCAATCAGCGCCGCCTGCTCAAGGAATTCCGACAATCCTGCGCCGGGGTTATCCTCACAGAAACTCACAGCCGCTGATTTTAACTCGCGGATATTCTGAAGGCGCACTTCGCCCTCTTCGCCCTCGTTTTTAAGCATTTCAAGGTAGCCGCTTTGTTCAAGTACATCGTCGATTAAATCGGGAAGGTCGCGCTCGGAATCTCCCAAATCCCGAAATATCGCCGCCAAATTTACAAGCGTCTTTGCTTTCTTCGCGATAGTCGCGAATTCACCTGCGCGCTCCATTACCTCAACAGGTGTAATTCCCAACCCGAATGAAATATTTTCAATTTCTGACTGCGTAGCATCGCCGATGCCGCGCTTCGGGACGTTTATAACCCGCCTGAGCCTGACTATATCGCCGGGGTTTTCAATCACGCTTAAATACGCCAAAATGTCCTTGATTTCCTTGCGTTCATAGAAGCGCACACCGCCGATAATTCTGTACGGCACACCCGAAGCGGCAAGCGCCAGTTCGGCTGTACGCGACTGCGCGTTCATGCGGTACAAGACTAAATAATCCGAGTATTTCCTGCCCTGTAAAGCGCCTTTTTGAATCGTTTCAGCTATGAAAGAAGCTTCGCGCATCTCACTTAAAAACGTTTTAACTTCTATTTTCTCGCCTTCGCCGAGATTCGACCAAAGGGTTTTGTTCTTTCGCTGTGTGTTATTTTTTATGACCGAGTTCGCCGCTTCGAGAATTGTTTCGGTACTGCGGTAATTCTGCTCAAGCTTCACGGTATGCGCCTTAAACTCATCCTCGAACGATAAAATATTTTCAATGGTTGCGCCCCTGAAACGGTAAATACTCTGGTCCTCATCGCCGACAACGCATAAATTCCCGTCTTTTCCGGCAAGCATTGAAATAAGCTTGTACTGCGCGTGGTTGGTATCCTGATACTCGTCAACCATTATGTACCTGAACTGCCTTTGCCACTTTTCCAAGACTTCGGGCGCGGCTTTAAAAAGCTCGACGGTTTTCATGATTAAATCATCGAAGTCGAGAGCATTAGCGGCTTTAAGGCGCTTTTGATACTCGGCGTAAACCCGCTGTGTTTTTTCAAGTATATAATCGGGCTTGCCATCCTTGTAAGTTTCAAACTTTTCGGGCAGTTTCAGCATATCCTTTGAGCGTGAAATTATACCTTGAATTTGCTTAGGGTTCCACGACTTATCGGACATACCGAGTTCAGCCATGCAGGCTTTTATAACCCGCAGGCTGTCGTCCGTGTCGTATATGGTGAAGTTGGATTTATAACCGATTGCTTCTATTCCGCGCCGAAGAATTTTCACGCAGGTTGAGTGAAAAGTCCCCGCCCAAACATCTCCGGCGTTCACATTCATAGCGGAAAGGCGGCTTTTTAGTTCAGCCGCCGCCTTATTCGTGAAAGTCACCGCTAAAATCCGCCACGGGGGAGCAAGCCCCTGCGTTATGATATGGGCAATTCGGTAACAAAGTACTGTGGTTTTGCCGCTGCCTGCGCCCGCGATTATAAGCACCGCGCCCTCGGTACGCAAAACGGCTTCCCGCTGTCTTTCGTTGATGTCTGTTAAGTTCATTGTTCAACCGGCGCCGCGGGTCTGTTCGGCAATTGCTCATTGGCTCCGAGTACCACAAACGGATTTACGCCGTCGCCGATAACCTGCGGAAGAATTCCGTTCCAGTTGATGATTTTAAGGTACTCGATGTATTCGCGGTTCTGCGCGATTTGCGCTTGAATCAACTCAATTGCTCTTGCTTCCGCCTCCGCTTCAATTATCGCGCTTTCCGCTCTCGCTTCGGCGGCAATAACTACCTGCTTCGCTTCTTCTTCGCGCATTACGGTTACATTTTCCATGCGTAACGCATCTTGTTCGGCGATTACTTTTCTTTGAATGGACTCTTCAAATTCTGCTTCAAAAGCGATATTTTCAATCGCTACAGCAGTCACGATAATCCCGAAATCGGCAAGCTCGCGGGTGAGTGTTTCCTGAATCTCGAATTGAATATCTCCGCGGGACTGTACAAGTCGTTCGGCGTTGGTTCTGCCTATCGTGTCCCGCGAGATTTTTTGAACGTGCGGGACAAGATAACGGTCTGTTATGTTTAAGATACCGACGTCCTGGATTAGTTCCGTCATAAAATTCGGGTTATAACGGTACGTGAGCTTTATGCGAAGGTTATTAACCCTTTGCGTGTCGCGGGTATAAGCGTCTCCCTCAAACGTATAAATTTGATTTCTCATTTCCACTTGTTCAATACGCTCAATGAAAGGGATTTGGAAGTTAAGACCCGGTTTTAAATCGTTTCTGACGATTCTTTCTAACTGGTATTTAACTCCGATGTAACCTTCACTAACAAGTGTGAAGCAGTTGAAAATCAAAATCAAAAGACCGATTGCGATGATAATTCCGAACGTCCATTTCTTTGCCTTTTTGCTGTCGATGTTCATGTTGTTGTTTCCGCCTGTTGAGAATTTAATTTCTGCCATAGTAATACCTCCAAAAATTTTTAAGTAAATAACATTTACATTATAACATATTCTTTTTCGTTTGTCAATTCTTTATTTGTTGCCAATTGTTCTCTTGCCTGAGTAAGCATAAGTTTTATCCTGTTAATCTGGTTAACCTCGGACGCGCCGGGGTCGTAGTCCACCGCTATGATGTTTGAATCGGGGTTGCGGCGTTTAAGCTCGCCGATTATTCCCTTTCCCGTTACATGATTCGGCAGACACGCAAACGGTTGCATACAGATAATATTATTCACGCCGTCATGCAGCAATTCAATCATCTCCGCCGATAAAAACCAGCCTTCGCCTGCTATGTTGCCGGTTGAAACTATGCCGTCAACTAACTTTCTCATGTCCGAAATTTTCATGAACGTGCCGAACTTAGTGCCTTTGCAGGCTTTTAAGTAAGGCTTTTCGAGCCACTCGAACGCCTTAATCGCAAGATTTGAAAAGAGCAGGCGTTTCTTTGAAACCGTCAGAAGTTCCGCTTTTGAATTCGCATGGTCGCAGATAAAGTAGATGAAACCCATTAAGTCCGGCACAACGGCTTCCGCGCCCTCTTTTTCCACTAAATCTATAACGTTGTTGTTGGCGAGCGGGTGATATTTTACAAGGATTTCACCCACTATGCCGACCCGCGGCTTTTCTATGTCAAAGACCGGCAGGTCTAAGAAATCTTTTACAATTTTCTTTATGTTTTTCTTAAATTTATCCAAATGAAGCGATTTTATATCGGTTTTAAGCTTTTCGTTCCATTTTTCGTAAAGCCGGTTCGCCGCGCCTTTTTCCATTTCATACGGGCGTGTTCTGTAAAGACAGCGGCAAAGCACATCGCCGTAAATTACCGCCATGAAGCCGCGTATAGCAAGACTCGGCGTGATTTTGAAGCCCGGATTCTTCTCTAACCCGACTACGTTCAGCGATATAAGCGGAATGTTCCCGTAACCGCCGTCGGCAAGCGCTTTTTTAAGAAGCCCGACATAATTGGTCGCCCGACACGCGCCGCCCGTCTGGGTAATTAACAGCGAGGTCTTGTTGAGGTCGTATTTTCCGCTTTCAAGTGCCGCCATGAACTGCCCCACTGTCAGAATCGCAGGGTAGCATGAGTCGTTGTTGACATACTTGAGTCCCGCGTCAACCGCATTTTTGGAATAGTCCTTCATGATTTCAAGGTTATAACCGCAGTAACCGAAAGCGGATTCTAAAAGCTCGAAATGAACAGGCGACATTTGCGGGGCGAGAATCACGTGCTTCTTGCGCATTTCCTTAGTGAATTTCGGCGGCTTCTTATAGCCGTCGTAATGCTCGGGGTTGTTTTTATTCTTGCGCTCGCGTTCTTCTATGACCGAAACAAGCGAACGCAGGCGAATCCGCGCCGCGCCGAGGTTATTAACCTCGTCTATTTTAAGCGTGGTATAAACCCTGCCGTGTCCCTGTAAAATCTCCTGAACCTGGTCGGTTGTAATCGCGTCAAGTCCGCATCCGAACGAGTTTAACTGAACAAGCTCTAATTCCTGCGTTTTTCCGACAAGCGACGCCGCCGAATACAGCCGCGTGTGATACATCCACTGGTCTACCACGCGAAGCGGTCTTTTTGCTTTTTCAAGGTGCGCTATGCTGTCCTCGGTGAAAACCGCGAAGCCGTAGCTGTTAATCATCTGCGGGATTCCGTGGTTAATTTCGGGGTCAACGTGATAGGGACGCCCGGCAAGTACGATGCCTTTTTTGCCTGTTTTTTGAAGCAGTTCGAGCGTTTCCTCGCCTTTTCTCTTTAGGGCGCGCTTGAAATTTTCGTCTTCTGCGTAGGCTTTAACAAGCGCTGTGCCGATTTCTGCACCGCCGATATTTAAAACCGCGAACTCCTCAACAAGCCGCTCTGCCATTCGCTCCCTGTCATAAACAGGCAGAAAAGGGTTCATGAAGTTTATTTTATGGTCGCGGAGTTCGGGGACGCAGTTTTTAAGCACTTCGCCGTAAGTCGCGACAACAGGGCAGTTGTAATGATTATCTCCGCCGGAAGTTTTGCGCTCGTCCATCTCATAAGGAAGACTGGGCAGGAATATAAACTCCGCGCCGTCATTAAGCAGGGCGGTAATATGCCCGTGTGCGATTTTCGCGGGGTAACAGACCGATTCGGACGGCATGGTTTCCATACCGAGGTCGTAAATTTCACGGCTTGAATTCGGCGATAGTTTTACAGAGTAGCCGAGTTCAGTGAAGAACGTAAACCAAAACGGATAGTTCTCGAACATGCCGAGTACCCGCGGGATTCCGACAGTGCCGCGTTTGGCGTTTTCTTCGGGAAGCGGCTTATAATAGTCAAAAAGACGGTTATATTTCCACTCGTATAAGTCGGGCAGGCTGTCTTTGGTTTTCTTGCTGCCTGTTGTATCGCCTTTTTCGCAGCGGTTGTTAGTTATATAAAGCGTATTGTCGGAGAAGCGGCTGATTGTAAGCAGGCAGTTGTTTGCACATTTCCCGCAACGTGCCGTGGTTTTCTTGATTGTAAGGCTTTCAAGTTTCCCGTAATCCGCAATTGTCGAGCCTTCCCCGTTATCGCGTTCAAGCGCGAAAATCCCCGCGCCGTAAGCGCCCATTAAGCCGGCTTGCGAGGGACGGAAAGCCTCCCTGCCTGTCGTGAGTTCAAAAGCGCGAAGCACCGAATCGTTAAGGAAAGTCCCGCCCTGGACGATGATTTTCTTACCGAGTTCTTTGCTGTCGCGGATTTTTATAACCTTAAACAGAGCATTTTTAATAACCGAATACGACAGCCCCGCCGAAATATCGCCGACGCTCGCGCCTTCTTTCTGCGCCTGCTTGACGCGGGAGTTCATAAAAACCGTACAGCGTGAGCCGAGGTCAACGGGAGAAGCGGCGTCAAGCCCGAGTTTGGCGAATTCCGCACTCGTCATGTCAAGAGCATTGGCGAAATTTTCTATAAACGAGCCGCAACCCGACGAACAGGCTTCATTCAACAGCACAGATTCAATCTCGCCGTTTTTAACCTGCATACACTTCATGTCCTGCCCGCCTATATCGAGAATAAACTCAACGTCGGGGAGTAGTTTTTGAGCGGCTTTGTAATGCGCCATCGTTTCAATTTCGCCGTAGTCAATACCGAGTGCGGCTTTAACCAAATGCTCGCCGTAACCGGTCGCGCAGGCTTTCCCTATCGTTGCTCCGCCCGGCAATTTCGAGTATATATCTTTAAGTATACCTATCACGGACTTCAGAGGGTCGCCCATATTGTTGTCATAATGCGAGAAAAGTATCTTCCCGTCTTTGTTTATTAATACGGCTTTCGTGGTCGTACTCCCCATATCCACGCCGAGATAACACGCGCCGGTGTGGGCGCTTATATCGGCTTCGGGGATTATATTGCCGGAGTGGCGCTTTTTAAATTCCGCAAGTTGTTCTTCGTTCTCAAATAAAGACGCGAGCCTTTCAACTTCGCGGACTTCCACTTCTGAAAGCGTTTCAACCCGCTTTTTTAATTCCTCAATATCAACTTCAAGCGCGCTGTTTGAAATCGCCGCGCCCATAGCCACAAAAAGATTGGCGTTTTCGGGGAATATCATGGTTTCCGGGGTTAGGCTAAGGGTTTCCTCAAAGCGTTTTCTGAGCTCCGACAGATAGTGCAGAGGGCCGCCGAGGAACGCTACTTTGCCGCGAATCGGCTTTCCGCAGGCAAGCCCGCTGATTGTCTGGTTTACCACCGACTGAAAAACAGATGCGGCGATGTCGGATTTTCTTGCGCCGTCGTTCAGAAGCGGCTGAATGTCGCTTTTCGCGAACACGCCGCACCGCGATGCAATCGGATATATGGTTTCGTAGCCCTTGGCTTTCTCGTTAAGCCCCTCGGCATCGGTATTGAGAAGCGCCGCCATCTGGTCAATGAACGCGCCGGTTCCGCCTGCGCAGGTGCCGTTCATTCGCTGTTCGAGTCCGCCGGTAATGTAAGTAATTTTGGCGTCCTCGCCGCCGAGTTCAATAGCTACATCTGTTTCGGGAATAAAGCGGCGAACAGCCTCCGCGCCCGCGCTTACCTCCTGAACAAAAGGCAGATTCAGCCAACTCGCGGCGTTGATTCCGCCCGAACCGGTGATGGCAATGCGCGCCGTTTCATCTTCGGAAACAGCCGCGAGCCCATCGCTTAAAACTTCCGCGAGGGTTTTCTTTATGTCCGAATAATGCCGTTGATATTTATTATGTATAAGCCGTTCGCTTGTTTTATCGAGCACAACGATTTTAACCGTTGTTGAGCCAACGTCAAGACCTATTAATTTCATTGTTTTTCCTCATTTTATTCTATATGGTTTTGCGTACAAGGCTATTATAATCTAAAATTCGCATTAATTCAAGTAAAAAAATATTCCGCAAAAGCTAAAATCTTCCCGAAAAATTTAATACATTAACGAGTTTCCGCCGATGAATTCCCGCACGAGCGAAGTGCAGGGTACAAAATCATCGTTAACATCTTCCAGTTCTGCCAAAAACATTAAAAGCTCATATATAAACTCGTTTTTATCCGGCGCGGCTTGCAGTTCGGTGAAGATATGTTTCTTATAAACGCTCGCCTCATAAGGAATAAACGTATCTATATCAAACTTTGCGTATTTCTTATAAGGTGTTATATACAGCTTTTCGCCGCGTTCAACGTTGTTGAAATGCTCTAGAGTTTGTAAGAACGTGCGCCCTCTGAACAGTTTATCCCGCACGAAACGCCGCATCAGCCTTATTTTCGAGGGGTGCAGTGAATGACCGTGCGAGCTTTTTATTCTCGTGCGAACGCTTACATAAACCGTGCTTGCGTGGCCGGAAAGACTGCCCGATACGGCGGGGTTAAGCATATGTATGCCCTCGAATATAACAATTTCATCCTCTTCGCGCTTGAAGCGCGTACCCCAGCTTCTGTCCTGCTTTGCAAAATCGAAAACAGGCAGAGTGACCTCTTCTCCGTGCAGGATTTTCTGAGCCTGTTCCGCGAACAGAGCGCGGTCAACGCGGTCGGGGGATTCAAGGTCAACGCCGTCCGTGCCGTTTTTGAGCGGCAAAAAGTAGTTGTCCATTGAAATTATATGCACTCCTGCGCCGAGTTTCGTCAGCTCGGCTTTCAGTCTGTGGGCTGTAATCGTTTTCCCCGAGCCCGACGGTCCCGTAATCAGGACAATCGGTCTCCCGCGCTGTTCCGTTATACCGAGCGCGACATCGGTAATACCGAGATGGTATTCCTCCTCTGAAAAAGAAACAAAGTCGTCGGGTGCTTCCACATGGGCGTTTATGCTTTTAATAGGTATTATTCTCATTATTTCCTCACGCAGGTGTTTTTACGGTCGAACACGGCTCGCCCGTGCGAAATCACATTCTCTATTATTTTATCATAAAGGTGCTGACAAGTCAACTGTTTCATGCTAAAAGGTCACGGCAACAGCATTTAAAATTTAAGAAATCTCAGTATCGGCCGATATAAAGAATAAACGGAGAAAAAAATGAAAAGAATAGAAGAACTTATAGAAATGAGCGAAAAAGTGACAGACCCATGCCGCAAAAGCGGGAATTATCGGCATAAATTAAAGGATATAATCGTATCGGCTTACTAACGACAATCTGTGTAGGAGAAGATTTTACGGACATGGAAAGCTTCGGCAAGGAGCGCAAAACACTAATCATAAGGCATATCACGTTGGGGTATTGAAAACGGTTTGCACCGGCATTTGGATGTGACTTTCGGTGAAGATAAAGCACGACAGAGAAAGGATAATTCCCCTCTTAATATGAATGTTTTACGCAAAGTGGTTTTAAGCCTATTAAAATCCGTCAATACCTTGACAAACAAGCCTTTTTGATGTATAATAAAGAAGATTTAATTAGAAATCAATATTAATTAGGGAGATGATGTAATGAGCAATAAACCTAATCGTTCATGGTTTGAGTGTTCCCCAAAAGATATGAAATATCTTTTGTTTGGAAAGAAAAGATGCCCGAATTGCAATAATAAATTAGAAAAGAAAAAACTTTTTGAAGAAAATGTATATTACGAACGAAAAGTCAGTAACGGGAAAACAATTTATTCACCGGGAGGCATGCCTGTAAAAGATATTTACTACGAGTTTATTTGCTCGAAATGCGGATATATCAGGAAAGTAGGAAGAACATACGGTACGGAATAAAAAATAATAATTAATATAGTTAGAGTACTTATAGGGTATTTACATAAGGAGTCAAGTCGTGAGAAAAATATCGTTTATCATTAATACTGTGTTTATATTGATTTTCTCGTTTTTTTCTTTGAATGGCGTAATTATCGAACATAGTTATTATGGGAATATAAGCGAGGCCGGCATTGCTCTGCTTATTATTGCGCCGGTTTTCTCGCCGCATTTTTGGTCGGGGTTGTTAATCATTGGCGCCGTTGTCGTGTTGGTTTTAATTATCACGCCGACAATCATCCTTGACATTGTGGCTTATAAAACAAAAAATAAAATCGTTTCGGTTTTCTTCTATATATTTTTTATTGTCGGCGGGTTTATTATTTCTTGCTTTGCTTACTTGTGGGGGTTTTTGATATTTCTGGCGTTATTTGGATTTCGCATTTGCGCAAACCAAAGGGAGCTTAGCCCACAGGAAAACGAAAATTCTCAATATGAAGTTCCGCTTGTGTTGTTGATTGTTGGTCTTTTTGTTTCGTTTTTTTCGGGCATGTTGCATTATGGTTTTATGGTTCTTTGTTATGCGGTGATTCTTGTGTTCAGTATAAAACGGATAAAAACACATAAAACAAGCGGAATCGTCATGACAGTTATTTCTTCGTTTATGGCGTTTATGTCATTGTTGGCGACATTGGGAAGCCTCTTTTTTTAACAAATATCCCTGCTCGTTTATCGGGTGGGGAACAAAATAATACTTACAGAAGCATTTCCACGCTCGGTAAAACGTACAGAATAGAATTTATATAATGGGAGGTTTAACATGGTTTGTCTATTTCATAAATGGGACGGTTGTAAATGTTTAAAATGCGGTAAAAGAAAACATAATTGGGAAAGTGGTGTATGTGTAGTTTGTGGCGAAGAATGTAAACATAATTGGTGTGATTGGGGTGAAGAATTATGTAAATGCAACAACTGCGGTAAAATAGAGAAACACGCTCCAAGTGATATGGTTAAGTTAGGCGATAACTGGTTTGGGTATGTATGCAACAAATGTGGAAAAATATTGTAACCCCACATAATAAGCATTTCACGGTGTAAAACGGCGGGAATTTCCCGCCGTTCTTCATGCTATAATTCCATATCATAACTACGTTTCCGCTGTTGCTCTTCCCGATTTTCCTGTTGCAGAATATCATAAACACTACGCTTCGTTAAAATCGCAACCATCTCTGCAAAAGTTTCTCGTTTCACCCCGATGAGTTGCTTGAAATCTTTATCGCTTAATCTCTTTGATTTTTCATATACTGACATTTTTTTCGCCCTGACCTAATTATGCCACTAAAATTCGCTACTGTCAAGTGCTTTTCTGAAAATTATAAGGGTTCCGTGGAGGTCTAATATTTAATTCACCAAAAATAGACATATAAATATCTTCAAAAGGCTGTTGGCATATACCTCAAAGAAGAAATTGCTACCGTGCAACATCTTCTTTTCGGCAACAAAAAAGCCGAATAGGTTTACACCTTGTCGGCTTTTATGTAGGGGAGCGTGGACGGAAAATCATACTTGAAAATTAAGTTGATTTATGATATAATGGTTAAAATGCTTGTCAAATCATAGAGCATAGCACATTTTAAAAAAGAACGAAAGCCACCAACAAAAGTTTCATAACCCCGTAGGTGCCTTTCGCAGAAAGGCGGATTAAATATGAGTAAATGGTTTATAACTATTGGTGCTATTATAGGTTTAGCGGCAGGTATTGTCATAGGTAATTATATTGATGCAGGTGCTCCAATCCTTATCGTACCGTTTTTAGGCGCATTTCTTGGTTGGCTTTTATGGTTATTGCTTTTGTGGGATATTTCATTCAATTATGCAAAGAAATTGAACAAAGCGAAAAAAAATGAAAATAAAAACGACCTTCAAAATTTAATAAATAACTTATCAAAATGCGATTACGAAATAATTGGACATGTTCTTGATAAAATAATTGACTGCTCTATCATCGCAGAAATATATAATAATTCCACTATTCCAACTTATTTGCGTCATTATCACTGTAAAAGAGTCCAACATGATTGGGATGGTTGTACGTGTAAGCGGTGCGAAATAGTTCATGATGATGATTATGGTCGTCTTTGTGAATGCAAAAGATGCGGGGCTGAAAATCATGACTGGGAAACTTACACTACCGGACCGGGTGGTGTAGAAGACCAGCAATGGGTGCAGTATCAAACAATAACATTCTGTAAAAAGTGTCATAAAACAGAAACAACGGGTCTGAATAATCCTACGTGTAATTGTCAATAATCTCCATAAGAAAAAAATTAAATGGAGGTTACACAGATGAGAAAATCAAAAAACATTCTGACAACACACGAAATGGAATTGGTGA
>JAITFZ010000026.1 GCA_031280965.1 Oscillospiraceae bacterium | reverse complement strand
GATAACAGCAAGGTCGGCAGTCATACCGCGATTATCCCCACAACGGCAGTGCCGCAGGATTTATCCGCGCTCAGCGACGATGAGAAACTGCTGTATGATTTATTGGTGAAATCTCTGTTGCGTATTATTTATCCGAAAGCCGCAACGGAGCAGACAAAACTCGAAATAGACGCAGGTGGTAACATTTTCAAAGCATCGGGCAGTGTAATAAAAAATAATGGTTGGTATGTTGTTGACGCTATACCGGAAAAGAAAAAAGTTCTTCCGATTGTAGAATTGGGTGATACTCTCCCCGGTACATATGACGTCACAAAAGGCGAAACCGAACCGCCAAAACGTTATACTGAAACTGACCTTATCGCCGCTATGGAACTTGCCGGGCAAAAGCTTGACAGTGAAGAAGCGCGCACACTGATGAAATTGCAAAAGAAAGGTTTGGGGACGGACGCGACACGTACCGCAATAATAAAAGGGCTTTTTGATAAAAGTTTTATTATGAAAAAGGGGAAGTCGATTATACCGACTGACAAAGGGATTTTCTTAATTGACACTCTGAAAGTTTGTGGAATAAAATCACCCGCGCTTACTGGCGAGTGGGAAATGCGTCTTAATGAAATCGCTGAGGGGCGAACTGCTTACAACGATTTTGTTAATGATATTGAATCCGTTACGCGGGAGTGGTTCGCGTGTATCCGGGACAGCTCCGGCGAAAAGTTTGTTTCAGAATCCGAAAAGAAAATGCTTTGTCCTTTTTGCAAAAAGCCTGTTTTTAAGGGGCGTTACGGTTTTTCTTGTTCCGGATACAAAGAGGGTTGTAAATTTCAAGTTAATTATGAGGTTCTCGGCAAGAAAATTACAGAATCACAGTTTTTAATGCTTGTCACAAGCGGCAAAACAGGCATTATAAAAGGTTTTATTGGAAAAAGCGGTAATAGTTTTGATGCCGTATTGAAAATAAATCACGAAAAGAAATCTATCGATTTCGAGTTTTCGGGAGGTAAAAAATGAGTGTTTATACAGAAAAACAAATCGCCGAGGTCCGACAAACAGATATGGTTGGTTTTTTGGAACGTTTGGAAGGCTTTACATTTAAACGCGTTGGCTCGGGGTGGCGTTGTATTGAGCATGACAGTCTTGTTGTGATGAGCGACCGATGCGGTTGGTTTTGGAACAGTAAAGGCGTAGGCGGCGCAAACGCTTTTGACTTCTGTCAAAAAATATACGGCATGAGTTTTCCTGCCGCGATGGCGACCATCACTGGCGTTGGAGAAACGGTAACAATTGAGCGTCCGCTTTTTAAAAAAGAAGAGAAAAGCTTTGCTTTGCCCCAAAAGGCAACGGGGAAATTTAACCGCGTCTTCGCTTATCTCAATCAAAGCCGCTGTATCGATAAAGGAATAATTTCGCAACTTATGCATGATAATAAAATCTATCAGGACGATAAAAACAATGCCGTTTTTGTTGGTTTCGATAAGGCGCATGTTGCCAAATATGCAAGTGTGCGCGGTACACTTACGGATAAGACTTTCCGGGGTGACTGCCAAGGCAGCGATAAAAGATTTTCGTTTTCTACAACTGGAAGCGTTTCTCAAAAGGTTTATGTGTTTGAATCGCCGATAGATTTATTAAGTCATGCTACACTTGCTAATCTTGTAACGGAAAATTCTGAAGCTTGGAAAAAGCATAATCGGCTTTCTCTCGCGGGAACTTCAGACGGCGCATTAAATCAATATCTTAAAGACAATCCAGACATAAAAGAAATTATCTTTTGTCTTGATAACGACCCTACAGGGCGAAGAAAAACTTCCGAGTATATGAAGAAATATGAAGATAAAGGTTTTATCTGCCGTAACAAGCCATCGAAGAATAAGGATTTTAACGATGACCTGAAAGCATATATCGGAAATAATGACTATTCTTTGAGTAATAAAAGTAATAAAAAAGCAATGTTGATACAGCATTAATTTTTTTTACGCTTTTCAAACAAAAATATACTTTAGCAGAGTAACTCGCTAAATAGGAGTAAAAAATGAAAACAAGATTTTTTAATGATTTTATCAATTCCCATAAGGGCGAAAATCGCACCAACAGACGATTCGCTACGCGATTCAACCGCAGTAACGGGAAAAGCTACTTCGTTTTATCAAATGAAGTCATAGAAATGTATCGGAGACGCGAGCTTTCGGCGATTGACATAAAAGTTTTTTCTTATCTTTCAAGCCTTCGTATGCATGGATTTAAAGGCTTTCGTGTCGGTCAAAAAATGATAGCCTTTAGGTGCGGTATAACAGAAAACACAGTGCGGAAAAGTGTCTACAGGCTTTATAATTTAGGTTTAATCGAAAGGGTGATAATAGAAACAAGGGAGCATTGTCTGATAAAATTTAAAACGTCTGTATATACCCTACAGGAGTTGCCGGAAAGCGGCTTCTTTTTTATTCCGCGCAGAATATTCTTCGTTTCTCTGCCACCGAAAATGTTCACCATATATCTTTTCATGTGCCGGGCGCGTTCTTTTGAATATGAGAAGTCATGGAACAGCTACAACGACATAGCCGCACGGCTCGGTTTTGGCAAGGGTCAGCGGTCGGAGGTTGTTGCGCTCATCGGCGGGTTAGTGGAACGCGGGCTTATAAAAAAGACAGTGCGCCGAATGAATAAAGTCTTCGTTGATAACGTTTACAGAGTGACAGACTTCAAAGAAGCTGTTTTAAAAAGAATATGGAAAAACGAAAAGCGTTCCGGCGTAAACGGAACGCTTTTCTCATTAAATAACATCTCCAAAACTACAAAGATGCCTAATACTACAATTATTATATCATCGTTTTGTGGGAATGTCAACCCTCTATATATACAATGCCGCCTTGATTTATAGACTATATTTTGCTGTTTAAGGGGTAGGGTGTGATTTTGAGGATAATATATTAACCAGATAGGTATATATATATTTATATATCATATTCACTTTTTAAGGAGCGTTCTTTTCATGCCTTTCTTTCAGAAAAAGAATAATAAGTTTAAACTAAAATCTTGATGATGATTGTGTGTTTGTGTTTTTGCCTCCCTTTGAAGAACATTACAGTGAACCTCTTGAAATGATAATAAATATTTATTTTTCTGAAAGCGAAATTGCAGATATATAATATAACGGCAGATTTACAGGAAATTCAAAATAAGCTCTGTAATGAGTTTGAGGCAGATATTACTGTGAGTGTGTCCGAGAACGGGAGAACGGCGGTCGCATAACAACCCGAAATAATCGCCTATCATTTACTGACAAGCGATTTTGAGAGATTTCTTAATTCTGTTAAAATTTCTTTTTTTCGTTCAATCGAAAGTGATTCCCATTTGATACGGTCAACATCAAGAGTAATTCTATGATATTTTTTAGCCATATATTCATGCTTCTTCATGCTATCACCATACTGCCGGAATTACATTTCCGCACTCAGCAAAACGCTTTAAAACCATTTCTTCTGTCCATGTATATGTTGATTATAATGTACAAAATGAGGTCAAAATGGAGAAAAGCGCGAGCGAAACCGTTGAAATAGCCCCGACCGTGAGTCAAGAGCAGTATGAATGTTTTCCGGTAAAACGAAAAACAGCGAACCCGAAAGTTCGCAGTTTTACCGTTTATGCCACGGGAAGCGTGTAGTTGCTCTCCAGCAGAGCTACGTTTATCCCGCACTTAAAGTCTTAACAAAAAATTGTGAGATTATTACAATTACACTAAGATTTTTTCAGAACCCTTGTTTTTGAGGTTTCTTTTTTTATTCTGAAAGAAAATTATCGTTTTATATGACTTAAGGTGGCAACTCCTGTCACAGCGGCTATTCCTGAAAAGACTGCCGCGGCCCCCGCATACGCCTTCGCACTTTTAACGGCCGCCAATGTTTGCTTTTGTAATTCTAAACTTTCCTGACTGTTCTGCTCCATTACCCACCTATGGTACTGCTCTTCATATTTATCTGCACACTTTTCCCAACTATCGGCGCGTCCGCTTTGAATTAGCTCAAGCATTGTTTCAAGCGCAAGTGAATATCTGTATTGGGGCGGAATCAGTAATATTTTATCGGTGTAACGACTTATTTCTTTATCTGTGCTTTCTTGCAAAGAGGAAACGGCAAGGGTATGCTTTTCGATTTGGTTTCTTCTCTTTTTCTTGTCACAAACTATCATAACAATTGTTGCAAGAAAAATACTAACAATCCCACTAAAAGCTTCAGTGAACGGATAGAATTTATAAAGAACAAAAGAAATAATAAGCAAGGGAATGAAACAACCTATCCAAACTAAAGCCATAAAATAACCCAATCCTAAAATCCTTTTATTCTTAAAAGATTCAAGCGTATTTATAGCTTTTGTTATTTCATGGGCTTCCGCATTTGCTTTTGATATTGTATTATAAAGGTCATTTGGAGGCATTTGCATTATACTGTTATCAAATTGAATTTGAGCACACATATACCCATATACCCCCCGCATTTTAATCCGCCCGCTGTTTAAATTGTGCTATATATAGCACAATTTAAAATTAAAAAATCACATTTTGTAAAACATACACAACATATAGCGGAAAACTTCTACATAATACACAATTGACAAATGTTAGTAAATAGTTTATAATTATGAATAATTAAAACACGTCCGAAGATAAGCGAAAGGTGCAAACTTCCGCTTACCTTTAACCAATCAAGATACGTCACATGTATCTGACCGGCTTATCGAACGTCTATATTATGCTTATTTTAGCATAATTTTTATAGGTATTCAAGAGCTTTCAGATTATTTCGGTATCTGAGGGCTCGATTTATTTCGCTAAAAGTCCTATTAAAGCGGGATTTTTATACTTACAATTAAATAACCCCTCTCGTGAGAAACAAGTTCCTCTGCTTCAGTAACAACTGCGCCGCGACCGATGAAGAAACCGTAGCCGGTATATATACCTTGTAGGTTGAGCTACATCTGAAGCATGTACAGGGGCGCATACAAGACCGTGCCGGCAGCATTGCCGTAAGCCGTGGGGTATGCAGTCAAACGAAAAGGCAACGAGAGTTTGGATTAATCTGATTTTCTGCAAGGGGCGGAGCCGGAACTAACAACTTCGCCCTTTGCTGATATATTAGGACTTTTAACTTGCGCTGGGAGTGGACGGATTTGAACCATCGAAGCTTTCGCAACAGATTTACAGTCTGCCCCCTTTGGCCACTCGGGAACACTCCCACGTGCGTAATATTGCATAAAAAGAGCCACTCGACCATTATATCATAACCGTCTATGATTGTCAATACTTTTTTATTGTAATAAATTCAAAACCTGTCAAAAGTCAAGACACAGGTAACACATTTCCTTAAATTCTCGCGGTCTCAAAATTAAAGGCTTTTCGATTTCCGCTAACTTTTCATCGAAAAAATCGCCGTCGCCGCTAATCAGAATATCAACGTCTTCAACAATCGCAGTATAAAGAATGGGATAATCTTTCAAATCCCTAATCTCAAACAGAGAATCGTCGATAATCTTCGCCTTATGCTTCGAGTTATCAGTAATTTTATTCGGGTTAGCCGCTTGTATTCTCGATTTACAGGCGGCTTCTCGATAAGTCGGAATTACTGATAACTATTCGCATAACCTCACAATTTCATTACGACATATCTTGTATCTTCACTTCTTGCAATTCTACGTCAGATTCAATTGTGCGAACCCACTCGCCGTTTATCCTTTCAATCGTATAAATAACATCAACAAAAACCTCGTATAACCCCCAACTTACCTGTGTCTTGAATACAAGTTTGTCGGGTTCTTCGGAAACTAAAAAAATCGGGAAGAATCCAAGTTGGTCGTCACGGCGGAATTGTTCGCCTTCTTCATCTATAAGCGTCATCCACGTAAGAAAATGCCACCAAATACCGTATTCTTCAGAAATCTCCCGCAGCCGCAGATTGCTTAAATAGCCGTCAGTCGGTTCAGCGATAGGCGCATTAGTTCTTCTGTAGATGCTTACTTCAAAAATACTTCCTGTAAAATCATAACTACGGTAAACATCGCCGTATCTCTCGTTAAAATCGTTATGATTATAACCGCTCGTATAATACAGAACATCGGGATTATTAAATTCAATCCAGT
Source organism: Oscillospiraceae bacterium (assembly GCA_031280965.1). Lineage (GTDB taxonomy): Bacteria > Bacillota > Clostridia > Oscillospirales > Ruminococcaceae > Ruminiclostridium_E. The sequence goes on along the minus strand of JAITFZ010000026.1, from coordinate 97,000 downwards.
AAATAGCTTTATCGTTTACCAAGCCACCGCTAACTATATATACAATCGCACCGTGTCCGGTGTCATGGAAACCGCCGTCAATCATCTGAACATGGAGGCGGGTGTCTATGGTGTCGTCAATAGTAAATAATGTGCTTTCGTCCGTTTCAGCCCTCGGATTCCAAATATCTTTATCACCGGTTTTTTCCCACGTTCCGAAGAAATAACGTCTGAAATCGTTAGTTGTGAGTGTATCTGTCCAGTTATCTTGCAGGATTAGCATTTCACCTTCATGTATGGCATATCCGAGAAGTTTGAGCGGCAGTAAATCATCTCTGCCGTCTTCGTTTTGCCCGTATATTACACCCCTGTCTTTGAACATTTGAAAAGCCTCACGGAATATAATTTCAATTGCCGCGTTTACTATGCAACCATCACAAGAATTTCTATTAGATTCATAGCAATCTGAACATTGCCTCTTCTCGTCCATTTCCGCAAACACATCAAATTCTATGGCATATTCATAAGCAACATCAATGTCATTTGTAATTCCGTCAATGAACGCGAAAAACTCGGAAACCCATTCGGGGTATTCGCTTTCGGGAACAAGCTGTTTAGACATAACATTAAAGTTTTCATTGACATTTTGAGTAAATGTACAGTGTATATATTCCATATTTCTGAAGGCATTCTCACCCCATTCTGCTTTGAGTGCGTAAACGCTGTAAATACCGATTTCCGGTTCATTTATTTCAACTATATGAGTGCTGCGCGACATATGCAAACCACCACCGTATACAGAACCAACAATTAATTCTCTTTCATTATCCCACGTTACACCATCTTCTGTTGACATATTTTTATAATCGTAACTTTCAATTGAAAAATAAGGATTGTAATATTCCTGCATATATTTTTCCAAGCGTGAGGGAGAAATACCAAGTACCGAACCGAAATACCAACGGCCTTTTAATTGTTCAACCTCATCATCGTTGTAATGATGTTGTTCCTGCCCATCTGAAAATACATCTGTATCGCTCCAATCCCAACCGTATACATTAAAATATTGTTGAAGAATTGTCCGCAGTTCCACATCGTTAATATCATTAAAATACGGCAACATTCCACGAACACTGCAAATTCTCTGCATAAATTCTGTCAGAATTTCTTCAACGGTTTGCGGTTGTGCCGGCTCGGCGGGTTGCGGCGTCATCTGTGTTTCATCGGCAACATATCCATTAAACCCTATAATACCCCACTTGCCGTTTTTATTTGCGAATGCGGTGGTTTCGCTAATCGTTACGAGCAACCATGACTCAAACGGAACAATCAAAACCCCGTCTTTGTTCATAATTCCGTAATTACTTCCGTCATTTCCGTCGCCGTCGTGAATTGATATTATATTCATTTGCTGTCTGCCTAATTTCGACTGCATCGGATATATAAAATCGGTGATAAATTCATTACCGTACATCACGGCGTCCCCTGAATATCCCTGCCCCGGAAAAAACTCGTAACCTCGGGTTGACATGGTTGTATCATATCGTCGGACAGTTCTTATTCGGTCTGATTCCTTGGGGAAGTGTTCGGTGAACTCATTCATCGGGTATAACTCGTATATCGCCCCGACATCGAGATTAATATGTTGAAACCACCCAAATAAATCCAAATCGGGGTCATAAACCCATACTCTTTCGCCCGGCATAGAATATTTCGGGTGAGGCTCGTGTATTTCACCGGTCGGTTGAGCCGCTTCGTCTATTATGATGGTGGAATAATTTTCACTTTCGGTATTAATAAATGCAATGAAAACATCGCAAAAAGTGCAATAATTCACCCAATCATATTCAAGCGTGGGTTCGACAACCCATGTATAACCGATTGCGGGTTCAACAGGAGGTGCAAACCTCACCCACATAGCCGGACGAACGCCTAATAAAACATTGTTGATGTCTTGGTTATTGACATCTATAAAAACACTGCCGTCGCTTTTTACCTGAGCCGCCATATAAGCGTTGAAGCCGGGCGACCGAAGCCACCACGAATACGGTTCGCTGTCGGCATTAAATACGATTCGCGCCGAATCGTCTGCGAAATATTTATGTGCTTCGTCTATACTTAACAAGAATATTCTGTCCACTGTGTCGTTGCCGCCGGGGATTCCGCGGCTATTATCATTGTTGATTACCGTTGTTTCCGTAATCCGCTCCCGTTCCTCCGAAGAAAAACGGTTGTAGAATTCACTGTTGAGATAGGCGCGTATGTCGCTCTTTTCCCATGTCATTTCAACATAATCAGAATGATATGTTCTGCCTTCTGTCATGTTTTCGGTGATGATTAACGCCTTGCCGTCTTGTACGTCAAGCACTCGCCAATCATAATCGCCGAATTGTATTATATCGCCGATTTCCGGTACAGGGTCGGTTACAGACGGTTCGTCTTCAATCGGGGGTTGTGTGTTATAAATATATATAAGAACTCCTGTTAAGACAAGCATTACTGCGCACATCGCCGCAAGCGACGCGTAAACATAATTAAACCGAAACCTGCTTTTCTTGCCTTGCGGTATGCCGACATACGCGGCGGCTTCTTCGATTAAAGCGTCATCGACGAACCCGATTCTGTCGAATAAAATCTCGTTTTTCTTACTTTTCATAATAGTCCCTCGCTTTCAAGGTGGGCTTTGAGCTTATTCCGTGTTCTGAAAAGGTTAGATTTAACCTTGCTTTCGCTCATAACGAGCCGTTCAGCGACCTGCTTTACCGAATCGGCATAGTAATATCTCCGCATGAAAATCACGCGGCTCTCTTTATCAATGCTGTAGAGGAATCTGCTGATACTTTCTGATGTGAATAAGTTTTCCGCTTCTTCCTCGACTTTTTTGCTTGACGGGATACAGTCCTCAAGCTCGCTCAACAACAACGAAAACTCATTCCCGAAGCGTTTGTTTCTTTTTCGGGATTTGTATTTGTTGAGCGAGGTGTTCCGCGTTATTCTGCCGATGAATGATGAAAAGGAAGCGGGCTGTTCCGGCGGTATAGCCTCCCACACCTTGTAATATGTATCATTCACACACTCTTCGGCGTCCTCTCGATTTTTTAAGATATTCGTTGCAATGGCAAGGCAATAAGAACCGTATTTACTCGCAGTTTCGGCTATGGCCGATTCCGAGCGGTTCTGATATAATTCAATAATCATGGTGTCGTCCATCTGCTTTCTCCTTTATTGTAAAAGCCTTTACATCTATATAGACAACAAATTTTGAAATCGGTTGCATGGTTTTGGAAAATATTTTGAAAAATTTTATACCGCTGATTAATATTATAACACTATTCTATTTCATTGTAAACTCTCTCGAATTTTGAATATTAATTTGACTTATAATCAAATTAATGCTATAATGAAATATTAGAGAAAAAGTGTAAATCGAAAGGAACGACAAAATGGGCTTTTCCGACTTATTATTTGGCGATTATTCAAAAAAAGAATTAAAAAGAATGGAACCGCAAAAGGAGAAAACATTAGAACTTGAAGCGGTTTACGAGAAAATGAGCGATAAGGAGCTTCAGTTGCAAACGGCAATTCTTCGGAAGCGGCTTGAAAGCGGCGAAACGCTTAACGATATACTGCCCGATGCTTTTGCGGTCTGCCGTGAAGCGATGTGGCGCGTAATCGCAATCAAGCCTTATCCGGTGCAGATTCAGGGCGGAATTGTGCTTCATCAGGGCAGAATATCCGAGATGAAGACCGGTGAGGGCAAAACTTTCGTTGCGGCGTTGCCGTCTTATCTGAACGGGCTTACAGGCGATGGCGTACACGTTGTTACCGTTAATGATTATCTGGCAAAGCGCGACAGCGACTTAATCGGGCGCGTTCACCGCTTTTTGGGTTTAACTGTAGGAGTTATTGTACACGACCTGAACAACGACCGGCGGCGCGAGTCATATGCCGCCGACATCACCTACGGCACTAACAACGAGTTGGGCTTTGATTACCTGCGCGACAATATGTGTGTGCGAAAAGAGGATAAGGTTCAGCGCGGGCATAACTACGCAATCGTAGACGAGGTTGACTCGATTCTTATTGATGAAGCGAGAACGCCGCTTATTATTTCGGGACGCGGGGATAAGTCGTCGGAAGTGTATCAGCAAGCGAACAAATTTGCGCGGAAACTAAAAACGCTGAAGGTTGTTGAACTCGACAGCAAGGAAGAACACGATGCTTATGAGGGCGACTATATTATAGATGAAAAAGCGAGAACCGCTACGTTGCTTCCGAACGGCGTAAAAAAAGCGGAGGAGTTTTTCGGTATAGAGAACTTAATGGATTCCGAGAATATGACAACCCTGCATCATGTCAATCAGGCAATCCGCGCTCACGGAATCATGAAGAATGACGTGGATTATATCGTGGACGACGGCGAAATTGTTATTATAGATGAATTCACGGGGCGCAAAATGCTCGGACGGCGGTTTAACGAGGGGCTTCATCAGGCGATTGAAGCAAAGGAAGGCGTTAAGGTGAAGAGTGAGAGCAAAACTCTCGCCACGATAACGTTCCAGAATTACTTCCGGCTCTACGGTAAGCTTTCGGGTATGACAGGTACGGCAATGACGGAGGAGCAGGAGTTCCGGGGGATTTATAACCTTGACGTAGTGGAAATTCCGACGAATAAGCCTATTGTGCGCGCCGACAGAGAAGACCAGGTGCTGAAGAACGAGAAGGGCAAGTTCACAACTGTTATAAGGCAGATTAAAGAGTGCCATGAAAAAGGACAGCCTGTTCTCGTGGGTACGATTTCAATAGAAAAGTCGGAGTTGCTGTCAAAGTTGCTCAAGCGCGAGGGTATTAAGCATGAGGTATTGAACGCCAAAAACCACGAGCGCGAAGCCGAAATAGTAGCACAGGCGGGCAAAAAGAACGCCGTAACGATTGCGACGAATATGGCGGGGCGCGGCACTGATATTATGCTCGGCGGAAACCCCGAATACCTTGCCAAAGCGCAAATGCGTAAGGAAGGCATTGAAGAAGAACTGATTATGCAGGCGACAGGCTTCGCCGAAACCGAAGACGAAGAAGTATTAAAAGCAAGAGGGCTTTATAAAAAGTATAACGAGAAGTTCAGAGAAGCTATAACGGAGGAAGCTCAGGCGGTTAAGGATGCGGGAGGTTTGTTTATACTCGGAACCGAGCGGCATGAATCAAGGCGTATCGACAATCAGCTTCGCGGGCGTTCAGGGCGTCAGGGCGACCCGGGCGAGAGCAGGTTTTTCATTTCACTTGAAGACGATTTAATGAGAATATTCGGCGGTGAGCGGGTTCAGGGTATGATGAACGCGCTTAAAATCGAGGAAGACCAACCCATTCAAAACAAACTGCTCACTAAAACCATCGAATCCTCCCAAAAGAAAATCGAGGGGCGCAACTTCTCAATCCGTAAGAATGTGCTTGATTTCGACGATGTTATGTCACAGCAGAGAATGACAATTTACAGTCAGCGCTCTATGGTGCTTGACGGCGGCGATGTAAGCGAAAAAATCCGTTCCATGTTCGCAGATACTGTGGATGAGGCAGTTGATACCTTCTGCCAGGGCGATGTCGCCGAAGACTGGAACCTTACGGGGCTTCGCGAGAGCTGGTCGGGGATTCTGACAAATTCCAACGACTTCAAGTATAACAGGGAAGAGCTGAACGAGCTGACGCGAGAGGATATTAAAGAAGAACTGCAAAAGCGTGCAACAGAGCTTTACGAGAGCCGTGAAGCCGAATACGGAACCGAGGTTATGCGTGAGCTTGAGCGGGTAATCCTGCTCAAAAACGTAGATACAAAGTGGATGAGTCACATTGACGCAATGTCTGATTTAAAACAGGGGATTTATCTGCGCTCGTTTGCACAAAAAGACCCGGTGGTTGAGTACAGGCATGAAGGTTTCACAATGTATGACGAGATGGTCGCTTCAATCCGCGAGGACACCGTCCGAATGGTACTGACTGCGCGGATTAAACGTGAAGCGCCGCTGCAAAGAGAACAGGTTATGAAGCCATACGCCGAAAATGCCGGCGCACAGGCGACGGTGAAAAAGACTCCGGGTGAGAAGCTCGGCGCGAATGACCTTTGTCCGTGCGGAAGCGGCAGGAAGTATAAGAAGTGTTGCAGGAGCTGACATGGAAATTATTAAGTACAATGGCAGTTTACCTGTCGATGATGCGATGAAAGCCGATGAACCTTTATTGGCTGTTATTTCGTTCGACGGGAAAAAGGCAATCGTAAGCCATATCGACGAGGCGGTTGAACATCATATATTATTAGCCAAAGCAGGTTACAAAGGAACCGAAATCGACGAATTCTTCCGTATAGCGGTTGATAGGGCAGAGGGGGCAAGCTGGACTTTTATTTGTCCGGTGAACTATAAGAATATGTCCGATAAAACAAGACGGGTGGCGGCTTTTTATAAGGACGGCTTCTCTGCTATATCGGAATTCCTGTCTGAGATAGGTTATTTTGTTGATATTTATATACCGAAAAGGTACAGGCGGCACTTGGAGGAATTGAAATAGTTTTCATATATAATTATGTTCACCGAAAATCCCGTTCACGCATAATATAAACATGCGGTAAAGCAACTTACGGTTCGCACACCGCATTAAGATAAGCGTCGTGAAGCTGCCGTCGGCAGTTTCACGGCGTTGTTTTTTATGCTTGCCAAATTCTTGAAAGTATGTTATAATCATAAAAACAACAAAAGAGAGGTAGTTATTATGTTAAATTTCAGCTTTTGTTCCCCAACGTACTTTGAATTCGGGAAAGGCGCGGAAAAAGAAGTCGGCGCACTTGTGAAACGCTTCGGCACCGGAGCGCCGGGAGCGGGCAAAACCCTGCTTCATTACGGCGGCGGCTCGATTAAAAAATCGGGCTTGTATGATACCGTTGTTGCGAGCCTGCGTGAAAACGGCGTGGAATTTGTTGAACTCGGCGGCGCACAGCCTAACCCTGTAAGTTCGCTTGTTTATGAAGGAATCGAGCTTTGCAGGAAAGAGAACGTGGATTTTGTGCTGGCGGTAGGAGGCGGTTCGGCGATTGATTCGGCAAAGGCTATCGCGGCGGGCGCGGTTTATGACGGCGATTTTTGGGACTTTTTCCAAGGCAGGTATGTTGAAAAAGCCCTGCCCGTGGGTGTAATTCTCACAATTGCGGCGGCGGGAAGCGAGGGTTCGCCTAACTCGGTTATAACTAACGATAAAACGCTTGAAAAACGCGGTTGTTCGGGTGAGGTTATACGTCCCGTCTTTTCTATTCTCAACCCTGAGTTAACGCAGACTTTACCGCCCGAACAAACAGCAGCAGGTGCGGCGGATATTATGGTGCATGTAATCGAACGGTATTTCTCAAACACGAAAGAGGTTGAAATCACCGACAGAATTTGCGAAGCGGTGCTTAAAACCATGATTTATGAAACCCCGCGGGCTATTGAAAACCCGAACAATTACGCTGCCCGCGCCAATATAATGTGGGCGGGAATGGTTGCGCATAACAATCTTTGCGGCGTCGGTCGGGAGCAGGATTGGGTAAGCCACGGAATGGCGCATGAGCCGTCGGCTTTTTACGGTGCAACCCACGGCGCGGCTTTGGCGGTAATCTGCCCTGCGTGGATGAAGTTTGTGAGCAGGGTTAACCCCGATAAGTTTGTGCAGTTTGCGGTGCGCGTTTGGGACTGCCAGATGAATTTCGAGCATCCGGAAATTACCGCACGGGAGGGAATTGAGCGATTTGAATTGTTCCTGAAAAAAATAGGTATGCCGTCTTCGCTTAAAGAATTCGGCGCGAAAGAGGAAGATATTCCGAAATTTGCGCGGCATATCGGGCGGGTAGGTGAAACCGAGAAAAATTTCGGCGGGTATGTTAAGCTGAATCTAAATGATGTTGAAGAAATATATAAATTAGCATTTTTATAAGGAACAGTAAGTTTGAAACAAAACACAACCGAAACGGGGAAAACGTTGTTTTCATTCCTTGTTGGTGAAGAAAGGACTTTATGAAAATATGGGCTTAGTAAAAGGTTTGATTATTTTTATCACAAATATAACTATATTTATTATTGCAATTAGGTTTGTCAGCATGCTTCTTGAGAGAGTGGGTTTATTTAAATCGATGGAAAGACTTTTCGGGAAACGTGACGACGAGCAGGCGCAACACTATCAGGTTAATGACTACAAAGTTCATGACGATGACGAAGAGGGCGATTAAATCGCCCTCTACAGAACCTTTAAAATAGGATAATCCTTAATATAATCTTTAATTTGCGCGGGGTACTTCAAGACCCGCGCTTTTATTTTATCCGCGAGTTCAAAATTAACAAACTGTGAAAGCTCGGCGAGCGGTTTTTCGCTCACCTTTTTGCATAAGGGCGAAACTGTAACTACTGTGAATTCGCCGAGTTTCATTGCCCGAAAAGGCCAAAGTTTACAGTCGAAAGGACGGTTGCTTCCGAGCTTACAGCCGGCTTCGCCAAGTGCCGGACAACGGTACAGCCCGTTTTCATCGAAACAGATTTCTCCGAAGTTGTAATCTTTGTACAGTTCTGTGAAATCTTCATCTATCGTCGGCATTTCCCAAATTTCACTCTCGAAAAAGCTACAGCACAGCCGGCACTGCGCACAATCGGCTTCGGTTAAAATTCGATTAAGCATAATTTTACCTTCTCGGCACTAAGACCGACCTCGCGCTTTTCACCATTTTGCATATTTTTGATGATTGCCGTACCATTGCTTAACTCGTTGCTTCCGAGTACCATGCTGAACCGCGCACCGAGTTTATCCGCATACTTCATCTGTGCGCCGAGACCCCGTCCCGCAAGGTCGGTTTCAGCCCAGAAGCCACATTCGCGAAGCTCCTTCACGAGTTTTGCGGCTGTTATTTCCGCTCCCGAGTCAAGTGCGGCGATGTAGAGGTCGCAGGACTTCGCCGGCTCGAATTCCAAACCCTGCGCCTGCATAACTAAAATAAGGCGTTCCAAACCCATCCCGAAGCCCAAGCCCGCAACGGGTGTTCCTCCGAGTTCGGCAATCAAGCCATCGTAACGCCCGCCCGCACAAACTGTATCCTGCGCGCCGAGACTTTCTGACTTGAATTCAAAAACCGTGTTCGTATAATAGTCCAGACCGCGCACTAAACGCGGACTCTCTGTGAAGCTGACGCCGAGCGCGGTAAGTGCGGATTTCACCGCTGTAAAATGCGCCTCACAACCATTGCAAAGATACTTTGTAATTACAGGCGCGTTCTTATTCACTTCGCGGCAGGAATCGGATTTGCAGTCTAAAAGCCGCATGGGATTACGTTCAAGTCTCTCGCTGCAAAGATTACATAAATTCTGCTGTTTGTAGAAATCAATCAGTTCTTTTTTATATTCGCCGCGGCACCCGGAACAGCCGATACTGTTGATTTCAAGCTGTACGTTTTTAAGTCCGAGCTGTATGAAAACATCATTGGCAAGGCAAATCACTTCAGCGTCCGCAAGCGGCTTTACCGCGCCGTAAACCTCAACTCCGAACTGCCTGTGTTCGCGCAGTCTGCCGCTTTGCGGCGCTTCGTAGCGGAAACAGCTTGTAAAATAAAACAGTTTCAGCGGAAGAGCCGCCGCAATCAGCCCGTGTTCAATCGCCGCCCGCGCCGCGCCGGCTGTGCCTTCGGGCTTGAGGGTCAGGCTTCTGCCTTTTTTATCGTCAAATGTATACATTTCCTTTTGCACTACATCGGTGGTACCGCCGATTCCCCGCTGAAAAAGCTCGGTATGCTCGAAAGCGGGTGTGCGGATTTCTTTACAGCCGTAGCTTTCGGCAATGGCTCTCGTGATTTTCTCAACTGTATGCCATTTATAAATATCGGCGGGAAGTTTATCTTCGGTGCCGCGAGGGGCTTTGGTTATTAATGCCATTAATACTGCTCTCCTTTTCTGTTATTTCTCAATAAATACCCCAAACGCCCTATACGCCTCGTAAACATCATTCTTCGCCGTAACTTCAAACGGCGCATGCATTGACAGCACCGGAACCCCCACATCAATCGTATCAATATTAAGGTTTGCGAGGTACTTCGCCACAGTCCCGCTGCCGCCCATATCAACCTTTCCGAGTTCACCTGTCTGCCACGCAATCTTGTTATCATCGAACAGCTTACGGATTTCAGCGGTGAATTCCGCGCTTGCGTCACTTGTACCCGCCTTGCCGCGTGAACCGGTGTACTTGGTCAGCGCAACGCCGTAATTCATATACGCCGTATTCAATTTTTCAGAAACATCAGGAAACGTCGGGTCGAACGCAACATTTACATCAGCTGAAAGACACTTTGAGTTGCTTAACAGTGTGCGAAGCGCAACGTTCTGCGTTTCCGCCAAGTCACTGAGGAAGAATTTCAGGTAAGCTGATTTCAATCCTGTGTTTCCGTCACTGCCGATTTCTTCCTTATCGGTTAATACAACAACAGCGGTTTTTTTTGGGATTTTCTTTAAATCAAGCAGGGCTTTCAATGTTGTGTAGGCGCAAACCCTGTCGTCCTGCCCGTACGAGCCGATGAACGAGCGGTCAAAGCCGATGTCGCGGGCTTTATATGCGGGAACGGCTTCAAGTTCCGCGCTTAATAAATCCGCTTCCGTAATGCCGTATTTCTCGTTTAACAGCATCATAATATTAAGCTTGACGAGTTCGCTTCCTTCGTCTTCTTTGAAAGGGCGCGAGCCGATTAGTATATTTAATTCCTCGCCTTTAATAAGCTTGCTTGCGGGTCGCTTGTATTGTTCTTCCGCCAAATGAGGCAGTAAATCCGTAATCACAAACACAGGGTCGGCTTCATCTTCGCCGATAGTAACATTCACAGCCGACAAGTCGGACTTAATTATGACGCCGTGCAGTGCAAGCGGCACCGCCGTCCATTGATATTTCTTAATTCCGCCGTAATAGTGCGTCTTGAAATATGCTAATTCCGAATCTTCATAAAGCGGTCGCTGCTTTAAGTCTAACCGCGGTGAATCTATATGCGAGGCAAGTATATTTACGCCGCTTTCAAGGCTTTCTTTTCCTATAACGACGGCGATAACGCTCTTGCTGCGGTTGACCGTATAAAGCTTATTACCGGCTTTGTATTTTTTGCCGGCTTCATATTCGGAAAAACCTGCTTTTTTAAGTTCGGTAATCGCCTGCACTACGGCTTCGCGCTCGGTTTTCGCAAGGTCTAAAAAGTTCTTGTACCCCTCACAGAATTGATTGGCTTTCTTCTGCTCGGTTTCCGTAAAAATTTTCGCCGTGTTTTTTCTTTTGATGAAAAGGCGTTCTTTTAATTCTTTTGATTTGCTTTTTTTGTTCTCCTGATTTGCCATAATTATCACCATTGTCCTTTCATGAATACAGTTTTATGTAAATTTCATACGCCGTGTTTACTTTGTGGATATAATGCCGCGTGTCCGGGTCGGGAACGTGGTCGAGGGTTTTGCCGTCAGAAGATAATTCCGGGTTTTCGAGCCATCTTATTACAGTTCTGTCCCCTGCAAAGTAAGCCGCCAAAACGCAGTCAATATCCCCGAAGTTTTCTAAATGATAAGCAAGCAGATAGCATCCGAAGCGGATGTTTTCGTTCGCGCTGAACATATCATCAAAGGTCATATCCCGCTCAAAAAGCCTGTACCCGCTGAGCCAGTCGAAGGTATCCTCCATAATCTGCATTAATCCCCGCGCACCCATGTTTGACTCTGCGTCCGGCTTAAAATCGCTCTCGGTTTTTATTACGGCGTAAACGAAGAACTTATCAAGGTCATATTCACGGGCATGCAGTTCAACATACTCGGCAAATTCAAGCGGGTGCGTTCGCAGCAGCCATTGACGGTGCAGATAATCATAAGCCGTTTTCGCCGCTATCAAGCAAATTGCAATAATCAGCGCTGTTATTATTATTGCGAAAAGCGGACGTTTTTTTCTTTTTGTTCTCATTTTTTCATTTTTTACCTGTCTTTTTAATTACTTCGGCAACTTTCTTCCGAAAGCTTTCAAAACCGCTGTCATTTTCTATAAAATGGGCGGCTCGTTCTCTGTAGAAATTTGCGCCCGGCTGGGAATTAAGCCTTAGAAACGCATCTGCTTCGCTTATTGCGTCCCGCTCCGTAATCCGTCGCGCACAGGTTTTTTTGTCTGCCGTGATTGCTATGATTTCCCCGCATAAGTCATCGGCGCCGCTTTGGAAGAGCGCGGGGGCGTCAAGCAGAAAATTTCGCACACCTTTTTCTGCTTGACGCAGAATATAATTAATAATATAATACGTTATATAAGGAAATACAATTTTTTCGTAACGCTTCAGTTTTTCGCTGTCCGAAAAAACAAGGCGAGCCATTTTAATTTTATCGAATTCGCCGCCCGTATATGCTTCCGGAAACACGCTTTTCACAGCCTCTGCGCATAGCGGATGGGCAATAGTTTTCCTGGCTTCCTTGTCGCAGTTGATAGCGCAGAAGCCGTGTTCGGCGAAAATCTGCGCCGCCGCCGACTTCCCCGCGCCCGACATTCCGGTTAACCCTATTATTTTTAATTCACTTAAATTTATCATTATTTTATTCTTTCGCTTTAATTACATTAAATTCCGCCGCTCTTATAATCCTGTTATACAGCGCCAAACCGATTCCCTTGGGTTCGGGAAGCCTTATGAAAATCTGCTTTGCTCCGTGGTTGTCAAATTCGCGCAGTTTTGCGAAGAATGTATTTGCCTCGGGCTTCGCTATTATAAAATCGGCTTCGGCTGTATATGAAAGAAATGCATCTTCGCTTTCGGCAACTACCGCAATCACCTGCGCTTTCGGCGAATAATGTTTATGTGCCGTGCCGGGTGACGGCAGTTGACGATTGACGGTTGACGGTTGACAATCAGCTAAAACAACATCGTCAATAATAACTTCTGCAAATTCCTGCAACTGTTCCGGCGTAACCGCACCCGGGCGCAGGATTCTCACGCGCCCGGCTTCAAATGCAATCACCGTGCTTTCAACGCCGCAACCGCATTCCCCGCCGTCAATTATAAGCGGGATTAAACCGTTCAGGTCGTCATAAACATGCCGGGCTTTCGTGGGGCTGGGACTGCCCGAAGCGTTCGCGGAGGGAGCGGCAAGCGGAAAGCCGCATACTTTTATAATTTCAAGCGCCGTTTCGTGCGCGGGAACCCGCACCGCCGCAGTATCAAGCCCGCAACTGACTTCGGCAGGCAACCGACTCTCAACGGTGGGAGATTTTCGTTTAAATATCATAGTCAGCGGACCCGCCCAAAATTTTTCTGCTAACTTTTCCGCAAGCAGTGGAATTTCTAACCCTAACCCCTTTGCCATTTCCAAATCTGAAACATGGACAATCAGCGGATTGTTGCGGGGGCGACCCTTGGCGATGAAGATTTTTTCAATTGCGGCAGGGTCAAGGGCGTTGGCGGCTAAACCGTAAACGGTTTCGGTCGGAATCGCGGCAATTTCACCGGACTTCAGAAGCCGAACCGCTTCGTTTATTCCGTTGTTATCAGGTTTTAAGATAATTGTTTTCATTATTTCAATTTCATTTCAAACTCAATTTCATGCTTTATAGGTATGCCTTCTTCACCGATGAGCGGTATCGACGGTTTTAACTGCCTCATTATTTCTGCGGAGTTTATATGAGTTGCAATCCACTCGAACCCCCGTCTTTGATAGAAACGTATTGCTTGGATAATATCGTTCGTGGTGATGAGCCAAAGCCTGCCGCAGTCGTTACTTTCAGCAACCTTCAAAACCGCATTAATCAAAGCGGTTCCGACACCTTTATTCTCTTCAAAGCTGTTCAGGGATGTAATCTCGCACCCGCGTTCATCAATATTGTAAGTTACGAGTCCTGCTATTTTTCCGCCTGACAGCGCGACAAAACCGGGTAGCTTTGCTCCGTCATGTGCTTTTCCGCGCGATACAATCGGCAAACCCCATTCCCGCTTTAATATTGCTGTCGCCGCTTCGCGGTTTTCTTCATTTATAGTATTAATTTCCATTATTCATTATTTCCTATCCACTATTATTTGCGAGTTTCGCCGCCTGGTCGGCTATTCTGAGCGCATCGAAAACCTCGTCGCAATCGCCGTTCAGTATATTCATTAATTTATATAACGTAAGTCCGATTCTGTGGTCTGTAACCCGCCCCTGCGGATAATTGTACGTGCGGATACGCTCGGAGCGGTCGCCCGTACCGACCTGAATCTTGCGCTGTTCGGCAATTTTACCTGTTTGTTCGGCGATTGCCGCTTCGTATAGTTTACTGTAAAGCATCTTCATGGCTTTGTCGCGGTTTTTATGCTGACTGCGTTCTTCCTGGCACTCCACCACGATTCCCGACGGCTGGTGAATCAGCCGAATAGCCGACTCGGTTTTATTGACGTGCTGACCGCCCGCACCGCCGGCGCGGAACGTCTGAATGGTTATGTCAGCGGGATTAACCTCAACATCTACTTCCTCAACCTCGGGCAAAACCGCAACCGTGATTGTCGAGGTGTGAACCCGCCCCTGCGACTCGGTTTCAGGTACACGCTGAACTCTGTGTACACCGCTTTCATACTTGAGTTTTGCATAAACGCCCTCGCCCTCAATAGAAAAACCGACTTCTTTAAAGCCGCCGAGTTCGGTCGGATTTGAGTTAATAGCTTCAACGCGCCAGCCTTTAAGCTGAGCGTACATTGTGTACATTCTGTACAGCGAATTCGCGAAAAGCGCCGCTTCATCCCCGCCTGCGCCGCCGCGGATTTCAATAATCACACTGCGGTCGTCGTCCGGGTCACGCGGGAGCAACAGGATTTTAAGCTCGTCTTCGCAAGCGGCGATTCGCTCTTTATTTTCCTCATACTGAAGCCGCGCCATTTCCTTGAGTTCGGCGTCAAGTCCGCCTTCATCAAGCATCTGCCGCGCTTCCTCAAACTCGCTCCTCGCGTTTTTATATTCAAAGTACTTATCAATCAGCGGAGTCAGCGCCTTGTGTTCACGCATAAGCGAGCGGTAAAGTTCCTGATTGTTTATTACATCGGCATCTGTGAGTTTTTCGTTGATTTCCCCGTAACGTTTCTCGGTCATTTTAAGTTTATCAATCATTTTTCTATCCTTTTAATTTTTCTCTCTATTTTTGTGCGCGGGGTCATGAATTCCCGCCCGCAATTAAGGCATTTTAATTTAAAGTCCGCTCCCGCCCGCAATACGCAAAGTTTTTGCGAGCCGCAGGGATGTGCTTTTTTCATTACTAAAACATCATTTACTTCTATATCCATGTCAGCTCGATTTCATGAACTTTCTTATTATTGCGCCGAGCAGTTTATAAACGCCGCCCTCCATCTTCTTTTTGACGGTTTTAAGGGTGCAGGCTATATTTATGTTCTGCGGGCAACGCCCCGCACACGCCCCGCAACCCGTGCAAAGAGATGCACGGCGCGTTCCGGCGCGTGATGTATAGTTTATGAACGCCATGTTTCTTCCGTGAAGCGCGATGTCATTATAATGCGCGAAACAGAGCGGTATATCAACCCCCGCCTTGCACGGCATACAATAATTACAGCCGGTGCAGGGGATTTCGGTCATTTCGGCAATTAACTCACGCGCTTTTTGAAGCGCTTCGTCCTGCTCCTTTGTAAGTTCATACGAGTTTGTTTCTGACGCGCTTTCGATGTTCTGCTTCAAAACATCAAGGTTTTCCATGCCCGAAAGCACGGTCAGCACTTCATTGTGGCTGTAAACCCATCTGAACGCCCATTCGGCAGGGGAAAAACCGGGCTTTAAATCTTTAAACAGCTCTGTCACTTTTTCGGGAAGTTTATAAACAAGCCGTCCGCCGCGAAGCGGTTCCATAATCATCACGGGAATGTTCTTCTGTGCCGCGTAAAGCAATCCGCTTTTTCCCGCCTGATTATTCACGTCATAATAATTATACATAATCATCGTGAATTCCCAGTCATAGGCGTCAATCAGCATCTTATAATCTTCCGCGCCGCCGTGATAGGAAAAGCCGATGTTTTTTATCGCGCCGTTCGCCTTTTTCCCGGCTAACCAGTCTTCAATTCCGAGCGCTGCAAGTCTTTCCCAACTTTTCGGACCCGTAAGCATATGCATCATGTAATAGTCGATGTAATCTGTTTTAAGGCGGTCAAGCTGAATATTAAAGTATTTATCAAAGTCGGAACTTTTCTTAACTAAAAAAGTCGGCAGTTTTGTAGCGATGTTAATTTTACTTCTAAGATGATTCTTTTCAAGTATACGACCGAGCATTACCTCGCTTCCGTGGTAAATGTACGCTGTATCAAAATAATTTACACCTTCCTGCACAGCCGTCGTCACGAGCGCTTCAGCGGAGGCGAAATCACGCGGAAAGCGCATACAGCCGAATGCCAAGAGCGATATTTTTTCACCGTTTTTTTGGTTGATTCTATAATTCATGTTTTCATAAAGTCCTTTCTTCATCGGCGAGGAATGAAAACGACATTTTCCCGTTCTGTTTTCCGATGTGTAACTTTATTATAGTATACCATATTTTTCCCGTGTAGTCAATTATTAACATTTTTTTAATCCATTTTCTTGTTGAAATGGAACAGATTTTATGTTATACTATATTTTACAAGGAAAAATATAGTTTTCATTCCTCGCCGATGAAGAAAGGACTTTATGAAAATATGAATAAATATAATAAGCCTGTTATTCTCGCTGTAGATGACGACCCGATTATTCTTAACACGGTTTTGTCAATACTCAGGAATGACTACAAAATTATACCGCTTACCTCTGCTAAATCTGCTTTGAAATATCTTGAAAGCAATACAGCCGATTTAATTCTGCTCGACTGCGTTATGCCTGAAATGACAGGCTTTGTAATGTTTGAGCATGTGCTGGAGGACGAAAAGCTGAGAAAAATCCCAGTTATATTTTTAACGAGCGCTTCAGACGGTGACAACGAAGCAAAAGCTTTGCGGGCGGGGGCGGCGGATTACATAACCAAGCCTATACACTCGCAGGCTCTGCATACACGAATCGGCAACCAGCTTGAACTTCTGCATCACAGAAAACATCTTGAAAAATCAATAGCCGATAAAACCCGTATGCTGAACGAAGCGCTCAATCTTTTAAAAACAAGAGAAGATGTAACGCTTAATCTGCTTGCGCGGGTTACGGAACTTCGCGATTGCGATACCGGCGCACATATTGAGCGCACTACAGAATTTGTTAAAATTATCGTACGGCATTTACTTCAAAACCCTGAAAACGGCTATATCCTCACCCCCGAACAAGCCGAGGATATAGTTAAATCCGCGAAACTGCACGACCTCGGGAAAATCGCCATTCCCGATAATGTTCTGCTCAAACAAGGGAAACTCACGCCCGAAGAATTCGATGTTATAAAAAAGCATACCGAGGAGGGCGAACGACTGCTTTCCCACACTATTGACGGCGCCAAGAGCTTTCAGACGCAGGAATTGTCCGAAGAGGAAAGCGTGCGTATTATATATGCCGATAATTTCCTGAAAACCGCCCGTGATATTACATACAGTCATCACGAAAAATGGAGCGGCGAGGGCTATCCGCTCGGATTGAAAGGCGCGGAAATTCCGCTTTCGGCGCGGATTATCGCGCTTGCTGATGTTTATGACGCGCTGACGTCCGAAAGACCGTATAAAAATGCTTTCTCCCATGAAGAATCCGCGTCTATTATTGAAAACGACAGCGGAAAACACTTCGACCCGCACCTTGTTAAAATTTTTAATAAATACGAGAAAGACTTTGAAAACATTACCAACAACCCCGAATTTACAAATAATTTAGCTCTTGTTTGATATTGAAGCGTGAGGTTTAAGGAGAAATATGAAGAATTCTGTTTTGGTGAAGATAATGGCGGCGGCGGCATTGCCGTTTATACTTATATTTATTATTCTTACAGTTGAAATAAGCAACTTTGTTTATTTCACAACCCTTGCCGGCAAAGCCGAGGCTGTGCGTCTTGCGGAGCATTATGCGGCGATGGCGCGCTCCGAATTTGAAGTTGTTTATTTTGATATGCTCAGGAACCGCTTGCAGATACTCCGCGATAATATCCCCGTTCCCGATGATTATGAACTAACGGAGCAGGGTTTTTCGTCACGTGTAAATTCCATGCTCAGCGGACTTTTACGTAATCACTTTTACACTTCTTCGGTGTGGGCTGTTTTCGCAAGCGATGATGCTCCCGATGGTATAATAGTGAACGCTTTGTACCTTGAGCGGGAGGGGTTCGCGCTTCATGACATTTCGGAAAATGTCAGAGAGCTTTTCAGAAGCGGAAGCAGAGAGTGGTATTCCCGACCGTTTGGCGGCAGGGCGCTTTATGTTACAAAGGCAGAGCTTAATAATTATTCAGGGTTTAATGAAGGTTATTATTCCTCTTTTATGTCATTGCCGATTTATAATAACAGCGGAGGGGTTATAGGCGTGGTGGTTGCGGAGTTAAATTTCGTGCCGAATTTCTCTGTCGAGTATCATCGTAACACAGGCGAACCGAACGGCATAACTCAGCTTATTGTTTCCGAAGACGGCATTATCGTCGCTGCGGCAAACTCGGAGCTTCTTGGCGAAAGCCTTATCACGCTCGTGGTTGAGAACAACTCTTTTCAAACAGTGGAGGAGCTTTCCGAGTTCATGCATATGAACAATTGGGGTATCGTTAAAGCAAATCAGTATAATTCCATATTCGGCGGTTATCGGTCGTACATGGCTATTACCGACATCAATTCTTTCTATGTCGGTTCTGCGAGCGATTATTCCATTTTTCTTGATATTCCTGCGGATATGCTTGTTTCGCCTCGCGAAAATGTATCGCCGCTGCTTTTTATTACAGGCATAATCGGACTGCTTGTGATTCTTGCCGCGGTTTTCATTACCGCCTTTCGCGGTATCGGCAGGGAAAAGAAACTGCTCACTGATGAAATGAACGCAGAGTTCGCACGGGAACGCAAACTCCTAATAAACAGCGCCAAAGCCCTGCGCGGCAACAACCGGAAACCTTTCAGCGATGCGCAGATGTTTTTCTTCGGTAAAATCTCCCGCGAAGTCCGTACACCTATGAACTCGATTCTCGGAATTGCACAGATTTTGCTTTCGGACGGCAGGCTTTCCGATTCACAGAAAAAGTTTATAAATGACATACAGATTTCCTCGGAATCGCTTTTGCGGATGATTAATGATATTCTTGACTTATCAGAGCTTTCAAACGGTAAGCTGACGCTCAGTCAGCATAATTATAACTTTATCCGTCTTGTTGACGGCGTGAATTCTTTTGCACGTTTTGCCGCTGAGAAAAAGGGGCTTGGATACAAGCACGATATAACAGGCAAACTTCCGCAATACCTTTACGGCGACGACGCCCGGCTGAAACAGATTTTATTTAATATAACCGGCAATGCGGCGAAGTTTACCGATACAGGTTCAGTTTCATTCAACGTTATTATAAACGAAGATACTGTTGTTTTTGAAGTAAAAGACACCGGCAGAGGAATTAAGCCGGAACTCACAGACGGTTTATTTAACGTGTTCGGACAGGCGGGGGAACTTAATACGGGCAGTCCGTATGACGCAAATGCCGATATAGGTATGGGTCTGCCTATTTCAAAAAAGCTGACTGACCTTATGAACGGCAAAATCAGCGTCGCAGGTGAATACGGAAAAGGAAGCGTTTTTACGGTTACAGTGCCTAAAATTGTCGGCGACAAGAATAAACTGCAAATGAAAACGGTAAGTTCTGGCGGGAGTTATTCAAAAGATACGCGGATTCTTATTGTAGATGACAACGAGATTAACTTAGAAGTTGCAAAGGGCTTGATTACATCATTCCATGACATTGAATGTGATGTCGCGCTTTCAGGGAAAGAAGCTCTTTCCCTCATAGAAACAAACAAATATGACCTCGTTTTCATGGACTATATGATGCCGGAGATGGACGGCATTGAAACCACGCGGCGCTTACGCGAGATGGGCGGAACGCGCCGAGAAATACCCGTGATTGCACTGTCAGCCAACGCTACGGCAGAAACCAAAGATATGCTTATTAAAGCGGGCATGAACGACTTCCTCTCAAAACCCGTTATGATTGACCAGATGAATGTTGTATTGCAAAAATGGCTTCCTAAAGAAAAGCGTGTTCAGAAAAATGAAAGCGATAAGGACAGTGATAATCTGCTCGGCTTTATGGAAAAAGGCGGGCGGGTGATTACTGCGGTTATTGGTGTTTCGGAGCTTGACTTAAACGCAGGGCTTTCCAATGTTGCTTTCAGGGAAGATGTTTACGAGAATTCATTGAAGCTTCTCCTGAACAAAATCCCGAAAATCACAGAAACAATGGAGAATTGCTTAAAAGAAGGTAATATATCGGACTTCACGTCACACATGCACGGCATGAGAGGTTCGCTTTCCGCTCTTGGCGCCGCTACTCTTTCGGCGTTAGCGGATGACCTTGAATCGGCAGGAAAAAAGAACAACGTCAACTTTTGCATAGAAGCGTTTCCTAATTTTACGGAACGCTTAAATAAGCTTGCGGAACAGCTTGCGCTTATTTTCGCAAATGCGGCTTCCGGCGAGAAGAAATCAGGTTCACGCACGATACTTGATGAATGTCTTAATACTATTACCGTGGCTATGGAAAGCTATAATTATGATTTAATGGCAGATACGGTTTCGCGGGTTACAGGGCTTGATTTCGGCATGAAAATTAACAGCGATACCGACAAGATAAAAATATTTGCGGAAAATTTTGATTATGACGGAATATTACATACAATAAACGAGTTAAAATCCGAGCTTGAAAATAATCCGGCGCTGTTTGAAGGATAATATAAGATGTCTCTTGATTTGTTTAGTGAAAATACACAGCATTGGTTCAGAAGCACCCTCGGGGAACCTACGCCCGTTCAAACCGAGGCGTGGAAAGCCATCGCCGGGGGTAAAAGCGCGCTCGTAAGCGCACCGACCGGCACGGGTAAAACCTTGTCGGCTTTTCTTGTTTTTATAGACAGGCTTATGGAGTTGTCATCGAAAGGCGGCTTAAAGGACGAGTTGTACCTTATTTATATATCGCCGCTGAAAGCGCTTGCGGGCGATATAAGGGAGAACTTGTACCGTCCGCTTGCGGGTATTGCCGACGGGGGATTACCGCCTGTAAACGTTTTCGTTCGGACGGGCGACACGACTTCTTCCGAGCGCCGTATAATGCTTCGCAAGCCGCCGCATATTTTGATTACCACGCCCGAGTCCTTATATCTGCTGCTGACTTCAAGGTCGGGGCGGGAGGTTTTAAAGAGCGCCGAAGCCGTGATTTCCGACGAACTTCACGCTATGATGAACACTAAGCGGGGCGCGCATTTTATGCTGTCGCTGGCGCGACTTGATAAGCTGTGCGGGAAACCGTTGCAAAGAATCGGTTTGTCGGCTACCGTGAACCCGCTTGAACTCGCGGCTGATTATTTATCGGGCGGCGGGTCTGTTGAAATTATCGCCCCTGAAATGAAGAAAGACTTCGATATAGTTGTAACAGGTCCGAAGGAAGACTTCGGACTGCTTCCGCACGGCACAATCTGGACGGAAATTGCTCGTATGGTATATTTACAATGCGAGAATATGAGAAGCGTAATTGCTTTCACGGACGGGCGTATGTTTGCGGAGAAATTAGCTTTTTATGTAAATCAGATTGCGGGCGAGGGGTTTGCATTAACGCATCACGGCTGTGTTTCAAAAGAACAACGTAAAAAAGCCGAATTAAAACTCAGAAGCGGCGATTTACGCTTGCTCTGCGCGACTTCTTCAATGGAGCTTGGTATTGACGTGGGTGAAATTGACAAAGTACTGCAAATTGGTGCGCCGAAAAGTATTTCAAGTGTTTTGCAACGCCTCGGACGCGCCGGTCATAATCCCGGCAGAATCAGCATTATGCATATGTTTCCGAAGACCGCCGCTGACGGGCTTCAATGCGGGCTGACGGCTTATGCGGCGATGAATCACGGCCCCGAACCCTTGAAGCCGCCGCGCCTTTGCTTTGATGTACTGGCACAGCACCTTGTTTCAATGGCGACTGATAACGGCTATACAATTGATGATATTATGGAGCTTCTTCCCCGCGCATACCCGTTCCGCACGGTTACACGCGAGGATGTAAAGTCGATTCTTGAAATGCTTGCGGGCGATTATGAACATGAGCGGGATTTGCCTGTGCGTCCGCGTGTGCTGTACGACAGAATTAACGAGAGGGTCGAGGGCGACGCCTACAGCCGTATGCTCGCGCTTTCCGCAGGCGGAACGATTCCCGATACGGGGATGTTCACGGTCAAGAGCGAGAGCGGCGTTAAACTCGGAGAATTGGACGAGGAATTTGTTTTTGAGAGCAGGGTAAGCGAAAAATTCCTGCTCGGTTCATTCGCGTGGAAAATCGTGCAGATGGATAAAGACACAGTCACTGTCAGGCAGTCGAACACTGATGGCGCACGACCGCCTTTCTACAGAAATACTTGGATGAGCAGGAACTATAACACTTCCGGTTTTTTCGGCGCTCAAATGCGGGAATTGTCCGAAGCCGAAACAACCGATGATATAATAAAGATTCTGCGAAGCTTCGGCATGGACGAGAATTCGGCGGCAGACACAGGGCGTTATTTATCGCGTCAGAAAGAAGCTACAGGGATTCTCCCTGACGACCGGACAATCATAGCCGAGCATTTTTGCGATGAATCAGGTGATAATCAGCTTATGGTTCATTCAATTTTCGGCAAGCAGATTAATCTGCCTTTAGGGTAT
Organism: Oscillospiraceae bacterium; assembly: GCA_031280965.1. GTDB lineage: Bacteria > Bacillota > Clostridia > Oscillospirales > Ruminococcaceae > Ruminiclostridium_E. The sequence goes on along the minus strand of JAITFZ010000026.1, from coordinate 74,201 downwards.
CTGTTACAGCAAAAAGCGCGGGAGTTAACAAATGCGGATATAGGCTGTTTTGATGACGATGACGGGATTCTGCTCTTCATGAGGGGCAGGCGCGAAATTCCCGAAAAGCTTTTGCAAACGCTTGACCCGCAACAGGCACGGAAAACTCTCGAAGCTTTATTGCCGGCTTCTTCTATTTTTAATATCGCATTCAGACATAACGCCGCCCGCGCACTCATTATGGGCGTACGTAAAGGAAAGCGTCAGCCGCTTTGGGTTCAGCGTCTGCGCGGCGCGGAAACGCTTGATATGATTATTAAATATAAAAAACACCCGCTCATTCGTGAAACGATTCGGGAGTGTCTTGAAGATTTTTGGAACTTAGACGGTCTTATAGATGTGCTTTATAAAATCAGGCGCGGTGAGATTGAAGTCCGCGAGTTTACAAGCAATGAGCCTTCGCCAATGTCGTTGCCGCTTCGCAGGCAGGCGGAAGCCAACCTGCTTTATGAATACTTCCCGTCCACAAAATTAATCAACCAATCTGTCGCGGAAGCTTTAAGGGAAACCGAGAAAATCAAGCCCGCCGCTGAATTTCTCGCTAATTCCGTGCGCTCAGAATTACCGGAAAATGAAAACCAACTCCACTCGTTGCTTATGATGCAAGGGGACTTAGAAAGCGGTGAGATTGATTTGCCGCTTGACTGGTTTGAAAGCCTGACCAAATCCGGCAGAATCGCTTATATTGAGCCGGGGTTGTGGATTGCCGCAGAACACAGTGAGGAATACTCTGAAGCTTTGGAAAATAACGGCAGAAACGCACTCGCGAAAATAATTCGGCGTTGCCTGCGTTATCGGGGGGCTATGGACGCCGGGGGAATTTCTGCGCGGTATTTTATATCTGCGGAAACAACAGAGGAAATTTTGCGCGGGTTATGCACGGAAAAAGCTGTAACAGAGGATAACGAACTTTTTTATCACGCGGACTTATACGAGAAAGCAAGACGGGAGACGATTGCATTTCGCCGCCGCGAAATAAAGACTTCTCCCCCGCAGAATTACGCGGCGCTTCTCGCTTTGAATCTGCGTATAAACGCACCGCCTGTCGAACAGCTTGATAATGCTGTTTCCTCGCTTGCAGACCGTGCTTTTCCGATTGGGTTATGGGAAAGCGTATTGCTCCCTGCCCGCGTTAAATCTTACAACACGGGGCTCTTGGATAAGCTGTTGTCGGAGGGAAAATACTTTTGGCGTATAAATAATTCCGAGCTTAGTTTTCACTTGTACGAAGATATAGACTTTGACTGTGAAATGTCCGCAGAACCTGACGGCGACGAGGGAATTATCTATGAAAATATAAAGAAGCGCGGCGCTGTCTTTCTGTCGGGTCTGTCAGGCGCGGTAGGGCAACGCCCGCTTCTTGAACCCGCGCTGAACCTGATAGAAAAAGGTTTGCTGAGAGCGGACAGTTTCGTCCCTGTAAGACAGTTGACCGACAGGGAAAAACTGCTCACCGCGCCTGTTAAACAGCGCATTTCCGCTACTGTGAAAGTGCTTAACGCCGGACGCTTCGACCTCGCGCACCCTGTTATGGAGCTGACTGTTGAAGACAGGATTGAACGCGCTTTCGGCAAAGTAATTATTCTCTGCCGCGAAACAGCCGCGCAGGTCGGCTTGCCGTGGGGTCTTGCGCTTGAAAAACTTAGGGTGTGGGAATACGCGGGCAAGGTTCGGCGCGGGTATTTCGTGGAGGGGTTGTCGGGGGCGCAGTTTATACGTGATGATAATTTCACAATGGCAATTCACGCACTCGCGAACCCGCGCAACGACATTGTCTGCCTTAATGCCGCCGACCCGCTTATGCCGTGGGGGAAGTGTATTGCACATTTTTCGGAACGTAGCTTCATCTGCGTTTCGGGGACTGTGGTCGCGCTGAAAGCGGGGGTTCCCGCCGCCCTGCTTGAACAGCAGGGGAAGGTTCTGCGGATTTTCAATAATGATGAATGTATAAAAGATGCCGTTGCGGCACTCGCCGCAGATTTTAAGAAAGGCTTCATCTTCCCGAATTTGAAACGGCTGATTATTAAGCAGTACCCGAAAGAAGCCGAAGACGCGCTTACAAGCGCGGGGTTTTCAAGGCAGATGCTTGATTTTGCGTTGTATAAATAGATTGTTAAATGTAAAAAAGCCGACTGTTTAAACAATCGGCTTTATTTTTTATTGCTGCGCTCTTTTCATGCTGAGCGAAATCCTTTTCTTTCCCGCGTCAACCGACAGCACTTCCACATTAACGACATCGCCGACTTTCACAACCTCTGACGGGTGCTTGACGAAGCGGTTACACAATTCTGAAACGTGAACTAACCCGTCCTGATGTACGCCAATATCCACGAACGCCCCGAAGTCAATCACATTCCTGACCGTCCCGCGCATAACCATACCCGCCATAAGGTCTTTCATGTCCATTACATCGGTACGCAGCATTGCCGGCGGCAATTCGTCACGCGGGTCGCGCCCGGGTTTAAGCAGTTCGCCGACTATATCATTAATTGTCGGAATACCTACACCGCTGAATTCCGCGATTTTTTCCGCGCCGAGTTCGCTAATCTTCTCGCGCAGTCCCGCAACCTTGCCCGAAGCCACGTCTTTAAGTGAAAATCCGCAGATTTCAAGGACTTTTTCGGCGGCTTTGTAGCTTTCGGGGTGAACGCCGGTGTTGTCAAGAATGTTCTTGCTTTCCGGAATCCGCAGGAATCCCGCGCACTGCTCAAAGGCTTTCGCGCCGATTTTCGGGACTTTTTTAATTTGGCTCCTTGAAGAGTATATACCGTTTTCATCGCGATAAGAAACTATATTATTAGCGGTAGCGGCGGTCAGACCCGAAACATATGACAAAAGTGCGGGAGAAGCGGTATTCATGTCCACGCCGACCGCGTTAACGCAGTCTTCAACGACATTGCCGAGCGATTCGTCAAGGCGCGCGGCGGGCATATCGTGCTGATACTGTCCCACGCCGATTGACTTAGGGTCGATTTTTACAAGCTCGGCAAGCGGGTCCTGCAATCTTCGGGCGATTGAAACAGCGCTTCGGAGCGAAACATCAAGCGCGGGGAATTCCCCCGCCGCAAGCTTTGACGCCGAATAAACCGACGCGCCCGCTTCATTTACCACCATGTAGGAAACGCCCGGCACTTCTTTCAGCATATCCGAAATGAAAATCTCCGATTCTTTTGAAGCTGTGCCGTTGCCGATTGCAATCGCTTTTACGCCGTGCTTTTTAATCATGCGTGTCAGAACCGCCTTGGATTCGATAATTTTATTGTGCGGTGCGGTAGGGTAGACCACGCTTGTTTCGAGCAGTTTTCCCGTGCCGTCAACCACGGCGATTTTACAGCCGGTGCGGTAAGCGGGGTCGAAGCCCATCGTTACCATATTTTTAACCGGCGGCTGCATTAACGCGGGCTTCAGATTCAGCGCGAACATCTTAATCGCCTGCTCCGAAGCAATATCCGTCAGGTTATTGCGGATTTCCCGCTCAAGCGACGGAAAAATCAGGCGGCTGTATGAATCATCGGCGGCGCCTGCCACGAAAGCAGTGGAAATGCTGTTGTGTTTAAGCACATTGCGCTTGATAATTTTCAGCGAATCCACAGGGTCGGCGTCTATTGAAACTTTCAGAAACTTTTCCTTCTCGCCGCGGTTAATCGCTAATATCCGGTGGCTCTGAAGCCGCGGTATATTCTCGCTGAACTCGTAATAAAGCCTGTAAACCGAGTCTTCCTCGGTCGCCGCTTCCGAAACGAGCAAGCCGTATTCGGACATGAAGGTGCGCAGTTGTTCGCGGATTTTCGCGTTATCAGAAATATTCTCCGCTATAATATCATTTGCGCCCTGAAGCGCGTCTGCCGCTGTTTCAACGCCTTTTTCGGCGTCAATATACTCCGCCGCCAATTCCTCAAGCGTACCTGTTTTCAACTCCTGCGCGAACAGCAGTTCTGCCAGCGGCTCCAAGCCTTTCTCACGCGCAATAGTAGCTCTTGTGCGGCGTTTTTGCTTATAAGGGCGGTAGATGTCCTCCAATTTCGCGAGTGTTGAAGCTTCCTCTATGGCTTTTACAAGCTCGTCCGTGAGCTTGCCCTGCCCGTCTATAGAAGCGGTAATCTCGGCTCTGCGGGCATCGAGATTACGCAGGTATTGCAGCCTGTCCGCTAAATCGCGAAGCAGGCTGTCGTCCATAGAACCGTGCAGTTCCTTACGATAGCGGGCGATGAACGGGATTGTGTTACCCTCGTCGATTAGGGTGATTACGTTTCCGACATGTTCGGGCTTTTGGGCGAATTCCGCCGAGAGTTGAGAAATAAGTCTTTCCAATGGTAATGCTCCTTTAAATATGTTAGTAATTGCGAAATACGGGGATAACAGGATAAAACATGTTATTATAAAGTATAGCACGAATTTGCCGCGCAGTCAACTTTTCATATTTAATGTTCGCAAAAATTTTCCAAACACCCCGCCCGTCACCTTTGCGCAATTTCAGTTCGTCAATATGCACATAAATATTCGGATAAATAGTTAACAATTTACAAAGTTGAAAATTATGTGAAAAACCTGTGAAAAATCTATTGACTTTGTGAAAACTATGTTATATAATAGTAAATGTAATCTCGGCATCTGAGACCGAGCAAAATTTTAAGGAGGAACCCATTATGATTCGTAAAATCCAACAGTTAAAGGCGAAAAAAGGCTTTACCCTCGTCGAACTTATGGTCGTTATCGCTATTATAGGCGTATTGGCGGCTATACTTATCCCGCTTATGAACAACTTTTTGCAAAATGCTCGTATTTCGAGCGTAAACTCAACAGCGGCAACCGCAAGAAACAACCTGACCTACTGGCTTCAGGATGAAGACAAGGCAAACAGAGGCATGAGAAACAACGTTTTGCAAACTGTTTCTGTAAATGTAACAAACGCCGGCACACCTCTAGCGTGGGAAGTTACATTTGATGGTACCGATGCTCAGGTTGCGGCTCGCTTTGTCCCGGCTTATGAAGATTGGGACCCGATTGCGCAGGTTGAAGGCGGAAATGTTGACGCTTTGACATCTACTTCGAGCGTACAAGACAAACTCGAAGCGTATGTAGCAGATTATCTGTATGTGCTTTTCCCCGATGCTGCGAACTGCACATTTGTTATTTCACTTGTAGACGGCAGTGCTGTCGCGGCGGTTTATTCCGCTACCGCAGAAACTAACCTTTTACGCTTCATAGTCCCCACCGCCGGTCCAACCTTAGGTGAGATTAGAGGAATCGCTAACGGACGCATAAGCGTAGATACCGGAAGAGGAGAAATCATAGGCTCGGCTCCCGTAGGTGAAGATGCTAATGTTGCTACGTAATGTTATAAAGTTTCTATGGGTTTGTTAAAATAGTCTTGAAAATCCCCCCGATGAGGGGGGATTTTTTTGGTCTTGACTTTTTAATTATTTGCGATATAATTAAGATAAAGGGGGCGGAATTTTGGATAAGCCTATAAAAGTTAAATATGAAAAGAAAGCTGTTAAATTTTTGGGGAAGACAGAACAATCTGTCAAATTGAAAATCAAAGAAGCAATAAAAGGATTAACAGAAACGCCGCCCAAAGGCGATATAAAACCGCTACAAGGTTATGATGACGAACGCAAGCGCTTAAGGTACGGAAAATACAGAATTATATTTCGGCTTGAAGAATCTAACAATGCCGAGTATATTAAGATTTTGCTTATAATGAACATAGGCTCACGCGGCGATATTTACAAGGAGGGTTAAGTATGTCTACGAAAACAATGCAAATAGCAGATATGATTGAAATGCTCCCCGAAGACGAGCAGAATTTCGCTTTTGAATTAGTGAAACGGCTTGTTTTGGCGTGGGACCCTGATTTCACAAAACTAACAGCTTCTGAAAAAAAAGAACTTGAAGAAGCGGAAAATGGCGAGTATATTGACGAGGACGATATTGACTGGGATTCTTAAACTGCTTTCACCGCGATACCGCAGGTATTGAACACTTTGTAGTTTCTATGGGGTTGTTAAAATAGTCTTGAAAATCCCCCCGATGAGGGGGGATTTTTTTGGAAAAGGCGCTTGACAAGATTAATAAATTTCTGTATAATAGGTATTATAGAATGTAAGAGAGGAGTGACATTATGAGTAACGAGGAAAAAATCCTGAGTATTTTAGAAAACATGCAAAGCGACATAGGAAACATAAAAAGCGACATAGAAATCTTAAAAGAAAACGATGAAGAATTCCGTTCTAATATAAATACAATTTTAGAATGGACTGATGAAGTCGGCGGTTTGTTGCAGGTAGATTTAATCAAACGTGATTAGAGAATGGTGTTTTTTGAAAAGGTGCTTGCTTAAATAGTTATTTTCTGTTGAAAGGAGAGCGGTAAATGAAAAAAACGCTTGCTGTAATGCTTTTATTATGTTTTATTGCTGTTTCTCTTTTAACGGTTCTAATAATGGCATTACATACAGAATGTTTTTGCACCGAAAAGCTTTGTCTTGTCTGCCCGAAAATTTTTAAGAAGCGGGCTATATTAGAACAGCTGATGGCCGCTGTTGCCGTTGTGCTTTTTGTGTACACGGGTATGTTTGCCGCGTTTTTCTACGTTATAAATTCTGATTTAATTCAGATTTATCCTACAAATATAGTAGAAGCCAACATCAGAATAAATGCTTGATTTTAAAATGCACAAGGGGATGCCGCGTCCTTTTAGGGGGGCTTGGTATTACCTTGTTTTTCTATGTCAAAAACTAATTAATTTAACTTAATTTTAAGGAGAAAAATCATGAAAAAATTATTTACATTTACCCTTTCGTTTATCCTTGTGTTTACCTTTACAATTACGGCTTTTGCCGATGTACCCAGCAAAAAAACGCAAATCGACTGGCTGATTAGCGGCGCGAGCGGCGACCTTGCGGCTTTAGGCGGCGACCCCGCAAACGGCACGGGCGAATTCAAATATGATTTCAGCAGTGAAGACGGCAGTCTTAAAGGCATTGCGGGAGGGAATAACGGACAAATTTGGATATATGCGCTCGATGATAACGGCGACCATATAGAAGATGACGGTCATCCCGCTGTTGAATTTGCACGTAATTTTACTCAGCATTTTGCAACGCTCGCCTATGAAGGACACTTCCACGCTTCGCACAGGCTCAGCGCGAAATCTACAGAAGAATTCCCGGTTGAACTCGGCTCGACAAGAATCATGACTTTCTGTTATGACGCTGACGCAGACGGAGGACTCATGAACGCCATAGAGTTTGAAGGTGTTGTCAAGCTTGTTTCAAACCTGAGCAACGGAGGTCACGGGCATGGACACGGACACGACGACGACTGTGATGACGACCATGACCACGACGATGATGATTGCGACGATGACCACCACGACCATACACACGGCTCTGACGACAACGCCAAAACCGGCATTAGCGGAGCGGCGGGTTTATTAGTTTCAGCCGTTCTTGCTTCGGCGGGAGTATTGGCAAGCAGAAAAAGGAAGAACTAAGAATATGAAGCTACTTAATAAGAAGCAATGTGCTGTTGTTTTTCTTGCGGTTTTTATGATTTTAGCTGTTCTGCCCGGTTGCGGGCAGGACGCCGAAGTCACCCCTGAAAGAAAAATCAGCATCGTAACTACGATTTTTCCGCAGTATGACTGGGTTCGCGAAATAATCGGCGAAAAAGCCGACAACTTCGAGCTTACCATCCTTGTTGACAGTGTTGTGGACTTTCACAGTTTTCAGCCTTCGGTAAGCGATATTGCGAAAATTTCTGCGAGCGACCTGTTTATTTATGTCGGCGGTCATTCTGACGACTGGGTGGAAAATGCGCTGCGACAGGCTACAAACCCCGGCTTAACCGCAATTAACCTTGTTGAAGAACTCGGTGACGCGATTAAGATTGAAAGGTTAACCGAGGGAATGGAGCATTATTGTGAAGATGAGGAGTGCGAAGATGACCACGGAGAAGTCGCAGAACTGCACGAAGAGGAACACGTGTGGACGTCTTTGCGGAACACTAAAATTTTATGCGAAGCAATTGCTGAAGTGATTATAAAATTAGACCCCGCAAACGAAGATGTATACCGGAATAATCTTGGCGCCTATATCGAAAAATTAGCGGCGTTAGATGCGCGGTATCAGGAAATGGCGGACGCGGCGGGCGGAAATACGTTGGTATTTGGCGACAGATTCCCTTTCCTGTATTTAATGGATGATTACGGAATCAACTACTATGCCGCTTTTTCGGGGTGTTCGGCGGAAACCGAAGCCAGCTTCAGCACCGTAATTATTCTTGCAAGAAAAATGGATGAGTATAATCTCGGAAACATTATGGTTGTTGAAAATGCAAACCGCTCTATTGCCGAAACGATTATCGGCAACACCAGAGATAAAGACCAGCAAATCCTTGCTCTTCATGACTTTAAGGCAATAACTTCAAATGACATACGAAACGGTATAACCTATCTTTCCATAATGGAAAGCAATTTGGAAGTATTGAGAGAAGCGTTGGGATAAAAGGTAAAGGAGTATGAATAAATGGCGCAATTAACCTGCCAAAACCTTACCCTCGGATATGAGGGTAAGATGATTGTCTCCGACCTGACATTCACTGTAAACGCAGGTGATTATCTGTGTATTATCGGAGAAAACGGCTCTGGTAAAAGCACACTGATGAGAACTATATTGAACTTAAAAGCTCCGATGTCGGGGAAAATCGTAACAGGCGACGGATTATTGCCTAATGAAATCGGCTATCTTCCTCAGCAAACCGTTGTGCAAAAAGACTTCCCGGCGTCCGTGCGGGAAGTCGTGCGCTCCGGTTGTCTGAACCGTTGCGGTTTACGCCCGTATTTTAACAAAAAGCAGAAACAGTTAGTGGAAGAGAGCATGGAAAAGCTTGGAATCACCAATCTCGCGAAGCGCTGTTACCGTGAACTGTCCGGTGGACAGCAGCAGCGTTCGCTTTTAGCAAGGGCGCTTTGCGCCACGGGAAAAATTCTGCTGCTTGACGAACCGGCGGCAGGGCTTGACCCTATGGCGTCGGCGGAAATGTACGCTTTAATTGCCGGGCTAAATGCAGACGGCACTACCATAATCATGATTTCGCACGACCTTGAAGCTTCCCGGCAGTATGCTTCGCATGTTCTGCAAATCGGTAACGGCGGTGTGTTGTTTTTCGGGACTATGGCAGATTGGAGGGAACGCAATGATTGACAGGCTTATAATGTACTTCGAGTTTCCCTTTGTGCGTTACGCTATGCTCGTAGGCATATTAATTGCTTTCTGCTCTTCACTTCTCGGCGTAACCTTAGTGTTAAAGCGGTTTTCATTTATAGGAAACGGGTTATCAAACGTTGCTTTTTGCGCTACGGCGGTTGGTGCGGCTATAGGTTTTAACAACAACATTCTTTTCGTTTTGCCGATTACAATCGTCAGTGCTGTTTTGTTGCTGTGTTCGGGAAAAAACGCAAAAATAAAGGGCGATGCATCTCTTGCGATGATTTCCGTGGGTTCTCTCGCTATAGGTTATCTGCTTATGAACGTATTTCCCCAATCCTCAAATCTTGCGGGAGATGTATGCACCACATTGTTCGGTTCAACCGCCATTCTGACATTGGGACAGCGCACATGGATGGTGTGGCTGTGCGTGGGGCTTTCTGTTTTGGTGGCTGTCTTGTTTCTGCTGTTCTATCATAAAATCTTCGCGATAACATTCGATGAGGATTTTGCAGTAGCAACAGGCATTAAAGCGAAAGCATATAATCTGCTCCTTGCGGTTGTGGTTGCTGTTATAATAGCGCTGGCTATGAACTTAGTAGGCGCGCTGTTGGTTTCGGCGCTTGTGGTATTCCCGGCTTTGACCGCCATGCGGTTATTTAAAAGCTTTAAATCTGTGACAATATGCTCTGTTATTGTATCTGTGGTTTGTGCGGCTTTCGGAATTTTAGTTTCCATATTGTTTGATAATCTTCCTGTCGGCTCTACCATTGTTGCCGTAAACATAGCGGGGTTCGGGATTTTCAGTTTAATCGGCGTTATATTGAGGAGGTAGCGAAAAGTGAAAAAAACATTGCTTGTAATACTGTTGCTGTTTTTAACCCTTGCGCTTTTCGCGGGGTGCAGTGAAAATGACAGAGCCGAAAATCCGGGTCAGGGCGGAATTGATGTTGATTTAACCGCTTTCAGCGCCTCTATGATTTACGCCACTGTAATAGATATTCTGTCAAACCCTGAAGATTATACCGGAAAAACTATAAAAGCAGCCGGTATTTATGAACCTATTTATTTTGAAGGAATAGGACGCTTTCGCCATTCAATAATAGTGGAGGCTCCCGGCTGTTGTCCTCACCCGATTGAATTCAAGCTGAGCGGCGGTGCTCAGCTCGGCGATTATCCGAGTGCGGGCGCCTCTATCAAAATAGAAGGCGTTTTCGGAATCGGCGAGGAAGCCGGGTTCATTCTGCCTTATTTAACTGTTGATGATGTATTAGTCATTGAATAACCGAAAAATTATGAAAAAAGTAAAAATTCTTATTTGTCTTGTCGTTTTTTTATGGTTTAATCTGCTTGTTACGGGCTGTCAGGCGCAACCCGATTATGGCATTGCGGAAGTTTTTGTTTTCGGTACGGGAAAGGCTGACGCTATTCTCATAACTACCGAAAACTTCACTGTTATGATAGATGCCGGAGAAAACAGACACGGACAAATGCTTGCGGACGAGCTTTTAAACCTCGGTTTAACCGAGATAGATTATTTAATAATCACGCATTTTCATAAAGACCATGTAGGCGGCGTGAGAAGGATTATTGAAAATCTTACTGTTAATAATGTAATTGTTCCGGATTACGGTAAGTCGTCAAGGCGCTATAACCAGTTTGTGGCGGCAACGGAGCGGGCGGGGCTTGAACCGTTCGTACTGACAGAAACAATAAAGCTTACTCTTGATAAGGTTGAATTTACACTATATCCGCCCGGTCAGCCCTATGCGGAATTCGGTTTTGCCGGTAATGACGAGAACGAGGAAGAAGACGAAGACGATTACGATGATATTATTAATGTGAGCGAAGTCAGGGAAAATGATTTTTCAATTGTTACAAGTGTCAGGCACGGAAATAATGACTTTTTATTCACAGGCGACGCGGTGGCTAAGCGTTTAGCCGAACTGCTTTTAACCGAAGATATTATTAATACCGACTATGATTTTCTGAAAGTTCCGCACCACGGACGGTATAATGAGCTGAGTACGGAATTCATTTCTGTTATAAGCCCGAAATATGCTGTTATAACCTGTTCTTTAGAAAACCAACCGGACATAAGAGTGATTTCGGCTTTGTTGGAAGCCGAAGCGGAAATGTTTTTCACCGTTTTCGGCGGCGTTCATTTTATAAGCGACGGCTCTGTTTTGAATGCCGCCGCTATTCTTTTTGTAATCAATACTTGACTTATTATAAGGTTTGTGTTATTATGTTAATTATAGACAGAGTTTGACAAATTTAAACTTACAGGGGGGCTATAAGTATGAAAAACTTAAAAGTATCCGCAAAGCTATTCGTCAGCTTCATAATTGTAATCATCTTCAGCTTAGTTGTCGGCGTGGTAGGGATTTTAGGGATGGGGCAGATTAGCGCCAGAATGAACGACATGTATGTTCAGCAGACGCTTCCGATGGAAGACCTCACCAATTCTATTGAGTACGTACAGCGTCTTCGCGTCCAGCTCCGCAACGCCGTGCTTTATACCGGAGATACCGAAAGAATAGCGAGGGTAAAATCCGATGTACTGGTGCGGGAGGAAAACCTTTTAGAATTCATGAACAATTACGGCAAAACAATTTACAACACCGAAGCACTTCAGTTGTTCAACAGCACCATGGATATGTTAAATAAAGAATTCATACCGGGCTTGAATGTAATTATCGACAGAGCGGCGGAAGGAACGGACCAGCTTCTGCTGATAGATATGATGAATGATTTATCGTCTGTCACTGACAAGGTGAGAGATAATACATTAGAATTAATGGAAATGAAAATGGAAGACGCCGACACGGCAAATAAAGCTGCGGCGAGCCTGTATAACGGACTGTTGATTTTGATTGTAATCATCTTGGCTTTCGTTGTTTTCGTTTCGTTTGTTTTGGCATTCTATATATCAGGTCTTATCAGCAAGCCGTTGCTTATGCTTACCGCCTTTATGACAAAGGCAGGAACCACAGGAGAACTCACTCTAAGACCGGAGGATATAGAGGTTATAAATAAATCCGCGCAGGTTAAGGACGAAATAGGGCAAACCATAGGCAGTTGCGCTTCTTTCGTCAAGCATGTTACAAATATTTCAATTGATTTGGAAAGTATTGCGGGCGGTGATTTAACCACTTCGGTTGAGCGTCTTTCAAACGTGGACGTATTAGGTAACGGACTGCAAAAAATGGTAGACGGCTTGAACGAGATGTTCGGCGAGATTAACTCTTCCTCCGCGCACGTTTCGAGCGGCGCAAAGCAGGTTGCCGACAGCTCCCAGTCGTTAGCGCAGGGTTCTACAGAGCAAGCCGCCGCCGTAGAGCAGCTTTCCTCCTCCATCTCGGAAATCGCACAGAAAACAAGAGAAAACGCCGATAAAGCCGAGCGCGCCGCTAATTTGGCAAACACAATCAAAAACAACGCCGAAAAAGGCACCCGCCAGATGGACGAAATGATGGGCGCTGTCAGGGAAATCAACACAGCAAGCCATAGTATCAGCAAAGTAATTAAGGTCATAGACGACATTGCGTTCCAAACAAATATACTGGCTCTCAACGCCGCTGTTGAGGCGGCAAGAGCAGGTCAGCACGGAAAAGGCTTTGCCGTGGTTGCCGAGGAAGTCAGAAACCTTGCTTCAAAGAGCGCGGAAGCGGCGAAGGACACCGGTTCCATGATTCAGGATTCAATGGAAAAAGCAGAGCTTGGCGCGAGAATCGCGCAGGAAACCGCCGACAGCCTTGCTGATATTGTTTCCGGTATAAACGAGAGCAGTCAAATCGTGAGCGAAATTGCAGAATCATCCGAGGAGCAGTCGGTAGGAATAGAACAAATCAACAAGGGCATAGACCAGGTAGCTCAGGTGGTTCAGCAAAACAGCGCGACAGCGGAAGAAAGCGCTTCTGCCAGCGAAGAAATGAGCGGACAGTCCGCGGTTTTGGAAGAGCTGATTGCACGGTTTAAGCTGATTAAAAACAGATAGTATAAAAATATTAAAAGCCCTTGAAACTTTCAAGGGCTTTCTTAACCGGCGAACTCACTGCACGGTACAAATATAGCGAGGCGTCGCCCGGATTTGAACCGGGGGTCACGGAGTTGCAGTCCATTGCCTTACCACTTGGCTACGACGCCATAACAATCAGCATATCATAAAATAGTTGTTTTGTCAATAGAAATGCTTAAAAAATTACAGAAATTTCCGTATTTTTTATTTAAGCTTTCCGCTTAGCCGGAATAACCGCCATCGCCAAGTAAGAATAATATTATTGTATCGCGGATTCGTTGACTTGTCAATATTTTCATGGTATAATTTACCCATGATTAACAGAAAACAACTTACCGCCCGCCATAACCCCGTGTTAAACACGATTGACACCGAAAGCCCGCTCACGGTAGGAAACGGCGATTTCGCTTTTACGGCGGATATAACGGGGATGCAAACCCTTTACGATGAATATAAAGCCGCACCCCTTTGCACAATGAGCAATTGGGGCTGGCATACTTTGCCCAAGGCAAAGCCGTACACGCTTGCCGATGTTGAAATGACGCGCTATGACATAGGCGGACGGGTTTATGAATACGCTGTTGAGGAGCATGAGGGCAACGGGGAGATTTACAATCTGCTTCGCCGCAACCCGCACAGGCTCAACCTTGCCCGAATCTCGCTCGCTTGCGGTGAGCGTCCGATTACCCCCGCCGACATAACAGATATAAGGCAGGAATTAGAGCTTTATACCGGCGTACTTCGCAGCAGATTCAAACTGTTCGGTCACGAGGTTAACGTAGTCACGGTCTGCGCCAAAAATGCTGATATAATCGGTTTTCGCGTGGAATCGACAGCGTTGTCAAAAGGGCTGACAGTGGAGTTTTCTTTCCCCTACGGCTCACACAGGAAAAGCGCGTCGGACTGGGAAAACCATGACAAACACTTAACCGAAGCGGTAAATAGTCAACCGTTAATTTTAAAACGTACACTTGATGACGATGAATATTATGTCTTAGTAAACGAAAATAAAATTGGCGCACACAGATATGAATTAACTGTTTCATTCGCGAAGGAATGTCACTTGCCGGTGCTGGATTTTAAAAAGGTCTTGCGCGATTCCGAAAACGGCTGGCAGAGCTTTTGGGAAAAAGGCGGTGCGGCAGATTTCTCGCGTTGTTTGGACGAACGCGCACATGAGCTTGAGAGGCGCGTAGTGCTTTCGCAATATCTGACTGCGGTTCACAGTGCGGGGGAAATTCCGCCGCAGGAAACCGGGTTACTTTGCAATAGCTGGTACGGAAAATTTCACCTCGAAATGCATATTCTGCACAGCGGCTGGTTTCCGCTGTGGGGCAGAGCTGAACAGCTTGAAAAAAGCCTTGCTTGGTATGAGAATGTATTACCGAACGCAATCAAAAATGCCGCCCGTAACGGCTTCAAAGGTGCGCGGTGGGTAAAAATGACAGGACCGGAGGGAATCGACAGCCCGTCACGAATCGCAACATTATTAATATGGCAGCAGCCGCATATTATTTATATGCTTGAGCTAATTGCGCGGGCTAAACCCGAAAGCGAACGGCTTGCTTTTAAGAAACGCTATTGGAATTTAGTGCAACTGACTGCTGAATTTATGTGCGATTTTGCACAGTATGATGAAACAACCGGCATTTATAATCTCGCGCCGCCGCTTATTCCGGCGCAGGAAGAACATAAACCGGATGTTGCGTTAAATCCTGCATTCGAGCTTTGTTACTGGCGCTTCGGTTTAAAAATCGCTGTAAAATGGGCGCAGGAACTTGATAAAAATTATACCGACCGGCGCTTTGTATATATGGATTTAGCGGAATTACCCGTTCGTAACGGCTTGTATGCGGCACATCAGAATTGCCCCGATACATTCGAGAAATTTAACCGCGACCACCCGTCAATGCTTTTCGGGTACGGTTTCATTAATTGCGATGAAGCAGTTCCGGATATAATGTGGAAAACGATTGATAAGGTTCTTGCTTGCTGGGATTATAAATCTATGTGGGGCTGGGATTTTGCGCTTATGGCGATGACGCTTACAAGGCTCGGCAGGCTTGACGAAGCGGTCGATGTGCTTTTAATGAACACTGATAAAAACAGCTATGTTGCAAGCGGAAATAATTTTCAAAAAGGACGCGAAGATTTACCGCTGTATCTGCCGGGGAACGGCTCCCTGCTTTTCGCATTAGCGTTAATGCTTGCAGGCTACGGGGAAAACCAGGGCATAATCGGCTTTCCGAAAAACGGCAAGTGGGATATTGAGGTTGAGGGGATTATGCCGTTGCCGTATTGAGAAATGACTATGCCGAGAGTTTATATAATGCGAAACTTCGCGAACGAAGGACGTTACTTTTTTGCCCGTGCAAAAAGTGCAATTCCCCGTAGCGGGGTGAAACACCGCACTATAATCATGATACTCAATTACCTACAATTATAAAAAAGGAGCAGAACCATGAAATTCACCGATAATAAAAACTTAAAAATCGCCTACATTGGCGGCGGCTCGCGCAGTTGGGCAAGAGTTTTCATGACGGATTTGGCGCTTGAGGGTGACTTGGGCGGTGAGATTAAGCTATACGATATCGACCGTACCGCCGCTGAAGATAATGAAACCATCGGTAATCGTATTTCCGCCATGTCCGAGGCTTCGGGAAAGTGGAAATATACAGCCGTCGGCGCTCTTGAAAACGCGCTTGACGGCGCTGATTTCGTGATTATATCTATTCTGCCGGGAACGTTTGAAGAAATGCACACGGACGTACATCTGCCCGAACGGCTCGGAATTTATCAGTCAGTCGGCGATACGGCGGGTCCCGGCGGCACAATCCGCGCACTTCGTACAATTCCGCTTTTTACGGGTTTTGCCAAAGCCATAAAGCAACATTGCCCCGATGCGTGGGTAATTAATTATACGAACCCGATGAGTCTTTGTGTTCGTGCGCTTTATCACGCTTTTCCGAAAATCAAAGCGTTCGGCTGTTGCCATGAAGTTTTTGGTGCGCAGGAACTTTTAGCGGAAATGGTAAGGCGCAGAACTGAAGAAAAGGGTGTGCAAAGAAGCGATATTCACGTAAATGTTTTAGGGCTTAATCACTTTACATGGTTTGATAAAGCTTCATGGAAAAATTATGACCTTTTAGAAATGTACAGTGAATTCACAGATGAGTTTTATGAAAGCGGTTTCGGTGGTGACAACAGCGAACTTCCGGATAAATGCTTCACCTGCAACAACCGTGTAAAGTTCGATTTATTCAGGAATTACGGGTTGATTGCGGCGGCGGGCGACCGCCATTTAGCAGAATTCATGCCCGGCGATTTATATTTAAAAAACCCGGAAACAGCCGAGAGCTGGGGTTTTTACCTTACGAGCGTTGACTGGCGTTCAGCGGATTTGAAGCGCAAACTTGAGCAAAGCAGACGGCTTGTTTCCGGCGAAGAAAATATTATTTTAAAGCCGTCGGGCGAGGAAGGAATCCTGCTGATTAAAGCACTGTGCGGATTAACCCGCGTAATCAGCAATGTAAATTTACCGAATACAAACGGACAAATCGGCAACTTCCCTGCCGATACAATCGTTGAAACTAACGCCGTCTTCTCTCGCGATGATGTCCGTCCGCTTTATGCGGGGAATGTGCCTGAAAAATTACTCGGGTTAATGCAACGGCATATAGAAAATCAAGCAATGACGCTTAACGCCGCGCTCGAATTTGACAGAGAAAAAGTTTACAGAATATTTGAAAAAGACCCGCTTTCAAACGGCAAAAGCGATGTAAAGTTAATAAACGAAATGATTAAAAACACATTGAAATATTTACCGGAAGAATGGAATAAATAGGGTTGAAACAAAATACAACCGAAACGGGGAAAATGTCGTTTTCGCTTCGTTTTAAAATGAAGCTATCGTTAATTGGTGAAGAAAGGACTTTATGAAAATATGAATATTAATGAAGTACAAATTCGCGACCCTTTTGTAGTTTCACATAACGGAAAATATTACCTTTATGGTTCAACCGACACTGATATTTGGGTTGAAAAAGGACAGGGATTCAACGCATATGTGAGCGAGGATTTAAACGATTGGGACGGCCCTTTTCAGGTTTTTATCCCGCCTGAAAACTACTGGGGAACACGTAACTTCTGGGCGCCGGAAGTGCATATTTACAATGGCGAATTTTACATGTTTGCGTCTTTTATCGGCGATGGCTATAACCGCGGGACAGCGGTTTTAAAGTCGGCAAATCCGCTCGGCCCGTTTTTACCGTGGAGTGAGAAAGCGGTTACTCCCGCCGGGCATATGTGCCTTGACGGCACTTTGTATGTTGACAAAAACAAGCAGCCGTGGCTTGTTTATTGCCACGAGTGGGTGCAAATCGGCGACGGCGCAATCTGCGCTTTGAAGCTGAGTTCAAACTTGAAAAGCGCTGTCGGCGAGCCGATAAATCTATTTATGTCGTCGTCTGCGCCTTGGGGTAAAACAGTTTTTTCAAAGAGCAATAATATTGAGGGTTATGTTACGGATGGTTGTTTTTTGCACAGAACAAAAAGCGGCAAACTTTTAATGTTGTGGTCGAACTTTACGGAAAACGGATATTGCCAGTGTTATGCAAAATCAAAAAGCGGCGAAATAGACGGCGAATGGGAGCAAGCAGACATTTTATTTGATAATGACGGCGGACATGGAATGCTTTTCCGCGATTTTAACGGCAAATTGATTCTGACGCTTCATACTCCGAATAAAACTCCGAATGAACGTGTGATTTTTCTTGAAGTTGAAGAAACAGAAAAGGGAATTAAAATTATTGACAAGTAGTTAATTTATGCAGGTAAAATAATTTATATAGTAAGGAAACAGAACATGGAACAACTCAGCAGAAAACTCCCGCTTGTCAGGTTTCAGCAATCTTTCCCCGAAAAAGTTTTAATGTTCGGAGAAGGCGCGTTTCTGCGCGCTTTCGCATGTTATGCAATTGACAATATGAACCGTAAAGGACTCTTTGGCGGTAACGTGACAATTATACAGCCGATTCCCGAAGGTAAAATCGAGTTATTAAGAAAGCAGGAAGGGCTTTTCACGATTGTTGCAAGAGGACTTGAAAATGGCGAAAAAACGGTTAAAACAAGCCTTGTTACCTGCGTTTCCGACTACATAAATCCATATGATGATTATAGTAATTATATAAAACGAGCGCGAAATCCTGAACTGCGCTTCATTATTTCAAATACAACAGAAGCGGGAATTTCCTATCGCGCAGGAGAATCAATCAACGATATGCCGCAAGCATCATTTCCGGGAAAAGTGACAGCTTTTTTATATGAACGATTTGTTTTTTTTAATGGAGATAAAAAGAAAGGTATAATCTTTTTACCGTGCGAATTAATTGAAAACAATGGCGCGAAGCTGAAAGAACTTGTGTTAATTTACGCAAATGAATGGGGGTTGAGTGAGGATTTTATACGCTGGATTGACGAATCGTGTATCTTCACAAACACGCTTGTAGACAGAATTGTAGCAGGATATCCTCACACGGAAGCCGACAAAATTTGCAATAAACTCGGTTATCGCGATGAGTTGCTTAATGCTTGCGAGTTGTTTTACTTTTGGGCAATAGAGGGACCGGGACAGATAAGGAAGGAACTGCCGCTTGACAAAACGGGATTGAATGTGGTTTTCAGCGAGAATATCACGCCCTATCGCCTGAGAAAAGTGCGCTTACTTAACGGCGCACACACCTGTCTTGCACCCGCCGCACTTCTATGCGGATATAAAACAGTAGGCGAAGCGACGGAAGATGTGACCTTCAAAAAATATCTTGACAGAGCAATATTTAAGGAAATTATTCCTACGCTCGATATAAACAGAAATGTACTTGAAGGCTTTGCAAAGGCGGTTTTTGAGCGGTTTTCAAATCCGTATATCAGGCACGAATTACTCGGGATTACGCTCAACTGCGTATCTAAATTCAAGACGCGGGTACTTCCGACGATTCTTGAATATCAAAGAAGATTCGGTGAACTTCCTCCAATTCTTACCTTCTCTTTTGCCGCGTTAATCGCCTTTTACAAGAACGGCGGGCGTTTTAAACTGACAGATGAAGAGCGTGATATAGTTTTCTTGCGCGACAACAAACTTGACATAATTTTTAAGAATATCAGCGGAGCGTGGGACGTTGATATATCCGGGAATTTACAGCTTCAATCGGCGGTTGAAGAGTCGTTTTACTTCATAAAAAAACACGGTGTAAAACCTCTGACAGAAAGGCTTGTTAATGATTAAAATTAATGAACTTGACAATGTTGCGGTTGTGCTTGAAAAATCAGGCATAATCGCACATGGTCATAAGGTCGCGCTGAACGATATAAAAAAGGGTGAAAAAGTAATAAAGTACGGCTTTCCAATCGGCACCGCGACTGTAAATATAAAAGCGGGCGAGCATGTACACACGCAAAATTTAATAAGTGCCGTTTCAAGCGAAAACGAGTATAATTACACCCCTGAATTAGCAGGAAATCCGACAAAAAGAGCGGGTAGTTTTTTAGGTTATCCGCGTGAGGACGGCAGGGTTGGAATACGCAATGAAATCTGGATTATAAACACCGTAGGCTGTGTTAATAAAGCCGCAGAAAAAATCGCTTTAACAGCAAATGAATTATACAAGGATAAAACCGACGGAATCTTTGCCGTAACACACCCTTACGGCTGTTCGCAGCTTGGAGTTGACCATGAAAATACACAGAAAATCCTCGCGGGAATTGCTCGTCACCCAAACGCAGCAGGTGTGCTTATTTTAGGGCTTGGCTGTGAAAATAATACTATATGTGATTTCAAAAAGCAGCTTGAAAATTATAACCCGAAACGTGTCAGGTTTCTCACCGCTCAAAGCTGTGAAGATGAGGTCGCGGAAGGCGTTAAATTAATCGGTGAAATTGCAGAAACTATAAAGAGCGATAAACGTGAAATTATTAAACTTGACAAACTTATAATAGGACTCAAATGCGGCGGTTCGGACGCTTTTTCGGGTATAACTGCAAACCCGCTTGCCGGGCGGATATCAGACAGAATAATCTCGTACGGCGGAACCGCCGTACTGACAGAAACGCCGGAAATGTTCGGAGCAGAAACTATTTTAATGAACCGCTGTGAGAACGAAAATATTTTTAATAAAACTGTAAGCATAATTAACAATTTCAAAAGATACTTTACAAGCCACGGACAGGAGGTTTACGAAAATCCTTCTCCGGGAAACAAAGATGGCGGGATAACAACACTTGAGGAAAAATCGCTCGGCTGTGTGCAAAAAGGCGGCGCGGGTATAATTACCGATGTGCTTAATTATGGCGGCAGAGTTGTAAAAAGCGGTTTGAATTTACTTGACGGACCGGGTAATGATATAGTTTCAACGACCGCCATGACAGCGGCGGGATGCCATTTAATCCTGTTCACAACAGGACGCGGAACACCGCTCGGTGCGCTTGCGCCTACAATAAAAATTTCAACTAATTCTGATTTGGCAATCAGAAAGTCAAATTGGACGGACTATGACGCCGGGAAACTCCTTTCGGGAACAGGCGCGGAAAAAGCCGAAAATGAGCTGTGGGATTTAATTATCGCTGTCGCCGAGGGCAGAACCCGCACCAGAAGCGAAGTTAATGGTTATCGTGAGTTCGCGATATTTAAAAACGGAGTAACATTGTAAAAAAAACAAAAAAACATGCAACCTTTTAATAGTCTGCGTTGTTTTATAGTTATAAGGCAGGTAATTGCGAAATTCATTTTTCGCAATTACCTGATAAGACATTAAAAGGAGAGTGCAGTTTATGAAAAAATGTATTTGCATGTTATTGGTTTTGGTTTTTATTTTTACGGCTTGCGAAGAAGAAAATATCATCTCCGGGCAACCCGAGCCAACCGGAAGCGGTCAAACCTCGCAAGCGCATGATAATTCCAAACAGCTTGAGCCAACCGGAAGCGGTCAAACCCCGCAAGCACGTGATATTTCTGTGCATGAAATCGCCGACACTGCCGAATTTTCGGTTGAGCTTTTCAAGAAAGCTTACGAGGAAACGCAGGGCGAGAACACGCTTATTTCGCCTTTATCCGTGTTATTGGCGTTGTCTATGACGGCAAACGGCGCGGATGGCGTCACGCTGTCCGAAATGGAATCTGTGCTTGGCGGCGGTGCGGATATTACAAAGCTTAATGAATTTTTGTTTTCGTATGTTCAGGAATTGTACAGTGGCGAAGGCTCAAAACTCGGAATCGCGAACTCAATTTGGATGAAAGACAATAATAGTTTTTCTGTAAAAGAAGAATTTTTGCAGACAAACAAGGCTTATTACGGTGCGGATATTTTCAAGTCCGCGTTTGACGACAGCACTCTTACGGATATTAACAACTGGGTCAATAATAATACCGACGGGCTTATTGAGGAAATAATCGACGAGATTTCGGAAGATGCCGTAATGTTCCTAATCAATGCGATTATTTTCGATGCGGAGTGGGAGAGGGTTTACTATGAGAATAACATTCACAGCAGAGATTTCACCGCTTATAACGGTGAAATTCAATCAGTTCAGATGATGTATGCGAGCGAGTGGCAATTCATTTCGGATAAGAAGGCGACCGGCTTCATAAAACCGTACAAGGGCAATCATTACAGCTTCGCCGCATTGCTCCCGAATGAGGGTGTGAGCATAGATGATTACGTGGGCTCACTTACAGGCGGGGAACTGATTAAAACTCTTGAAAATGTACAGCAGACAGAAGTGCGTACAGTTCTTCCTAAGTTTAGTTTTGATTATGATTTAAGCATGAACGGCGTACTCGAAGCAATGGGGATTGAGCAGGCTTTTATGCCCGATAAAGCTGATTTATCAAAGCTTGGTTTATCGGAAAAAGGCGACCTTTTTATCTCTGAAGTTAAACATAAAACATTTATAGAAGTTGACGAGCTTGGCACAAAAGCGGGCGCGGTGACTATGGTTGAAATCAAGGCGAACGGGGTATTTTCTGAACCTAAAGCAGTAATTTTAGACCGCCCGTTCGTGTTTATGCTAATTGACAATAATCAGAATCTGCCAATATTTATCGGGGTCGTGAATTCGGTCGGATAAATTTTCATTGAATTGCACCATAAAAATATGCTACTATTAAAATGCAAAAAGCCGTCCTGAAAAAGGCGGCTTTTTAGCAGAAATTTATGCAGGGGCGATTGATAATCGCCCAATATTTGAAAGGTGAGCTTAATGAGAAAAATTTACGACGTGTTTCTGCTTAGCGCAGGCGCGGTTACAGGATTCCTTTTCGGTGAACTTGACGGGCTTTTTACTGCTCTAATCACTCTTGTGTTGCTTGATTACGCAACCGGAGTTGTTGTCGCAATTGCAAAAAAATGTTTGTCAAGCGAAATCGGCTTCAAGGGAATATGCAAAAAAATTATGATTTTTGCTGTTATTGCCGTCGCGCACATAATTGACACACATGTTATCAAAAACGGCTCCGCGCTTCGCACGGCGGTGCTGTTTTTATTCATCGCGAACGAAGGGGTCAGCCTGCTTGAAAACGCAGCAGGCATGGGACTTCCTGTGCCGAAAAAACTGCTTGATATACTCAAGCAGTTAAAATCAAATGAGGAGGAAAAAAAGCAATGAAATTACTAAAGAAGGAAGATTTGCTCAATAAAGAACATGAAATAATTATTTCTATGTTTAATTTCGGCTATGCAAGAAAATTTGAATGGCTCTTAGAATGTTTGTCAAACGGACACGGCTACGGACTTTCGCGATACACCGACGAGCGGTCCCAAAAATAGGGATTAGGTTTTATTTTTTGAAAAGAATAATTTTAATTGCTGATATGTGCCGGTTTTAATGATGAAAGGCAATCGTGTTTTGTGCGTTTTTGATATTTTTTTCTGACGCCTGATATTCGGTGGGTTTCAAAAGTTCAACAGGATTAGTAATGCAGGGAATAGTTTTGCTTTGGATTTTCTGTTCAGGCTGCATTTTCATATAACTTTCCGGCATATAAAAAATATCCATCTCACTTATGATTGAATGAAGTATCATTGCTGTTCCTCCGGTTCGGAGTTTTCTTTCTTTTGTTGCTCGATAAGGGAATAAAGGCAGTTCACAGCTTCGGAAAGACCGCCGAGACTGTCAATTATGCCTTCGCTTACAGCCGTTTCGCCGTCAAGCACCGCACCAACGTCCATAACCAACTCATCTTTTTTCATCATCAGTTCCTTAAAGCGGTCGGCTTTAATATTACTGTTTCGGGTTACAAAGCTGATTATACGTTCCTGCATACGGTCGAAGTACGAAAGCGTCTGCGGTATACCAAGCATAATCCCGTTCATGCGGACGGGGTGAATGGTCATGGTTGCGCTGGGTACTATAAAGCTTTTGCGCGCACTGACGGCGAGCGGTACGCCAATTGAATGTCCGCCGCCCACAACGATTGAAACTGTAGGTTTGCTCATTCCGGAAAGAAGTTCAGCAATTGCCAATCCCGCCTCAACATCACCGCCGACGGTGTTAAGGATAATTAAAAGCCCTTCTATGCTCCGGTCTTGTTCAATTGCGACAAGAGCGGGGATTACATGTTCGTATTTTGTTGTTTTATTTTGAGGCGGAAGGATGAAATGACCCTCCACCTGCCCTATAATCGTTAAAATATGAATAGAATGTTCCGCATTCCTGATTGAAACAATCCCGCAATCCGAGATTTGCTTTACCTGCTCATCTACGCTCATTTCGGATTCTTCTTCGTTTGTATTTACAAAATTTTCCTGCATTGCTACCCTCGCTATTTTTATGTTTTCGACTTTATTATTAGCGGAAAGTTAAGAAATATCCAATCAGTTTACATTGTAATTGTCAATGCAGGTAAACGCCGCCGTCATCAGTATTATGTAGTTATCAAATCCTACGAAATTTCGCCGGAACCGGTTGTCAATCAGCGAAAATACAAAACACGAAAATAGGGTATAACGAAGAAAACCGTTATACCCTTTAGGCTCGTAATCAGACAGAGAAAGCATTTGGTGTTGAATTTCAGGAAGCTTTTGCGGTTTTTCGTTTTCATTTTTTCTCGTTACACCATTTCGCGGCTTTTTTTATACAATCGTCAAAATCTATTGGTTTTGCAGAGTGGTCATTCATTCCTGACGCGATTGCATTATCAACATCTTCCCTCAAGGCGTTGGCGGAGACAGCAATAACAGGCACGGTGCTGTCTGTGCGTCCGCTGGTGCGAATGGCGATTGTAGCGGCATACCCGTCCATCTTAGGCATTTGAATATCCATAAAAATACAATCATAATACCCGATAGGTGATTGCAGAAATTTTTGATATGCGTCTTCTCCGTCACAGGCTTCCTCCATCTCGGCGCCTGTATCAGCAAATACTTCCAATGCGATAATTCGGTTAATTTCGATGTCATCAACAATCAGTATTTTTTTCCCTTTCAAAGAAAACTCCTCTTTAACAGGCGCTTCTTCTTTTCTTTCCTCCGTTTCGGCAATATCGAACGGAATAGTAAACGTGAACCGGCTTCCCTTTCCGAGATTGCTTTCAACATTCATGTTTCCGCCCATTAACGCTGTTAAATTATGACTTATGGACATTCCTAATCCGGAGCCCTCATGCCGTCTGTTAAAGAAAGAATCCTCCTGCTCAAAAGGCGAGAAAATTTTCTTCAAAAATTCTTCTGACATACCGATTCCGGTATCGGCAACTGTAAATAAAACCGTGCATTTATCAGTATCGCGTTCCGTGACCTTAACATCAAGGGATATCTGCCCATTCTCTGTGAACTTAACGGCATTTGAAAGCAGGTTAATTAATACCTGCCTTATACGGAATTCATCACCTGATAAAGTTTTCGGGACATTCCGGTCAACATTGGTTAAGAGATTAATATTTGATTCTTTTGCCTGTAATGAAAAAATCTCCATACACTCCTCAACAACCGATTTTAAGTATATGGGTTCTTTTTTTATTTCAATTTTTCCGGCTTCAATACGTGACATATCTAACACATCGTTAATGATGTCAGATAAGTGGTTGGACGATGTGATGATTTTTTCAAACCGTTTTGTGCATTGCTCCATTTGTCTGTCGTTTAAACCGAGCTTCGCCATGCTGAGGACTACATTGAGGGGAGTGCGGAGTTCATGACTGACGCGGGACAAAAATTCACTTTTCGCCTTGTTGGCGGAAAGCGCCTGATATTCGGTTACTTTCATTTTCGTATAAGAATATTTCGATAAAAAAGCTACGGCAAAAGATGCGGTATAAAGCATGGGAAAACGTAGCATGAATGTTTGTGTATAATAATCGCGTACTATTTCATTAAACGGTGTCCAAAAAAGAGTAATTAAAAATATTTCAAAAAACACACTAATTATAATACCATAATCAAATCCTATTATAAACATAACAAACGGCGGCAACAATAAAATCCAAAGAACCGCAAAACCATCGTTCCCGCCCGATAATGTAAAGTATATACAAATTGCTGACAGTAAAAAACAAAGTATGTAGGAGACCATTCTTTTACTTCTTACAACAAGGCTCAATATAAAAATAATTGCAAAAGCTATCATTAATATTATAGTTGCAATCAACATTCTGTATTGTTGCTGAAAGAAATTCATAAAACTCATAACAAAGGATACAATCGAAGCCATCAGCGATATGATACCGATGATTCTTATTTCATACCATAATTGATTTTCTGATGTTTCCTTATATCCTAAAACATCTATAATATTTTTAAGATATTTTTTGAAAATCATTTTTAATACTCTCCCTAACCTTTCTCCTTTTATTACATTAACCGATTGCGAAATACAGCTAAGCGTTTTGTGACCTCCTGATTATGCTTGAATTTAGGGGTTATTTGGTTAATATTGGTATTATAACAGTTTTTCGAGTAAATGTCAAGGAGTATATACTATTCACAAAACGCCGTTCCCGTTTCAACTTCAAAAAGCTGTCTGAAACCCGCTTCGTAAGCGATTTTTTCAGAATACGGGCTTGCAAACCATGTATAGCAATTTTCAAATCCGTTATTTTTGCAAAACTCAACTGCAAAATTCATCATCTCTTTTGCATAACCTTTGCCGCGATGTTTTATTGAAGTCAGAATATAATCAAATCGTGTACAACCATATTTTGATTTATGAAATGATATAACAGCTACAATTTCATCGCCTAAAAACCCTGCAAACAAATAATAGTTTTCGTTTTTTATGTTGTTTTTCTCGGGCTCAATGGCGTATTCTTCGTCGGAGGGTATATAAACATCAGTCGCTAACCTTTCGTCCCACTGTTTTATCCTGCGAATATCAAGTTGAGGTTTAATGATTATGGAATTTTCGGCAGTTAAGACAAAAAATCCTGTCAATCCGAATATTTTTATTTCAAAACCGTGGCGATTTAATATTTCTTTCCGCTCGGAAAAATATCCATTGATGAAAGGTTGATATAAACGAGGTGAAAGTTTTTTTGATGTGTAAAAATCTTTTATTTCAATCAAGACCGTTTCAAAATCCGCTATCTTTTCGGGATATAAAACAGCGTGGTTGCTGTCGTTAGAAGCTGGCGCTTGTTCGTTAAAGAATAAAATTCCCCATTCCCGTTCTTCATAATGAGCAAATAACTTTTGAAATTCCGCCTCTTCCTTTAATATAACTGCTCTTAAATCCATATCAATACCTCTTTAAATTCTTTTGAATAAATCAATTTTTTCTGATTCAACATATTTATTTCCGTCAAACGTCATTTTAACTACCCACGGCATAATATTCACCATTGCCATAAAATCCTCAAACCCGTATGTATTATCGTAATAGTTAATAATCGTTGACAGAGCAGTGCCATGTGTGCCAATTAC
Source organism: Oscillospiraceae bacterium (assembly GCA_031280965.1). Taxonomy (GTDB): domain Bacteria; phylum Bacillota; class Clostridia; order Oscillospirales; family Ruminococcaceae; genus Ruminiclostridium_E. The sequence continues at coordinate 47,023 of JAITFZ010000026.1, read as the reverse complement.
TATATTCATATCTTTATATTCGGTCAACACTATATTTAATGCAGAAATATTCCGCTCCTGAACTTCTCGGAGACATTCACCGTCAGATAAGCTGTAATTGAAATCTTCCCATTGTTGCTTCATAAAATTAACAAAATCATCACGCCAGTTTTCTTTGCTGTCGCTCTTGCGTTCACGGAAATCTTCGATGGGTTTTATTTCAAATCCGTTTTTCTCCGCAAAATCAGCAACCGTATCGAAAGCACGTTTGAACGGACTGGACAGAACGACATCTATATTTTTATCGTTCAAAAAATCTGTTACTAAACCGCGGTCAGCAACTCCTTTTTCTGTTAAAGGGCGGTTCACGGGGTCACGAATGGAAATATCCGATTCTGCATGACGGATAAAAAAAACTTTTGTAATTTTCATGTTATTTTCATAAAGTCCTTTCTTCATTAGAGGGTATACATATTTGTATACCCTCTAATGCTATAATTTATTATCCTGATTCATTTTTATGAAACAAGGCTTATAATACTGTCAAACGCAGGCTTCGACCGGAAGAATCCGTCGAATAACAGCGGATACCCCTGACCGCGCCAGCTTTGCGGGTCTGCCTTACCCCAGAACGTAACGCGCTCGATGTGTTCCGCGAAGTTCATATAAATCTCGAATACTTCTTTGTAAAGCTCTGCCTGACGCTCAAAACCTTCATCTGTAGGTTCATCGTAGGCGTTCCATCTTCCGAGCGGTATATCAAGCTCCGAAACGCTGATGATTGCGCCTGTTTCAATAAAGCGTCTGATGGTCATTTCCACGCTCGCCGCCGTAAGGTTAGATGTCCAGTAGTGTGCCTGCATACCGAGCCCTTCAACTAAAAGGCGGTTGGGTTCGGTGTTGAGCGGGTCGGTTTTCCATCTTTCGTTAAGTTCTTCGGTCATCATGGCTATAGCTTCGCGCTTTCCGGTTTCGGTTTCGTTAAAGTCGTTATAGTACAGGATTGCGTCCGGCGCGGCAAGCCGCGCAAACACAAACGCATCATATAAGTAATCCGAACCGCATTCACCCTTTGACTCGTCTGCGCCGTTAGCGTAAGCGGCGTACCATGAAGGTTTGCCTTCGGTTTCGCTCTCGGTTTTTCTGAGCGCGTTTCTCCAGTCCGAGGGAGCAGACGAAACGCTGGTCAGCACCGCTTCGTTAACAACGTCCCACGAGTATATTCTGCCGGCATAACGCCCGGCGACCGTGTTTATGAAATCCTCCATGTTAGCGCGGGCTTCAGCCCTTGTAAGCGGGCCGCCGTCTTCTGCCACGGTTAACCACGCAGGCGACTGCGAGTGCCATACCAAAGTATGGCCGTGAAGGGCGATGTTGTTTTGTTCCGCCCATTCAACCAAAGCATCGGCACCGGCGAACTCATATTCGCCTTTTCGCGGAGCCAAATAAGACGGCTTCATGGAATTTTCCGCTGTTACCGCGTTGTAGTGGTGGGTGAACATGGCAACGGTATCGGCATTTCCAATCTGATTAGGTTCCATGACATTTCCAATCATAAAGTAATCGGAAAATGCGTCTTTGAGCGAGGGGAGTGTTAAGTCCCATTCTCTTTCCTGCACTTCTTCCATTGAGCCGATTTTTGTAATCACTATATTGTCAAGATACCATACATCGGGGTGTGTAGGTGCGTCATTTGTATAAAAACGGAAATCAATCATTTCGATGGGGTCATACATAAGCGGAAGGTCAACGTTTATTTCCGTCCATACCCCTGTATATATGTATGTGCTGTCGTTATCGGCGGGGAATTTTGATACGCCGAGGTCGGCGGCGTAGTCGTGGTTAAGAACAAAGCCGGGCCCGCCGAGCCTAAGTTCCTTGTCAGGATTTTCATCTTCAGGCACATAAAACCATGCTGTCACATTATACAGCGCGTCTACCGGCAACGGTTCCGGCAGTGTAAGTATAACTGCGTTATTGGCGCTGTTGTAGTTCGTGCCGCCAAGCGTGACCCTAAGCGCATAGTCATCGTCATGACCAAACCCGCTCGCCCACTCGATTTCCGAGTGAAGCGCAGAGGAAAAGAATTCGCCGTATTCGGCTTCATTGTCAAATGTAAAAGAAAAAATTACATTTTCTCCCGCAACATCGTCTTCATCATTATTACCGAGTTGTTCGTCTGATGGTGAATCCGGTTTATCCTGAGATTCGGGGACATCCGGAGCGAGGTCAATCCCGGGTTCGTCTGCCTGACAGCCGCTTATTATAAGCATCGCCGAGAGTATAAGAGATAGAATTAAAGTCAATTTACGCTTTTTCATGATTAAAACTCCTTAATATAGTTATTGTTGGTTGATTTGAGTGTACCACAGATTATGGGAAAAGTCAATAGCGACCGCGATAATTAAAGGGCGGGCTTCAGCCCGCCCTTATATTGCATTTATTTTCGTTTATTCAGCATCAGAAGTGTGCCGCCTAAAACTAAGACTCCGCCGCCCGCAATGGCTATGGCTATGATTCCCCACGAGAAATCCTGTTCGTCCCTCCCATCATCGCCGCCGTCTTCAGCAACATCGGTGATATTTTCGTCGTCATCTTCTTCCGGGTCGGGTTCGGAAGGTAGCGAGGGGTCGGGCGCAACCGCCATTATGCTGTGGAACGCAGGCTTCGCTCGGAAGCTTCCGTCAAACAGCAACGGATTCCCCTGCCTTCGCCAGCTTTGAGTGTCGGCTTTCCCCCAAAATGTCACCCGCTCAATACTGTCGGAATGCCGCATGAAAACCTCGAATAACTGCTGATATAATTCCGCCTGCCGCGCAAGAGTTTCCTCGTTGGCTTCGCGGTATCCGTTCCATCTGCCTATGGGTATGTCGAGTTCGGTAATGCTGACTCTTGCACCCGTTTCGGCAAAGCGCATAATCGTAAGCTCAACACTTGCGGGGGTAAGATTATCCGTCCAGTAGTGCGCCTGCATACCGAGTCCCTCGATTAATAAACGCCCGGGCTCGGTATTAAGCGGGTCGGTTTCCCACTGTTTGTTAAGTTCTTCCGTCATCTGAGCCATAGCTTCACGCTTCCCCTGGTCGGTTTCGTTGAAGTCGTTGTAGTAAAGAATGGCGTTCGGGTCGGCTAAGCGCGCAAAAACAAATGCGTCATAAATATAATCGCCGGGGTGTTCGCCTGCTTCTTCGTCCATACCGTTCGCATAAGCCGCGTACCACATTGATGCGTCATTGCCGCCGCTTCCTGTTCTGAGCATTGTTCTCCACCAGCCGTCAATCGTTTCTGCCGGAGCGCTTGAAACACTGGTTTGGAAAGCCTCGTTAACAACGTCCCACGAGTATATTCTCCCCGCAAAATGCCCCGCGACTGTGTTTATGTATTCTTCCATGTTCTCGCGGGCTTCAGCGCGTGTAAGCGGACTGCCGTCGTCGTTGGTATTAAGCCAGCGCGCCGACTGCGAATGCCATACAAGAGTATGCCCGACAACATTAATACCGTTCTCCACCGCCCAGTCTACAAGCTGGTCAGACTGGAATAACCTGAAATCCCCCGGTCCCCTTGAAAGATTAGAGGGTTTCATGGCGTTCTCTGCTGTGACGAAATTATAATGATGTTTGAACATAGCCGCTGTTTCGGCGTTTGCTGATTCAACCGGCTCTAAGATATTTCCGACCCCGAAATAATCGGCGAAAGTATCTTTGAGGGACGGAAGCGTTAAGTCCCACGCTCTTTCCGCTTCGGCGGATGCCGTGCCTGCGCCGATGTTCATGCTTAAAGCGGTTACTACGGCAAAGATACAAAGCAGTACTTGTTTTCTTTTCATGTTTTCATAAAGTCCTTTCTTAAACCAACAGAGGATAGCTTCGTTTAAAAACGAAGCGAAAATAACATTTTCCCCGTTTCGGTTGTATTTTGTTTCAAACTTGTTTTATACTCCTGATTATAGGAATTAAGTTTTTTCCGAGTCGCCGTTAAGAATCATTTCGGCTGTCTTCATCATATTTTCAAATGCGCCGTCCGAAAGCTTATTGCGGATTATACGCTCGGCATCTGCGAACCTCGGCGGTCGTCTGTCGATTGAGTGCAGGTCGGTTCCGAGAAGCTTTATATCGCCGTTCCTGATTAGACCAAGCGTTGCTTTGCGACTTCGGGCAGATACGACAGAATCGCAGTTGCCCTGCGCCATAAGCCCGTAGTTTAAAATGTCTGCGACTCTTTCGGCTTCGTTAAAATCGAAATAGCGCTCAACGTGAGCGAGTATAATTTTAACTTCGCAGTAATTCAGGAAATTCGCGAACGAGTTCATGAACATACTCGAGAAAGGGTTATAGGGCAGTTCAAGCATTAAATAATCTGTTCCGGCAATGCAGAGTTCTTTAAGCGGCAGACTGTTAAGCCCGTCCGTAAAATACACCTCCGCGCCTAAAACTATTTTAGGGTAATCGCCCTGATTATCTTTCATGGCTTCCGCGAGAATCTGTGCGCTTTTTTCACGCTTTCTGAAAAATCCGTTTACGCTGTCCCTGTGAAGATACAGGTGAGGCGTGGCTACAACCGTGTCTACACCGTCTTCTTTCAGCATTTTGAGCAGGCACAGCGATTCAATAATTGACGCTGCGCCGTCGTCAATGCCGGGAAGTATGTGCGCGTGAAAGTCGATTCTGTTCATAACTAAATATCCTATTTCCGGGGTTTTCTGCCGTATGAGTATTTATAATTCTTCTTGTAGTTTTTTGCGCCCTTGGCGTTGCAGTTGGCTTTTACAAAGCCGAGAACCTTGCCGCTTGCCATTTCAACAGAGCGCAGTGCTGAATTAATATCCGTATGGGTCGTCGTACCTTCCCAAACCACGAAGAGAATCCCCGAAATGATGTTGTTCATTAATTGCGAGTCGCTGACTACATTAATCGGCGGCGTGTCGATTAATATATAATCGTAATGCTTCGACAGGGCTTTCAAAAGACTGTCCATGAGGTCTGACGCGAGCAAATCCGCAGGGTTGGGCGGAATAGGTCCGGAGGTTATAACATCTAAATTTTCCTCAACGTTATATTCAATCGCATCGTCTATTTTATCGAACCCTCCGAGTATTGACGAGAGCCCTTTTTTATTCGGAATCCCGAACAGACTGTGAATTGTCGGCTTTCTTAAATCCGCGTCAATAATGAGTGTAGGCGCACCCATGCTTGCGAGCGTCAGCGCTAAATTTGAGCAGGTGGTGCTTTTGCCTTCGGATGGGTTCGAGCTTGTTATTACAACGATTTTCCGCTCACTTGTGGCAAGCGAGAACATGAGGTTGGTACGGGCTGTTTTGTACGCTTCCGAAATAACGAACGGCGTACTCTGACCGAGCAGACTTCTCTTTTTTCCGCTACTCATAATTATATTCCCCCTTAACCTTGGCATCGAAGCACATAACCTCGGCAAATACAGGGATGTTGTATATTCTGAACAGGTCGTCTTCCGCTTTAACTTTAATGTCAAGGATTTCCTTTATGAATACGGTTAAAAAAGTAAGCGCAAAACCTATGAATAATCCGGCGACGACGAACAGCCGGGTGTTCGGGAAGACCGGGCTTCCCGTTGAGTACGGTTCGTCAACTAAGCTGATACTGCCGGAAACCACAATATTATTGAATTCGTCCTCGCATATTACAACAAAGTGCTTTAGCAGGTATTCCGCCATCTGCGGACTGCCGGCTGTTATGGTTATTCTAAGGAATTCAGTATTGTTGGACGTACCCATTCTGACCATATTCATGAGTTCATCAACGGAATAATTTACGCCTGCTTCTTCTTTAAGACGGGCGGTTATGCTCCGTGTTGTGAAAAGCTCGGCACAGGTATTTACCATATTGCGGGCGGCGGTTATGTCCTGAACATTTACGATTTCGCTTTGAACCCTGCTGTTTTCAATATAAAATTTAGCGACTGCCGAGTATCTTTTCGGAAGCACGAATTCAGAAATAATCAAAGCCGCGAAGACCGCGATAACGGTAACGGCGGCTATAATCGCCGCATATTTTTTCAGAATCCGCAGCAGGGTTTTTATATCAACAGTGAATTCGGTATTGCTCATTTTTTCATAAAGTCCTTTCCTCACCAACGAGTAATGAAAACGACATTTTCCCCGATTAGATAATATGATTAATGCGCGCCCTGCTTTCGGAGTACGGCGGCGAAAGTGGCAAAAAAGATTTTCACATCCAATAATAACGAAAGGTTGTCAATATAAAACATATCCATGGCAACCCGTTCCTCGTAAGTGGTGGTGCTTCTGCCCCTAACCTGCCAGTATCCGGTAAGACCGGGCTTTACACAGGTTAGTTTGTTCATATTCTCGCCGTATTTATACATCTCGCTTTTGACAATCGGGCGCGGCCCCACTATGCTTAGCTCGCCGCGGAGAATATTAATAAGCTGCGGAAGCTCATCAAGACTGGTTTTTCTTAAAACCACGCCAATTTTAGTTATACGCGGGTCGTCTTCAAGTTTGAAGTTAACCTCAAATTTCGCTTTTTGTTCAGGAGTGAAGCGTGATAAAACCTCATCGGCGTTATGTACCATACTGCGGAATTTGTACATTTTAAACGGCTTTCCGTTTCTTCCGATTCGATTATGTGCATAAATCGCCTTTCCTTTTGAGTCGATGCGGATTATAGTTGCGACAATAAGAAAAAGCGGCAGAAGAAAAACCAACCCGAAAAACGAAGCAAATATATCGAAGCCGCGTTTAAAGAAGAGATAGGTATGAAGACGCCGCTGCTTTGCTTTTGTAACCGCCTTAATGCGCGGCGGGTTTCCGGAAAAAGCGATTTCAGCGTTTAATGCTTCATATTCCTCGTTTTTCAATGCCGTTGTGCCGTCTATGTAACCTAAAGTGCTGTTCATTTTTACTCATCCTTTCGGTTTTCGTGTAATGATTTCTGACGAAATGCCATCGGATTTGACTTCTATACTATAGTACATTAAATAATTTTACCACATTTTAAATTAAAAATCAACATATAGCGGAAAGTTTGTTAAATATGCACAAAAACATGTGGTGAAAAACTATAACGGATAAGTTTGCGGTTCCGTGAACCTTTTCATTTTTCTTATCCTAAAACAGAATTTATAACACCCTCCATATCATCCTCGGAAACGCCGGAGTCAACCACCACCGTATTTCTCAGCGTTACAGTTTCTGACAGCGCGTAAAGCGCTGCCGGAGCCGCTATAACCAAAAGCGGCAGACTTTCTGTCGCGGGGTTCTTGCGAAGCCCCTTATAAAAGCCGAACATCGGGCTTAAATCCGCGCCGGCATGAAAAACTGCAAGGTCGGTTGCTTTATTTTGCATGACGCTTAAAGCGTTCTCGGCGGAATTCGTCGCGCTGACCTTGAATCCGCCGATGAAATGCCGCCTGAGTTTGTTGATTTCCCGGATATTATCGCCTATGATGAGTATATTTTTCATGAAATTTTTCTCCAAAATATATAAATTCTTTTTAACATCACCACGAATAAAACTTCGCTAAATTTTTCCCGTGCTTGCGTGCCTCACCGAGCCCCTTGTCGCAAGCAAGGTATAAGTCCTCGTAATTTTTCCCGTGCCGCTCCGAAACCGCAAGCCCTATTGAAACATATACTTTTTCGCTTTCAACCCGCTCAAGAATTTTCTTAATCAGGCGCGCCGCATAATTCTGCACTTTTTCCCGCTCGCGCAACTCAGGTACAAAAAGCAGGAAACCGCCTGCTTTCAATACTGCAAGCACCGCCTTTTCGTCAATCTCCTCCTGAATTATGTTGCGGCAGGTAAGCAATGTCTTTTCGCTTATACCCGTACAGACGAAGCTGTAGTGGTCGAGGTCTATAAGCATGAGCGCGCCTTTCCTGCCGCTTTCAAGCAAAGCGGCTATGCTCTGTTCCCCCGCATACTTCTTAGGCAGTCCGGTAACAGGGTCGGGTCGCTCGCGGGCAGGCGAGAACTTAAACAGAACCTCTCCGACCTTTTCGTCATAGGCAATAGGGTCAAAGGGAAGCTGTATTAATTCCGAAACATTGTATTCATGCGCCTTTGAGATAATTACGGGCGCAATCAGCGGCGCAACCAAAATCACAGGCGTGTCGGAAAACCGCTTGCCCGAACTGCGGAGCCGCTCAAGAAACTTGAAGCCGTCCTGCTGTTTTGTCCCCGCTTTTATTGAAGCGGTCATAATAATGAGGCTAATCGGACTCGCGGCGAGAACCGAAAAGGCGTCTTTTTCGGTTTCTGACATAAAAACCGTGTACCGCTCTTTAAAAATTGCCTCTGTCACGTAGTGAAAATTTCCCGAGTCGCTGATAATCAGAATGTTTTTTTTCATATTTTCCGCCTATTAACACTAATTCGTATAATCTTCTTACATAATAACATAAAAATTTGTAAAAATCAATATATTGACTTTTGATATTAATTTAACTTATAATAGAATTATAACAGATTTTGCAAAATATGTAAGGAGGCAATCATGAGAGTTTATAATTTTAGCGCAGGTCCGGCGGTTCTGCCGGAGGAGGTCTTAAAAAAAGCCGCTTCGGAGCTGTTTGAGTACGGCGATTCGGGGCAGTCGGTCATGGAGATGTCGCACCGTTCAAAGGAGTACGAAGCGATTCACGGCGATTGCGGGGCGTTATTCCGTGAAGTGCTGGGGATTCCCGGCAACTACAAGGTTCTGTTTTTACAGGGCGGCGCGAACATGCAGTTCGACATGATTCCGCTTAACCTTATGGTTAAGGGTAAAGCAGACTTTGTAGTGACGGGTCAGTGGGCAGGCAAGGCTCAATCCGAAGCCATGCGCTACGGAACCGCGAATATCGTCGCGTCTTCCAAAGATAAAACCTTCTCATATATCCCGGAGCTTGACAGCGGGACGTTCGACCCCGAAGCGGATTACTTCCACATCTGCTACAACAACACGATTTTCGGCACAAAGTTCCCCGCGCTCCCCGATACCGGCAGTGTGCCTTTAGTGGCGGACATGTCGTCCTGTATCCTTTCCGAGCCCGCTGATGTGTCTAAGTACGGCTTAATCTACGCCTGCGCCCAGAAAAACGTAGCACCCGCCGGCGTAACGGTTGTGATTATCCGCGAGGATTTAATCCGCGATTTATCCGGCTCTAAAGTCCCGACCATGCTTCAGTACAAGACTTACGCCGACAGCGATTCACTTTACAACACGCCGCCTACGTATTCGATTTATATGTGCAAGTTAGTATTGGAGTGGATAAAGTCTAAAGGCGGACTTGCCGCGATGAAACAGCATAATGAGAAGAAAGCGGCGGTTCTGTATGATTACTTAGACAGCTCAAAGCTGTTTAAGAGTACGGTTGAGAAGAAATTCCGCTCGTTAATGAACGTGCCGTTTGTCACAGGAAACGAAGAGTTCGACAAGAAGTTCATAAAAGAAGCAAAGGCGGCAGGTTTCGTAAATCTTGCGGGGCATCGCTCGGTAGGCGGCATGAGAGCGTCTATTTATAACGCTATGCCCATCGAGGGCGTGGAAAAATTAGTAGAATTTATGAAAAAATTTGAGGAGGACAACTAAATGTACAACATTCTCACCCTAAACAAAATCGCGGCATGCGGCACAAGCTTATTCGACAAAAGCAAGTACAGTCTCGGCACCGACATCTCCGACCCGAAAGCGGTAATGGTGCGCTCGGCTTCCATGCATGAGTTTGCATTGAACGACGGTCTGCGCGCAATCGCAAGAGCCGGAGCAGGCACTAACAACATTCCTGTTGAAAAGTGCAGTGAAAAAGGTATCGTGGTATTCAACACACCCGGCGCAAACGCAAACGGCGTTAAGGAATTAGTGCTTGCGGGGCTGTTCCTGTCGAGCCGCAGAGTTCCCGCCGCCCTCGACTGGGCAAAGACGCTTAAAGGCAAAGGCGACGATGTTCCCGCACTCGTGGAAAAAGGCAAAGGCGACTTCACCGGCCCCGAAATCAAGGGCAAGAAGCTTGGCGTAATCGGGCTTGGCGCAATCGGCGCAATGGTTGCCAACGCCGCGGCAAGTCTTGGTATGGAAATCTACGGCTGTGACCCTTATTTGTCCGTTGACGGAGCGCTTAGTTTGTCAAGAAAACTGCATTACGTAAAAAACCCGCGCGAAATATACGAAAACTGCGATTATATCTCGCTTCACGCGCCTTCAACCGCCGATACGAAGAAGATGATTAATGCGGAGTCCATTGCAACCATGAAAAAGAATGTGCGGATTCTTAACTTTGCGCGTGCCGACTTAGTTGATGACGACGCGGTAATTGCCGCGCTTAAAGGCGGCGGTATGGCTTGCTATGTGACCGACTTCCCGACCGATGCGCTGATTGGCGTTGAAGGCGTAATCGCAATCCCGCACCTCGGCGCTTCCACCCCCGAAAGCGAGGATAACTGCGCAATTATGGCGGCAAATCAGCTTATAGACTATCTCGAAAACGGCAACATAACCAACAGCGTGAATCTCCCGAATCTGACAATGCAGATGACCGGCGACGCTAAGATTTGCGTAATTCATAAGAATGTGGACGGCGTGATTACGCAGATTACCAAGGTTATGGCGGACGCTAAGGCTAATATTGAGAACATGGAGAGCAAATCGAAGAAGGATTATGCCTACACGGTGCTTGACGTGAGAGGGTATGAGCGCGGATTGGCGGCGAAGGTTGAAGCGATAGATACGGTGGTGTCAGTGAGAGCGATTAGGCGAGTATAGATTAATTTAATAACAACAGCGACTTTTTCTGCAAACTGAAATAACCGCTTCCTTTAAAAAGAAGCGGTTATTTTAATTTATTTTATCCCCAAACGCTGTTATAGATTTTGCCGGCTTCCGGTTCAATACCTTTAATTTCAAACATCTCGGTTAAAGTTACGAATTGAAACCCCTTTTCCAACAAAGCATCGATTATATCGCCGATAGCTTCGGCTGTAGCGGTGTTGCTTGTACCGTCGTGGAGGAGAATTATACTGCCGTCTTCAACCTTAGGCACTATTAAATCAAAAATTCCCTCGGCATCTATATTAGTCCAGTCGTTGCCCGTTATACCGTTCATCAAGGGATAACCGAGTTCTTTCACAGTTTCGAGCATTTCGGCGCTCGTATTGAGGTTCGGAGCGCGGAAGAAACGCGGACGGGCGTCTTCTCCGAGAATTTCTGCGATTTTGTCGCTTGTTCTTGTAGTGCTTTTGATAATCGTTTCGGCTTCCATTCTACCCATCGATTCCCAGCCCCATGAGTGATTGGCATATTCACAGCCGAGCGCGTAAGCGCGCCGCATAATCTCTGCGGTTTGGTCGTTGATATTGCCGCCGATTACAAAATATGTAGCAACAACGCCGCGTTCCTCCAACGCATCGAGAATATCGGCGGAAACAGTGGTGTTGGGGCCGTCGTCCAGGGTTAGCGCGACAATCGGCTTATCGGGGTCGGTTACATTGCCGGGATTTTCCACTTCTTCCTCCTCCTCGTCTTCTATAATATCCCCGGTGATGTTATCTGCTTCGGATTGGTTGTCCTGCGGGTTTTGATTGTCGGCACCGGCATCGCCGCCGGCACAAGCCGGGAAAGCGAACAACATTAAAAGCAATGCGATGATTCCTGTTAGTTTTCTCATGGGTTTTACTCCTTTTCTTTTTGCTTGCCCTCATTTAAGCTCATTTTATCATAAAAACACGCGATTGTCAATTGTATACAAGAAAGAATTCCATAAATTACAATTTATAGCTAATATGTAAATGGATATTTTCCGTGAATAATAGTATAATTAAAGACAGACAATTATTTTAAACGGGAGGGCTTATTTATGGCGGCTAATTCTATACCATTAGAAGATATTCTTGCGGAAATTAAAGAGAAAACAGCCAATTTTGACGGAAGTAATTATCATGGTTTCTTGGCGGTTCAGGTGAATCTGACGGATATAAAAAAGGTGTTCTACGTTGAGGTGAAAGACGGCAAACTTACGATTGCACCCTACGATTACAACGACCGTCAGGCGAATATGAGGATATCGTCCGTTAACTTCCGGAAGATGATTAACGGAGAACTAAACGGCACAGCAGCTTTTCTGACCGGAAAACTTAAAATCGACGGCAGTATTGAAAAGTGCAAGGAGATGGCGGCTTTATTCGGCGGAAGCGCGTAAGTTTATATTAAAACGGGCGTTTAGCGCAGTGTGTGACTGAACGTCTGTTTTTTATGGAAAATTTTAGGACTGTCTCTATTGACAAGCACTATAAATGTATGTTATAATATTAAGGCTATCCGGAATTTCCCGGTTTGCCGCGTCATTTTTTGTAATGACGCAGAATCCTTTCTCACGGCGGCGGCAATTTGAGTGTATGCAAATTGTTGCGGAAATCATGTGGGAGTAATCTGTAAGGAGGTAAAGTAATGGCTAAAATAAGCGAAAAGTACGAGGCTGTGGTGATTTTTTCCGTTAAGGAAGAAGAAGCAATTCCGGCACTTGTAACCAAATTTTCCGATTTGATTAAAGGAAAAGCGGAGCTTGTAAGCGTTGATGAATGGGGCAAGCGCAAGCTTTCGTACCCTATCAATTACGAGACCGATGGTTATTATGTACTGTATAAATTCGATGCCGAACCCGATGTGCCGGCAGAATTTGAGCGCGTTATAAACATTACAGACGGCGTTTTACGCTCGATGGTTGTTTTACGGCAGGGCGAGTAAAATCACAGGGGGCGCGCATTTTGCGTCCGAGCAAAAATGGAAAGGAACTTCGCTATGTACAACCGAGTAATTTTAATGGGCAGAATATGCCATGACCTTGAGCTTAAATCAACGCCGAACGGTGTTCCCGTGCTGTCGTTCAGATTAGCGGTGGAGCGCAATTATCAGGTGAAGGGCGAAGACAGGAAGTCTGATTTCTTCAACATTGTTGCCTGGCGCAACAATGCGGAATTCATCAGCAGATATTTCTTCAAGGGCAGAATGATTCTGCTTGACGGCGAACTTCAAACGCGGCAGTACGTTGATAAAAACAATGTTACCCGTGACATAGTTGAAATAATTGTTGACCACGCGAGCTTTACGGGCGAACCCAAGCAACAGGCGGCGCAAGCCGGAGGTTATCAGAACAACTATCAGAATTATAACAGCTACAACAGTCAGCAGAGTCCCGCTCAGGGCGGTTACAGCCAGCCGCAGGGTATCCCGCCGCTTGCATCGCAGGCAGCAGCGCCCGCTCTGTCGCAGGGAGATGCTCAGGATTTCGTCGATAACGCCGTAAGCGATGACGATTATCCGTTTTGATTACAACAATTAGGAGGAAAAATAAATGTCCGACAGGAAGGATTACAACGACAAAGGCGGTCGTCCGATGAAGCGCGCAAGGAAAAAGGTCTGTCAGTTTTGCGTGGACAGAGCCGAATTCATTGATTATAAGGACGTTGCGAGGCTTAAAAAATGCATGACCGAACGCTCGAAGATTTTGCCGAGACGTGTTACCGGATGCTGTGCTTATCATCAGAGAGAGCTTACAACGGCAATCAAAAGAGCAAGGCAAATCGCTATAATTCCTTACGTTTCAGATTAATACAGTTTGGGGTGTTTTAAAGAAGTCTTTAGAACACCCTGATTTAAAGTGAGGAAACATTATGATTTATGAATTTAAGTTAAGCACGGAAAAACAGGGCTTCAGCAACATAACCAAATGTCTTAATCAAGCGCTCGGAAAAAGCGGCACCGTAAATTCCGGCGGCGTCAAGGACGGGCTTTGCGTGGTTTTTTGCCCGCATACAACGGCGGGAATCACCATAAACGAGAACGCCGACCCCGATGTTGTGCAGGATATGTTGCTCGGACTTGACAAGGCTTACCCCGACAGAAAAGAATTCCGGCACATGGAAGGGAACTCGGCGGCGCATTTGAAAGCGAGCGCGGTCGGGAGCAGCGTTAATATCATAATCTCAGACGGCAGACTTCTGCTCGGAACATGGCAGGGAGTGTATTTCTGCGAGTTCGACGGCCCGAGAAACAGAACGTTTTATGTGAAGATTATCGGCACGTAAATAACGGCGCACCGAAAAATGAATTTTGCAATTACCCAATAAAACGCAACAAGGAGAACGGTTATGAAGAAAGTTTTAATAATTTTTACAGTGATTTTAACGATATGCATGATGCTCTCATCCTGCGATAATTCAAATGACAATGGCAGTGACGTGACGGAGGAGCCGCAAATACCGGAAGCGGGCTTAGCGAGCGCGATGCTGATTTTCGATTCTTCGTTCAGCCAAGGCAGGGAATCCCTCACACATGAACTGCACATGTCCGACGCCAATATATTCCCCGGCAATATTATCGAAATAATGAATTTGCTGACAGGGCTTAATTTCGCCGTAAGTGTTTTTTTTGAAGACGGCGTTTTTTTCGTGGAATGGAATTCAAACTCCGATATTTTTGTGGATTTTAGTGAAATTCAAACAAGAGATGAATTCTCTTTCACCAACGCCGAGGCTTTGCGTTGGTTTATGCTTGACAGCCTGTGGCGCACCTTAACGGAAAATTATCCGGAAATTTCTGATATTTATTTCGTCACCAATCATATCCACGCCAGTATTGTTGAGCCGAGCCCGTTCAGTTCCGACACGCCGTACAGGGGGAGTCCGTTTTATACCGGGCAGACGGAACAAGCCGTAAATGACGATTCTGTAGTGTTTTCAAATGAATTGTATTATTTGGACGGCGACATTTATAAAGGCACTTTGACGGTGAATCTGGAAAACGGCGATTTTGCCGTATTTAACGCAGAAGAATTAGAGGTAGATATTTTCGGATTTGAAATCATCGGCGACAATATAAATGTATTGGACGAGTCGGGTGATGAAGCCGTGATTGTGTTCACAGTCACAATTATCGACAAATACACGTTACAACGAAATGACAGCGGAGAAGTTTTTAAAATAGCTGACGGCAGTGAATAAACGGGACACGTTATGCCGGAATATATGCGTATAAGAAAAAATTAAACAAAAACAAAAACGTTCAACATCTTTATAAATATGTTGAACGTTTTTGTGCATCATGACAAAATTAAAAATTTAGGTGAAACCTATGTGAAAAGCATTTGTGCGATATACATAAATTTAGCACGTCTCATTTGTTGAAATAAACGTTTTTTTCGTTTTTTTACACAAACTATTGACATACATAATTTACCATGTTAAACTAATTGTAGAACGCAAATGCACAGTGAAAGTTTTCAATACCCCAACGGGGAGAACCTCAACTCCAAAAAAGAGGCTGAAAACGGAGAACCTCAACTCCATAATAAAAGCGGCAAAAATATTTTATGCTTTATTGCAAGGAGGAGTTCACCCATGCGCAAATCAATCAGTTTAGTATTGGCAGTCATTTTCATGGCATCGTTAGCAGTAATTCCGGCAAGTGCAAACACAGTTTGGAACAGGAATACAATCCAAAACCTCAACGGTGTTGACTATGAATTCTGGGCAGACAACGGCGGCGGCACCATGACCATTCCGACTAGCGCAAACGGCGCTTTCAGCTGTGAGTGGAACAACATCAACAACATCCTCTTCCGTAGCGGAAGAAAATGGAACAACCGTAACCAAACTCACCAGCAAATCGGTCAGATTACAATGAACTACAACGTATCTACATGGAACGTTCAGGGTAACTCTTACCTTTGCATTTACGGCTGGACTGTAGACCCCTTAGTTGAATGGTACATCATTGAAACTTACGGCACCTACAAACCTTCCGGCAACGCTTCCCGTTTAGGCACTGTTTCAATTAACGGCGGGACATACGAACTTTTCCGCACCACCAGAACCAATCAGCCCTCCATCCTCGGAACCAGAACTTTTGACCAGTACTGGAGCATCCGTACATCAAACCGCAGAAGCGGAACCGTTGATGTAAGCGCACACTTCCGTGCTTGGGAAGCTGTAGGTCTTAGAATGGGCAACCTCACAGAAGTTGCTTTAACAGTTGAAGGCTGGCAGAACCGCGGTAACGCGACTGTTTCTCAAATGAGCCTTTCAGTTGGCGGTGGCGGCGGCGGCTCTCAGCCTCCTGCAACACAACCTCCCGCAACTCAGCCTCCTGCGACACAACCTCCCGCAAACAATGCAAGCACACGTTACACATTTGCGAACATGTCTTTCGCAAGCAACCAAAACGCTTCTTCTTACTCTGTAAGCAATGGTTCCCTTAATGTGAACTACGGCGGTCAGCATAGAGAAGTAAGGTACAATCTCCCGCAGGCAATCAACCTTGCTAACTGCACCTCAATTGTAGTTAACGGACAGAGCGCAAACGGGCAGACCGCGATTAAATTCTTTAACGCAAGCGGTCAGGAAGTATTTGTAATGTGGAACAACAGAGCTTCGAGTGCAACAAACTGGACTCGTAACCTCAGTGCTGCCGACAGAAACAACACAATTACCCGCATAGGAATTATGTCACAGGATACCGGAAGCTATTCCGCGACAATTAACTCTATTACATTTAACGGCGTAAGCGTAGGCGGCGGCTCTACCCCACCGGCAACAAACCCGCCAGGCACTTCGCCACCGGCAACAAATCCGCCAAGCACTTCGCCTCCGGCGAACAATGCAACCAGAATTACAGCTCAGAGCATGACCAAAGGCGGTCAGTGGACCGGCAACATCAGCTCTCCGTTCAACGGTGTAGCACTGTATGGTAATAACGACCTCGTTCGTTTCAACCAGTTCTTTGCTAACAACAGACATCAATTCTCACTCCGTGGCGCATCCAGCGCAAGCGGCAATGCAGATGTAAGACTCGACATAGGCGGAACAAACTCCGGCACATTCCGCTTCAGCGGCACAAGCCCCTCTACCCAGAACCTTACAGTTTCTCATAACAGAGGAAACAGTACAGTTGAAATCAGACTCGTTCGCATTAACGACACAGGTCCGACAAATGCACTTATTGAGTGGCTGGAAATCAGAGCGGCATAAAAAACTCAAAGCAACCTATAGAACCTCGAATTTTCGGGGTTCTATTTTTTTGTTTTTCATAAAAAATAAAAAAATTTGCAAAACCTATTGACAAACGAAAAAATCTATAGTACAATGTTATGGTAAATAACAAAGCAGAGAATTTCTCTCACCCGCCGATTGTACTGTTTGTTTTAGTGTAAAAATGAAAGTATGTGTATCAGGCGCGGTCGTTTACTTAATCTTTTTAAGCGGATTTTTATTCGTATAATTTCGATTATGTTAAGCGCGGGGAATTTTCCCGCGCTTTATTTTCAAAATAACGCCAAATTCGGAGGGAGAGTGTAAGCCATCGGCAACAAGGAGCTACTCATCAATGACCAAATCGTAACTGAAGAAGTGCGGGTACTCGGAGCAGACAACGAAGCGCTCGGCATCATGAAGCGCATAGCGGCGCAGGACATGGCGGACGCAAAGAACATGGACCTTGTATTAATCGCGCCGCAGGGAAATCCGCCCGTGTGTAGGATTATGGACTACGGGAAGTTTCGCTTTGAGCAAAGCAAGCGCGAAAAAGAGCTTCGGAAAAACCAAAAGCATATCGAACTGAAGGAAGTGCGAATGTCGCTTAACATCGACACAGCCGACTTCAACACCAAAGTCGGGCATGCCGTGAAATTCCTTAAAGCCGGCGACAAGGTGAAGATTACAATTCGGTTCAAAGGCAGAGAGATGACGCATCCGAAATTAGGCGAACAGTTGATGAAGAGGTTTGTTGAGGCCTGTACCGAATTCGGTGCGGGTGAGAAGCCCTCTAAGTTTGAGGGGCGTAACCTGAATGTTATTCTCGCACCAAAGAAGGCGGCAAGCGACTCTGCACCGATGCAGAGTTCCGGAGACAACAAGAAAACAAAGGAGGTAACAGAAAATGTCAAAGGCAGCTAAACCCAAAATAAAAACACACAGCGGGGCAAAAAAGCGCTTTAAAATCACCAAAAACGGTAAAATCAAATACCGCCGCACCAACCGCATACACAGGCTTACTCAAAAGGCGACCAAGCGTAAGCGCACGAGCCGCAAGGCAAACTATGTTGACAAGAGCAACGTAGCGGAAGTAAGGGCATTGCTTCCTTACAAATAAAACAATTATATGTAGGGGCGCGCAGTGTGCGCCCGTTCAGAACAAATCAGGAGGAATATAAATTATGGCTCGTGTAAAAGGCGCGCTCGCAACGCGTAAAAGGAGAAATAAAGTCCTGAAGCAGGCGAAAGGCTACTGGGGCGGGAAAAGCAGACTCTTCAAAACCGCTAAGGAAGCCGTATGGAAGTCGCTTCAATACGCTTATATCAGCAGAAGGCTCAAGAAAAGAGATTTCAGAAGACTGTGGATTACGAGGATTTCCGCCGCTTGCAAAAATAACGGCATGAACTACTCGACTTTCATAAACGGCTTAAAAAAAGCCAATATCAGCCTTAACCGCAAAATGCTTTCCGAAATCGCAATTCATGACGCAGACGGCTTTGCCGCGCTTTGTGAAAAAGCGAAGGCGCAGGCTTAGCTCCACACAACCGCAAACCGCGCCGCATTAGCGGCGCGGTAATTGAATGTAAGGGCGGTGCGTTGCACTACGGAAAGAGAAACCATGTGTATGGAATCAGAGCGTAATAACAACTTTTTTAAAAAGTAAATTAAGGTTGAAACAAAACATAACCGAAACGGGGAAAACATTGTTTTCATTCCTTGTTGGTGAAGAAAGGACTTTATGAAAATAATATGGTAATCACCTCGCGCCAAAACCCTAAAATAACATTGTTCCGCGCATTAATTCGCGACAGGAAAGCCCGCATTGAAGCAGGTTTGTTTGTTGCCGAGGGTGAAAAATTATTTCACGAAGCCCTGTCTTCCGACTTGAAGCCGGAAAATATCCTCATAACGGAAAAATTTTCACAAAAAAACGATAATTTCTGTCAAAAAGCCGCAAATTTATGCAATATAGACATAATCAGCGATGATTTAGCCGAATATATTTCTGACACAAAATCGCCGCAAGGGGTGTTTTTTACGCTCGCACTGCTTGACAAATTTTCAAAATCGACTACAATATATAATAGTACAAGCATAATTGCGCTTGCCGGGGTGCAGGACCCCGGGAATGTCGGTGCAATTATCCGCAGTTGTGACGCTTTCGGTGTAAGTGCGTTAATGCTTTCGGAGGATTGCGCTGACCTGCACTCACCGAAAGTAATCAGAAGCGCGATGGGTTCAGCTTTTAGGCTTCCGGTGTGCAGGGGGGAACTTACAACGCTTATTCCCTCGTTAAAGGAACAGGGTTTTGTTATTGTCGGCGCGGTTTTAAACGAAAATGCCGGTAAGCTCGGCGACTTCGAGTTCCCTGAAAAATGCCTTGTCGTTATAGGCGGCGAAGGCGCGGGAATAAACGCGGAAGTTATCAACATCTGCGACAAGCAAGTCTATATTCCCATAAAAAACGCAGAATCCCTGAACGCGGCAGTCGCCGCTTCGGTAATTATATATGAAATGACGCTGTAGGGGACAATGGCAATCGTCCTGCAAAAACAGCGCAATTCCGGGCGGATTACCTCCGCCCCTGCAAAGGAGAAAGAATATAAAATGCCTGATTTAATCATAGTTGAATCACCCGCAAAAGCCAAAACAATCGGGAAATATCTCGGTAAAGATTTTAAGGTTATGGCTTCGGTCGGGCATATCAGAGATTTACCCAAATCCAAGCTCGGTGTAAATATAGAGCATGATTTTGAGCCTGTTTATGAGAACAAAAAAGATAAAGCCACCTTAATACGCGACTTGAAGAAGCAGGCGGGGAAATCAGGTTCCGTCTATCTTGCGACCGACCCTGACCGTGAGGGTGAGGCTATTTCGTGGCATTTGGCGCATATTTTAGATTTAGACGCGGCAAAGCCGATTCGCGTCACATTTAACGAAATCACCAAGAACGGCGTCAAAGATGGTATGCAAAGTCCGCGCGGTCTTGACATGGGGTTGGTTAACGCTCAGCAGGCGCGGCGAATATTAGACCGCATTGTCGGTTATATGCTAAGCCCGTTCCTGTGGAAGAAAGTACGCCGCGGCTTGTCGGCGGGGCGGGTGCAGTCGGTGGCTGTGCGGCTGATTGTTGACAGGGAGAAGGAAATTGAAGACTTCAAGACGCGGGAATACTGGAGCATAGACGCTTCTTTGTTTGCTTCCGACGGCAGGAAGCCGTTTCCGGCAAAGCTTGTTGAAGTTGACGGCGAAAAAGCAGAGCTTAACAATAAAGAAGATACCGATAAGATTTTAAAGCGACTTGAGGGCGCACGATATACCGTTTCCGCAGTTAAGAAGTCTACAAGGAAGAAACTCCCCGCGCCGCCTTTCACTACGTCTACGTTACAACAGGAGGCCTCACGCAAGCTGTTCTTCAACTCCCGCAGAACCATGAAGACAGCGCAGGAACTGTATGAGGGCGTGGAATTACCCGAACACGGAGCAATCGGACTGATTACCTATATGCGAACCGACAGTGTGCGTATATCGGCTGAGGCAAGACAGGCGGCAAAAGAGCTGATTGAACAGCGGTTCGGCGCAGATTATGCCTTTAAGGGTGAGCGTGTCTTTAAGTCTAAAGGCAACTCACAGGACGCACACGAGGCAATTCGCCCCAGTGTGCCGCAAATCAGCCCCGAGCAGGTCAAAGGTCACGTTACAAGCGACCAGTATAAACTTTATAAGCTCATTTGGGAACGCTTCATGGCAAGCCAGATGGAGAACGCACAGCTTAATACTGTTTCAGCCGACATAAGCGCCGGAGCGTCCGGTGCGGCAAAAGGCTGTCTTTTCAAGGCGAACGGCTTCACGGTCAAATTCGACGGCTTTATGAAGCTGTACGTTGAAGAAAAGGAACATGGTGAAAATGAAGATGAAAGCAATGGCGCGCTTCCCGCGCTTACCGAGGGCGAGATGCTGAAACTCGAAAATTTAGAAGGGAACCAGCACTTCACACAACCGCCCCCGCGCTTTACGGAAGCGAGCCTGATAAAAGCGCTCGAAGAAAACGGAATAGGCAGACCCTCAACCTATGCGCCGACAATTTCAACGATTCTTGACAGGCAGTATGTTGAAAGGGCGCAGAAACAGCTTAAACCCACGATTTTAGGACGTGTAATCACGGATTTGTTACAAGAGCATTTCGACAATATAGTTGACACGAAGTTTACGGCGCAGATGGAAACCGACCTTGATAAAATCGAACACGATGCGGAGGAATGGACGCAGGTTTTACGGGAGTTTTACGGAGAATTCGAGAAAACGCTCACCAAAGCCGAGAAAGAAATGGAAGGCAAGCGGGTTAAAATCCCCGATGAACCGACCGATATTCCGTGTGAATTATGCGGGAAGATGATGTCTGTAAAAATAGGACCTTACGGGAAATTCTTAGGCTGTTCGGGCTTTCCGGAATGTAAGTATACCAAGAAGATTGTTAACGAGGCGGGCGGTGAATGCCCGAAATGCGCCGGTAAAATGATTAGCAAAAAGTCTAAGAAAGGCAAACCTTTTTTCGGCTGTGAGAACATTAAAGACTGTGGCTTTATGACATGGGATACGCCTATATCTGAATCCTGCCCCAATTGCGGAAAGAAGCTGTTCAGAAAAGGCGGCAAGAAAGGCAAGGTTTACTGCGTGAAAGAGGATTGCGGCTATGAAACCGCCGAAACAGCACAAACGGAGGAAGCAGAATCGTGAAAAAAGGACAAAGATTCGTATTCACGCATAAAGAAGGCTTTGCATTCGGATTAAGCATGAGAATTATCAAAGATACACAAACAGGCGTACTTTATCTGTACACATCAGAGGGTTACGGCACGGCTATAACGCCGTTGCTTGACTCGGACGGCAAGCCGATTGTTGAATCCGGCAGGTTTTAAGTGACAGTCGGCGTAATCGGGGCGGGGCTTGCCGGTGTTGAAGCTGCTCACGCGCTGTCAAAGCGGGGATTTTGCGTAAAACTGCACGAAATGAAGCCGCAGAAGCTAACGCCCGCACACAGTTACCGCGGTTTTGCGGAACTTGTCTGCTCAAACTCGCTCAAAAGCGATAACCTGACAAGCGCGGCGGGACTTTTAAAGGCAGAAATGCGCCTGCTCGGCTCATTGGTGCTTGAAGTTGCCGAACTTACGAAAGTAAGCGCGGGCGGAGCTTTGGCGGTTGACAGAGAGGCTTTTTCCGACGAGATTACAAAAAGGCTTAAAGCCGACCCGAATATAGAAATTATTACAGGTGAAGTCACCGGATTCCCGCTTGAAAACACTATAATCGCGACAGGGCCCTTAACTTCGGGCGCTTTCGCCTATGCCATAAAACAGAAATGCGGTGGGTTTTTAAACTTTTACGATGCGGCGGCGCCCATTGTAACGCATGAAAGTGTAAATTTTAACAAAGCTTTCTTCGGCAACCGTTATGGCAAGGACGGCGCGGATTATCTGAACTGCCCGTTCACCGAAGAGGAGTATGAAACTTTCTATAAAGAACTGATTAACGCCGAAACTGTACCTTTGAGAGTTTTTGAAAATCTTACGGTTTATGAAGGCTGTATGCCTGTTGAAATTCTTGCGAAACGCGGCAGGGACAGCGTTCGCTTCGGTTGTATGAAGCCGGTGGGTTTTACCGACCCGCGAACCGACAAACGTCCGTATGCTTTAGTTCAGCTCCGCCCCGAAAACAGCAAGCGGACGCTGTTCAACATCGTCGGCTTCCAAACGAATTTAAAATTCGGGGAGCAGGAGCGGGTTTTCCGGCTTATACCCGGACTTGAAAAAGCAGAATTCATGCGGTACGGCGTCATGCACCGCAATACGTTTCTTGACAGTCCGCGTGTTTTGAACCGCTATTTTATGCTGAAGGGAAGTAAAAATATTTATTTCGCAGGGCAGATTACCGGAACCGAGGGTTATGCGGAAAGCGCGGCGGGCGGCATAATTGCGGGAATTTCATTAGCACGGGCGCTTTCGGGAAAAGAACCTCCCGAGTTGCCCGAAACAAGCATAATCGGCGCATTATCACGGTATATCAGCGATGATGAATCGCGGGATTTTCAGCCGATGGGCGCGAATATGGGACTTTTGCCGCCACCGGGCGCGCCGATTAAAAATAAGCAGGAGCGGTATGCGGCGCTTTCGGCGCGGGCGCTTACAGATTTAAAAGCTATTCTTTTTTCTCATTAATATTTTCTATGATTTTTTCCTTTCGCATGAATTATTAATCCATGAATATTTTTAAATGAGCGTATAAAAGAATTTGAAAAATTTGCAGCAAGGTACGCGCACTCGTTTTTCTATTATGCAGAGATAGGGGGGCATAGATTTGCCTAACTTGATTAAAATCGCATTAGACTGTTTCGGCGGCGACCATGCTCCGGACAAGGCTATACTCGGCGCGGCTTTAGCCGTCGCTGAATACGGCGTCGAAATTATACTTACAGGCGATGAGAGAATTATAAAATCCCGCATAAAAACCCTCGGCGTTTCCGATAAGAGTATAACAATTATGAACGCCGACGGCGTTATAGAAATTGAGGACGACCCGTTAGAAATTCGCAAAAGCAAAAAAGACAGTTCAATGGGCAAAGCTTTTCAGCTTGTGGCAAACGCTGACGCCGACGCTTTTGTCAGTGCGGGCAGTACAGCGGCTATGGTTGTCGGCGCAACTATGCTCGTAGGCCGTATGAAAGGCGTAAAACGCCCTGCTCTTGCACCTTTAATGCCGGGAATTAACGGCTACTACATGCTTTTAGACAGCGGCGCGAATATGGAATGTCGCGCAGAAATGCTCGCACAGTTCGGCGTAATGGGCAGTATCTTTATGGAGAAAATCATGGGCGTGGAAAATCCGCGCGTAGGACTGCTTAACGTAGGTTCAGAGCGGGAAAAAGGACGTGAGCTTGAACAAAAAGCCTATGACGCGCTTTCAAACGCGCCGATTAATTTTATAGGAAATGTCGAAGGACGCGACCCGATTGCAAATCTGTGCGATGTGGCGGTCACGGACGGCTTTACGGGGAACATCTACCTGAAAGCGGTCGAGGGAATGGGTGTGTTCATGAAAGCGTCATTGCGGGAAATTTTCGGTGCAAACGCGGGTTCAAAAATCGGTTATCTGCTGTCGAAAAAAGGTGTTAAAACGCTTGGTAAAAAGACGGATTACAGAGAGGTCGGCGGTTCGCCGTTACTCGGAATAAAGAAACCGGTGATTAAGGCGCATGGTTCCAGCGATGAAAAGGCGTTCAAGAACGCAATCGGGCAGGCAGTAAGCTTCGCCGGAGCTATTGGCGAAATTGAAGCGGCAATCGCAGCATTAAAAGAGGAAAATTAATGGCAATGCTTGAAAAGAAAATCGGATATAATTTTAAAAACAAGGCGCTACTTAACGAGGCGTTAACTCATTCATCGCACTCTTCGGGCAAGAAGCGTATCAGCAACGAGCGGTTGGAATTCCTCGGCGACAGTGTGCTGTCCTTAATTACATCAAAGTATCTGTTTGAACAGCTTAGCGACATCCCCGAAGGTCAGCTTACGAAACTGCGCGCCGGAATAGTCTGTGAGCAGTCGCTTTTCGGCTTCGCGCAGAAAATAGATTTAGGTAATCAGCTTTTCCTCGGCAGGGGTGAAGAAAACACAGGCGGGCGGGAACGCCGCTCGATTCTTGCTGATGCTTTTGAGGCGTTGATTGCCGCGATTTATCTTGACGGGGGTCTAACGCAAGCCGAGAAATTTGTGCTTGGCTTTCTGCCTAAGAAAGAGAAGTTGCAAAGCGGAAAGCCTTTGCTTAGCGATTATAAAACAGTTTTGCAGGAAATAATTCAGCAAAATCCCGAAGAAAAAATCACCTACAGTCTCGAAAATGAAAGCGGCGAAGCACATAATAAAATTTTTACATCAAGTGTACTTCTCAATAATAAACGCATAGGCACGGGTACAGGCAGAAGCAAGAAAGAAGCGGAACAGGCGGCGGCGCAGGAAGCTATGCGCCTGATGGGTTATGAATAGAACTAACGCCGCTGTGTTTATTCCGCACTTAGGCTGTCCGCACAAATGCTCTTTCTGCGACCAGGGTAAGATTACAAAGGCAGAAAAATCCGTCACTTCCGATGATGTTTCGGCGATTCTTGAAAAGCATGTCGCATCGCTTCAAAAGCGCGGACTTAAAGCTGAAATCGCCTTCTTCGGCGGGACTTTCACCGCTCTCGACCCGGATTACAGAGAAGAATTGCTTAGCACAGCTAATTATTATCTGAAAAAGCACAGCGGAATATTTACAGGAATCCGCTGTTCAACCCGTCCGGATTATATAGATGAAGCGGTTTTGGAACAGCTAAAAAAGCACGGCGTAACCGCGGTTGAACTCGGCGCACAGAGCATGGATGACGAGGTTTTGAAACTCAACAATCGCGGGCATGATTCCGATGATGTACGCAAGAGCGCGGTGTTAGTCAAGCGGTTCGGCTTTGAATCAGGTTTGCAAATGATGACGGGCTTATATGGCGATACAGCCGGAAAATCGCTGTATACCGCCGATGAGTTGATTGCGTTAAAACCCGACACCGTGCGGATTTATCCGACCGTGATTCTTAAAGACACAATGCTCGGCGATATGTACGAAAGCGGCGAATACCAAACATTTTCGCTTGAAGAAACGATTGAACTCTGCGCGGAAATCTACGGGCGCTTCACCGAAAACAACATCAGGGTGATACGGCTCGGTTTGAATATAAGCAGCGATACTACGCCAATCGGCGAGCTTTGCATAGGGCGTTATTATTTTAAGAAAATGCTTGAGTTCATGCAAAACAGTGAAGCGAAAAAATTCCGCGTTTACACCGACAGAAAAAATATAAGCAAAATAAATGGTCACAGGTGTGAGAACAAAATAAAGCTTCAGCAACTCGGATTCACTTATAAAATAAAGGAGAAACAGGGCGGTAATCTATTAATCGAACCTGTATGAAACATGTTTTTTAAATCGCTTGAAATCCACGGCTTTAAGTCTTTTCCCGATAAAACGATTTTGAATTTCGACTCGAAGATGACCGCGCTTGTCGGAAGCAACGGCAACGGGAAAAGTAATATTAGCGACGCACTGCGCTGGGTCATGGGAGAGCAGGGCGCGAAAACCCTGCGCGGCGATAAGATGGAAGATGTTATTTTTCACGGTACGCAAAAGCGCAAGCAGATGGGTTTTGCGCGGGTAACTCTGTTGATTGACAACGGCGACCATGCACTTAACACAGGCACCGACGAAGTCAGCATCACCCGCAAGCTTTACCGCGACGGCGAGAGCGAGTATTTAATCAACGGCGCAAAGTCGCGCCTGAAGGACATTCACGAGCTTCTTATGGGCACGGGGCTTGGGCGCGAGGGTTATTCAATCGTCGGACAGGGGCGCGTCGCCGAGATTATTAACAGCAAGGGCAAGGAGCGCCGCGAAATTTTCGAGGAAGCGGCAGGCGTAACAAAATTTCTGCATAAAAAAGAACACGCCGAGCGTGAACTCGGTCGCGCAAACGAAAATATACTGCGGCTTTTGGATATTACGAAGGAACTTGAAGACAGACTGCCTGTTCTCGCAAAGCAGGCGGAGAAAGCAAAAAAAGCCGTTGTCTTAATCGAAAAGGAAAAGAAAATCGAAATTTCTGTCAGTGTTGCGGAACTAAAAAGAATAGACGAAAGTATGCTCGACACGGAAAATAAAATCCTGCAAAACGAAGGCGAGTGTGAGCATTACGACCGTGAAATTACGCTTTTGGAGGAACGGAATGAGCAGGAACTAAGCGAAAAAATGCATCTCTCTGCAAAGATGAGCGAGCTTAGCCGCGCCAATGAGGGCGCAAGAGATGAAATCGCCGAAACCGATAAACAGCGAGCCGTTAACGAAAGCGAAATCGTTCATAACAACGGGCGCGTCGACGCGCTTCACGAGCAGATTGAAGGCTCGAAAAAAAGCGCGGATGAAATCGACAGGCAGGTGGGCGCGCTGAACTTGGAAATTGAGGGCAAGCAAAGCGAATTAGCCGATATAAGCATTGAAGCAAACGAGCAGAACACGCTTCTTACGCAAATTTCCGAGGAAGGTACGGCGCTTGACAGCGACTCAAAGGAACTCGACCGTGAAATTGCCCTGCTTATAGCAAAGCGCACGGAAGCAAGGGTTTCACTGTCTAATTCGGAACAGGCGTGGGCGGACTTGAAAAATCAGCTTGAGGAAATAACCGAGCAAACCCAAAGCCGCGAAAGTCTGATTGACAGTTATAAAGCGAAAAAATCAGAACTGCAAAAAAACGCAGAGCTGATTGAAGAAGAAAAGCAGGAAAACGAAAATAAGCTTGCGGGCTATTCGCGCCTACTCGAATCCAAGCGCGGCAAAGCGGAAGAATCCGAGCAGAGCCTTTCAAACCTGCGCCGCGAACACGACCGGAAGAAGTCGCGCTTCGATGTTTTATCTGATGTTGAGCGAAATATGACGGGGTATTTCGCCAGTGTTAAGGCAGTAATTTCTGCGTCAAAGTCGGGGCAGATGAGTGGTGTTCACGGTACTGTCGCGGATATAATCAAGGTCGGCGGGAAATTTTCGACTGCGGTTGAAATCGCGCTCGGTTCGGCATTGCAGAACATCATAGTTGAAAACGAAGAAACTGCAAAAAGGTGCATACGTTTCCTCAAAGAATCAAACGCGGGACGCGCAACCTTTCTGCCGCTGACTTCAATAAAGGGCAGAGAGCTTGAACTTTCGGCGTTTCCGGAGCTTGCGGACGAGGACGGGTATTTAGGATTAGGGCATGAGTTGATTTCATTCGATAATAAGTACAGCGGAATTATAAAATCCCTGCTCGGCAGAACCGCTGTCGCCGAAGACATCGACACCGCGACGTTTTTAGCGAAAAAGTACGGCTACAAGTTCAAAATCGTGACGCTTGACGGGCAGGTAATCAATGCGGGCGGCTCGTTTACAGGAGGCTCGGTTAAAG
Source organism: Oscillospiraceae bacterium (assembly GCA_031280965.1). Taxonomy (GTDB): domain Bacteria; phylum Bacillota; class Clostridia; order Oscillospirales; family Ruminococcaceae; genus Ruminiclostridium_E. The sequence goes on along the minus strand of JAITFZ010000026.1, from coordinate 19,032 downwards.
AAACGGCAGGAATTATTAGCCGGAAACAGGAAATCCAAACACTCGGGAATGAACTCGGCAAACTTACCGAGAAGCTGACCGAGTTGAAAAACAACCACGCCATGCTCATTGCAGAAGTTAACAAAATGGCGATTGAAACCGAGGGTTACAAGGAAAAAGCCGCCGAATTATTAAACGAAGAAATCAAGTTAAACGCAGAAATAGGCGGCATAGACAACTTAATAGAGCAGTGCGGGGAACAGGCCGAAAACGCGCAGATTATTATAGACCGCAATAAGAGCCAGATGGCGGCGCAGGAAGCGCTGATTCAAAAATGCGGGGAAATCCTTGAAGAAACGGCTTCTTTGATTAAAGAAAAAGAAGGCGAGCTTGAAAAACTCGGTGCATTACAGGCGACATCGGCAGAGCGGCGAAATAAAGCGAGCGATGAAATCACCCGCCTTAACTTAGAAACGCTGTCAGTTAAAAAAGATATTGAAAGCCTTGAACAGCAGATTCAAAGCGCAGAGGAGAGCAAGCGCAGGCTCGGCGAGGACAGCGGGGTTTTAGAAAAAGAAATCGAAAGCTTATTGCAGAAAAATTCCGAGCTTAATGAGCAAATTATACAAAACAAGGAAAAAATAACGCAAATCAGTGCAAGTTTTTCCGATAACCGCAAGGAAATTGAGCAATCGGCGCTCCGTATAAGTGAAATCGAGCGCAAAATATCGGACATAAACCGCGAAATTCGCGAAAAAAGCGCAGAGAAAGAGCGTTTTTCAAATGCCTTAGTTTTAGCAAAAGAGCGCAAAACTACCGCCGAAACAGAAATAAACAGAATCAAGGAAGAATTGTGGGAGAAGTATGAACTCGCGCCGAGCGAGGCGGGCTTGCTCGCCGAGCCGATTACGAACATGCGGACGGCGAAGTCTGAACTTGCCGAAGTTCGCAAGGCAATAACGGCGCTCGGCAGTGTTAACTTTGCGGCGATTGAGGAATTCACCGAAGTCGGCGAACGCTACAAGACGCTGACAGAACAACTCAGCGATGTTGAACACTCGAAGTCGGAACTTGAAAAATTAATCGCAGAACTTACAGTCAGCATTAAAGAAAAGTTTCTTGAAAGCTTTAACGCAATTAACTATCATTTCGAGCGAATCTTTACGGAAATATTCGGCGGGGGGAAGGCAAGGCTTGAACTTACTGACCCCGAAGACGTACTCGGCTCCGGCATTGAAATTTTTGCCGCGCCTCCGGGCAAGCTAATCAAGAACTTGATTTCATTATCGGGCGGCGAGCAGGCGATGGTCGCTATCACCATATATTTCGCGATTCTGCTTCACCGGCCGACGCCGTTCTGTATGCTTGACGAGGTGGACGCAGCGCTTGATGAGGTAAATATAATCAAGTACGTGACTTACTTAAAACGTTTTTCAGTCCGCACACAGCTAATGTTAATTACTCACAGACGCGGGACAATTGAGGGTTGCGATGTGCTTTACGGAGTGTTCATGCAGGAGAAGGGCGTTTCGAGATTGCTCAAACAGGAGATTACAGAGGATTTATCTAATTTAGAAAGCTTAGATGTGGAGATAATTTAATGGGTTTATTCAGTAAATTTAAAAGCGGCTTGGGTAAAAGCAAAAACGCATTTGCCGATAAATTTGACGGTATAATCAGCGCGTTCACGAAAATCGACGAGGATTTCTTTGAGGAACTTGAAGAAATTCTGATTCTGTCGGACTTAGGCGCAATAACCGCAAGCGACATATGCGAAAGGCTCCGCGCCGAAACCAAGCGCGGAAGACTTACCGAACCCGGTGAAATTAAACAGCTTCTGCGCGATATAATAGCGGAGATGATTAAAGGCGGGTGTGAGCTTGATTTAACCTCAACGCCGTCCGTAATCCTCATAATCGGCGTGAACGGCGCAGGGAAAACCACCACAATCGGGAAATTATCCGCGAACCTGAAAGCAGAGGGCAGAAAGACTTTGATTGCGGCGGCGGATACATTCAGGGCGGCGGCAATCGAACAGCTTGACGAGTGGGCAAAACGCGCCGATACGGATATAATAAAGCATAAAGAGGGCAGCGACCCTGCTTCCGTAGTTTTCGATGCGTGTAAGGCGGCAACGGCACGGAAAGCCGACGTGTTGCTTATAGACACTGCGGGACGGCTTCACAACAAGAAACACCTCATGGACGAACTCAAGAAAATCGTGCGTACCGTGAACACGCAATTACCTGATTCGACAGTTGAAACGCTGTTAGTGCTTGACGCGACAACAGGGCAGAACGCGGTTAATCAGGCGCGGCTGTTTAAGGAAGTCGCCGATATAACCGGAATTGTGCTGACTAAATTAGACGGCACGGCTAAAGGCGGGATTGTAATTTCTATTAAAAACGAACTCGGTATTCCCGTGAAATACATCGGCGTAGGCGAGAAAATTGACGATTTACAACCGTTCGATGCAAAAATGTTCGCAGATGCGTTGTTGGGAGAGCAGGAGTAAATAAGTTTGAAACAAAATACAACCGAAACGGGAAAATGTTATTTTCGCTTCGTTTTTAAACGAAGCTATCCTCTGTTGGTGAAGAAAGGACTTTATGAAAAAAGAAATTATCGCCGCCACCAACAATAAAGGCAAGCTGACAGAATTGAAAAAAATCCTGGAATCGCACGACTTTGCAGTCCGTTCGCTTGCGGATATGGGTATAACCGTTGTTCCTGATGAAACCGGTTCTACGTTTGAGGAGAATGCGGGAATCAAAGCACGTGAGATTTTTGCGATTGCCAAGAAGTCGGTAATTGCAGACGACAGCGGGCTTGAAGCGGATTATCTCGGCGGCGAACCGGGCGTGTATTCTGCAAATTATAACATAGAATGGCTTCTCGAAAAGCTCGTCGGCGTACCTTACGAGAAGCGCACGGCGCGGTTTGTTTGCTGCCTTTGTTTTATTAATGAAGATGGTGAAGAAAGTTTTTTCAATGGTACCTGTGAGGGAAAAATCGGTTTTGAAAATAAAGGTGAAAACGGATTTGGGTTCGACCCGATTTTCGAGGTAAGCGAGGGCGTAACCTTAGCAATGCTCACCGACGACGAGAAGAACGCAATCAGTCACAGAGGAAACGCACTTAGGAAGTTCGCGGGATTTATATAATGTGCAGGGGGTAAAGCATGATTGAATATCGAAAAGCCAATATTAGCGATATACAATATCTTGTTCAATATCGAAAACAACAGTTGATTGACGAGGGAGAAGTTTTCGATAACGAAATAGACAATGAATTATTTGATTATTTTACATCAAGCATATCCGACAATTCTTTAATATCATGGCTTGCTGTTGACGGTGAAAAAATAATCGCTACGAGCGGTATTTGTTTTTACCAACTTCCTCCGACATCACGAAATCCCAGCGGTAAGAACGCATATATAACGAATATGTATACGCTTCCCGAATATCGCAAACAAGGAATAGGTACGCAATTGCTTCAACTTGTTATTGACGAAGCAAAAGCACAGAATTACAAAGTTATTAGGCTTCATGCTTCTGCTGACGGAAAATCAATATATAGTAAGGCAGGGTTTTGTGATACGGACGGATTTATGGCATTAAGGTTTTAATTATATTACACATTATAAGCATTACACGACCTTGAAAAGGAGAAAGCCATGTTTAAAATCGGAATCTTCGGGGGTTCGTTCAATCCTCCGCACAATGGGCATATAAGCATTGCCGTTCAGGCAAAAGAACAGCTTGGGCTTGACAAGATGCTGATTATGCCTACAGGCACTTCTCCGCATAAAGGGCAGGCGGCGCTCGGCTTTTATGCTCGTGAATATATGTGCCGCCTTGCGTTCGGGAAACTGCCGGGTTTTGAGGTTACTGACATCGAGGGGAAAATTGCGGGGCGCAGTTATACGATTAATTCCCTGCGGCTTCTTAAAAAACAATACCCTGCTAATGTTGAATTTTTTCTGCTTATAGGTGCAGATATGCTGTTTTATTTCAATCAGTGGCATAAATATGAAACTATTATGCAGGAATGTAATGTTGTAGCGGCGGCGCGCGAACAAGGGCAGTTTTCGGACATGACCGAGTACGCAACCGAAATCGGCAGAATCAAGGTGCTGAACCTTGAGGTTACGGAGGTTTCTTCAAGCGAAGTCCGTGAGAAAATAACAAAAGGCGAGGACGTAAGCAATTTGGTTCCTCCGGGGGTTTTGAAAATCATCAAGGAAAAGAAGTATTACCTGTAATGAAAAAAAGTATTGAATTTTACACCTGCCTTATTGAGGAGCGATTATCCCGGGAAAGATTCGCGCATAGCGTCAATACTGCCGAAATGTGCCGCGAGCTTGCGTTCGTAAATGGTTATGAACCCGAAAAGGCGGAACTCGCCGGGATTCTCCACGATATATGCAAGGAGGACGACGAGAGTGATTTAAAGGAACTTGCTTTTTCAAAATTTCTTGAAAAAGCGGGAATAGGTCTTGACCCGCTTGAAAAGGAAGATAAGCTTTGGCACGCTCCGGCGGGCGCTGTATATCTTAGGGAAACGCTCGAAGTAAACGATATGGAAATTCTTTCGGCAGTACGGTTTCACTCGGTCGGACGTGCGAAAATGACCAAACTTGAGAAAATCCTCTACCTTGGCGATTTAGTTGAACGCGGTAGAGATTATCCCGATGTTGAAAAATACAGGGAATTGGCGCTTACCGACTTAGATTTGGGTATGTACGAAGCGTTTAAATGGGCGATTAACGACTGCCTTAAAAAGAAATACCGGGTTTGCCGCAATACTTACGAAGGGTATAATTATTATCTCAAAAAAATTATGCAAAGAAAGGCTTAACATGGAAAACAACGAAATCTTAAAAACAGCGGTTCGGGCATTGCAGGATAAAATGGGAAGGAATCTGCAAATCATCAGGGTCGGCGATTTAACGGTACTCGCGCATTATTTTGTACTTGCGAGCGGAGGCAGCTCAACGCAGGTTAAAGCGCTCGCGGATGAAGTTGAGCATAAGCTTTCAGAAAAGGGCTTGAGACCTAAGCGTACCGAGGGCTACCACGGTGCGAACTGGATTGTGCTTGATTATATTGATGTGGTTTTGCACATATTTCATCAGGAAACACGTGAATTTTATGATTTGGAAAGGCTGTGGCAGGACGGCGAGTTCCTGAATCCCGATGATTTCGTAGCGGATAAATGAAAAAAGATAAATAAACCCTTGACAACAATGTGTGTTTAATGTATAATGTTAGAAGTGCAATATCATGCAGGCTGTTATGGTTTCTGCAATATATAGAAAATCCACCGGAAAAGGGAGGGATATATGTGGCTGAAATTCGTTTGGGAAAGAACGAATCTTTGGACACGGCTTTAAAGCGTTTTAAGCGCTCTTGTGCCAGAGACGGCGTACTCGCCGAGGTTCGCAAGAGAGAGCATTACGAAAAGCCTTCGGTTAAACGCAAGAAAAAGTCCGAAGCCGCTCGCAAGCGTAAATTTAAGTAGTACTATAAAATTAAGCGGGCTTTACGTCCGCTTATCGCATTTTAAAGATAATTGCATGTATTCAGAGGTGAACATTCTGTTTAAACCAACAATTTGGATTAAAAACGTGCTTTCCATAAACGAAGATTTTCTTAACAGGCACGGACTAAAAGGGCTTATTCTCGACCTTGACAACACGCTTTCCATGCATGGCAGTCCTGCCGCCGAAGCGGGTGTGGAGCAGTGGCTTGCCGATATGCGCCGTCTTGAAATAAAAATGACCGTGGTTTCCAATAACACGAGAAAGCGGGTAACGCCGCTCGCAAGGGAACTCGGGCTGGAATTTATAGCGTTCGGGTGCAAGCCGCTTCCCTTTGGAATAGGCAAAGCCGCGAGAACCCTCGGCTTGCCTAAGAAAAATATAGCAGTTGTGGGCGACCAGATTTTCACCGATGTAATAGGCGGGAACATAAGCGGCATTAAAACAATTTTAGTTGAACCGTTTCATTTAGAGGACAAATGGTCGTTCAAATTCAAACGCAAAATCGAAAACGCAGTGTTTAAGCGGGATTACAGTAAATTGGAGAGAAAATAATGTCTATAATTTTCGCGCCTGGCGGAAAGCCCGACAGTTACGGCAAACGAAAATTCCCGCAGGAATTGCCCGCATACTTAGATGAATTCGGGCTGAACGGTTTTGAATTTGAGTGCGGCAGAGGGGTTAATATAGCGGAGGAGACTTATAAATTCTTCTCGGACAGGCAGACCATGCCCCTTCGGTTATCACTGCATGCGCCGTATTACATTTCGCTTTCAAGCCCGGACGAGGAAACCCGACTGAAAAGTATCCGGTATATTTTGCAATCCGCCAAAGCGGCAAAGAGATTAGGTTCGGAAAGAATCGTTGTACATTCAGGCTCTTGCGGAAAAATGAAAAGAGAAGAAGCGCTTGAACTCGCCAAAGATACACTCGTAAGGGTGCGTTCTGCACTTGCTGAAGCAGAACTTTCAGATATAATAATCTGCCCCGAAACTATGGGAAAGATTAATCAGCTCGGAACTTTAGAGGAAGTAATTGAGCTCTGTAAAACAGATGAAAGTTTTCTGCCCTGTGTGGATTTCGGGCATTTAAACGCCCGCACACACGGCGGGATTAAAACAAAAGCAGACTACGGGAAAATTTTCGATACGCTCGAGGACAAGCTCGGCTGCTTGCGCGTTAAAAATTTTCATCTGCATTTCAGTAAAATTCAATATACCGACGGCGGCGAGAAAACACACCTCACTTTTGAGGACGCCGAGTACGGTCCTGATTTTGAGCCGTTGATGGAAGTAATAGCTGAGCGGGATTATCAGCCGTTCATCATCTGCGAGTCGCAGGGAACGCAAGCCGAGGATGCCCGAACCATGAAAAAATATTATGAGAGATTTTTAAAAAGTTTGAAATAAAATACAACTGAAACGGGGGAAATGTTGTTTTCACTTCGTTTAAAAAACGAAGCTATCCTCTGTTGGTGAAGAAAGGACTTTATGAAAATACTAATTGTGAATGGCTGCAACTTAAATTTACTCGGAACACGTGAGCCTGAAATTTACGGAAGCAAGACGCTTTCGGATATTGAAGCGGAAATAATGCAAAAGTGTGAAGCTCTCGGATGCGAGTGCGGGTTTTTCCAATCGAATTGCGAAGGCGCGATTACAGGCAAGCTCCACGAAGCGCGGTTAAGCGCGGACGGCGTGATTCTTAATGCCGGCGCGTTCACACATTACAGTTATGCAATCCGCGACGCTATCGCCGCTATAAGCATACCGGTAATTGAAGTGCATATGTCGAATATTTATGCGCGGGAGGAATTCCGGCATAAGTCTGTGCTGTCAGAGGTTTGTAAAGGTGTAATCTGCGGCTTTGGAAGCGAGGGCTATCTAATGGCTGCCGAATACCTGATTAATAATTCAAAGGGTGCGGGAAATGAGCGTAATTAATAAAATTATGGCGGGATTGCATGACAACCGCCACGCCGCAATCATAACATCAGAAGCAAACCGATTCTACGCAACCGGTTTCGATTCAAGTTCGGGAACGCTCTTCATAACAAAAGAGCGGGCGTATTTTCTTGTTGATGCGCGTTATTATGAAAAGGCAAGCGAGGTCGTCCGCGATTGCAAGGTCGTTTTACAGGATGATTTAACCGAGCAGGTATTATTAATTTTAAACGCGCATGACGTACAGCTTATTTCAATTGAAAGCAAAACTATGACAGTCAGCGAGCTTTCGCGCTTTATTGAGAAATTCCCGAATACCGAGTTTGATTCTTCGCCGTGGCTTTCGGATATTATAGAAAAACAGCGCATAATAAAGTCAGAGAATGAATTAAGCAACATCAGAACCGCCCAAAAAATCACTGAGCGCGCATACACCAAGGTTTTGGATAAGCTGGAGCCGGGGCTTACCGAACGGCAAATAGCAACGCTCCTGACTTATTATATACTCGAAATGGGCGGCGATGATGTAGCCTTTCCAATAATAGCGGCAAGCGGGAGGAATTCGGCTGTTCCGCATGCCCGCCCGACTAATAAAACTATCGAAGACGGAGAGTTCTTAATTTTAGATTTCGGCGCGGTCTATAAGGGCTATCGTGCGGATATGACGCGCACGATTGCACTCGGCGGGATAACAAATGAGATGAAGCGGGTTTTCGGGGCTGTTCTCGGCGCGAACAATGACGCGCTCAAGGCGTTGCGCCCCGACATTTCAGGGAAGTTAGTCGATAACGTGGCGCGCAGTACGCTTGAGGCGTGGGGGTATGAGAAGTATTTCACACACGGCTTAGGTCACGGCGTGGGGCTTGAAACCCATGAAGCCCCGACACTTTCAAAGAAAAGCGAATCTACACTGCGTGAAGGTATGGTTGTTACTGTGGAACCGGGTGTTTATATTCCGGGGAACTTCGGTGTAAGAATCGAAGACATGGCGTACATCACCGCCGATGCCTGCGTTTGTCTGACTAAGACGCCCAAGTCGCTGATTTGTAAATAAAAACACTTGCAAATTAATGTAAAATAGTGTAAAATATAAAGCAAGAATTCAAATTTACAGCAAAAGGAAGGGAAGCACAATGATTTCAGCAGGAGATTTTAGAAACGGCGTGACCTTTGAAGAAGACGGCAACGTAATGCAGGTTATAGAATTCCAGCATGTTAAGCCCGGAAAAGGTTCGGCGTTCGTAAGAACAAAGGTAAAAAACGTTATATCGGGCGCAGTGGTAGAAAAGTCCTACAACCCGTCAGCTAAGTTCCCGACTGCGTTTATTGAACGCAAGGACATGGATTTTAACTACGTGGACGGCGACTTGTATTATTTTATGGACAACGAGAGTTACGAACAGGTGCCTGTTAATAAGGCGGAACTCGGGGACGCGTTCAAGTTCGTAAAAGAGAACATGACCTGTAAGGTGCTTTCGTACAAGGGCAAGGTATTCGGCGTAGAACCGCCGGGTTTTGTGGAACTTGAAGTTACCGACACCGACCCCGGCTTCAAGGGCGACACCGCCACCAACGTGACAAAACCGGCAATTCTTGAAACAGGCGCAGAAGTAAGGGTTCCGCTTTTCATCGATATAGGTGAAGTAGTCAGAGTTAATACGCAAACAGGCGAATACATGGAGCGCGTAAGCAAGTAAGGGGGAACATCATGATACCAAATGAAAAGTTAGCTTATCTCAACGGTTTAATCAAAGGCATGAATCTCACGGGTAAAAGCGACGAGGAGAAGTTGTTTTTAGCAATCACGGGTGCGCTTAACGAGATGAATGATATTATTGAAAGCTACGATGATGCTTTCGACGGTATGACGGAAGTGCTTGCCGACATTGAGGAAAGCGTTTATGAATTGGAAGATGAGGTTTTCGGCGAGGAAAAACCCGATATAGATGATTACGGCAGTCTTGATGACGACGACATTTACGACATAACCTGTTCCGGTTGTGATAACATCATAACGGTGGATTATGACGCACTTGACGACGGCTCGGTTACATGCCCGAACTGCGGTGAATTAATCGAATTTACTATCGAGGAAGATTAGAATAAAACAAAAACCCGCCAGTTTGAAAAAGATTGGCGGGATATGCAACTTTTTCCGTTTTTAAATCGTTTTATTAATGAAGCATTATTTTTTTATAAGGATGTTGTTATTATGGGAGCGGTAATCGCTGTAAAGAATCTTATAAAGATATACAAGGTCGGCTCGGACAAGGTCGTTGCTCTCAACGATGTTACCTTTTCTATTGAGGAGGGCGAAATCTGCTGTATTCTCGGCACGTCCGGCTCTGGAAAATCCACTCTTTTGAATATGTTGGCAGGGCTTGAAAAACCGACAAGAGGCGAAATTTTAATTGACGGTCAGCGCATAGAGAGGATGAACGAGAAAAGGATTACAAAATTCCGGCAAAGAAATATCGGCTTTGTATTTCAGTCCTATAACCTGTTGCACGGGATTACGGCGCTTGAAAATGTCGCCATGCCGCTGACATTCAGGGGGATAAAAAAGAAAAAGCGGGAGAAAATCGCCTTCATGATGCTGGCTATGGTCGGACTGGCAAAGCGCGTCAGACATAAACCGACGCAGATGTCCGGCGGTCAGCAGCAGAGAGTGGGGATAGCCAGAGCGTTCGCCGCCCGCCCTAAAATCGTATTTGCCGATGAACCGACAGGCAACCTTGACACCAAAACCACAATTGAAGTTATGGAACTTATGGTGACACTGAGCCGCAAGAATAACCGAACGCTTGTTTTGGTAACGCACGACAAAGATATAGCCGCTTATGCTGACAGAATCATACAACTGCGGGATGGCGAAATCATTTCCGATGAGAGAATTAATTTTAAAAAAGAAAGGGTACTGTCATGAGAAGTATGAAAAACATAAGAAGAAGGATTTTACTTACGGTATTATCGGTTATAATCGCGCTGGGTGCGGCGGGAATCATGGAGGTTTCAGCTTTCTGGGGGTATAACGTACCTGAAATAGTGCTTGCAAACGGCGCTACAACCGAGGTTACAACAAAAATCGGAGAAACTTTCAGAGTCAGCATAGTCGTACTCGACAGTGCTTCTTTGATTAATAATTTCATCCTTGAAGACATGGATTACGGCGATTTAATTCGTGTAAGCGGAATTAACACAGGCTCAGCCTTAACAGCGTACAGAAATGTTTCGTTTACTTTCCGTGTTCCGAGAGGTTCACCGTCAATACGAAACATATCTTACACTATAAGTTACGAGCATATACACCCGATAAGCGGGGATGTTTTTTCCGGTTCAAGAACATTCAATATCCCCATTACGGTCACTGACGGCGTAGAACCCGTCATTGTACAGCCGGTGCTTGAAAATGTTAAGACAAGCGGCGATGTTTTTACAGGCAGTGATTTTGAAATAAGCGCGGACATATTTGCCGGAACCGACACTATTTCCGATGCGGTATTAACCGTAAACAGCGGCGGGAATCAATTAGCGCGAAGGTATATAGGCGTGATTGAATCGGGCGCTGTATTGCCTGAAAACACTTTCAGAATACCGGGCTTCGACACAACGGGCGACAGGGAATTTATAGTCACGCTTACATATAAGGATATAACCGGAACAACCCTTACCGCAAGCAAAAATATAAACGTAAAGGTATTGCCTCCTACCGCTGAAACGGCGCCGACACAGCCAATCCTCGAAAACCTTAACGTAATTGACAGCCCGGTGGTTAGAGGAGAAGCGTTTGAATTAAACGCCGATATATTCGGCGGCTCGAACAGGATAACAAATGCGGCGTTAACAGTAAGAAACAGCGCCGGCAGTCAGCTAACCCGTACATTTTTGGGTACGGTTGAGCCTAACGTTTTATTAAATGAAACATTAAAAATACCGGGAATAAACGCTACGGGAAATCAGGTGCTGACCGTTGAGTTTTCATACAGAGATAAAGACGGGACGAATCAGTCTGCGACAAAAAACATCACTGTAGCCGTTAATCCCGCGCCCGAAACGATACATCCCACTCTTGAAAACCTCATAGTTGTAAATAACGAGCTTTTCATAGGGGAAGCGTTTGAACTCAATGTAGATATATTCCCCGGTTCGGAGAAGATTACAGGCGCGGTATTGAGAGTAAGAAACGGCACTACGGAATTTCCGCACAGATTTATCGGCGTTATTGAAGCGGGTACTTTGTTAACCGAGAACACACTGCCAATCCCGGGGATAAACACGGCGGGAAATCAAACTTTAACAGTAACGCTTTCCTATACCGACAAAAACGGAGTGAACCACTCGGTCAGCAAAAATACGACCGTCAGAATACTGACAGCCGCAGAAGCCGAAGCAGGCTTGTTAAGAATACAAGATATAGCGGCTCCGATTAAGATTGAAATCGACACCCATGCAGAGATGACGTTCACTTTAACTAACCCGACAGCGACAGAAATTAAAGGAGTCGAAGCGTTTTTGTATAACGACAGCGGAATCTTGCTCACATCTGTTTACATAAGAGAAGCGGAGACTTTTTCCAGCGAAATAATCCCGCTTTCTTTCCCCGTCACAGGCAGAACGGGAGCGCGCAGTTACAGGCTTGTCGTCAACTATAAGAATGCGGAGAACGCTTCCAAATCATTAAACGGCAGTTTTATAATGACGGTACTCACTTCCGATGAGGCGGAAGAGGACGAAAGACCTTCAAATCTGAGGATTCAAAGGGTTGAAGCGCCGGCGCAGATTTTTACATCGGTAAGAACAAATATACCTTTTGTTGTTGTTAATGCGGGAAGAGGAACGGCTTATAACGTAGAAGTTTACGTAGTTGACGAATCCGGCGCGGAAATTGCGCGGGAGTATATCGGAAACATTCCCGCCGCCGAAAGCGCGGAAGGAGAAATACCGTTAAGATTTAACGACCCCGGCAATTATAGCCTGACCTTCCACGCAATCGGCGAAAACGCAGATGAAACACTTACTGCGGTGAGCAGAAACTTTGAAATACGGACTGTGAATTATCGCGTAAACATAGCCGACATAGCAGGGCATGAATGGATATGGAATAATATGACAACCCTCGAATTCGCTGTGATTAACGGCGGAAGCGAGGAGATGCTTAACGTAAACGCACAGCTTGCCGATGAGGACGGGAATGTTTTCGGCGAGGTTTACATCGGCACTATTCAACCCGGCGAAAAGAAAGAGCGGATAAGGTTCAGAGATATTTTCATATGGGATGACGGAATCGGATTCATGGAACTGTCAATCAACCTTACCTATGAAAATGAGGATATGCAGGAATTTCCTTTTTCGCATACCTTTACTGCATTTTTCTCAGGTGACAACTGGGATGGGGGAGATGACGGATGGGACGACGACAGGTGGCCGGAAGTACCCTGGGATGAGGATGAAGAATCCGGCTCTTTTTGGCTGATTGTTGCATTAACGGGAGGCGCGCTTATTGTCGCCGGGGCTGTTATAACTATAATTGTAGTCAGCAGGAAGAAAAAGAAGAGAGATGAGGACGACGATATAGATTATTTCCTTTCGCAGATGAAGGCGGATTCAACTGCGGCTGAAACACAGGCAGATTCACATAAAGAGGAAATTACGCAATGAAAATTATAGATATTATCACAACATGCCTTCGTAATCTTACAAAGCGGAAAATGCGGACAATACTCACTGTTTCGGGCGTTTTAATCGGCACGAGCGCAGTTATTGTCATGTTTTCGCTCGGTATCGGCATGAATATTCAGATAACGAAAATGCTGGAGGAATGGGCAGATTTAACGATGATTCGCGTTGACACATGGCGGTGGCACGATGGCGACAACGATGTAGCGCCTCCCGATTTAACCGATGAAATGATAAGGTCGTTTAAGGATATTAAGCATGTCCGTTCCGCGACTCCGTTCTATCGAAACATCAGAAGCGGAGAGCAGGTTGCCGTATATACCGCCGATGGCTGGCTAATAGAGTGGGGGCAATTCATAGGCGTGTATATGGATGAGTTGGAAAATTTCGGCTATACGCTTAAAGAGGGGCGATTCAAGCAAGCCGGCGACCCGCCTACGACCGTGCTGTTCGGGCCGGAAACGGGCGCTTACCTTTATAATTTTTTAGATGATGAATGGGCTAATGCAGAGCGGGACTGGGACACCTGGGAAATTATTTCAATGCCGATAGAAAACTTCTTCGCTGAAGAACTTCGTATTATTCCGCTGACTATGACCGCTAATGAATGGGGATGGTTTGACAGGGATTATTCAGTCATAGGTTCCAAAACCGCTCCGAATATGGAGTATGATGAGGAATTAAATCTCATAGGAATCATCGACGCCCCGCCTAATGACTGGGAGGCGAGGGAAGGAATCTTTATAGATATGGAATTTCTGGCACTGATGATAAAGGCGTACAATGAGCTTAATGCCGAAAACCAAATGCCGGAATTCGACGGAATTTACAACGAAGCCCGCGTGAGGGTAGACGATATGAATAATGTTCCCGCTGTTGAAGCCGAACTCAAAGCGATGGGATTCAACGCATGGTCGTTTAATGAAATGCGCGAGCAAATGACCCAGCAAGTAAGAACCATACAGCTGCTTCTTGCGGCAGTTGCGGCGGTATCATTGTTTGTCGCGGCTATGAATATAACAAACACCATGATTATGGCGATTATCGAACGCACGAAAGAAATAGGTATAATGAAAGTACTCGGATGCGATATCAGCAAGATTCGATTAATGTTTTTAGGGGAGGCGGCGGCAATCGGTTTCCTTGGAGGTGTCGCCGGAATTGTGCTTAGTTATGGCATATCGCTCATAATAAATAATTTTCTCGGACAGTTTTTTATGGATATGTTTAATTATGGCAACATGGGTGAGGAGAAAATCAGTCTCTCGGTGATTCCGCCGTACCTTGCGTTTTTATCGCTGGCGGGTGCGACGCTGATTGGAATGGTCGCGGGGTTATATCCTGCGAACAGGAGTGTTAAAATAAGCGCGTTATCGGCGATAGCGCACGAATAAAACAGGCTGAATTATCTTAAATTCTTCCCTATCTCGCGTTTTGCGCGGCGCTCTGCGTCGCGCTTTGCTATGCTTTCACGCTTATCGTACAGCTTTTTTCCTTTGCACAGCCCCACCTGAACTTTAACTCTGCTACCCTTCAGATACAGTGACAGCGGTATCAATGTCAGCCCGCCCTGTTTAACCTCGGCGTAGAGTTTGGCTATTTCGCGCTTATGCATAAGCAGACGACGGCGTCGTAACGGGTCGCGGTTGAAGATGTTGCCTTTTTCATAAGGCGAAACGTGCATAGAAACAACGAAAGCCTCGCCGTCTTTTATTTCAATCCAGGCTTCTTTAAGATTGACGTTTCCGGCGCGTATGGATTTAACTTCTGTGCCGTACAGTTCAATTCCCGCTTCATGCCGTTCAAGTATAAAATACTCGTGGCGGGCGGCGCGGTTGTCGGATATTTGTTTTATGCTTTTTGTGTTATTGTCGGTCATTTAATATTCCTTTCCAATGGCTTTTCCATTATATCACAACTAAAATAAAAATGCAATCGAAATATGTTTTGCATAAAAAGTCAGATTTTGCAAATCATATTTTTATAATACCACGAAAGGAAAGGTAAACAATGACACCGAAAGAACTTTTGTACCTCGAAGACTCGCTCGGAATGGAGCGTCAGCTTCAAACAAAATGCACCGATTATTCAAACAAAGTGCAAAACCCACAACTGAAAAACATGCTGTCGGGTTTAGCGCAGGAACACCAAACACATTTCAACAGCCTTATGAATCATTTATAGAAAGGAGATATTTATGCCGGCACCTATACCAAAAGCCATGACCGACAAGGAATATGTCGAAGATGTTCTGCTGACGGCGAAAACCTTGTCCGCGATGTACCATTACGCCACTCAGGAGTCGTCAACCGAAGGGCTTCATAATCAATTCAAGTGCAATATGAACGATTCGCTCGCAATGCAGCACAGAATTTTTGCGTCAATGCAGCAAAACGGCTGGTATCCGCAGCAAATGGCAGACCAGCAACAAATCAGCCAGGTCAGAAGCAAGTACAGTCAATAATATTGAAGAACGAGCACGCGCTCGGCAGCTTGACCATGAACGATATGCACGAAAGGTAGCCGCGAGAAAAGCCGCAGAGCATAAGAGCCGAGATTTTGCAAGGTACACTATTTGCAGTATGACATTTAACCATAACGAAACCGCCCGAAAGTTGAAACAATCGGGCGGTTTTGGTTTTATAATACTAATCCCCAATTAAAACATAGACAATATCCAATCCCTGGCAGTAATACTTTTAACCGTTTCATTAGAAAGTGAGCGAATAGTATCGCAAAGGCGACTTACAACTTTATCAAGTGACGCAAAGATTTCATTTTTAATCCACGCTTACGAATTTCTTTCCAAATTTGTTCTATGGGATTCATTTCCGGTGTCGCCGGCGGTAAATAAACGAATATTATCAGGAACGATTAACGATTTAAACCTGTGCCATGTCGCTCTGTCGCAGGCAAGAATGATTAAATCATTCGGAAAGTTCTCCGATAAATTGCTCAGAAATATATTCATACAATCGGTGTTAGAGTAAGGTAAAACAAGAAAGAAACCGCCACCTGTCAACGGTTCAACCGCACCATAAACGTAACGATTAGCAGTCGTCACAAAACCCTCGCTAAAAATATCGCCCGGTTGATTGCGGTCGAGCCATGTTATGTCTATAAAGGATGTAACTGTCTTGTCTTTAAAAACGCTTTCGGGAGTGACCTGCGCACTGCTACGTCCAGGATTATATCCGCTTCTCATAAAATATCCGTTAATTTCAATTAGAAAATAATAAGCTCCATGTTCATTCGGAAAAGGACCCCAATCTTTGGGAGGAGAATAAACTATTATTTGCATATCATCATTTTGATTTCGATAAATTTCAACAAACTGTTCTCAACCCATTACCTCTTCAAATGCACTTCTGCCTTTATCTCCGCCGGCAAGTAAACGAAATGATTGTCTTTCTCCGGCTCCGTTCACAAAAGTTATATCAAAGGTTTGACTTTCAGAACCAGGATGATAAGTTAAACTACTAAATTGCATTCCCGCTGTATGTGGAATCGGTAAGGAATCAAGAAGTCCCAAAAAAGCGACAACCTCCCCATAAGTTATCAATTCTCTATGCCCGGAACGTGTGAACGCCTCTTCACCTGCTTCTGCCATTCTACGAAGTTCTATCAACTCATCTTCGCTTCTTATAATAACACGAGGTGGTGGTGCTGATAAGGAATAAAATGTAAAATTTGTAACCATAACTAAAACTAAAAGAAAAACTAAAATTTTCTTCATAATAAAATCCTCCAAAGTTTATTAAAAATGTTCTGCTAAATGATTAGTAATAGTTCCGGGGCGGTCGGTACATATATTTTCTCGCTAAATTTACACTGAGCTTTATCATTAATTGTATCATAACGTAAAAAGGTTGTCAACGCTGTTGTGCTTAAATTTGATAATAATACTGAAATCCAATAAACTCGTTTATTTGATTTCAATATTATGTTCTATAATTCTTCCGCGAACAATTCCAATTTAGATTGAAGCGTCATTTCAAGCCGCGTAACAGCGCTTATCATCTGCACTACAGACCTGTTAAGTGCAAGGAGCTGTTCAGGTGTTACGTTTTCCATGCCTACGATTGCCTGCATTTTTTCACCTTCTGCGTTTATTATGTGTGCGAGCGCCGCTTCCTGCAATGCTACGGATTCAATTATGTCCGTTATCGCCTGGTCACGGCTTCCGTCTCCCGGGGTAATAACCGGCATACCCATAAATTAAGTACCTCCAAAATATTACTCCACTCATGTACCCCATGAGTGTATTTATAATATATTCATAATCTTTTCACGGCGTTACTTAATACTGCATATAATATCAGCAATGCACCGAAGGAGGAAATACTTTTGAGAAAAGAACCGGATACTTGCGGGTTGAGCGGATTTAATTCAAATTGTTGCTGCAAATGCTGTAAATGTCGTAAGTGCGGAAAATGCTGTAAGTGCTGTATATGTGTAATATACAAGGAGCGCTGTGAGAAAGAAATATGTGAAAAAGAATGCTGCGAGAAAGAATGCTGTGAAAAGCAATGCGAATGTGACGTCATAGAATCAATCGCATTACAGGAAGCGGCTCTTGCGCATATACTTAATGCAGAAGGAGAAAAAATCCAAAAAGCAGTTAAAACCGCAAAAAATGTTTGTGAACTTCTTGCGGTAAACTCAAGCGTCATCGAAACAATTAACAGTATCACAAGACTTGAATTAACACTTATCTCAAAATTGAACGCAATACAGAACGATTCTTCTAATATCAAACTCTGTTAAATTATGGAGTACAGTCACTATAAATATATCATGGAGGGAAATCATGGCGACAATATCAGGACGATTATTATTTGACAGGGATAGAGTCAATAATCCGGCTGCTCCGAATGTTTCCGGAATCGCAAATGTACCTGTTATTTTACAGAATACAAGCACTTTGGCAGCAGTTGCATCTTTAACCGACACGAGCGGAAACTATTCTTTTATAAATGTTCCGGTTGGTAATTACCGGATTGTGGAGGTATACGGGGCAGCCGGTGCGGTTCTTCCGCCCGCGGATTTCAATGAGGCTGTTGTTGAAAGCATACCGGCTGCGGCAGTTCCGCCTTTAAGTTTTGTATCCAACTCGCCGACGGAAGCTACTAATTTGGATTGTGTTACGCCCAATACAATTTTGGTAACAATAACCGACAACAGCGAAAACATAACCGTTCAAGCTATTCTGAACGGTCCCGTTTTATACACGCCGATAGAAACTCTGATGGACGAATGTGCGGATATTATTGACGGTAACTTAATTATTGCGGCAGACGGCGGAAAATTCGGTTTTTTTGAACCGGGTACTCCGGCAAACACAGCCCCTACAACTCCTCCTGTTGAACCTTTTCCCGGTCTTGTTCCGGATTTTGAATATGTACTCTCCAGCTCTACGTTTCCTCCGCCAAGCCCTGATGACGGCGAGTATGTCATTCAAAACATTATGAACGATAATTATAACAATTTCGGTCATGCACCCGGGGGTACATGGCACAGAATCGCTGACCGCACCACGGGTAATGAGACCGGTATATTTATGCTGGTCAACGGGTACGATATAGATTCCGTTTTTTTCACTACTGCTGTCAGCGTAAATTCTAAATCACACTATCTTTTCAGTGCGTGGATTCTTAATGTTTATAAATTCCGCGGTCCTTTTCTTCCGCCCGCTCTCGGCGTCAGAATTACCGGGAATAACACCGGGCTTCTTTATGAGGGCAGCCTCGGAGTTGAAATCCCTTTAAGAGCCACTGTACCTGAATGGAAGCAAATCGGTACGGATATTTTTACCCGCAGTAACACAAGTATTACAATAAACTTTGTCAGCGAGGGAGAGGCAGGATTCGGAAACGATTACGCTGTTGA
>JAITFZ010000009.1 GCA_031280965.1 Oscillospiraceae bacterium | reverse complement strand
TCAAGTACGAGGACACGTTTACCTTGTAAACCTAAAGCATGAGCGAGGTTGAGAACGCTTGATGTCTTGGAAACACCCCCTTTTTGGGACGCTACTGTCAGGATTTTACACATATTTTTGATTACCTCCTTAATTTTTGAAGATTTACCCGAATACCGGGCATAAGAAAATAGGACTAAATTAGTGAAACCTGCATTATTACAAGGTTTGCTAATGTTAGTCCTATTATATCAGATTAGTAGCCGTATGTTTTCATAAAGATTGTCCCCCTTATCTTAGTCTTTAAAGAATAACACAAAAAAAGCACCCTGTGAAAAAGTGCTTGAAAATAAAAAAGAGATAACTTTTACGTTATCCGTTTTCACCTTGTTGTACTTCGTTTAGTATATGCTTGCCTGCTTCAAAGAATAATGGCAGTAATTGTTGTAATAATTCTTTGTCCTCAACTTCAATCATTGTAGTTTTATCGTCTGCGCGTTTTTCTTGCATAAATTTTATATTTTCGTTGTTTTCTACATCTATTAAATAGTAGTAGGTTGCCCCTTGATATTCGGATTTACTGCAAACGACATAATTTAAGTTATCGCTTAATGTGATTAAATCTTTTATTTCTATATTCATATTATAGAATTCTTCCTTGTTCATTTGATTTTTTTAAATTGGATATAGCATTTTCAATGTCAGAAATAGCAAGATTAAGTCCCGCCTTCTTATTAATGTTAGCTATCAATCTTATTGTTCCAGTTGATATGTACGAAGACATTGGCAAGAGCCATATTCTTTGAGTTAGAAGACTTAGAAGTATTGCTAAAACCCCTATTCCAATGCAACCAACATTAGCAACAATACTCACATTATTAAGTCTATGCTCTTTATTATAATTTGACTTATGAATTTTTAAAACTACATAAGTGTTATTATCATCAATTATTTCATTGCTCATAGTATTTCCTCTTCTAAGGAATATTTTATCTTAATAACAAATAATAAGCAAGTTGTTTAAGGTGTCTTTATGAAAAGAACAAAAAAGAATAAAAGTATTTTTTCTAAAAAACCACTTTCAAGAAAAGAAAAAAATGCTAGAATATTAGCAATAATCAGCTTAGTACTTCCCATATTAGTCTCAATAGTGTTTTATATTTTACCGGAAAGGAGAATTAATTATTGCGAGGATTGCGGAGTAAAATTTGTAGATGGGTCACATAATTGTTTTATAAATGGGGATTGTGAAGATTGTGTCGAACACCCTTGCAAATGCATTGAACCTACGACCCCACTGACCACAACCACAACACCGCCAACTATGACTACAACTACACCGACCACAACCACAACACCGCCAACTATGACTACAACTACACCTACCACAACCACAACACCGCCAACTATGACTACAACTACACCGACCACAACCACAACACCGCCGACCACGACTACAACTACACCGACCACAACCACAACACCACCAAATACGACTACGACTTCCCCGACCACAACCATAACACCATCAAATAATGTAAACATATCAATTATTCGCTTAAGTATGCCCGATATGGAATTAAGAAGAAATTATAAAATTACTATATTTACAGATTTTGATGCCACAGAAATGATAATTGAAGGAATATCACCCTTTGGACATTCATATCCTTTAAGATTGAATGAGAGTGATAGAAATGATAGAGTGTGGAACAAAACAGTTAATTTCAATGAATCTGGCGAATGGACTATAAATGCTATAGCAAAAAATACAGATGGAATAGAAGTGACGACTTCTATTGTCGTACAAATATCATCAATGTTTTGGGAATAATTTTTTATTTTGCCATACCCTCCAACCGTCCAATCCTCGCCGTAGTCCGTGGGTGGCTTGCGGTCATTTTCTGCGTTATAGTTCTGCTATCATCAAGGCTTATCTTTTCAAGCAAGTATAATGCACTTATTAAGTTTTCGCCCAGACCCCATTCATAAGCTACTCTATCTGCCCGATACTCACGCTTTCTACTTTCTATCGCTGATACGATTTGTGTTAGAAGCAAAATAAGTGAAACAGCAAATTTTGATGTTGTCCGTGTTAATGAACATAAATAACTCCCGACTGATTTTTCCTTTGTGGCGAGGGATATTTTATCCATAAATAAAGTTATAAGTTTAAATAATAAAACGAATAAATAAAAGTAGCCACATGCAAGGCGCAAATATAAATCGGCAACTGTGTCACCCGTTCTAATATGTGCGACTTCGTGAGCGATAACCCCTTTAAGCTGTTCCTCGTCAAACGCTTTCATCGCCCCTTTTGTTATGGCTACTGTTCTTCGCCCCATTGCACAAGCATTAACTTGTATTTTATCTATAATGCAGAGTTCTATTTTTCGAGATTTTTTATTAAGCTCAATTTCTTCTTGCGGTATCGTACTCATTACCTCATTAAAAATCGGCATTAAATATTCTCGTTCCTCGTTTGTTTCTATGCTTCTAATCCCGTTTGTAAATCTAAGTAATTTTTCTGCTAATGGTGAAAAGACGATTACTACAGTTAAAATAAAAAAGCCAATAGTAATTATGTAGCCGTAAATCTCATTTCCTAACAGCATAAAACCTAAATATAAGTAAACAAGTGAGCAAAGCATATACAGGGAATGATTTTGCATGAGACGTTCAAAATCTTTATACATATTAACCCCTTTTATAGAAAATTAAAATGGCATATTAACCTTTATTTTCGCACTTTTATTTTGGTCTTTCGATAAGTAGACGGCTTCGCCAGTTTTCAATGCTTTTATATCATCAGGGTGATATTTGTATTCCCTGACTAACCTTGCAGAGCCTTTACCTGTGGAAGATGATAACTGGTTTGACTGTTCAATCTGATAGGTTACTTCCATAGTCTGCTTTGTCCCGATAATATTTGCCCACTCTTCGGCTGACTTTGCACTATTCTGACGCATGATTATGTAATTATTGCAATTCTCAATAATCTGATTCTTAAAGGCATCGCCCGCAATGTATTCAAGGTCGGCTAAACTCTGCGTAGCAGGGATACAAGTTACCCCCGCGCTTCTGCTTTTATTAATCAAGTCTATCAAGGTCGGAGAAGCATAAACATTAATCTCGTCCATAATAAAAAACAGCCTGTCTGCTATTTTCTCTCTAAACATTTTACTGACTGCTTTTTTAGAATCAATCAATATTAATCTTCCTAAGAGCGGGCTTAGTTCGGGATAGGAAAGCGGATTTAAAATAAACAAAATGATTGCGTTTTCGGACAAGGCTTTATAAATATCTATACCATCATCAGCGAAAATATTACCGATTTCGCTTTCCTGTATTAAAGAAAACCTTGCACAGGCTGAATTTGCTATGATTCCGCTTGTTTTGGTAAGTTCAACATTACTTAAATGCTCATCTTTGCTTATCAATCCCTCTTTATTCAATTTTGCACTTAAAACTTGAACTTCTTTTGACGGCATATAATCAATGATGTTTTTAAATGTTAGCGTAATACCGCCGAGATTTAAAAGCCGTATTAACCGCTCTAAGTATCTTTCGGTATTGGCTTTGTAATGTTCTTCGCTCCATTCACTCATATTTATAAGCATGTCCTTGCATGTGGTCGGGTTCGCTCCCGAAAACGGATTGTATTTGTCCGAAGTGGTAGGGTCTACCATATTAATTACATATAGCTTTTTATCTTTTTTAAGCTTGCAGACTATATCAAGCATACTGCCGTAATTAATATCGCCTTTACCGTCAATGAGTAAAAGCGGATAACCCTTGTCTACTGCCGTTTTTATGTAATTGGACAAAGCTACAGTTTTTCCGCTCCCTGTAGTACCGCAGATAAAAATATGCTTGGCGTTATCTTCTGTATAAACAGGGATTTTCGAGGGTTTAAAACCGATTAGGGTTTGCTTTTCCAAAAGATTCGGGATTTCGTTTTTAATAACAGTTTCTTTATTCTTCTTGTTAAAAATTTTCACCTCGTCCATCACCTCGTTAAGTGTTTTTAATCTGATTCGTTTTAATAAAAGCAAACGCATTATTAAAAGATATATTCCAGTAATTATAAAACAAGCAAAAATAAATATATTTCTATAAAACTTATAAACTTCTTCCGTTCCCGATTACCCCCATTATTTTCTCTAAAACGATAATTTCTATATTCGGATATGTTTCCTTAAATTCTTCAAGCCATATTCTGACCCTCTTATTGCTTGCAGGGACAAACCATTTTTGCCCTGCGTATTTTATATAATTGTCCTTGACGTTGCTTTCAAGCCTTTCTTTTGCCTTTTGGCTTAGTTCGACCTCAACGCAAAATGTTTCCCCCTTTTTATCTGAAAATTCATATAAAAAATCGGGTGCGTGGCTTCTTGTAATAAAACCCTCTTTGTGTCTGATTTCTTTTTCGCTTGTGAAAGAATCAGAAGAAAGCGGTAGCTTTTCCTTTAAATAAAGATACACGTCCACAACCGCCATATCATGCACAGCTTGGTCGAGCCTGATTGTTCCCATGTAGGTATCAAGTTCAAACAGTTTTTGTGCTTTTCTTGTAGCCTGATAAATCCCTGCCAATCCATAAACATAATTTTTACGGGTTAAAAGTTTCTCATCAATAAGTTTCTTTAATCTTCTGTCCGTTGCTCTTGTTCCGCTAAAACCTCCGATAATTTTAATCTGCCGTCCAAGACAGCCCCGCCATCTCGCAATTTCCCGAATTATCCGCTCGTCTCTTTCCGTCAGTACTATTTACCATACACCCCTTTTTTTCTAAAAATCATTATCAATATATATGCCCTCTGCATTTTAAATATAATCTATTATATTTTACGTTGTAAAAGTGGGGTCTCGGGTTTTTCCTTTTTCTCAAAGAAAAGCCGAGACCCCACTTTTATAGAGTATAATGCAGTTCGGGGGTGTTCTTCCCGATAGTACAGAGTTTAGAACAGGGGTGTTTGTGCTTCTGTTTCTAAAATATGCCTTGCCGTCATACCCTTGAATATGAAAAAATATGATAATTTAAAACTCATTGTAGAAAATCCGCCGACCAAAGAGCAGAAGCAAAAGAGGTTAAAAGAATTGTCCGCTCTTTTGTCTAAAGAAATGTCAAGAAACCTGTCTATAACAGGCTTTACAAAGAATTAATACCCACCACCGAAAGGCGGACACTGGGGTAATTATCTGCCTATTATTCTGCACTTCAATAACCGCATAACAAGAGTACATATGCAATACTACAACAGCGGCTCAATGTACGGGCTCGGTTTCAGACCTTATGAATCGGGAACGGTGGATTTTATCGTTTATCTGACCGAAGCGATTATAAGAGGGTTCAGAATTGCCGATACCGGAGTTTATTACCCGGGGCTTCCGTCTTACAAAGTCAGCGTGGGACTGCCCGCGACGCCGCGCGCCGCTTATAACGGCTACCTGACTAACGCACAGATTAACGAAGCTTTCCGCAGATTAACCAACGGTTTCCGCGGCGATGATGAAATCTGCCAGACACCGTACAACTGCCTTGGCGGGCTGATGACCTGGTCGGTGCAATGGGATGCAACCAACAACTACAACTTCGCCCGAAACGCGCAGAACAACGTTCTGCCGATGTTGAGATGATTATACAGGAGCAATTAAAAGAAGTACGGGCGGTTAGTAACCGCCCGTACTTCTGCTTAGAAATTCTTCCCTTGTAAGTTCATAATCAACAACATTGCTTTCATGTTTTATTCGTTTTTCACGAAAGCCGAGCTTCTCGTAAACATGGCGGGCGCGGCGATTATCAAAAGCCACATCTAAAATAATTTTCTCATATCCCAAAACCATAAGCAAATGTTCAATCAACATCGACAAAAACCGCGTTCCGTATCCCTTATTCCGCATGGAAGCATCATTGATTATTATGCCGAGCTGAGCCGTTTTATTGCCCATATTGCTAAAATTCATCTCGCCTGCGGGTTTACCGTCAACCTCGGTTATAAGCAGTTGAAACGTATCGTCCGAGCAGAATAGAACTTGACTTTTATTCTGTACATCGGCAGCTTCGGCATGGCGAATTACCAACTCATCTTTTTTAATCAGCATTATTTTCGTCCTTGAGTTCAATTTTCAGAAGATTTGCCCCGTCTGCGCCTTTCAACCAAAATTACGGCACTATTGACTTTTCTGTTAAAACAAGTTATACTTTAAAAAGACAGTATTTTCCTAAAAGGAGCGAATTTATGAAAAACGCATTTGCAATTGATAAAACCACAATAAAAGCCAAATCGCTTGTTATCCTTACGGCGATTGCTTGTGCGGTAACTCTGCCGCAGGTTTTCCATTATCTCGGTGTAATTTCCGGTTTTGGTCCGATGCCGGGCGAAACTTTCCTGCCTATGCATATTCCCGTATTTGTTGCGGCTTTCTTGGCGGGGCCGGTTGTAGGGCTTTTAGCGGGAGCCGTAAGCCCGTTGGTAAGTTACGGATTTACCATGATGGCTTTCGATGGCGCGCCTATGCCGGTATTAACACTGCTGCCTTTCATGATGATTGAACTCGCGGGTTACGGGCTTTTTGCCGGACTGCTTCATAAGGCAAAAACACCGGTTTTCCTGAACCTTGTGATTGCTCAGCTTGCCGGGCGGCTTCTTAGAGCGTGTGCGGTTTTAACCGCCGTGTTCATACTCGGAATCAATAATCCTCCGGCTTCCGTACAGACGATTTTGACAACGGTTACGGTTGGTCTGCCGGGAATTCTGTTGCAATGGGCGCTTATTCCTTTAATCATATACCGCACTAAGGAGTTAAAGAAACACCTTGACTGATTTAGAGAAAGCGCGGGCATTGCTTGAAGACGGCAGTTTCGGAAATTGTATTCTGTACAGCAACGGCGTCATTCACACAAGCAAAGGACAGGGTATTTCACCCATGCTTGAGTTTTTGGCGGCGGGTATAAACATGCGGGGTTTTTCTGCCGCCGACACGGTCGCGGGGAAAGCGTTGGCGTTGCTTTTCGCCTGCGCCGGCATAAGTGAGGTTTACGCCGGCATTATGAGCAGAGGAGCGGTCGGGGTTTTTGAGCGGTTTGAAATCCGCTGTGTTTACGGCAAGCTTGTCGGGGAAATTAAAAACCGCGCCAACACGGACATTTGCCCAATGGAACGAGCGGTTGAGAATATAAGCGAGCCGGAGGAGGCGTATGAGGTTTTAAAAAACCTATTCAACCAACTCAAACTTATACCCCACGCCCCAAACGGTCTTTAAAAACCACTTGCGCGACACGCCGGCAAGCCTGGCGCGAAGCCGCTTTATATGTACGTCGATTGTACGCGAGTCGCCGTAATACTCAAACCCCCATACATCGTCAAGAAGCTGGTCACGTGTGAAAACTTTGTTCGGGTTGGAAGCAAGGCGGAAGAGCAGTTCAAGCTCTTTAGGCGGCGTTTCCTGAACCTTTCCGCCTACCCGCATTTCATAACGGTTCATATTTATTTCCAAATCTTCATATTTTACAACTTTTTTATCATGAATTTCAGATTTGTTAAGGTTTTTTATGCGGCGCAAAACAGCCCTGACCCGTGCCGCTACTTCTTTTGCGTCGAACGGTTTGGTTATATAGTCATCAGCGCCGAGTTCAAGCCCGAGGATTTTATCAACCGTGTCGCTTTTTGCGGAAAGGAATATAATCGGCAAGTCCGAGAATTTTCTGACCTCTCTGCATACATCTAAGCCGTTCTTGTCGAAGAAAACAACATCAAGAATCATGAGGTCGGGAGGACAATCCCCGGTGCAAAGCCTTATGGCTTCCGCTCCGCTTTGAGTGTATGACGTGCTGTACCCCTCCCGCCTAAGCGCAAACGCAAGTATATCGCGGGTAGCTTTATCTTCATCTGCTATTAAAATTCGCTCCATGCTTTACCTCTTGTTTATGCAATATTTCTTTCATTATATTGCACTTTTCATAAAAAAGCAACACTTTATTAATAATTTGTAAACAGAATTTTAACAAATGCATAATATTGACAAATGTGACATTGTTCGAGTCGTTTCGTTTATGCATGTTTTACAAAAATAAAAAAAATGCCGGAAACCTCTTGATTTTTTTCTGTAAATGATTAAAATTAATATTAGCAGCTTAGCACTCCGGACGCAAGAGTGCTAAGTTAATAAAAAGAAATAACTTATTAAAAAGGAGGCAAATCAATGAACATCAGACCATTAGCTGACAGGGTTGTTATAAAAATGCTGGAAGCCGAAGAAACAACCAAAAGCGGAATCATTCTCGCAGGTTCAGCGAAAGAGAAACCCCAGCTTGCCGAAATCGTTGCCGCAGGTCCCGGCGGCATATTCGACGGTAAGGAAGTAGGGGAAATGGTCGTCAAGGTCGGCGACAAGGTGCTTATGAGCAAATACGCAGGTACCGAAGTTAAGGTAGACGGCACGGAATACACGATTCTTCGTCAGTCGGATATTTTAGCGATAGTAGACTAAATGCAGGGGCGAACAGCGTTTGCCCGTTAAACACAACCCCGGCGCTCTGCGCCGTCCCTCCGGTGAGGGGAATAAACAAAAAGGAGATAACTAATTATGGCAAAACAGATTATTTACGGCGAAGAAGCCCGTAAAGCCCTGCAATCCGGTATTGACCAGCTTGCAAACACTGTTAAAATCACCCTCGGTCCCAAAGGAAGAAACGTGGTGCTTGATAAGAAATTCGGTGCGCCGCTTATTACCAACGACGGCGTGACGATTGCGAAAGAAATCGAGCTTGACGACGCATATGAGAATATGGGCGTACAGCTTGTAAAAGAAGTCGCAACAAAAACTAACGACGCGGCGGGCGACGGTACAACAACAGCTACCCTTTTCGCGCAGTCAATCGTAAATGAAGGCATGAAGAACATCGCCGCCGGCGCAAACCCCATGATAGTGAAAAAAGGCATACAAAAAGCCGTTGATGTTGCTGTCGAGGAGATTAAGAAGCACTCGCATCCCGTTCAGGGCAGTGAAGATATAACCCGCGTAGCGGCAATTTCATCGGGCGAAGATTCAGTGGGCAAGCTGATTGCGGACGCTATGGAAAAAGTCACAAGCGACGGCGTAATCACCATCGAAGAAAGCAAAACCGCCGAAACATACAGCGAAGTTGTCGAAGGTATGCAGTTTGACCGCGGTTATGTTTCGCCCTATCTTTCAACAGACGGCGACAAAATGATTGCCGAGCTTGACGACCCTTATATCCTGATTACCGATAAGAAAATCTCGAATGTTCAGGAGATTCTCCCCGTGCTTGAGCAGGTAGTGCAAAGCGGAAGAAAGCTTATGATTATTGCTGAGGATATTGAAGGTGAGGCGCTCACTACGATAATCCTGAACAAACTGCGCGGAACTTTCATCTGCGTGGGCGTAAAAGCTCCCGGTTTCGGCGACAGGCGCAAGGAAATGCTTCGCGACATCGCGATTCTTACGGGCGGCGAGGTTATAACCGAAGAACTCGGCTTAGACCTCAAAGAAGCTACGATTGAACAGCTCGGCACCGCAAAGCAAATTAAGGTGTCGAAGGAAGATACGATTATCGTTGACGGCGCGGGCTCTAAGCAGGCGATTTCAGAAAGAATCAATCAGATTAAAACCGCGATTGAAGACACAACCAGTGAGTTCGATAAAGAAAAGCTTCAGGAACGTCTTGCTAAATTATCCGGCGGCGTGGCTGTGGTAAAAGTCGGTGCGGCTACCGAAGTTGAGATGAAAGAAAAGAAACTGCGGATTGAAGACGCTTTAGCGGCTACAAAAGCGGCTATTGAAGAAGGCATAATCCCGGGCGGCGGTGCGGTATTGGTTAACGTAATGGATGCTGTTGAAAAGCTCGCGGACAGCCTTGAAAGCGATGAAAAGACAGGCGCTATGATTATTCTGCGCTCGCTTGAAGAGCCGATTCGTCAGATTGCGCTTAACGCAGGGCTTGAAGGCTCGGTGATTATAGATGCCATCAAGCGTTCGGGCAAGACCGGATACGGCTACGATGTTCTCAGTGACAAGTATGTGGATATGGTTGAAGCGGGTATAGTTGACCCTGCGAAAGTAACCCGTTGCGCTCTTCAAAATGCGGCTTCCATAGCTGCAATGGTGCTGACCACCGAAAGCCTTGTAGCGGATAAGAAAGAAGAAAACCCCGCACCGGCAATGCCTCCGGGCGGCATGGGCGGCATGTATTGATAAAAAACAATTAAAAAGATACCGCTTCGGCGGTATTTTTTTGTTGCTTTTTCAAAATTAATATGGTATGATTAATATGTGAGTTTTTGGGGGAGATATAAAGTTTAAAATAAAATACTACTGAAACGGGGAAAAGGTTGTTTTTATTCCTCGTTGGTGAAGAAAGGACTTTATGAAAATATGAAGAAACTTCTTGTTATAATTTTAGCGGCGGCGTTGTTTTGCGGCTGTACTAATGCGCGCCCGGAACCCGACCCTCCGGGGACGGACGAAAACATCACAATCGGCGGCAAGGAATACAGCATTGATTTAACAAGCCTTTCTATCGAATGGCTGAAGCTCACAGCCGAGGATATGGAGCAACTTGCGTTAATGACGAATTTAACGCGGCTTGAAGTCAAGATGTGCGAGATTACCGATATAAGCCCGCTCGCCGAACTTACAAAACTTGAGCGTTTGGATTTAAGATTTAACGAAATCAGTGATTTAAGCCCTCTCGCTGAATTAGTGAATCTGACACACCTGAATTTAAGTCATAATGAAATCCGGGATGTGAGCGCGCTTGTAAAGCTGGCGAATTTGCGGGAACTTGAACTGGGTGCAAACTATATTTCAGATTTAAGCCCGTTGTACGGAAAGCTGACAAAATTAGTAAACCTGTATATCTACGACAATAACCCGGACACTATCGACGATTATTTATTTGGGTCGTCGATTCGGGCGGGGTTTCCTGAAGGGTGTACCATTCATTTTTAATTGAAGATTTAAAAGTTTAAAAGGGAAATTAAAATATTTAGGAGGACGACTAAAATGAGTAAAATCCGCGACATAAGTTTATGGGAAAGCGGCAAGCGTAAAATCGACTGGGTAGAAAGCAACATGCCGCTTTTGCGCGGAATCAAAGCAGATTTTGAGAAAAACAAACCTTTTGCGGGGCTGAAAGTCGCGCTGTCGGTACATTTGGAAGCGAAAACCGCATACCTGTGCAAGGTGCTTGCGGCGGGGGGCGCCGAGATGTATATTACCGGCAGTAATCCGCTTTCAACGCAGGACGATGTAGCCGCCGCGCTCGCACACGAGGGGCTAAGCGTCTTTGCGTGGTATAATGCCACCGATAAGGAATACATGGAGCATATAAACGAGGTTGTTAAAATCGGTGCTAACATTATCATAGACGACGGCGGCGATTTGGTGAGTTTAATCCACAGCGACTATCCGGAGCTTCTCCCGAATGTAATCGGCGGCTGTGAGGAAACCACAACCGGCATTATCCGACTGATTGCCATGAACAGGGAAGGCAGGCTGAAATTTCCGATGGTGCTTGTTAACGATGCGGATTGTAAACATCTTTTTGATAACCGCTACGGAACAGGGCAGTCGGTCTGGGACGGAATCAATCGTACCACAAACCTGATTGTCGCAGGCAAGAACGTTGTAATCGCAGGTTACGGCTGGTGCGGTAAAGGTGTGGCGATGCGCGCCAAGGGGCAGAACGCCAATGTTATAATCACCGAGATTGACCCCATAAAGGCGATGGAAGCGGTAATGGACGGCTTCAAGGTGATGACCATGAATCAAGCGGCGAAGCACGGCGATGTTTTCATCACCGTTACGGGTTGCCGCGATGTAATAGTGGAAGCGGATTATAACAATATGAAAAACGGTGCAATCTGCTGCAATGCCGGACACTTTGACATTGAAGTTGACGTTGCGGGATTAAAAGCAATTGCGACCGAAGAGAAATTAGCGCGTGATAATATTATGGGCTACAAGCTTAAAAACGGCAACTGGATATATATTATCGCCGAGGGCAGACTCGTTAACCTCGCCGCCGGCGACGGACATCCGGCTGAAATTATGGATATGTCGTTCGCGATTCAGGCGCTGTCGGCGTTGCATCTTGTTCAAAACAAAGGCAGATTTGACAGTATGATTGTCAATGTACCGATTGAGGTTGACCGTGATGTTGCGTGGCGGCAGCTAGGGAATTGGGGAATTACGATTGATAAGCTGACCGATGTGCAGGAGAAGTATCTGAATAGTTGGGAAGGGCATTGACGAGCGAATTACTAACTGATAATTTACAAGCAAAGAGCGGGAGCCGATATAAGCCCCTCGCGTAAGAATTATTTACAGAAACACGGTGTAGCCGCACGGCTACGCCGTTTTCTTCATTTTTTGCCCGATTTCGGCAGTTTCCGAAACCGAATTAAAATCAAATGCACCGATAAAGTTATAGCCATTTATGTTTATTGCGGATATATTGGTTGTAAGTATAATTTAATTTAAGGAGGTCGGCGTATATCTTACTGACAAATACGGTTATACATGGTTTTTATGCGTATAGTACGAAGCTCCGTTGAAAAGAGGACTGCATTCGCAGTCCTCTTTTTTCTGTGATTTTTATCTCGCATTTTTTCTTTATTGTATGATGGATTTATATGGCGTATCAACTTTTACTCCGATTATTATCATGCACAAAGACGAATTTTGCTGACTACCGGATGTTTTATACATTCAACTTCCCGTTAACTGATTTCAGAAATATCCACATTCCGGTTAAAAATTTTTGAAGACCTCACGGTTCTGCGCAACGTTGATTTATTTCGCCCATCAAATGCAGAAAGTTCTTCTGTGTTTGAGAATGAATAAAGCCTGTCTTTTTCGTCATAAGTAAAGATACTGTGTTCTCCGGTAGCAGTGTTATAAGTACCAAACTCACTGCTGGATAAAAAGAGAATAGCATTATCGCCTACATTTGGCTTTGTAAACATTCCCTCAGGGCAACCGCCCAATCCAAAAGTTATTATATATTCGTCTTTTTCAAGTTCT
The DNA here is from genome assembly GCA_031280965.1 of Oscillospiraceae bacterium. Taxonomy (GTDB): domain Bacteria; phylum Bacillota; class Clostridia; order Oscillospirales; family Ruminococcaceae; genus Ruminiclostridium_E. Next base: position 13,716 of record JAITFZ010000009.1, on the reverse strand, counting down.
CCTCTGAACACTTCATTTACTTTAACCGTAAAGTGTGTGCTTGTTGCCATAGGTACAAAACCCCAAGCTTCCATTATTTCTTCTTCGGTTAAAATTCCGTCCATCATATAGCCTGTATGAACACTCATGTCAATTATCGTGCCGTCAATTACTAAATCGCTAAAAAGCAAATTAGAATTTAATGAAGGCGGTGTGACACGCGTTATAAACTCATTGTCTGATAAAACTATTTTATCGGCGGGATTTACATATACATAATCATCGTCAAGCGCCTTTATAACGATGAGCGAACCTATTACTGCTATTAATAGAATTGTCAATATGGAAGCGATAATTTTTTTATTTTGTTTAATCATGATAATCCTCCAAAATTATTTTATGTTTGTTACGGATAAAAAGCTATCAAATCATCACGGTCATGATTTTGTATAGTTGACCATGGCGATGTTATCAAACGATGCATAATTGATGCCGTTGAATCAGGCGGATGCCCCAAGCCGAGAACATGCCCCATTTCATGTCTTATTAAATAATCTCTCCTGTGAGCAGTGTTGTAAAGGCTTGAATCCGGATTAATTGCTATATAAGCTCGCCTTACCGTGCCACTGTTAAACCCTCCGGGTGTGCCGTAGGGATTAGGAAATACAGCACATATACCTCCGCTTGCCAAATTATACAAATATGCAATACCGACAATATCATGGGAGAGTTGAAGTACATGTTCCCAAGAAAAAGCAGACGGAACACCTAACACACAGTCCGCACTAAGTACACTCTGCCACTCATTAAAATGAGCTTTTGAACTTGAGTTCATATTCCAATGAGTTGTAGCAGATTGATACGCACTCCAAAGATTAGCACCTAAGTTACTTTGGTCTGCCCAAATGTCTACTTTTACAAGACGTGAATTGGTTGTGGGAAAATACATAACATCATGCCAACGATATCCTCCCGAGGTTCCGATTTCATGCGCTGCTGTCGTAAAAGAGAGCGTTGAACAACAGAAAATCAGCGCCGCCATGCTGAAACAAATAATTTTTTTCTTCATTTTGATTTACGTCCTTTCATTTAAAGTTTTATGAAGTAGCTCAATTATATCATATATTTTCCAAATATATGTAAAAATATGTCGAAAAACATTAACAAAAAAATTTATATTAATTTGTATAATATTTACAAATTCTAACTAAACCGGTAGCCAACCTCAACTTACCGTCGGCAACTTTAGCTTTACTTCTCCCCCGCCGCTTTATCATAATCCAAGTCTTCATCTTTCGTCATATCCCTGTTTCTGTGCAGTAAATCATACATACAAGGCACAACAAACAAAGTCATCAGCGTTGCATATGCCAATCCGCCCACAACGGTTACAGCCATCGGCTGAACCATCTCGGTTCCCATGCCCATGCCTATTGTCATTGTACTCATGGCGGCTATGGTAGTCAGCGCGGTCATAAGAATCGGGCGCAGGCGAATCTTCCCCGCTTCGACAACTGCGTCTTTTTTTGTAAGCCCCTGACGCCTGAGCCTGTTTATGCAGTCCACAAAAACTATACCGTTGCTTACGATTACGCCGGCAAGCAATACTAAACCAATCATCGCCACAACCGACAGCCGCATATCGGCTATAAGCAGTCCGATGAACCCGCCCGTGAATCCGAGGGGAATCGTGAACATTACGATGAACGGCGATAACAACGACTGAAATTGCGCCACCATTATCAGATAAATGAAAGCGAGCGCAAGCGCAAGCATCAGATAAAGGTCTAAGAACGCATCATTAATCGCCTCGGATTCGCCTCTTATAGTCACGGTACAGCCGTCAAGCGGGGTATAATCCGCAAGCCTGCGTGCGATTTCATCGTTGACTAATGTTACATTGTAACCTTCTTCAATTTCGCCCCTTACGGTGATATAACGTGCGTTGTCTTGTCTGCGGATTGATGTGAAGCCCGTATCCTCGCGGATTTCGGCGACTTCGGTAATTCCCACGACTTCTCCTGTCATTCCGACAAGCACAATGGATTCAATCGCATCACGGTCAGGCTCACTCCAAGAAGCGTCTTGAATTATCACTTCGTAGTCAAGCCCCGACAGTGACATGCTGATTTTAGCTTCCGGGTTGGAAAGCGCACCCGCCGCCGCCGTAAGCACCTGGAAAGTAGTTAAACCGCGGCTCATAGCCTCGTCCTTGTCAACGATTATACGCAGTTCGGGCGCGGCTCTCTGCGAACCGTCCATTATATTTACCGCGCCTTCAACCCCGCGTACTATTTCCGCGACTTCAAGCGCCGTATCACGTAAATCGTCAAGCTCTCTGCCTGTTATGTTAATTGAGATTTCGTCGCCGGTCAGAAAGTTCATTTCCGACTGTGAATCATACGCAACAGTAATTTCTGAACCGCCGATGCCGTCCTTTTCCATAATTAAGTCGGCGATTTCCTGATTGCTCATGGTGCGGCTTTCGCTCATTAGCAGATATATGTCGATGCCTAAACTGCCGCCTCCACCGCCGCCGCTCATGCCGAACATCTGTCCCATCATGGCAAGCATACCGCCCCCGCCTCCGGAAACGATTGCGCCTACGTGTTCAATGTCCTCTATCTGTTTTATGTGAGCGCTGAGCATTTCCGCGATTTCTACGGCTTCTTCAAACGTTGAGCCTTCAGGCAGACCAACGCTTACCACGATTTCTTCCGAATCCATCGCGGGGAAGAATTCCATACCCTTTGAATAAACGATAATCCCCGTTGCAATCACAGCGGCAAGCGGGAGCAGAAGAACCGCCCACTTCACTTTAAGCGAGCCGCGCAGCAGTTTTCCGTAGCCGTCGCGGAAGCGGTTGAACAGCTTGTGTTCTTTTTCCTTCATGCGGTAGAAAACAGCGCTTGAAGACGCGGGAACCACCGTCAACGCAATCAGAAGGCTTGCAAGCAACGCGTATGCAATCGTAAGCCCAAGGTCTGTGAAAAGCTGTCTTGTCAGTCCCTGCGTAAACACGATTGGCAGGAAAACCGCAATCGTCGTCAGTGTGCAGGCGATAATTGCGCCGGAAACCTCCACCGCGCCCTGAACCGCCGCTCTGCGCGCCGCCATACCCTGACTGCGAAGACGATAAATGTTGTCAATTACAACTATCGAGTTATCAATCAGCATACCCACGCTGAGCGCAAGCCCCGACATCGAGATTATATTAAGCGATATACCTGTGAAGTACATTACAGTAAATGCAAGCATAAGGCTTACCGGAATTGATATACCGACAACAAGCGTCGGCCTCAAATCCCGCAGGAAAATCACCAATATTATCAACGCCAGCAAACCGCCAATAAGCAGGTTATTAAGTATAGAACTGACTATTACATCTATGTAATGCCCCTGGTCCATCATTACAGCGAATTCAAGCCCGAAATCAGAATGACGCCCGGATAACTCGTCCATCTTCGCCCGAATTTCGCGTGTTAAGTCGGCTGTGGAGAATTCAGCCTGTTTCTGCATGGTAAGCATGACGGCGGGACTGCCGTTCACGCGGGTGTACTGCGTGTCGCTGTTATCGGTGACTATTACATCAGCCACGTCCGAAAGACGCACAGGCGCCATTCCCTCTAAGCCTGACGGGTCGAAAATCAGCAGATTTGAAACATCATCAGTGCTTCTGAGTCTGTCGCCTACACGCACGATTAAACTCTCGTTGCCGCTTTCAAGAAAACCCGCAGGCATAGAAAGGTTCTGCGCCATGAGAATATCTCTCACCCTGCCTATTGTCAGCATTTCTTCAAGGTTCGGCAATCCCTGTGATGGTGTTTCTCCGTCAGAATTCTGCTGTTGTTCCTGCTGTTCTAAAAGCTCTGCCATTGCTGTCGCCTGCGCTTCTTCAAGAGGAACGCCTTCCATCATAAGCTCCGTTATGCGGGCTTCCATAGCGACATGGAAAGCCGCTTCTCCCTGTCGGCGCATTTTTTCAACGGCGGCGAGCATATTTGCATTAACCTGCGCTATTTTTTCTTCGTTTATAACTATGTAAAGCTGATTTTGAATAAGTCCCGACGGCGAAACCGAAGCAACCCCCGGTATACCCTCAAAAGCCGGCGCAACCGTGTTCTTGGCGAATTCCGATAATTCGCTCATTGTCATACCTTCGGCATAAACCGATGTTACCATAATCGGCATCATATCGGGGTTGAGTCTTAATATAGTCGGTTTGCTCACATTATCGGGGAAGGTGAGCATATCTACAGATTCCCTTATTTCGAGAGAAGCCGAGTCCATATTGGTATCATCTGTGAATTCAAGAATAATCATTGAAAAGCTCTCGCTTGACACCGAGGATATACTCTTGATTCCGCTGATTATACCCATACGGCTCTCAATGGGTGCGGTGATTTCCACTTCGACCTGCTCGGGCGTTGCGCCTATGTATGTGGTAAGCACAACCGCGTAGGGTAAATTCATGCTCGGAAGTAAATCCGTGGTAGTGTTCATGAACGATACAACACCGAGGATTATAATCAGGATTATTCCCACTAAAACAGTAAAGGGTTTACGGACGCTGACTTTTGCAAACATATCGTAAGGATTCCTTTCTTTATTACATTGATTCTTCTATTAATTCCAAAAGCTTGTTTTCGGCTGTTTGTGCGTCTTCGTGGCATATAAGATACGCAACGTTATAAATACTGCCGACTACTGCGGCTTCCGCCGCTGTTATCTGCGACGGATAAAACGCCAGCTGGTCTTTAAGCGTCTGCCGCCTTTCATTTAAAAAAGCCACAACGGCGTCCGCCTTTCCTTCGGCGGGCTTGATAACTATGATTTCGATTAAATGCACCGTCATAGCCTGTTGCCAAAAGGCTATTTCATCTACATCGGCAAAGTCCGCGCCCGGCAGAAAAAGTTCAATGTCGCTTTGCTCCGTGTGTTCGAGCATTGCCATCTCAAAGGTTTCTGCTATTGCCGCCGCAAGCTCGCTTGCGGAAAGCGTTACGGTTTTTTCCGGGGCGGCAGGGTCGAGCGTTTCGTTGCCGTCTGTGCCCGGCGGTTCGGATTTACAAGCGGCAAATCCTGCTGTAAGCGAAAAAATAATTAATATTAAAGCAATCTTTTTCATCATACCAAACTCCAGTTTTTCCATAATTCGGGCATAACTTCCGTCATTCTGCCCATAATCCGAACGAAATCTTTCGCGTCTTTTTCCCCGAGCAGATTCAACAGCTTTGTGGCGCCGCAGACGATGTTGGCCCAGTGTTTTTCCGCGAAATCCTTGCCCTGCGGCGTGATTTCGACAATAACCTTTCTGCGGTCATTTTTATCCATGCGACGGGTAATCAGCTCTTTGCTTTCTAAGCTGTTCAAAGCGGCGGCGACCCGTGCGGAGCTGACATTCATTTTGGAGCCGATGTCACCCGGCAGTACGCTCCCGCCGTTAAGAGCTATATACTGAAGCACAAAAGCTTCCCCGCATAGTGCTTCATTAACGTGAATATGCGCTTTTGTTCTGTGGAGCGCATTCATTTTTTCGAGCAATTCAACCGCTAATTCATCGTAGTCCAATGAGTTCCCTCCTTCTCCGTAAAATAGCTAACACCGTTACATTGTATCACAGTTAGAATATTATGTCAATAGGCTTTTTAAAAATAATTAATTATGTCCGCATTGACTTTTCCTGCCATTTAATATATAATTTATGTATTGGTATGCAATAATTAAGTAAATATAAAAAGAGGTACAGCTTTGAATTTTTCTAATAAGGTCTGCTCTTTTACGGGCTACCGCTTAAAAAAACTCTACGAGTCGTTCAGCTCGGAAAACAGCATGGCACTGCTCAAAGATAAGCTCTGCGCCGAAATCGACGATTTGCTCAACGATGATTTTTCAACATTTCAGTGCGGTATGGCGCTTGGCGCAGACATGCTTTTCGCCGATGCGGTGCTTGAATTTAAACGGAAGTACCCGCATGTAAGGCTCATCGCTATAATTCCCTGTCTTGGGCAGGAAAAGTCATGGAACGAGAAACAGCAGGCAAAATACCGTTATATTCTCGATAACGTCAGCGAAACAAAAATAATCAGCAATTCGGAATATTTCGACGGCTGTATGCAGCTTCGCAACAGGCATCTTGTAGAAACCTGCGATTTACTGCTCGCTGTTTACGACGGGAAACGGGGCGGAACCATGCAAACGGTAGAATATGCAAAGAAAACCGGCAGAAAAATAAGAATCATCGACCCCACGACAATGTTGAGGGTGACATTAATAGAGCAGGGGAGGCTTATTTAAAATGAAACAACTTTTTAACGACAACTGGAAATTCAAACTGCTTGAAATTGGCGCGGAGCTAAATGACGCATTTAATGATTCGGGCTGGAGTGATGTCGAAGTTCCGCACGACTGGCTGATTTATAAACCGCGGAAACTTTATGAAACGGGGGAAGGCTGGTACAAAAAAGAATTTTCCGTGTCGGGCGGGGAATTAAAACTCGTACATTCCGTTATCTTTGACGGCGTTTACATGAACAGCACGGTATTTGTCAATGGCGAATCTGCGGGCGAGTGGGCGTATGGCTACACCGCGTTCTGCTTTGATATTTCCGGGTATCTGAAAGAGGGCTTAAATACGATTGCCGTGCGTGTAAGGCATGAAGCGCCCAACACACGCTGGTACAGCGGCGCGGGCATTTTCCGCAATGTTTGGCTGAATGTGCAAAATCAAACACGCATAATCGACAACGGTGTTTATATAAGCGCAAAAAAGCTACAGGATAACATGTGGGAATTGCGCGTTGAAACAGAAGTTGTCGGCGAACCCGATGTAATCCGCCACACACTTATAAACGCAAGCGGTGAAGCCGTGAAAACATTTGAAAACAATGTTGTTATTTTAGATGATATAAACTTGTGGGATGTTGAAAGTCCTTATGTTTACCGGCTGAAAACCGAGCTGTTTAAAAATAATAAAATCGCGGATTCGGAAGAAAATCCGGTCGGCTTCAGAACATATGAATTTTCGCCTGACCGCGGTTTCTTCCTGAACGGCAGATACATGAAAATGCACGGGGTTTGCCTGCACCATGATTTAGGGGCGCTCGGCGCGGCGTTTAATAAAAATGCGGCACGGCGTCAATGCGAGATTATGCTTGATATGGGCGTTAATGCAATTCGTATTTCTCACAATCCGCCCGCCCGCGAGTACTTAGACTTGTGTGATGAATTAGGCTTGCTTGTAATTGATGAAGCCTTCGATATATGGGAACTGCCTAAGAATAAGAACGACTATGCGCGCTTTTTTCCGGAGTGGCACATCAAGGACATTACCTCGTGGGTTCGCCGTGACAGGAATCACCCGTCGGTTATAATGTGGTGTATAGGCAACGAAATCTACGATACGCACAAAGATGAACGCGGCTTGGAGGTTGCGAGGATTCTCCGCGATGAAGTGTTAAAGCACGACCCTTATGAAAACGCGCAGGTCACAATCGCCTCGAATTTTATGCCTTTCCCGAACGCTCAAAAAGTCGCCGGTGAGATTAAACTCGCGGGCTATAATTACTCAGAAAACTTATATGACGAACACCATGAAAAGTATCCCGACTGGTTCATTTACGGAAGCGAAACCGCGTCTGCTGTGCGTTCGCGCGGGGTTTACCGCTTTCCTGCCGACATGCCGGTGCTTAGCTTTGAAGATATGCAGTGTTCTGATTTGGGTAATTCAGTCGTGGGTTGGGGTAAATCTGCCGAAAACGCATGGATTGATGACCGCGACAGAGAATGGTGCGGCGGACAGTTCATTTGGACAGGGATGGACTACATTGGCGAACCTACGCCTTATTCTGCGAAAAATTCTTACTTCGGCGCAGTAGATACCGCCGGATTGCCCAAAGCGGCGTTTTATTTCTACAGAGCTGTCTGGAACAGAAAAGCGGAGCCTTTCATAAAGCTGTTCCCGCACTGGGACTGGAACGCAGGGCAGTTAATTGATGTAATCGCCTACTCAAATATGGAAGAAGCCGAGTTATTCCTGAACGGCAGGTCGCTCGGAAAGCAGTCAATCGACCTTAAAAAAGGCAATAAACTGCATTTTTCGTGGAGAGTGCCTTATGAAAAAGGTACGCTTGAAATCAAAGCTTATAATGCAGATGGCAAACTTGTTGCGGGCGATATAAAAAGAAGCTTCGGAGAACCCGTTCGTATCGAAACCGAATGTGAGAATTACGGCGATATAAGATTCATAAGAATCTGTGTCACCGATAAGGATGGTGTTCCTGTTGAAAACGCGAGGAACCGCATTTTAGTTGAATGCCTTGACGAAGCGCGGATAATCGGACTCGACAGCGGCGACAGCACCGACTGCGACAGCTACAAAGGCGATAATAAGCGGCTTTTCGGCGGACAATTAGTTGCTGTTATAAAAGGAGACGGGCAGGTTAAGTTCAGTTTGTCGAAAGACGAGATTTCATTGCGGAAAATAGAGCTTTCGGCTGACAGCCTTGTTTTCGGTCAAAACAACAGGCAAATTAAAGTAAACGCCAATCTGCTTCCCGAAAACGCTAATCATAGTGACATTACATGGAAGTGTGTGCTTGATACCGGCGCGGAAGCCGAAATCGCCGTTATAAAAGAAAGCGATAATTCAGGCGCGGTCGTGGAAGCTGTCGGCGATGGACGCTTTAAAATCCGCGCTACCTGCAATAACGGTAAGGCGCACCCGGAAATAATAAGCGAGCTTGATTTTGAGATTACCGGCGTGGGAGAAGCCGTTAAAAATCCTTTCGTGTTTATTCCCGCCGGACGCTATGACATAAGCTACGCGCCGCTTAAAATCATTGAGCGCGGTTCGGTTGCGGGGGTAAATAAAACTAAGACCCTCATTGGATTTAAGAATCTTGACTTCGGCAAGAACAGCACAAATGCGCTTAGGCTTTACATCGGAACGACTTCGTATTTTGATGAGGTATTGGTGGAAGTGTATCTCGGCGATGCGGCTTCAAAAAGCACCGGAACTTCGCGCTTGCTTGAGACGCTCAGCTTCCCCCGAAATAATCTGCACTATGATTTTAAGCCGCATGACTTTAAACTGTCAGAAAAGCTTACGGGTAAAACCGATGTTTGCTTTGTGGTTGACAGGAGATGCGTTTTCGGCGGGTTTGAATTTATAAACGAGCGTGCGTTTGACATGATTTACGCCGGTGAAAATGATGAGATTTATGGCGATAATTATAATGTTAACAACAGCAAAATCGAGAATATAGGCAACAATGTCATCATTAATTTTAATGCGCTTGATTTAGGAAAAGCAGGCTCGAAAAAGCTTGCAATCAGCGGTTATGCACCTAACGGTAATTCGGTTCAGTTAAAACTGAACGAAGAAAAAATCCTGCTCGAATTTAATAAGAGCGATGATTATGTTACGCAGGAATTCGAGGTCGGGGAAGTTGCGGGTATAAATGATGTGAGCTTTGTGTTTTTGCCGGGTAGTAACTTTAATTTCGAGTGGTTTAAGTTCTTGTAATTTATATAAATGGAGGTAATTCATGTTAGAATACGATGAAATACGCGCAGAGCTTCTCGCCTTAAACCCAGAAATAAGCGAGCTTTCGGAAGCATTGGGTTTAAAAAGACTTGAAAAGGAAATCAGCGAACTTGACGAGCAGACAATGCGACCGGACTTTTGGAATGATGCAGAAAATGCAAAAAAAACCGGGAAGAAACTCGGCGCAATGAAGAACACCCGTGATGCTTTTCTGCGCTTGAAAGGCGACTATGAAGACGTACTGACGATGGTTGAGCTTGCGGAGGAAGAGGACGACCCGTCACTGTTGACGGAAATTAAAGAAGCCGCTGAAAAGGTTAAAGCCGCGCTTTTGTCGCAGAAGCTTTCAACGTTGCTTTCCGGTGAGTATGACGGAAAGAACGCGATTCTGACACTTCACGCCGGCGCCGGCGGAACCGAGGCGATGGACTGGGTGGAAATGCTTTACCGTATGTTCACGCGGTGGGCGGAGCGGCATGATTTCAAGTACGAGTTACTTGATTATTTAGATGGCGAGGAAGCAGGCATAAAAAGCGCTTCTGTACTGATACAGGGGCTTAACGCCTATGGGCTTTTAAAGTCTGAGCATGGCGTTCACAGGCTTGTCCGGGTTTCGCCGTTCGACTCGTCCGGAAGAAGGCATACGAGCTTCGCAAGCCTTGAGGTTATGCCGGAAATTGATGAAGATGTACACGTTGAAATCCGTGACGAAGACATCGAGTTTGAGGTTTACCGCGCAAGCGGCGCAGGTGGTCAGAAGGTAAATAAAACAAGTTCAGCCGTGCGGATTACACATAAACCTACAGGAATCGTCTGCGCCTGCCAGACACAACGCAGTCAACTGCAAAATCGTGAATATGCCATGCGTATGTTAAAATCCAAGCTTATTGAAATAAAAGAGCGCGAACACCTCGAAAAAATATCGGATATAAAAGGAGAGCAGCTTCAAATCGCATGGGGCGCGCAAATCCGCTCGTATGTTTTTATGCCGTACACAATGGCGAAAGACCATAGAACAGGCTTTGAGGCAGGGAATATAAACGCGGTTATGGACGGGGAGATTGACGGGTTTATTAATGCTTATTTGAAAGCGAAAAGCTTAGAGAAAAGTTTCGGCGAAACATTTTAATAATAAACCCTATAAATATATAAAATGACCCCGGTTTAACCGAGGTCGTTTTCATTTTTTATTATGCCTGTTCCCGTGCTTTTTTTCTCTTTTGCAACACCTTTAAAATAAGCATCATGATTATACCTGCCGCCGCACAGCACGATGCAGCCACAAACGCCGGAAACATAAGACTTATATCATATCCGACAGTAACGCCGTCTTCAACTATCGCCGACAGGTTTCTGAAATGCCCCGCGATTTGAGATGATATAACCGCACCCACGCCAAATCCGAGCAAAACTATTCCGTAATTCACCGACATGTGCTTAGCTCCGAACAGGTCAGCGGTCAGCGAAGGGAAATTGCTGAGCAATCCGCCATAGAAAAATCCGATAAAAGCAATTAAAATAAAAACAAAATATCCCTCCGCCGCGTTAACCAAAAGAGACAGAACCGCGTTGCCCGCGAGCAGAATCAAAATTGTGTTTTTGCGACCGAGCTTGTCCGAAATAATACCCCAAAGTAAACGCCCGAGCGAGTTAAACATTGAAATCGCCATAACGCCGACAGCGGCTGCTTTTTCATCAAAACCTTTTTCGAGCGCAATCGGCTTTGCGAAACCTATCATCATAAGTCCGCCCATACATGCAAGCAATAATGAAAAAACGACTAAATAGAATTGCGGCGTTTTTAACATTTCTGAAGGAGAATAATTTCGCGCTCCTTTTATTACGGTTCCGGCAGGAACGGAAGCGGCTATGTGATTGGCGGGAGGATTTTTCATGAAGATACTGCCTGCCGAGCATACCACCAAGAAAACTATACCAAGCACCATGAATGTCTTAAATTCACCTGTGCCTGCTCCTCCGAACTTATTAATCAGCAACTCAATCAAAGGGGTTAAAACCACTCCGCCGAAACCGAGGGACGCCACGATTATACCCGTAACGAAACCTTTCTTGTGAGGATACCATTTTTGGGCGCAGGCGATGGTCGTAGAATATGTGAAGCCCATGCCGGTGCCGCCCATCACGCCGTATGTGAGCCATAAAAAGTATGGATTTTGCGCTGTCACAAAAGAGGCGAGAATAAACCCTGCGCTCATTATAATACCGCCGATAAAAACAACGCGACGGGTTGAATATTTTATTGCCAGCTTTCCGCCGATTACACTTCCCATAGTCAGCGTAATCAGCAAAATTGAAAATGTAAGCACTGCATCGGCGTGGTTTCCGGCGAAGATGCTTTCGGCGACACCATCCTGAAATAAACTCCAAATATAGGCGATACCTATTGTGAGTTGAATAGCTATAGCGGCAAAAACCGCGAAAAGTCCGTGTTTTTTTGTCATATAATTATAGTTAATCTCCTGTTTTAATTTAACGGGCCGCCTGACCTGCCCGAATAATCTACAAATCGAAATACATTTCGTACTCGACGGGATGGGGCATGAGGTTGTATTTAAGTGCGTCCTGTCTGCGGTTTTTAATCCATATTTCAATCAGCCGCTTCGGGAAAACGCCGCCTGCGGTTAAAAAATCGTGGTCGGTTTCCAGTGCGTCGAGCGCTTCATCTAAACTTCGGGGAAGTGATTTAATTTTGGATTTCTCCTCTTCGTTTAAATTATAAAGATTAAAATCATACGGTCCGAAGCCCTCGGCTTGCGGGTTTATTTTACTCTTAATACCGTCAATACCCGCCATAAGAATCGCTGAGTAGGCGTAATAAGGATTGCAGGTTCCGTCGGGATTACGCAGTTCAAAGCGTTTTTGGTCGGGAGCTTTTGCATAAGCCGGAATTCTGATTACCGAGCTTCTGTTTGAGGTTGCGTAACCGATTGTAACCGGCGCTTCATATCCGGGAGTAAGGCGCTTATACGAGTTTGTGGACGGATTAGTAAACGCGCATAAAGCCTTTGCGTGTTTAAGTATGCCGCCGATGAAATAATGCGCCGTCTCGCTTAACTGTGAATAACCGTCAGCATCGTAGAAGAGCGGCTTGCCATCTTTAAAAAGATGCATGTGTACATGTAAGCCGTTGCCTGCCTCGCCGTAAATCGGTTTCGGCATGAAAGTAGCGGTTTTATTTTCCCTGATTGCGCCGTTTTTAATTATATACTTGCCAATCATCGTCTTGTCCGCCATTTCGCGCAGTCCGCCGAACTCAACTTCTATCTCAATCTGACCCGAACCGCTGACTTCGTGATGGTGGTACTTCACGGCGATTCCCGACTGCTCAAAAAGCCCGCTTATTCTGCTTCTGAAATCATAGAGCTTGTCCAGCGGCGGGGCGGCGTGATAGCCGTTATTTTTGGAGAGCTTATAGCCGAGATTGAACTCTTCCGCGCCGGTGTTCCATTCCGCAGGTTCGGTGTCAACTTTAAAGCGTGTATTATAAGACATTGTGGAATAGCTTACGTGATTGAACACATGGAACTCAAACTCGGGGCTTATTCGGAATTCATCAGCGATTCCCGTGTTTTTTAAGTATTCTTCGGCATGAACGGCAACATTGCGCGGGTCCTGGTCAAAGCGCTTGTTTTCGGGTAGCGCGATTACGTAAACATCGCCTATCATAGAAAGCGTTTTTACGTCTGAAAACGGGTCAACATACGCAGATGAAAGGTCGGGGACAAATACCATATCGCTGTTTTCAACAGGCGCGTAGCCGTAATTGGAACCGTCGAAGCCTATACCGTCCCGCATTGTATCGGTGGTGAAGCGCTCAACCGGAATTGTGAGGTGCTTCCAACGCCCGTTAAGGTCAAGCATCATAAAATCGACCATTTTTATATCCTGAACACGGCAGAAAGCCAGCGTTTCGTCAAGTGTTTTGAACATCTTTGCAGAACTCCTTAATGTTATTTAAACTCTAACTGTATCATTTTAGCACATAACCGCGAAAAAGTCAATACAAAATTTACATTTGTATACGGCTATACAAATGTACCACAGCAACATCATTTAAAATTTAAGAAATCTCCGTATCGGCCGATATAAAGAATAAACGGAGAAAAAAATGAAAAGAATAGAAGAACTCATAGAAATGAGCGAAAAAGTGACAGACCCACGCCGCAAAA
>JAITFZ010000021.1 GCA_031280965.1 Oscillospiraceae bacterium | reverse complement strand
GGGACGTCGGGAACGTCGGGAACGTCGGGAACGTCGGGAACGTCGGGAACGTCGGGAACGTCGGGAACGTCGGGAACGTCGGGGACATCGTCCCCGACATCAGGTTCCGGCTCCGGTTGCGGCTCAGGTTCCGGCTCCTCCGTTTCGGGAGGGTCTGTATCTGCCGGAATCAGCTCAAAATTCGCTGTCAGCTCTACATCACCCAAAGGCATTATAAATGTTTTGGTTACATTGTCATCATTAGTAAAATCCACGCCGTTAATTGTCCATCCGATAAAGCTGTACCCTTCATTCGCCTCTGCTGTTACCGATATTTCAGTTCCTTCCGAGTAAAGATACTCTCCCGTTTCATGTTCTGAAGTTGTTCCGCCCTCTTCGTCATTAACAGCGACAGTCAATTTAAAATATTTGGTTTTATAAATCGGCACGTCATAAATTTTATTGTTTACTATATAATAATCTCCGAAATGCCGTATCGTTTCAACGTCAACCGTTCCCTGAACGTAAACGCTCTCCAGCATTACTTTCCATGTATTGCCCAAGCCAATCAGTTCGCCCGTCCGCACCGCACCGGTGCCGTCTGTAATCATCATCTGATTTGCCGTTAAACCGGAGAGAGGTTCGCTGAATGTAAGTATTATACCTGTGGAATCGGTTTTGTCGTATACTCCGCCCGTTTGTACCGCCGATAAAAGCTCAATCGGCTTCAATACCTGCAACATAACATATGTGTCTGTGGGATAAAAGACGAAGCTGTTATTCGTGCTGTAGCCGGAATCGGTTTTAAAACCATTTTCGCTGTTGCCGATATAATGCCAGCGATAATATAAACCATGAGGTCCGGGACCGGTTTCGGTTCCGTAATCAGGGTCGGCAGGATAGATTGCCTGACCGCCTTCGGCTATGAACGTTCCGCCGTTAAGCGTTAAAATCCCCGCTAAATCGAGTCCGTAATTAACGCCTTTGGCGGTTATCGAGCCATCGCCTGTGATTGTGGTTTCATAATTGTTTGAGTTAATTCCCGTTCCTGTATTATGAGTGGACTCAAATTTACTGTTTCCGCCCAATATAATTGCCGCATCACCCACAATTGTCAGAGAAATCGGATTGGTTGTAGTCCATGAAAAACTGTCCAAGAACAGATTCCCGGGGGTTCCCGACCATGCTCCCGCCGTTGGATTAAACATGTTTGTCCCGAGATAAAACCGCTCGTTATTAGTGGCTAACGAGCCGCTTCCGTCATGGTCTTTATACATGTAACCCGTGCTTGAATCGAAAATAAGTCCGTGGTCGTTTGTTACCGTCACAAAATGTAACGGGAAAAAGCCCGCAGTTTGTCCGTTTGTATAATCTATGCCGCTTCCGAGAACAGGGTTGAAATACCACTTTAAGTTAATCGGGTCGCCTGTTGTGTGGTTCAGATGAAAGGTGTTCCAGGCAGGGTTATTGCCTTGCGTGTAAAATGTAACGCCTGCGGCTTGATTCCACACCCCAATCATACCGCCCGCGCCGTAAGCGGGGGGATTTAAGACCGCTGCGTTAACGGCTGTTGACGGGCTTGTCCCGAAAGCGAACACAAATCCGCCGCTTACCGTGACTGTTCCGCCGGAACGAATCGCAGCGCCCGTCCGTAACACCGAAACTTGTCCGCCGCGTCCGGGAGTGTCGCTTACCGTAACTGTTGAATTAGCTCCGTAGGTTCTTATTGCGTAGCTGTTAGACGCGCCGCCGGTCGCGCTTACCGAACCGCCGCTGATAGTCACATTAGCGTTTGCGGCAGGATATGTGGAGGAAATCCCCGCTTGAATCGCGTTGCCGTCCGAGGTGCTTGCGGTCGTAACTGTTCCTTCGCTCACAATCACCCGGGAATTTATACCCGTAACATGGATTGCATTACCGTTTGCGGAAGAAACCATACCTCCGCTTATAATGACCTTTGTATCGGCTACGGTATCGGGAGTCGTTGTGGCGGTGCTTATCGCCGTTCCTGTGCCGCTTGTTTGAACAGTTCCGCCTGTCACCGTGGCTTTTGAATAATTGCCCACAAGGTTGATTGCGCGTCCGTTAATCGCGGAAACAACACCGCCGCTTACTAATACATTGCCCGTTGTCTGAACAGCGTACCCCGCATTAGAAGAGGACTGTACCGTGCCGCCGCTTATTATTATATTGTAATTATCGCCGTAATCGGTATTTGCAACAGCGTTTATTTGAATTGCGGGATTGGCGTTATTGCCTGCGGCGTTTGATACTAAGCCGTTTCTTACAGTTACGGAAGTTCCCTCACCTGTTGAATGTATGGCGCAGGCGCTTTCAGCCATCACTACACCGCCGTCTACTGTGATTGCCGTATTATTGCTTGCAACCCCCGCAAACGCGCCGTCGTTAACAGCGTATCCGCCTTCCTCGGAAATCACCGCGCCGCCGTTATTTATGTTAATCCTCGCGCCCAATATGCCGCTGTTTACCTGTATTGCCGCGTTTTGGTTATTGCTAAGGCTTTTGACTGTACCGCCGGAATCCACATTAACAGCGACATTATCAGCGTTAATATAAACAGGATTACCGCTTCTGTTGGATAATACCGCCCCTCCGTTTCGCACTGTAACAACCGTACCCGCGCCCGTGATATTTATGGTTCCGCCTGTCCCCGTGTTATGGATTATAGATTCCGCCACGAACGTACCGTTGCCGGTTAAGGTAATGAGATTGGAGGAAGCGGGGGTTGTCGTACCCTGAAAATAAGCGTTCCAGTTAACAACCGCACCTGCGCCTATATCAAGAACAATTCCCGCCGATGTGCTTGTAACCTCACCGTTTACAGTAACTGCTGTATTCGCCGGAACGGTAAGCGTACCGGCAGGTCTGCCGCTTATTGTAATTATGTCGCCGTTTGTAACCTGCGGCGGATTGTCGGCGCTCCAGTCCGGCGAATTCGCGTATACAGGTGCTGTAAACACCGATATTGCCGAGAATAAAAGCACCGGAATCAATAGCGCTGCAATTGTTTTGTTTAACGTCTTTTTCATATGTCATAATTCCTTTGTTTGTTATAATTCCTTAGATTTATACTGCTATCATAACATAAGGAGGCGAAAAAGTCAATCTTCGTGATTTTTCGATAAATTTCGCAAGCTGACACAGCTAATACCAAACTCCATTAAAATGGAGTTTGGTATTTATATACAACATTAAACCTTTTTCCCGTCGAACCTTTCTTTAAGTTTCTGAAGCGCTCTTTTTTCAATGCGTGACACATAGCTCCTCGAAATCCTTAACTGTGAAGCAACCTCGCGCTGTGTCATGGCTTTAATCGCCCCTCCGTTACCGGTGTTAAGCCCGTAGCGCTTGCTGATTATTAACTTTTCGCGTTCGTCAAGGCTTTCGTTTATGTAAGAATACAGCTTCTTGAAATTTATAAGCAGGTCAACCTCGTCTGCTATGTTTGTCGGGTCGCTGAAAATATCCGCAATTGTGATTTGATTGCCGTCTTTGTCGGTGTCGATGGGTTCATTCATATGAACTTCCGCCAGCTGTTTTTTTATTTTTCGGAAGTGCATTTTTATTTGGTTATCTATACACTTGCTCGCATATGTGCTAAAGCTTATATTCTTACTTTTCTTAAAAGTTTCAGCCGCTTTAATAAGCCCGATTGTTCCTATTGAAATAAGGTCGTCCTGCTCCTTTGAATCAGAGTAATTTTTCCGCACGATAAAAGCCACCAACCGCAAATTATGCACGATTAGTTTATTACGGGCGCACTCATCACCCGCCTCAATTTTTTCGAGACACTCCTGCTCTTCTTTCTTTGATAATTGCTTAGGGAATGCACCCCCGTTTTCAAGATGAAGCGCGAGATAAAACAAATTTTGCAACGCAGTTTGAAACAAAACCGAAAACATTGGAAAAGCCCTCCATAGATAGTCGTACATTAAGCCTATGAAGGACTTCTTGTCAATTATTCGGGTTTTTCAGAGAATTTTTATAATATAAATACGCGACTGTTACAGCTTGCGAAATATACAGCATAAGCAGTTTACGCTTTTTTATTAATAATATGGAAATCACTGTTTCGCCAAAGCAAAGGTGACATATTCGGAACCTTTGTGTTTTTGCTTTCAATTTATGCTAAACTTTAAGGCAACTATACAGTTTATTATGTACGATTTAATTTCCATAGCTTTGGGATAATTTATAGTAATTTATGAGGTGTGAGAATGCAAAAAACGATTTTTGTTATTGATGACATTGATACAAACTTAGCTATGGCAAATGAAGCCTTGAAAGAACACTATCGGGTTATGACCTTGCCGTCGGCGGGAAAAATGTTCAAGCTTTTGGAAAAAATGAAGCCGGACTTGATACTGCTCGACATCGAAATGCCGGAAGTGGACGGATTTGAAGCATTGCGGCGCTTAAAAGAAAATGATTCGCAAGCGGACATACCCGTGATATTTCTTACAAGTATGACAGACAGCGAAGTGGAAGTCCGCGGTTTTCAGCTTGGCGTAGTCGATTTTGTAATTAAACCCTTTTCTGCTCCTGTACTTATAAACCGCATAAAGACCCATTTGGACATAGACAGTATTATCCGCGAACGGACAGCAAAGCTGCAAAATCTTCAAAACGCCATCATTTTCGGTTTCGCGGATATGGTGGAAGGTCGTGACGAAGGAACAGGCGGTCACGTAGACCGCACAGCCGCATATGTAAAGATATTGATAGAAGCGATGGCGGCAAACGGCGTATATACTGATGAAATCAAAAAAATGAATTTGGAGTCATTTGTTTCGTCGGCGCGGTTGCATGATGTCGGAAAAATCGCCATATCGGATATTATTTTGAATAAACCCGGAAAACTGACAGATGAAGAATTTGCAATCATGAAGACCCACACTACAGAAGGAGAGGGCGCAATTGACCAAATAATCTCCCGTACGGACGATGTGGAATTTTTGCTTGATGCCAGATTATTTGCGGGCAGTCATCATGAGCGTTGGGACGGCAAAGGTTATCCGTATAAGCTGGCGGGAGAAAATATCCCGATTCACGGGCGGGTTATGGCGGTTGCCGATGTTTACGACGCGCTTGTTTCCGAGCGTCCGTATAAAAAAGCGTTTTCGTCCGATGAGGCTGTCAGAATCATCATGGAAGGCGCCGGAACACAGTTTGACCCGGCAATAGCTAATGTATTTTACGAAATAAGAAAACAATTCGAGGCGATAAAAATATAAGCTTTTTAGGAGATTCGACCATGAACAAAAAAATGCAACGGCTTTTAATCTCCGTAGTTGTCGGCTTATTGTTTGTCGTTCTGTCGGTAAGCGTTTTACTTACGATAATGAATAACCGTAACCACAGGGCGATACTTAGTGAAAGCGTGGAAGCAAATTTACTTTCTATCTCGGTTGCCGCACGTGAACTTCTTGACATAGAAAAATTTTTTTCGTATAACAGCAGAGAGGACATATTCGCCGATTATAACGCTTATTACCAAACGCTCGCTTCTTTACGTACTTTGGCGAGACTGACCGGTGCTTCATATATTTATGCCCTCAAGGAGATAGACGGTAAATACTACTTTATATTTGACAGCGACCCTTTCCCTTTTCCCGACGACCCCAACAGAAACGACTCTATTTTTGAAGAATATGAAGATATAGGGGCAGTTCATTTAGATGCTTTCAGCGGTTTAAGTTCAGTGGGTATAATGAATCTTGTAGACCAATGGGGGATTTTCAGTACAGGAGCGGTTCCTATTATCAGAAGGGGAGAGGTTATCGGTGTTATCAGCACCGATATTGAAGACCGTTTTATACAAGAAAGCCAGCAAGCCGCGACTGTTAACATTATTATCCTTATAATAGTACTCACGGCAGTAATGGGCACTAACATCATTATCATACGGCGTTTTGTAGTGACGCCTTTAAGCCGGCTCACAACCAGCGTATCTAAGAGCAATATTGACGCAAACTCCGTATACGGCACATACAGGGACGACGAAATTGGTGAACTGGCTCGTAAAATTCAAGAGACGTTAGGCGATGCACATGTTGCCAATAAGGCTAAAAGCGACTTTCTTGCCACTATGTCGCACGAAATCCGCACACCGATGAATGCGATTTTGGGCATTACAGAAATGCAGCTTCAAAATGAAACGCTCGAACGAAATACAAGAGACGCGCTTGAAAAAGTCTATACGTCCGGTTATATGTTGCTCAGTATAATAAATGACGTGCTTGACCTTTCAAAAATTGAAGCCGGAAAACTTGAGTTACTCAAAGAAAATTACGAAATAGCCAGCCTTATCAGCGATACAGTGCAACTTAACATGATGCGTATAGGCAGTAAGCCGATTGAGTTTGAACTCTACATAGATGAAAATTTACCCGTTCTTCTGATTGGTGACGAACTTCGCATAAAACAAATACTAAACAACGTCCTTTCCAATGCTTTCAAATATACGGCGGCAGGCATGGTTACTCTGTCGGTTACGGCGGAAGCGAGCGGTGTCGATGGTGAAGTAACGCTGATTTTCAGTGTAAGCGATACCGGACAGGGCATGAGCAAGGAGCAGGTAGACAATCTGTTTGAAGAGTATTCGCAGTTCAATATGAAAGCCAACCGTGCAACCGAAGGAACCGGTCTCGGAATGAGCATAACGCGCAATCTGATACACATGATGGAGGGTGCAATTGCCATAGAAAGCGAACCGGGCGTGGGTTCTACTTTCACCGTGCGCTTCCCGCAGACTATAGCGGGGTCGGAAGTGTTAGGCAAAGAAATGACCGACAATCTGCATAATTTCCGCACAACCAACAGAACGCAGATGAAACGCGCACAAATTACACGCGACCCGATGCCGTACGGCAGTGTGCTGATTGTAGACGATGTGGAAACGAATATATATGTAGCTAAGGGGCTCATGGTTCAATATAAGATAAAGACCGACTCTGCCGACAGCGGATTTGCCGCGATAGATTTAATTAAAAGCGGCAAGGTTTATGATATAATATTTATGGACCATATGATGCCGAATATGGACGGCGTTGAAGCGACAAAGATTCTGCGTGAAATGGGGTATAAGGAACCCATTGTAGCCTTGACCGCGAATGCTGTGGTGGGGCAGTCGGAAATTTTCCTCGCAAACGGCTTCGACGATTTCATTTCCAAACCGATAGACACCCGCCTTTTGAACGTTATATTGAACAGGCTGATACGCGATAAACAACCGCCGGAGGTGATTGAAGCGGCGAGAAGACAAGCAGAAACAGAAACCGAGCAACCCGCCGACAAGGCGCCGCAGTCGTCTGTCGGTTCGCGGATAACGGAATCCTTTGTAAGGGACGCAAAAAAATCCCTTGCCGCGTTAGATGCGGTCATCGGGAAAGGCGCCCCGTACAGTGAGGAAGATATTCGGACTTATACTATTCATGTACATGGCATGAAAAGTGCTTTAGCGAATTTAGGGAAAATGGATTTGTCCGCAGTTGCTATGAAATTAGAGCAGTCCGGGCGGGATAAGGATATTGAGTTAATCACAGCCGAGACCCCAAAGTTTCTAAGTTCGTTGCGCGCCGTTGTAGATGAGCTTGCGCCGCAGAAGCAGGTATCTGCCCATGATGCGGAAGTTGTTGATATGCGGCATTTAAGGGAAAATCTGCTTGCGATTAAAGAAGCATGTGAAATATACGACAAAAACACCGCCGAGAAGGTGTTAAATGAGCTTAAAAACACATCTTTGCCGCAGAAAATCCGCGAACTGTTAGATACAATTTCCGAACAATTGCTGCATAGTGATTTTGATGAGGTTTCAGAGGATATAGATAAGTTTATGGAGACAGAACAAAGCGCGAATTCACTGTAATTTTGTAGCAGTTTAACTTTAAAACCACACAAAGTTTTTAATACAATAAAAATATATGGAGGTAACAAAATGAAACGCAAACTTTCGGTTCTAATCGCGATTACAATGGTGTTGGCACTGTTTACCGCCTGCGGCGGCGACAATGACGATGGTCTTCCGCTTGTCGGCATTTCGATGCCTACACAGTCAAGTGAGCGCTGGACAGTGGACGGCAACACATTAAAGGATATCCTTATTGAGCGGGGATTTGATGTTGATTTGCAGTTTGCCGAGAACAGTATTCCCGCCCAGAGACAACAAATCGAATCCATGCTGGAAAAAGGCGCCAAAGTTTTGGTTGTCGCGGCTATTGACGGTTCCACTCTTTCAGGCGTTCTCAATCAAGCCGCAGAAGACGGCGTATCTGTCATTTCGTATGACCGCCTTCTCGTAGACACGGCGGCAGTTTCTTATTACGCAACATTCGACAATGTAAAAGTCGGCGAGCTTCAGGCGCAGTCGCTTATTGACGGTCTGAGAGAGAAAAGAGGCTCGGGGCCGTGGAACATTGAACTTTTTGCAGGTTCTCCGGATGATACTAATTCTTTCTTTTTCTTCAGCGGTGCGATGAGCGTTCTTCAGCCGTATATTGACAGCGGAGTAATTACCGTCCTCTCCGGGCAGGTTAATCAAGACCAGATAGGCACTCTGCGCTGGGATGGTGAAGTTGCTCAAGCCCGCATGGACGTTGTCCTCGCCGACCATTACAGCGACGGAACGCCGCTGCATGGTGTTCTCTCGCCATACGACGGGCTTTCCCGCGGGATTATATCATCATTTATTTCATTCGGCTTTCTACCCGGAACAGACGACTGGCCCGTAGTTACCGGTCAGGATGCCGAAGCCGCCTCAATCTCGCTAATCAGAACAGGCGAGCAGTATTCCACTATCCTTAAGGATACCCGCGACCTTGCAAGAGTAGCCGCTGACATGGTAGAAACCGTACTGGGCGGACGGGAACCCGACATAAACGACACCACCACATACCACAACAACATTAAATTTGTACCGTCATATCTGTTAGTACCGTACACAGTAGATATTGAAAATTATCACCGGCTTGTCATTGAATCCGGCTATTTATCAGAAGATGATATTAATTAAACAAGATTAGCGCAAAGCAGAACACCCGATTCGGGTGTTCTGCTTTTTCTAATTCTTCTGCCGATTCGTTTTATCTAAAGCTCGGGTTTTATGTATTTTCCGATTCTTTCAAGCAACTGGTCTTTCCTGACCGGCTTTATAATAAAGTCAACCGCTCCGGCCTGCACTGCTTTGGCTACGGAATCTTTTCTGGAGTTTCCGGTAAGGAAAATGATTGGCGCGGTATGCCCGGCATTTTTAATTTCGCGGGCAAGCTCGTATCCGTCCATCCCCGGCATATCAATGTCGAGTATGAAAAGGTCGGGTTTATGGGTTTTAAGATAATCCAGCGCCATTGAGCCGGAATTGACACAGGTCGCATTATATCCGGAGTCGCGGAGTATACCTTTAATTGTTCGCAGGAAAAAATTTACGTCGTCAACAGCCAATATATTATTCCTCGCCTGAACGCTGACGACGGGCTGCTCAGGGATGACTTTGTTGCAGGTGTCCTGATATTTGAGCATTTGCAAATCAATGGACAGCGCGGAGACGGTTTTCAGAAAATCAATGACAAATGTTTGCAAATCCTCATACGGAATCTCTTCCTGTTTGTCGAGAAAATCTGAGCATTTAACAATTAATTTTTCAGCGTATATCTGCCGCAGCATTTCACAGATTGCCGAAAGAGACTTAGCTATTGCATTGCGGTCGTTTGCCTTTAAGGCGTTTTTGATGTCGTTTTCCAGAATTGGGTATTCATCAATGAACGAAATGGCAGCTTCGGAAAAAGAGTTCAGTTGACTGTCCTCCATTTGTTTTATGACAGCACCGTCCAGTTCTGAAAGCTTCAAAAGACCTTCCTTTTCTATCATGTTTAAACTCCTTATATTTTATTTTAGCTGTGACGGATAATTGCGTTGATGTGCAGATAATGCTTATTAGGTGAAGTTAATGTTTCGTTTTTTCCAATGCTTTTTAACTCCGTCGTACTTATCGCCTTTCTTTAATACAAAAGGCTTAATCCCGAAATTAAAAACAGCAAAATTTGTAATCGCATTTATAAGATTAGATGATTTTCTTTTTGCAATTGCATTATATAGTTTTTCGCTTTTGTTTTTAATTTTTGCTTTTACTCTTGGTGATAAAAGCGGGTCGCTGTTAAAAGGAAGTTTAACAATAATTTTCTCAAATCTTTTAGCACCCGAAAAAACAAACAGTTTCTTTAACGCTTTAACCACAGCCCCGCCATCAGCGTTTTCATAAGTTACAACACCGAGAGTATACTTGTCTTTCATCAGCTGCTCTATTACAAAATGCCCTCTGTCAACGAATGTTTTTAATTGCCCCGAAATACTGCTTGCATAAGTAGGTGTCCCAATTACAACACCATCTGCATTACTT
Organism: Oscillospiraceae bacterium; assembly: GCA_031280965.1. GTDB lineage: Bacteria > Bacillota > Clostridia > Oscillospirales > Ruminococcaceae > Ruminiclostridium_E. The sequence continues at coordinate 104,621 of JAITFZ010000021.1, read as the reverse complement.
ATTAAATCCGATAACATCTCGGCATCGTCATCAATAAAACAAACACCGTTTTTGTAACACCCGCAACATCCCACGCAAAAATCAAGTTTTTGGTCGGATAGATTTATATTTGTTATATCCACATTACCTCTTGATGAAAAATTGTCAGCAATTTCTTTAAGAATTTTTGCGGTTGCTCCATTTTTTCTTGCACTTGAATTTATTATAACTATTTTCATTTTCAACCTCGCATTATATAAGTTAGCTACATTAAAGGTAATACTACTTTGTTCAAAGCTTCTCCCGCCTTTTTACATTCAAATTCCCTGAACTGCGTTGCGGCTTCTTTGAGCAGGGCGTTAATGTCTTCGCCGAAGTCATATGCCAAAAGGGGTTCAATTGCGGCAGCCCCCGCATCATCATCAAAATCACGGACGGCAATCAACGCTGTTTCAATGCCTTTTTTCAGTGCTTCGATATTACCCGGCGTTTTTACCGTTACCGTCTCCGCAGGGAAAATCGCCGACAATTGCTTATGCAATGCCATGAGTTTAGCATGGAAATTCGGAAAATGTTCCTCACAGCCGATGGAATTACCGGCTTTAGCCATTGTTTCAAGCTTGAATGCCGCATCTGAAAGTGCCATAGCGCCAATAGTGGCAAGAATAGACTTCATGGCGTGTACCGATATGGCAAATTCGTCAATGTCCCCGCCGGACAGACTTGAGGACATTTTTTTACATTCGGAAAGAAGTTGTTTACAACACATCTCAACCGCTTCATAATACAAACATTCCATGCCTGCCGCGCCGTTTAATCCTATATTTACGTTAATATCCTTAATTCTGCCAAGCATATCCAAAAAGCCCGGTTCTCCGTTGTCCGTAGTATCAGGAATTACCGTGACCATCTCCAGCATATCCTCCGGCAACCATTTTTCCAAGACAGAAACAAGTTCTCGAACATCAATTGGTTTGGGTACAAAGTCATTGAAGCCATTGGCGAGAAAAAAGTCTTTCACTCCGTGAACCGCGTTGGCAGTCAAAGCGATGATAATCGGTTGCTTAAACTTTCCGCCGAGCGCACGGATTGCCGCTGTTGTTTCCACGCCGTCCATTTCAGGCATCATGTGGTCCATAAAGATAATGTCAAAATCAGCTTGCTGTACCATTTCAAGAGCTATTAATCCGGAGGACGCAGTTTTTGCGTTAATGCCTGACAGATTTAGTAATCCAACCGCAACTTTAAGATTAAACTCGTTGTCGTCAACAACTAAAACCTGCGCTTTCGGCGCAGATAACTTTTTGCCTTTCGGCGTGGCTGTTGCCTTGGCTTTTTCGCTGTTCCCTTCGATTAACGGGATTGTTATAATGAATGTGCTTCCTTTCCCGTACTCGCTCTCAACCGTAATGTTGCCGCCCTTCAGCTCGACAAATGATTTGCAGATAGCCAGCCCGAGTCCGGTTCCGATAATTCCGCGGTTCTTAGCCGAATCGGTTTGCTGGAAAGCGCTGAAGAGCCTGTCAATATCTTCATTTCTGATGCCGACGCCGGTGTCTGATATTTTGAAGATTAAGGTGTCGTCCGAGTTGATAACCCTGAGTTGCACATAACCTTTTTCAGTGAATTTTACAGCGTTTCCGCAAATATTGATAAGCACTTGCCTTAACCTTATATCGTCACCAAATAAGTAGCGGGGCATTTTGTTATCTACTTCAAAAATGAATTTCAGCCCTTTTTCTTCAGAAACATAGGTAAACATAGAATGAATATTATCCAAGAGAGCCAAAAAATCATAATCAACGGGAGCAAGCTGCATTTTTCCGGATTCTATCTTCGACATATCAAGTATATCGTTGATGATGGTCAGCAGGGATGTTGCGGAATGATTAATGTCTTTAACGTAGCTCATCTGCCGGCTGTTGAGGGACTCGTGGGTAAGGAGTTCCAGCATACCGATAATGGCGTTCATCGGGGTACGTATTTCATGTGACATACTGGCAAGGAAAGATGATTTTGCACGGTTAGCGGTCTCGGCGACTTCGGCTACGCTTTCTAAGTTTTGCTTCAAGTTGATTATCTGAATCTGGTGGCGAACCCTAAGCTTTACAACCATATCATAAAAAGGCTTGCGTATGTAATCTACAGCGCCGAGTGACAGCCCTTCGCTTTCATTGTCGTTGTCATTCATACCGGTTATGAATATAACCGGTATTTTATTAGTTTTTTCGGACTTTCTAAGTTCGGACAAAACCTCAAAGCCGCTCATTTCGGGCATGACAATATCAAGTAAAATAAGGTCAGGCAAGGACTTAAGCGCGATTTCCAATGCGGCTGAACCGTTTCTGGCTGTAAAAACCGTGTACTCCGGCTGAAGTATATGAATCAATTGCATAAGGTTTGCCGTGTCGTCATCCACTATGAGAACACTGTTCTTTTTTAAGCTGTCTGCCACTTCACACCATCCCTTCTTTCCATTTATTCAAGGCTGTCAGTGCTGACTGAAAATCTATATTTTCCATATACCGGATTATTTCTTCGCTTCCCGGTATCAGGCGAAGGCTGTCGGTATAGTTCAAACATTCCGGGTTGCCGTTTTCAAACAATGGTTGCAGCTTATTTATCAGTTCCTCCGCAGAACCCGCGTCAAAAGATGATGCCGGCGGTTTTGTTACGGGTTCAGACTGTACAGTAATCATCGGCGCAAACTCCGTCAGCGCCGCGTTCAGTTCTGCTTCAAGCGCCGACATCTGTCGAGGGGTCGCAAGGTTCTCCCCGTTTTTGAGATTGTTCTCCACATCTTCTGCCGCTTGCTGTAACAGGTTTTTATTCAACTGACCGGCATTACTCTTTAATGTGTGTACCAACCTGTGTGCCAATTTTATATCCCCTGCGTTTATGGCATCTGTTATTTCGGTGAATTTCTCCCGATTGCTCTTCACAAAGTTATTTATAAGTTTTAAGCGCAACTCGTCATCAGACTGACTGCGGTGAACCGCATTTTCCGTCTGCCATTTCATGGGCTTGAAATATTTCATAAGGCACCGCCACAATTCCTGCGATGTGAAAGGTTTGCCTACGTAGTCGCTCATACCGCTTGCTCTGTAGAGTTCCTTGTCATTAGACATGATATTAGCCGTCATTGCAACGATGGGGATGCCGATATTTAACTCAAATATTTTTGCGGCAGTTTCAAAGCCGTCCATTACAGGCATGTGTATATCCATGAAAATCAAGTCAAATAATTTTTCGCCCTTTTCTATGCGGCTCTGTACCATATCCACGCCGACCTTGCCATTTTCAGCTACAACGGTTTTAAGTCCCACCCGTTCGAGATGTTCACAAATAACCTGTTGATTCATATCGTTATCTTCGCACAGCAGAATTTCGCCCTCGAAAGTGGGTTTCTCCATTTCAGCCGAAACGGACTTCTTTTTATTAAGACTTTCTCCGTTTTCGTTTATCGCATCGAAAACCAACTCAAAGCTGAATTTACTGCCTACACCGGGCGTGCTTTCCACCATAAGCTTCCCGCCCATCATTTCCACTATATTTTTGGTGATTGCAAGCCCAAGCCCCGTACCGCCGTACTTGCGTGTCGTACCGGACTCCGCTTGCTTGAACGGCTCGAATATTACCGCGATTTGTTCGGGCGTCATTCCAATGCCGCTGTCTTTTACCTCGAAATATATAGTTACCGTATTTTCGCCTATATTTCTTACAACGGCGTGTAACTTCACAATGCCGTTGTTTGTAAATTTTACAGAGTTAGAGAGGAGATTCACAAGCACCTGAAGCAGTCTGACAGGGTCGCCAAGCGTTATTTTCCCTATGGAAGGTTCCGCGTAAAAATACATTGAAAGCCCTTTTTCATCTGCTTTGGGAGTAATAACTGTTCTGCAGCTTGTAAACAGTTCACGTAAATCAAAGGGAATCTTTTCCAGTTCCATTTTGCCCGATTCTATTTTTGAAATATCTAAAATGTCGTTTATGATTTGTAAAAGCCATTTGGCATTTTCTAAAATCTTTGCAAGACGTTCTCTTGTCTTTGAGGGAATATCATCGTCTAATGACAGCTCTGAAAATCCGATTATACTGTTCATGGGTGTTCGTATTTCGTGGCTCATATTTGCAAGGAAAGAGGATTTCGCATGGCTTGCCGCTTTTGCGTCTTCGAGCGCATTCCCTAATTCTGCCAAAACGGTTTTCAATTCACGCAAATCCCGTGTGTAACCGGCTACCACATAATCGTCCCGGTATTTAACACGTACCAATGTGATTTCACAGGGTATGGGTTCGCCGGTAAGCGAACGGTGCGTCCATTCTACACGATGATAACCATCTTCAAAAGCTTTTTTAATAAGCCTTCGGCTTTTATCTCTTGAACGTTCTCCGTCGGGCTGATATTCCGGAGAAAGCTCGTAGAACCTGTCAAGATATTCCTGCTTGTCCGATACGCCGAACATCTTGACCGACTCTTCATTAGCGGTTGTACATAGGAAATCTTTGTTCCAAAGGGTTATGATAAAAGGGCTGGCATCTAACATCAATTGCAAGCGGTCATCCGCTTCCCGAAGCATTTCCAGTTCTGCCACCTGCATACTTTTTTCCTGATGTGCCATATCTGAGTTCTTTTTTGCCGCTTCAAGGCGCACCAATATGATTATAAGCGCTCCCGCTAAAATAGCACCCAAAATGCTGATGATTATTACCATTTCATATAATTCTTTATAATATTCGTGTTCGGGGATAACAATCATCAGATGCCAGCCGTTGTTAAGCTGTCTGCCGAACATAAACGACTGAACGCCTGCATAGTTTCGCACCTTTTGCAACAAAACGTCAGAACCTCCGGATATGAGGTCATGGAACTGCGTCATATAAGGATTGATTTCGCCAAAAGCCGTACCCTGGAATTCATCGTTCGGATGGATAATTACATTCAAAACCTCGTCCATCATAAAACCGTAACCATTCGGGGTAATACTTTTGTTGATGATGAAATCCCTAAGATGTCCGATTTGATAATTAATACATATAACGCCCGCGGGATTGCCGGCGGCGTCAAATATAAGACGTGCATAGGCAACTTCCAACACCTGCGTGTCTGTGGCGATATAGGGCGATGTAATCGCCACGTTTCCGTCATTTACTATTGCGGCTTTATACCACGGGCGTTCTCTGGGATTATAATCCTCTTCGGGCAACCAACCCGCACCGTCAAAAAAATCATCCGTTGCATAAAAGTAACCATAAACGCTGTTAAAACTTAAAGTCCTTGTCCTTTCCCTAAATTCCGGGGTAGAACATTCCGTCATATAAGCTTTAATTGCGTCCGCTCCTTCGCCGCGACCATACATCTCCTCTATATTGCTGGCGATGAAATTCAGCGTGGCTTCCGGCTCTGTAAGAAGATGTGATATAAAAGATGCCGTGCTGTTCATTATTTCGTCCACGTTTTGCATGTGTTTTGAATTTAACGTGCGGAACATAATAAAACAACTTGAAGAAACCATCAAAACAAACGCCATCAATACAAGCAACAGCCTTGCGAGCAATGAGCTTGTAAATAGTTTATGTTTCAAAAAATATTTTTTCACACCTTAACCCGCCTTGAATAAAATTTGTTATGTCAGACTTATATGCAGATAATGCTTATAATGCTCGTTAGACGGTACACTTTTCTAAAAACACCAAGGTCAATTTATCGGTGATTTTTTGCTCTTTGAATCTTATATATCCGAGATGTTCGTAAATCCCTATTGTCCTTGTGCTTTTATAGCCTGTAAATAATTCATATCTCATTCCGATATATTCTTGCTCAATCGTTTTCATCAGCTTTGTTCCGATTCCTTGACTTTGCATTTTTGGTTGAACAATCAACTTGCCAATGTAAGCCGTTCCGTTTTCTGCATAAGCACGAACAGAACCTATTATTTTATCGCTTTCATCTATTGCTTTCAAAAACAAACCTTTCCCGTATTCTTGTTCGACCTCTGCAAGAGTTTGTTTCAACGGTTGTATAGAAAAATCATCATGGCGTACAGCCTCACTTTGATAAGCCAAGTGTTGCAATTCAAGGATTTGTTGTAAATCTTCTTTTTCTGCTTTCTTTATAATCACATTTGCCATTTTTCAACCTCACATTAATAAATTAGGCGCATATCAATATATCCGACAGAACCTGCATTTTTTAATCATCAAGCAGTTTGAGTTTTTTGGCTAACGGGACTATAAACGAGCTTTGCAAAATTACCGACATCATGCAGACGAAAAAAACAATGCTGAAAATATATTCGCCGTACGGCAGTTCTACTGTTAATAAGTGCGTGGCGAATACAATACAGGGAGCGCCGCGGAACCCTGCCCATGATACAAGAGCGATTTCATTCAGCGGACGGCGGAAAGGCTTCATCAGCATGAGCATAACAACGGGTCTTATAATGAATATAAGGACTAAAGAGAACAGCAAACCGCTTACCATAACGGACATAACAGAAGAAGGCACACAAAGGATTCCCAACATAATGAAAAGTGTGATTTGCATCAGCATAGAGAAAGCGCTGTACAGCCTTGAGAGCGAGCCTTTATGTACGAGCTTTCCGTTTCCGATTATAACCCCTCCTATATATACCGCTAAAAATCCGCTTCCGCCAAATTGAGCGGCAACCCCGTAAATAAGGAAAGCAATCCCGCAAAGCAATACCCCATAAATACCATCTATTTGCAAATTAAGCCGGTTTATAAGGAATTGTCCTACTTTGGCGAAAATAATCCCTGCCGCCACTCCGAAAACAATTTCTTGTATAAACAGTAGCGGAAGGTTGTAAGAACCGACTGCATACGCTATAGCAACGTATGTAAGAACATGAGCAAACGGTTCATTCGAGCCGCTTTCTAACGTTAAGACGGAGTCTAAATTATTTTTTAAATTTACCTGCTTTAAATGTAATACCGATAAAACCGAGGTTACGTCTGTAGACGAAATAATAACACCGAGCAGTAAAGACTGAGTAAACCCGATGCCAAATATGAAATACGCGAATGCGCCCGCAAAAAACGCCGTTAAAAGAGTTCCCGCCACCGATATTACCGACGACATCACCAACACAGGTTTCGCCTTGGAAAAATTAGTTTGAAACCCGCCTGTGAAAACAATTAAAAGCAAAGCAAAATTAGTAAACTGGTCTACAGCCGCAAGGTCTGTAAACTCAAACCAATTTCCAATCAATAAGCCGATTAATATAAATCCAACTAATGTCGGCAATCCGATTTTGCCTGTTGTTTTGCAGGACCAGGCGCTTATAACTAAAATAATTCCTAATATCAGTATAATGTCGATTTAAATTACCTCCTCTAACCCTCAAGCCTGCTTACTTAAATAATCATCAAAGGCTTGGGCAACAAGTGCCGACTCAGTCTTTGCCCTGCCCAAACAATGTTTTATTTCGCTGAGATTATTTGATAACATTGATGATTCTATCATTTCAATAATCGTGTTCAGCGATGCGCGAAGTTCACCTGCTTTTGATGTAAGATGTTCAACAGATTCCTTATACGCCGACAGCTCTTTTTTCTCTTCAATTAATCTTATATGTATATTAATACGCTTAATAAGCAGTGACCTGACAAAGGGCTTGTGAATATAATCCACAGCGCCCAAATCCAAGCCTTTCATTTCGTTCTGCTCATCGTCCATAGCAGAAAGGAATATGACAGGAATTTCTTTAAAAGATTCGTTGCTTTGCAACATCTTCATAGCGTCATACCCGTGTATGCCGGGCATGTCCACGTCCAGCAGTATTAAATCCGGAATAAATCTTTCTAACACATCAAACATACCTTCTGCCGAACGAACAAGGTATATGTCGTATAAATCTTTTAATGCGCTCTTGCACATATTCAGATTAAAAGGCGTATCGTCTACAACGATTATTTTCTTCACAGACATTTCTTGTCATCCCCCTGCCGCTACCTTATAATACAGATACTGACATTATATCATTACAAAAATCTGAAAACGCGAAGGTTCCGTATTTGTCCCCTCCTATATGCAGAAGCATGTACACTTTATCAGTTGAATTAACCTTCCGATAATTTTAATCAGAATAATTTTTCCGCACGATAAAAGCCCTCCATAGTATAGCCGTACATTAAGCCTATGAAGGACTTCTTATCAATTATTCATGCGTTTTTTAAGAAACGAGCAATCGTTTATTGACATACGCAGTATCAGCTCGTTCCCAACGCGGATTTCCCGCATTTATTTCGCTCAGAGAGAGCAGAAAGCTGTCATAATTTCCCTTCATTGTAGATGCCGTAAGCCTTTCCTGCGGGTCGTCGCTGTTAAGAAGTTCCAAATATCTTGCCTGATTAAAGGGAAGAAACAGTCTTGATTCTGAATGGTCGTCATTGTTGATAACCCAGCGGAAATACGTTGCGGTATAATCGTTAACCTCGGAGAATAAAACGCCGAATATTATACACTCGGTAGTATGCGCGTCGCGCTTTACATAAATGTCGATGGGTTTAAATTCCTGTCCCTCGGGGATAACGCGGAGCATAACGGCTCTGGAGGACTTTAGAGCTATACTGTTCGTGTGGTTTGCGAATAAACCGTACGACATGAAGTAGTGAAGCCCGAAACCAAGCCCGAAGCCTGCCGACAAAAGTAATACGCAGGCGATGATTCTTTTCACTATACGCGGCATTCTGAACCTATGCATTTCGGTAACGCCGCTTTGTATAATAATATTATCGTGGTCGTCATTGCTTGGTTCAAAACCGATGACGCCGCCGTCAAAGTTTCCGACAGGGATTGCGCCGCTGTCAGGGTTTCCGGCGCCGAGGCTTACAACGGGGCTTGCGGCGGGTACAGAAGCCGCTTCTTCGGTCAGCAGTTCGTCAAAGTCCATGCTGTCCATTGTCGCTATGTCGCCCAGTGCTTCCTCCGAAAGCCCGCCGCTTGATAATTCAATCGGCTTGCCGGATTCAAAGTCTTCGATTTGCCGGTCGTTTAATTCATCGGGCTCCCCCGAAAGCATACGCGCTATAGCCGCGCTGTTGTCAACATCGGGCTTTTCGTCAGCCGCCGCGCCGCAGTTCGCGCAGATTGTAGCGCCCATAGGCAGTTCGCCGCCGCATTTTGGACAGAAATTAGCCATAAACATAACCCCCGGTTGTTTTTAAATCACTTTTATTTTACCATATTTAATATTCAATGTCAATGATTGACGAAAAGATGAATTTGTGCTATACTGATATAGATAACGAAAAACGGAAAGGTTTAGCGATGAAATTAATAGCACTGCTGTTGACGGTTTCCATATTATCCGCTTGCGGTAATGTAAAAAATGAGGATATAAGCGAAGACCGTGAACCCGAAGAACTTGCCGTCAAAACAGATATAATTATAGGCACATCGGAAATGACGGGCAGTTTCTCGCCTTTTTTTACAGCGGCTCCGGGCGGCGCCGATGTTATGAGCGTGATTAATGCTCCGCTCGTAACGCTTGACAGGCGCGGCGAGGTCGTGAGGAATGCGGTGACCGGTGAAACGCGGGTTTTCGGCGAAAACGAGTACCATTATAAAGGGATTTCCGATGTTGCAATAAACATGACCGATAACAATACAACGGTTTTAACCTTTCGGCTCAGAGAGGATGTCCGCTTCAGTGACGGCGGGTTGATGACCGCAGATGATTTGATTTTTACGCTGTATGCATTCTTCGATATTGATTATAACGGTGAAGCGGCGCTTTCGCTTTTACCGGTCTTAGGCGCTGATTACTACAGAACAAACGCGGACGCGGATACTTACTTGAAGTATTCGCTCATCGCCGCCGCCTGCCTTGAAGCGGGGCGCGGCTTTGATTTTGAACAGGAAAGTGAAGTTTTTACCGAAGAGCAGTACGCGCTGTTTTATGAGTGTTATGAGGAAGCGTGGATTTCGCACGTTAAAGCGATTGTGGAATACAGCGCTAATAATTTTGCCGGATACGCTCATGTTATAGGCGAGGGTAATCTTCAAACCGATGAGTGGATGCAGGCGGCTTTAGCAATGATGGTGTGGCGTGTGGCGGATTTTACGGTGATTACGCCTGCAACGGAAGAAAACGAAGCGGTTTACGGAGCTTTTACATCTGTTTCGGGCAGGGAATGGAATCTGACGAACAGCTTCCCTACAATTTATGATTTCTACAGGGAATTCTACGAAATTTACGAAGGTAATCTTGAAGCCTATATAAACGCGGAAAAAATAGGCAGACCGCAATCAGACAACGCTCTCGGGGAAGTTGTGCGGCTGTTTATTGAAAAGGTGGCTGCGACCGACCCGGAAAACACGGGTGCGGGGAACATAGTCGGGATTCGTAAAATCGGCGGGCACGAAGTTACGGTGACGCTCGCGGGGTATGTTCCGGCGGCGGTATATTCGTTTATACTCCCTGTGGCGCCTTTGCATTATTACGGTGATTTAACGCTTTATGATTATGCCGGTGATAAATTCGGATTTGAAAGAGGCAATCTTTCAGTAATTCGCGAAAAAAACAATCTGCCGCTTGGGGCGGGGCCGTATGCGCTGATTTCTTTTGAAAACGGCGTTGCCGTGCTTGAAGCGAACGAGTTTTATTTTAAGGGCAAGCCTGAAATAACCGAACTCATATTCAGGGAAACAAACCCGGACGACATGATTTTCGACGTGGCTTCGGGTGTATCGGATATAACGGCGGTTGCGGCAATGCGCGATGTGCTTAATGAAATAAACGCATATGAAGAAGCGGGCGTTTGGATGCAGAAAGCTGACTACGGTACTTTCGGCTATATAGGCTTCAACGCGGAGCGTGTAGGTGCCGAAGGGGAGCCTTTAAGCGAGGAGAGCGTCAGCTTCCGCAAAGGAATCGCGACAATTTTAGCAGCATACCGCGAAATTTCTATAAGCGACTTTTACGGTGAAGCGGCAGACGTTGCCGAATATCCGGTTTCGGGTGTGTCGTGGGCGGCTCCGCGTATCGGCGACAGCGGTTATAAAGAAGCTTTCAGCATACATGCTAACGGCGCAAATATTTTTACAACAGACCTTACCGAAGCAAGGAGGCTTGAAGCCGCCAAAACAGCCGCGCTCGGTTTTTTCGAGGCGGCGGGTTGTGAGCTTAATGCGTCGGGGAGTGTAATTACCTCGTTCCCCGATGATATAAGGAACAGCTACGAGGTTTATATAGTCGGCTTCGGCACGGGCAGACATCCGTCATACTTGCTTTTGACAATGGCGGCGGCGACATTGCGGACTGTGGGGATTAACATTGAAATCAAAGATGTTTCATCTCAGGGTGAAATGTACAGCGCGGTCATAAACGGTGAGGCTGACATGTGGTGCGGAGCATGGCAGGGCGAGGTGCTTCCCGGTGCGAGCGGGAGATTTGCGAGTTCCGGCACGGAGAATTTCTTCAGGCTTTCGGACGAAATGCTCGACCAAAGGCTTGCGTTGGCAGATTCCGCTTTGAATCTTGAGTTCTACAGAAGTGCTTTTGATTCGGTGCTTGACAGCGCGGTGTGCGTTCCGGTATATCAGAGGAAGGTATACTTTGTATTTGGGGGTACGCTTGAACAAAGCTCGGTTGAGGGTGGTTTAACAACGCATTACGGCTGGGCTGATGTTATAGAAAAAATACGGGTATCAGATTAGGAGGTTTATTTATGATTGATTATTTTGCGGGGAAGTATTTTGTTCAGGAAGGTTTGCTGAAAAGCGAAAAACTCATGGAGATTATGACGCGGCAAAACGTAATCAACGCGAATTTCAGCAAACTCGAAAAAGATGCGAGCAGTTTTCTTGTGGAAAATCAGGTCATGCTGATTAAATTGATGCAGCATACTATTGACGAGAAGCTTGGCGACCTTGCCTTTGAGTATGGGGGCGTTGACGAGGAGAAGTTCAAGTTCACCGTAAGAAAGCAGGAGGTTCTGAACACGGCTTTCTTCGACCAGCTTATAGTTGAAGGGATTATTACCCCCGACATGGTTGCGCCCATGCTTGAAAAGATGCGGAATTATTACGCGCTGAACAGTCCGGGTGTTTCGCGCAATTTAAAACACGATTTCGACGTGATTCTCGGAACGCACGTTGATACCGGAGAGCGTTACGCAAATGAATACATGAATATTGCACTTAAATACATACTTCGCTTTGTCGGAACCAATATAAAGCTCGGTAAGGCAAACGCGGTCAGGAGTTATTTTGCAAGGCGTGCGGCAATTCAAAAAGTCGTTACCGACCCGCGCCGTTATTTCCTCGGTATCTGCGGGGAAAAAACGATACTGCAAAATTTTAACGACGGGCTCGAGAACAGCTTCGCGAATAATCGCAAGGATGCGCGGTACAGCGCACTCTGCGCCTTTCTCGATTGTATATCGAATGTTTTCCAGTGCCTTATTATGACTGAGAAAAACGTACTGCTTGTTGACCACTCTAACGTTTATAAATTCGCTACAATTGCTTCCGACAGGCAGATTTTTGTTATGCCTCTGATGGTGCGGGATATGTCGGTTGAAATCATTGCAGGTTTCGGCGACAAACCTAACTTCGCTGTGTTATCGCATAACTTATAGGGAGAAAAAATGGATTGGTCTTTTGTATTGTCAACAGTAGTGACGGGGCTTGTCGTTGTGTTTTTGATATTACTGCTCTTAATCGGCTCGCTTGCCTTGACGGGGAAGCTTTTAGCCGATAGTAAGAACAAGAAAAAGCCTGCATTAATGCCCGTTAAAATATCATTCAAAAATAATCTGCCGGTTAAATCCGCGCCGGTAATTGAGAAACCCCGAACTGATGAAAAGCAGGTTATTGCTGTTATAACAGCGGCAATACAGGCGTACGGTGAAGAAGCCGGCAAGAAGCTAAAAATCACCGATATAAAAAAGCGGGAACCAAGAGATTTACAACGGGCGCCCTGCCGTTCTGTATGGGGTAATGCAGGCGTAAGCGAAAGCATGAGGTAAATTATAATGCAGGTTTTCACAGAATCAATCAAAGAGCTGTGGGAGAAATCGGGCTTTGTGAACGGAAGCTTGCTTGAACTCATCATGCTTGCTATTTCTCTTGTGCTGATATATCTGGCTATAGCGAAAAAGTACGAGCCGCTTTTGCTTCTGCCGATTGCCGTAGGTATGCTGCTTACTAATATACCGGGCGCCAATATGTTTAACCCCGCTTTTTTTTCGGGGGAAGAAGTGAATTTCGCGCAGGTGTTCAATCAGGGCGGACTGCTTGATATACTTTACATTGGTGTGAAGCTGCAAATATTTCCGTTGCTTATTTTCTTCGGAGTCGGCTGCATGACCGACTTCGGGCCTTTAATCGCGAACCCGTCAAGCTTTCTGCTCGGCGCGGCGGCGCAAGCAGGGATTTTCCTGACGTTTTTAGGGGCGTTTGCGCTCGGGTTTCCTTTAAATGAATCTGCATCAATTGCTATAATAGGCAGTGCGGACGGTCCGACAACCATTTGGCTGACTACGAGATTAGCCCCTGAAATGCTTGGGCCGATTGCTATTGCGGCATACTCGTATATGGCGCTTATTCCGGTAATTCAACCGCCGGTCATGAAGCTTTTAACCACAAAAAAAGAGCGCGCGGTAAGAATGGCGCAGCTCCGTTTTGTGTCAAAAAAAGAAAGAATTTTTTTCCCGATTATTGTAACTGTTTTAGTGGGATTTATTATTCCCGATGCGCTTGGGCTTGTCGGTATGCTGATGTTCGGAAACCTATTTAAGGAAAGCGGAGTGGTTGACCGTCTTGTTAAAACCTCTCAGAATGAGCTTGCGAACATTGTTATAATTATGCTCGGAATGGCAGTCGGCGCGACAGCCAAAGCAGAGAATTTTTTGAACGGCAGAACGCTTATGATTATCGGGCTCGGCTTGACGGCGTTTATACTAAGCACGGCGTGCGGAGTGCTTTTCGGTAAGCTTATGTACCTTTTCGGCGGGAAAAAGACAAACCCGCTGATTGGCTCGGCGGGTGTCAGTGCGCTTCCCATGGCGGCGCGAGTTACGCAGAAAATCGGGCAGGAAGCGGACCCGGGGAATTACCTTTTAATGCATGCGATGGGGCCGACGGTGTCGGCGATTATAGGAAGTGCGGTGGTAGCGGGGATTATGTTCAGTCTGTCCGGCGTGTAATTTGTGACACAAACCGCTTCACCGGCTCAACACATTCTCTGCCATGCTCTCCAATGATTTTTACAATCGCGCTCCCGATAATCACGCCGTCCGATACCGCCGCTATCTCCCGTACCTGCTCCGGCGCCGATATTCCAAAACCCACAGCACACGGAACATCTGAAACGCTCTTCACTCTTTTTATCATTTCTGAAATGTCGGTGTTTATTTCCCCCCTGACTCCCGTAACACCGAGCGAAGACACACAATAAATGAAACCCTCGGCTTCTTTCGCAATGACTTCGATTCTTTCTCCCGAGGTCGGCGCAATCATAGAAATTAGAGTTATATTATACTTTGCACATTCGGCTGACAGCTCATCCCTTTCCTCAAAGGGTAAATCGGGTATAATGATGCCGTCAATCCCACATTCGGCGCATTTCTGCATGAACCGCGCTTTGCCGTAAACAAAGACGGGATTAATATAGCTCATGAAGAGTAGCGGAATTTCTACCTTTCCGCGGACTTTCTTCACCATATCGAACAGCTTATCGACTGTACAGCCGCCGAGCAACGCCCGTTCGTCGGCTTCTTGAATTACTGCGCCCTCCGCCACGGGGTCGGAGAACGGTACGCCGATTTCTATTATATCTGCACCCGATTGCGCGATTTCGATAATTAACTTCCCGGTCGTTTCAATGTCGGGGTCTCCGCCCGTGATAAACGCGATGAACGCCTTTTTGTTTTTGAATGCATTTGTTATTCTATTCATTAATTTCAACTCCTTTAAACCTCGCAATAGACGCGACGTCTTTGTCGCCTCTGCCGGATAAGTTCACGACTATGACTTGATTTCTGCTCATTGTCGGTGCGAGTTCCCGCACATAGGCAATTGCGTGTGCGCTTTCAATCGCAGGGATAATCCCCTCCGTATGTGATAAATACTCAAACGCGCTGACAGCTTCTTTGTCGGTTACCGCGACATATTCGGCGCGCTTTATTTCTGCCAAATGCGCGTGTTCGGGTCCTATTCCTGGATAGTCAAGCCCTGCTGAAATACTGAATACGGGCGCAATCTGTCCGTATTCGTCCTGACAGAAGAGCGACTTCATGCCGTGGAAAATGCCGGGCGTACCGTTCGTCATGGTCGCGGCATTTTCAGAGGTGTCAACGCCTTTCCCTCCCGCTTCACAGCCAATTAAACGAACCTTTGTGTCATCTATAAACTCGAAAAATGCGCCGATTGCGTTACTTCCGCCGCCGATACAGGCGACTACGGCATCCGGAAGCCTGCCCTCGGCTTGCCGGATTTGCGCTTTAATTTCACTGCCGATGATTTTCTGGAAGTCGCGCACCATCGTCGGAAACGGGTGCGGCCCCATTGCCGAGCCGATTACATAATGAGTATCATCAATTTGTGAAACCCATTCACGCATGGTTTCGTTCACTGCATCCTTTAGTGTCATTGTGCCGCTCGTAACCGGATGTACCTTAGCTCCGAGCAGTTCCATTCTGAACACGTTAAGCGCCTGCCGTTCAGTGTCCTCCTTACCCATGAAAATTTCGCATTTAAGTCCCATGAGTGCGGCGGCTGTTGCTGTCGCGACCCCGTGCTGACCCGCGCCGGTTTCGGCAATCACGCGGGTTTTTCCCATCTTCTTCGCGAGCAGAACCTGCCCTAACACATTGTTGATTTTGTGTGAGCCGGTGTGGTTTAAGTCCTCGCGCTTCAGATAAATCCGCGCACCTGCGAGGTCAGCCGTCATTTTCTCCGCGAAGTACAGCAGAGAAGGGCGGCCTGCATATTTTTGCAGTAAACCAAGCAGTTCTTTTTGGAAGTCTGCATCATCTCTGTAATGCAAATACGCTTTTTCAAGTGCGTATAAATTGCTCATCAGGGTTTCGGCGACATACTGCCCGCCGAATTCCCCGAATCTGCCTTTTTTAATACTCATTTCTCGCTCTCCTGATAAATTCTTTTATTTTTGCAGGGTCTTTAACCCCGCCGGTTTCCACGCCGCTGCTGACATCCACGGCATAAGGGGCGTTTTTTTTGATTGCTTCCGTTACGTTTCCCGCGTGAAGCCCGCCCGCCAAGAAAAATGGTTTGTCTGTTTTTTCAATCGTTGCCCAGTCGAACATTTGACCCGAACCCGGTATTGCATTGTCGAACAGCAGAAAATCTGCCGACCGTGAATTACCGCTCGCCTTAATTACCGGCTTGCCTGTTAATTGCTTTAATTCACGTATGTATTCCTCGCTTTCAGAGCCATGCAACTGAATTACATCAATTACATTATTATACACCATCGAAAATATATTTTCAATACTTTCATCAACAAATACACCAACCGGAATAATATTGCAATTCAACAGCTTTCGCAATTCTGCCGCCCGCTCAGGCGTAACTTTACGCTTGCTTTCGGCGAAAACGAATCCGATGTAATCGGGTTTCTCCGTGTTCACGGATTCTATATCGACAGGGCGCTTTAATCCGCAAATCTTCACCTTAACCATTCTAATTTTGTTCCTCTCATCAAGGCTTCACCGACAAGTGCGGCGTCTGCTCCGATTTTCCGCAGCCGCGAAACATCTTCGCGTGTTGTAATCCCGCTTTCGGCTACGAATATTACGTTGTCGGGCACAAGCTTTCTAAGCCGTTCGCTTAACGTTATGTCAACCTCAAAAGTTTTAAGATTACGGTTATTTACACCTATGATTCTCGCACCGGCAGAGAGTGCTGTTTCCGCTTCATCTTCATCATGAATCTCCACAAGCACGGAAAGCCCGAGACTGTCGGCGATACCGATATATTCGGCGACTGCGCCGCGGTCAAGAACCGCGCAGATTAACAGCACTGCATCGGCGCCGAGTACTTTCGCTTCATAAATCATATAACTGTCAATCGTGAAATCCTTGCGTAATAACGGTATTTTCACAACATCTGCAATTTCGCGCAAATATGAGTCCGCGCCTTTAAAATAATACGGCTCGGTCAGTACGGAAATCGCCGCCGCGCCCGCCGCTTCGTAGCTTTGTGCTATTTCGAGGTAGGGGAAGTCTTCCGAGATTATCCCTTTAGACGGCGAAGCTTTTTTAACTTCGCAGATAAAAGCTATATCATCGGATTTTAACGCTTTCTCAAATGAAAAGCCGTCTGTCGGAAGCGAATGTGCTTTCGCGCTCACCTCAATAGGAGAAACTTCACGTTTTCGTGCTTCGATACGCTCTTTTGTGCGCTCTGTAATTTCATGTAATATTTTCATAAAGCCCTTTCTTCACCAGCGGAGAATGAAAACGACATTTTCCTTGCTTACTCCTCGTTTGAATAACGAATAAAATCATTGAGTTTCTGTAGCGCCTTGCCGCTGTCTATTACGTCCTCCGCGACTTTAACAGCCGCCTCTATCGACTCATATCTGCCCGTGATAAACATTGCCGCCGCCGCGTTAAGCACTGCGGCACTGCGTTTTGCACCGGCTTTGCCCGATAACAGCGCTTTCAGGATTTCGGCGTTCTCGGTCGGGTCTCCGCCTTGCAGTTCTTTCTGCTCACACCGCTCAAACCCGAACTGCTCCGGTGTAATTGTATATGATTTAACCCAGCCGTCCTTAACTTCGCACACGAAAGTCGGTGCGCTCATGGAAATTTCGTCAAGTCCGTCCTCGCCGTGAACCACCATTGCATTTCTTACGCCGAGATTGCACATCACCTGCGCGAGCGGTTCTACCAATGCACGGTCATAAACGCCCATCAGCTCCATTTTTGCGCCGGCAGGATTGGTTAGAGGGCCAATAATGTTAAAAACCGTTCTTATGCCGAGTTCGCGTCGTATCGGCGCTACAAACTTCATCGCAATATGATAGTTCTGTGCAAACATGAAGCATATTCCGATGTTTTTGAGAAGCTCGGCGCTTTTCTCAGGTGGAATATTGATGTTAACGCCGAGGGTTTCCAACACGTCGGCAGTTCCGCATTTGCTTGATGCACTGCGGTTTCCGTGCTTTGCAACAGGGATTCCCGCCGCCGCCGTAATTATAGCCGCCGTCGTGGAAATATTAAAGGTATTTGCGTGGTCGCCGCCCGTACCGACGATTTCAAGGGCATCTATGTCGTGCAAAAGCCGTACGCAATGCGAACGCATACCAAAAGCCGATGCCGTGATTTCGTCGGTGGTTTCGCCTTTAAGGCTGAGCGCGGTAAGGTACGCACTCATTTGAACAGGGCTTGCTTCACCGCTCATGATTTCGTTCATTACGGCTTCGGCGGTATCGTAAGTCAGGTTCTGCTTTTTCGATAATGCGATAATCGCTTCTTTTATCATTATTCTATCCCCTCTGCCGCTCTTTCAATTGCGTTAACTGCCGCTTCCGCCTTATTAACACATTCCTGATACTCGGTTTCGGGAACCGACTCCGCGACTATTCCCGCACCCGAACGAATAAAGACCTTTCCGCCTTTTTTATATGCGATTCTGATTGCGATGCAAGTGTCCATATTCCCGGTGAAGTCGAGATAACCTATTGCGCCGCCGTAAATTCCGCGCTTGTTGTTTTCGAGTTCGTTTATGATTTGCATGGCGCGGGCTTTCGGCGCGCCCGATAACGTTCCCGCAGGGAGAACGGCGTTGATTGTATCAAGTCCTGTCAGGTTTTCGCGTATATCCCCGCTGATTTCAGAGCATATATGCATTACGTGCGAAAAACGAAGAATACGCATGTATTTTTCTATTTTTACGCTACCCGGTTTACTGATTTTCTTCAAATCATCCTGCCCCAAGTCCACAAGCATATTATGCTCCGAAAGCTCTTTCTTATCGGAAAGCAGGTCTTGTTCCAACAGCGCATCCTCATGAGCGTCAGCGCCTCTCGGGCGGGTTCCCGCAATCGGGAAAGTGAACAGCCTGCCGTTGTGAAGCTTTGCCAAGGTTTCGGGGGAAGCGCCCGCTATTTCAAGCGTACTGCCCGAAAAATAGAACATGTACGGTGACGGATTCATGGTGCGGAGCAGACGGTATGCGTCTAAAATACTGCCTTCAAAATCCGCTTCAAGCCGGTTGGAAAGCACTGCCTGGGAAATCTCACCCGCTTCAATATGCTCTTTTGCCTTATTTACCAAAAAGCAGAACTCTTCTTTCGTGAAAAGATGTTTAAACTCTGATTTCAATTGTGCCGGTGCGGTAACTTCCGGTTCGCCGCCTGTTATTAAAGCCCTGATATATTCAAGCTGTTTTATGCCTTTTTCATAGCCTTCTTCAAGATTTTCCGTGCGGATATTAACAATTAAGGTAATTTTCTGCTTGAAATTGTCAAAAGCAATAATCTTATCGAAAAGCATTAAGTCAACATCGTTAAATTTCTCATCGTCCGGCGCATCAAGCTTTAATTCCGGCACAGAATATTTCGCATAATCATAAGCGAAATACCCCATCAATCCGCCTGTAAACGGCGGCAGATAATCGAATTTTACGCTCTTGTGTTCATTTAAAATTTTTTGAACAGCGACGTTCGGATTTTCGGTTTTCGATTTGCCGTTAATAGTAGTAACGCCGTTCAGACAGCTAATTTCCATCTTTGGGTCAAAGCCTAAAAACGTATATCTCCCCCATCTTTTTGAATCCTCAGCGCTTTCCAAAATAAAACAATTACCGCTGACTTTTTTGAGTTTCTTGAGCAGCATAACCGGCGTAATTTCATCTGCTAACATTTCGGTGCTGACAGGGATAATTTTATAGCCGGAGCTTACATTTTTCGCTTCGTCCAATGTAGGTCTGTACATACCTATATCTCCTTTTCCTCAAGCTCTGCACGTTTTTTCAAATCATTCATGAGCGTACCGAATTGTTCCAAATCAAGCGACTGCGCTCCGTCACACAGGGCGCTTGCGGGGTCGTTATGCGTTTCAACCATTATGCCGTCCGCGCCTACAGCTAAAATCGCTTTTGCGAGCGGCGCCACTAAACTCCGGATGCCGGCGGCATGGCTCGGGTCGGCAATCACAGGCAGATGTGATTTTTGTTTTAACAGAACCACAGCGGATAAATCGAGAGTATTGCGCGTCATCGTTTCAAAAGTGCGGATTCCTCTCTCGCACAGAATAACATTCGGATTACCGGAAGCGACGATGTATTCCGCGCTCATCAGCAACTCTTCAATTGTATTCGACAATCCGCGCTTTAACAGCACGGGCTGTTTCATGCCTCCGACAGCCCTTAGCAAATCATAGTTCTGCATATTCCTTGCGCCTATTTGCACTATATCAACATCTTCAAATAATTCAATCTGCGTCTGGTTCATGATTTCCGAAACAATCGGCAACCCCGTTTCATTTTTGGCGCGGACAAGCATTTGTAACCCCTCCGCCCTCGTACCCTGGAAGTCATATGGCGAAGTTCTGGGTTTGAACGCGCCGCCGCGCAGAACCCTCGCGCCGCTTGATTTTACGCTTTTCGCGATTGTCAGAATTTGCTCCTCGCTTTCAACACTGCACGGGCCCGAAATCACCGTGAAAAAGCCCTCGCCAATGCTGACGTCACCGACTTTTATGACCGTGCTGACGTTTTCGTGAACAGTCCGGTTCACCGCTTTGTACCGCTCGGTAATGCGCTTTCCGTAAGCCACAATATCCGTTGTATGCACAACATGGTCTAAATCAACCGCCGCGGTGTTTCCGATTAGGCATACTGCCGTATGCTCCGTACCTACGCTTAGAATCGTGGAAAATCCCTTTTCCTCCCAGTTTAAAATAAAACTGTTGATTTTTTCCTGTTCCGCTTTTGGTTCTAAAATGAATACCATTTTTCCCACTCCTTCAAAAAATCGCTTTTAATAACAAAAAATCCCCGATAAAGCCATAAGAAAGCTTTATCAAGGACGAATAATTATCCGCGGTGCCACCTTGATTTACAGCGCAAAAACGCCGCACTCTTAACGGATTCCAACCAGAACCCCGGCAACTCACGTATGCCTACACGTCATGAGATACTCGGCAGTTTCTTGCGAATCTGCATTTAACCCATGCCCTCCGCGGTCCATTTAACAGTCTGCTTTTCTGTCTGTTCTCAGCACTGCATGAAAACATATCATGTTTCATGCCAGACTCTCTGTGAGCGCATATACTGTTTTTATCTCCGCTTCAACGGTTTCGTATAAATATTTAATTTTTCTCATTTTAACACATTAGTTTTAAAAAGTCAATAGTTATTTTAAAAATATTTTTAATTTTTTTTCAAAACCTATTGACAACATCTTTAAAACATGATAGAATACATTTAGCACTCTTGCGCTTCGAGTGCTAACACTCTGAAACGATGACTGCTAAATGGTGAATTATGGAACGAATGTTTAAAATCTTTGAGGCTATAGTTGACGAATATATCCGCACGGGTGAGCCGGTAGGCTCGAACGCCGTGAAGGATAAGCTCGGCTTTCCCGTGTCGAGCGCGACCATTCGCAACGAGATGGCGTCCCTTGAAGTGCAGGGCTACCTTGACCATCCGCATACTTCAGCGGGACGGGTTCCTACAATCAAGGGTTACAGATTTTATATTGAACGCATGATGAGCGATACTACCGATGCGCGTACGCTTTCCGAGAGCGAAAGGGAGGAAATCGACCTCTTTTTCAATCAAATTGACGCGGAAGACGATGAAGTCTTAATTGAAAGCGCATCACGCGCCCTTGCCGAGCTTACCGATTGTGCAATCGTATCCACGAATATGACTGCGCGCTTCTCGGTCATAACCAAAGTAGAGCTGATTCCGACCGGGCGCAGGGTTTATGTGCTTCTGCTGATTACGTCCGAGGGCAATATAAAGAATCGTGTCTGCCGGCTCAGCTTTGACTTAACAAATGAGCAGATGGAGTTTTTCACGCGGTTCCTTAATGAAAACCTTGCGGGGCTTAACATAGGGAACATCTCGGACGAATACATCGACGGGCTTGCCGCCGCGCTCGGAAGCTACATGATGACGTTGTCGCCGCTTCTGAAAGCAGTCGCCGAATTGTCGAAAGAGCTTTCGGAAAAGCGGGTAATGCTGAAAGGCGAAACTAACCTGATTAAGCGCGAGGAGCTGCAAAAGAATGAAATTATCTCCCTGCTTGAAAGCAGAAACGAATTCTCAGAGCTTTTAGATACGGCGTTTTCCGGCATAAACGTCATGCTCGGTAAGGAGAAGGACACATTCGTGGTGGAAAACTCAAGTATTATTACCGGCAGTTTCAACAAGGGCGGCAAACAGGCGGGCTCTTTCGGGGTTATAGGTCCGATGAGGTTAGATTATAAGAAGATAATCCCCTATATAGAATATTTCGCAGACAAAGTGACAGATATGTTATCGTTGTCGGAAGACGAGGAAGAATGACGTAAAAAAAGGAGGCGTTCAAATGGCAAAGAAAGAAAAACCAAAGGCGGCGGAAGAAGAAATAGCGCAATGTGTAGGGGAGGGCGAACCTGTTCTCCCGCAAAATGAAACAGAAACAAAGAAAGAAGCAAGCGAAATCGAGAAGCTTAATGACCGGCTTCTGCGTACTATGGCAGAGTACGACAACTATCGTAAACGCACGGCAAAAGAGCGGATTGAACTTGAAGCCGATGTTACGGCGAGGGTTGCTGTAGAATTTCTGCCGGTGCTTGATAATCTGGAGCGCGCGCTTCAGGCGGACTGCACCGACGCAAATTACAAAAAGGGAATCGAGATGATTCAGAACAGTTTCCTTGAGACGCTCAAAGCGCTCGGTGTGGAGGAAATAATCACCGAAGGCGAATTCAATCCATCGTATCACCAAGCCGTGCAGAAAGTCAGCGATGAGAATTTCGGTTCCGGCGAAATCACACAAACATTCCAAAAAGGCTACAAAATAGGCGAAAAGGTTATACGCTTTGCAATGGTAGCGGTAAATGATTAGAAAAAATAATTAAGGAGGACAACAAAAATGGCAAAAATAATAGGAATAGACCTCGGCACGACTAATTCGTGCGTGTCGGTTATTGAAGGCGGCGAAGCCACAGTAATCACCAACAGCGAGGGAGCAAGAACAACGCCCTCTGTAGTGGCGTTCACAAAAGACGGCGAGAGACTTATAGGTCAGCTCGCAAAAAACCAGTCGGTGACAAACCCCGACAAAACCATTATGTCGATTAAACGGCACATGGGCAGTGATTTTAAAGTAGACATCGACGGCAAAAAATACACACCGCAGGAAATCTCCGCGATGATTTTGCAAAAGCTTAAAGCCGACGCCGAAGCATACCTCGGCGAAAAGGTTAACGACGCGGTTATAACCGTACCGGCGTATTTCACCGACTCACAGCGCCAGGCGACCAAAGATGCCGGGCAAATCGCGGGGCTTAACGTTCACAGAATCATAAACGAGCCGACTTCGGCGGCACTTGCCTACGGCATAGATAAAGGGCAGGAACAGAAGATTATTGTCTACGACCTCGGCGGCGGAACTTTCGATGTTTCGATTATCGAAATAGGCGACGGCGTTCAGGAAGTGCTTGCGACCGCGGGTAACAACAAGCTCGGCGGCGACGACTTCGACCAGAGAATTATGGATTTTCTGATTGCCGAATTCAGGAAATCGGACGGCGTGGATTTAAGTAAAGACAAGTTTGCGATGCAGCGGCTTAAAGACGAATCCGAGAAAGCGAAAATCGCGCTTTCCGCAACGGCGTCCGTAAACGTGAACGTACCTTATATTACAGCTGATGCAAGCGGTCCCAAGCACATGAACGTAACGCTCACAAGAGCGAAATTCAACGAACTGACGGCAGACTTGGTTGAAGCTACGATGGGTCCGCTCCGGCAAGCGGTTTCCGATTCGGGCGTTAAGACGAGCGACATCGACAGAATCCTGTTGGTGGGAGGTTCTACAAGAATCCCCGCAGTTCAGGACGCAGTGAAAAACTTTATCGGCAAAGAGCCTTTCAAGGGTATTAACCCCGATGAGTGCGTGGCGATGGGCGCGGCGATTCAAGCCGGTGTGCTTAATAAGGAAGTTACCGGGCTTCTTCTGCTTGATGTTACGCCTTTATCTCTCGGTATTGAAACGGCGGGCGGAGTTTGCACCCGCATGATTGACCGCAATACCACGATTCCTACCAAAAAGTCACAGGTTTACTCGACTTATTCGGACAATCAACCGAGCGTGGATATAAATATTCTGCAAGGTGAGCGCGATTTCGCAAAAGATAATAAGTCAATCGGACTGTTCAGGCTTGACGGCATTGCGCCTGCGCCGAGAGGAGTGCCGCAAATCGAGGTTACGTTTGATATTGACGCCAACGGCATAGTCAACGTTACCGCAAAAGACCTCGGTACCGGCAAATCGCAGAATATTTCCATTACCGCTTCCACCAATATGAGCAAGCAGGATATTGAAAAAGCGGTTAAGGAAGCGGAAGCTTTCGCCGAAGAGGACAAGAAGCGTAAGGAAGAAGTCGAGGCGCGTAATGACGCAGACCAGGCTGTTTATCAGATTGAGAAGTCAATTGCCGATTTCGGTGAAAAAATCACTGACGACGATAAGGCGAAGCTTCAGCCGAAAATTGATGAATTAAAGGAAGCTTTGAAGGGCGAGAATATAGAGCAAATCAAGTCGCTTAAAGAAGAGCTGATGAAAGAAGCGCAGGTTATTTTCGGCAGAATTTATCAGGAGCAGGGCGCGGCGGCACAGCAAGCCGATGTTTCCGGCGCAGGCAGTTCAGGCGGAGAAACAGGCGGCGATAATGTGGTAGATGCAGATTTCGAGGAGTAAACAGAATGTAGGGGCGGACGATTCTGTCCGCCCCTACAGGAGGTTTATAAGATTACAGGATTGTTATTATGAATGAGAACATCGAAAAAATCAACTGCTTCCACTGCGCCCACTTCGCTTTGACATGGGAGCCGAAATTCCCGAAAGCATGTAAGCTGTTTGGAATCAAATCAGCCCGGATGCCTTCGGTTGTTGTGTTTAACTCAAGCGGTGAGCCGTGCAACGGATTTATAAATAAGAACACACAAACATAAAACAAACGAGGAACTTACAATGGCAGAAAAAAGAGATTATTATGAAGTCTTAGGACTGCAAAAAGGTGCAAGCGACGAGGAAATCAAGAAGGCTTTCCGCAAGCTTGCCAAAGAATACCATCCCGACTTAAACCCCGACAATCCCGGCGCTGAAGCGCGCTTCAAGGAAGTGAACGAAGCGAACGATGTGCTTTCCGATACGGAGAAAAGACGGCGCTACGACCAGTTCGGTCATGCCGGCATTGACCCGAGCTACGGCGGTGCCGGCGGCGGATTCGGGGGTTTTGGCGGATTCGGCGGATTCGGGGGCGGCGACGGTATTGACCTCGGAGATATATTCGATTCTATTTTTGGGGGCGGGATGGGTTCGCGGGCGTCACAGGCTTCGGGTCCGCGGCGCGGCTCCGATATTTCGATTAGTCTTGATATCAGCTTTATGGAAGCCTGTAAAGGTATAACCCATGAGATTGAAATAAACCGCGCCGAAACCTGCGACACCTGTAACGGCAACGGCGCAAAGCCCGGTACAACTCCGAAAACATGCGGCGATTGCGGCGGGCAGGGTAAAATCCGTATTCAACAGCGGACTATTTTGGGTTCAATGTCAACCACACAGACCTGCTCGCGCTGTCACGGTAAGGGCAAGATTATCGAAACCCCCTGCACCACCTGTAACGGTGCCGGCAGGATTCAAAAGCGCAAGAAGGTTTCTGTAGGTATTCCCGCAGGAATCGATGACGGACAGACGCTTAGTGTGCGCGGCGAAGGCAACGTCGGCACTAACGGCGGCGCAAAAGGCGACCTGAATGTGCGTATTTCAGTGCGGAAAGACCCCTTGTTCGAGCGCAGGGGTTATGATATTCACTGTGAAATCCCGATTACTTATTCACAAGCCGTACTCGGCGCGGAAATAGATGTGCCGACGATTGACGGCGGAGTAAAACTGACAGTTCCGGAAGGTACGCAGCCGGATACGGTTTTACGGCTTAAAAGTAAGGGCGTAAAGAAGCTTCAGCGCGAGGGGCGCGGCGACCAGCTTGTGAAGGTTTTGCTCGAAGTCCCGCGAAATCTCTCGAAACAGCAGAAAGATTACGTTAAACAGCTGGACGGCATGTTTACGGAGAAGAACTTTGAAAAACGCATGAAGTTCTCGGACAGGGTGAAAAAGTTTGGAGAAGACCTGAAAAAAAGTTTCAATTAATTAAAAAAGCGGCTGACTTGCGTCAACCGCTTATTTTTATTCTACCTTTTGCCAGCCTGTGCCGTCTTTGCGAATCCTGTAAAGCTCATATATTCCCAGTTTTTTTGAAGCGTCGTAATAAATCCAGTCGCCTGCTACATTTAAGTATTTGCAATAATCATCGTTTATGAGCGTTTTCTCCGTACCGTCTGTGCGGATTTTATAAAGCGCGCCGCCGTCGTCCGCATCGTGGTAGAAAATCCAGTCGCCCGAAACATTTACTTCATAAGCCGCACAGTTGTTAAGCCTTATTTTCCCTGTGCCGTTGGTGTGGATTTTATAGAGGTTTCTGTTATCGCTCATATTGCTGTAATAAATCCAGTTGCTGACCACATTAATATAATAGCTGATGTCGCTGTTGACTTTTAATTTTCCGGTGCCGTCGGTTCTGTGCTTGTAAATGCAGTTGTTGTCGCCTAAATGCTGATAATAAACCCAGTCGTCCACTACGTTTACATAATCACAGCGGTCTTTGCCTACCTGCGTTCTTTCCGAGCCGTCTGTACGCATTTTATAAAGGCACCAGTTATCGCTTCGGTTTTGGTAATAAATCCAGTCGCTCACTACATTTGCGTCATGACTGTCATCATTGTTGAGTTTAGTGTTTTCTGTACCGTCGGTGCGTACGCGGTAAATCTTCCAGCCATCGTCAAAGTTGCAATAATAAACCCAGTCGCCGACTACATTTATATAGTAGATTTTATCGCTTCCCAACTGCACTTTCTCATCGGTATAGACATGGATTTTATAGAGGTGGTTTTGAGCGCTGCTGTTCTGATAATAAATCCAGTCGCCGCTGATTGCGGCAAATCCGCCGTTTGAAAGATTTCCTGTACTGTTGCCGTATACTAAAACGGGTTCCGGCTCGTCTTCTTCCTTGGCGTTTGTGTGCAGGTTGTCCGAATCAGAAAACGGTGAGGTTGAAAGCTCGGGTTCAAGCTCAAATTCCGGTTCCGGCTCGCTCTCCTCCGAAAGAATATCGTCATAAGAAAACGGTGAGGTTGAAAGCTCGGGTTCAGGTTCAAATTCCGGCTCCGGCTCGGGAATCGGCTCCGGCTCGGGAATTGGTTCCGGTTCGGGAATAGGCTCGGGTTTGGGAATCGGTTTCGGTTTAAGAACAGGCCCGGAGCGGGTTACTGTCAACTGTTCATTGTCCGGCACAGCCCATTTTGCCGAAATAACCTGTTCGTCGGGTTTCGGTTCTTGCTTAATCGGCAATTGCTCATTACCGACTCTCGGTTGCCTTCGGTATCTTGTTGCCAATACCATGCCCGCGACCACCAAAGCCGCAGCAACGGCGATGTATAAAGGAATTTTCGCCATAAGTCACTACTCCTTAAATATAAATTCCATATTATTACTATTAATTATACCGCTCCTTGTCCGAAAAGTCAACTGTAAATTTTCCGCTTCAGGCATTGCAAAAACGGGATAATGATGTTATACTTAGAGAAATACACGGTTTTTGAGGAAATAAAAGGTTGAAACAAAATATAACCGAAACGGAGAAAATGTTGTTTTAGCTTCGTTTTTAAACGAAGCTATCCTCTGTTGGTAAAGAAAGGACTTTATGAAAACATGAATTATTATCTTGCTGTAGATTTAGGTGCGTCAAGCGGAAAGCATTTATTAGCGCGGGTCACAGACGAAAAAATCGAGTTTGAGGAAGTTCACAGGTTCAAGAACGGTTTTATTCGCGGCGGCGATTTCGGGAATACGCTTTGCTGGGATATTGACTATTTGTTCGGCGAAATTATCACGGGTATAAAAAAATGCGCGGATATTGGCAAAATTCCTTCTTTCATCGGCATAGATTCGTGGGGAGTTGATTATGTTCTGATTAACGACCGCGGGGCGTTAACCGGTAATGCAGTAAGCTATCGCGACAACCGTACAAAGTTTGTTCCTGAGCAGGTATACGAGCTTATACCGGAGAAAGAGCTTTACGGGCTGACAGGTATTCAACGCCAGCCGTTCAATACCATATATCAGCTTTACGCGCAAAATCTCGCCTCGCCTCACGAACAGCACAACGCGCAAACGCTTTTAATGCTGCCGTGCTACTTCAATTATCTGCTGACGGGGATAAAAGCCAACGAATACACAGTAGCTTCAACGTCCGGTCTGCTGAACGCGGTCAGCGGAGAATGGGATAATTCAATAATAACGAGATTAGGGTTCAGGCGCGATTTGTTTCACGGGATAAAACCTGCGGGAACGATTTTAGGGGAACTAACGGAAGCGATTGCTCATGAAGTCGGCTTTCAGGCAACTATAGTGCTTACCGCCGCGCACGATACGGCATCGGCGGTGCTTGCCGCGCCGCTCTCGGAAAAATCAATTTATTTAAGTTCGGGAACATGGTCGCTGATGGGCATTGAAATCACAGCGCCCGTAACAAGCAGGCAGAGCAGAATCAACAACTTCACAAATGAAGGCGGTTTCGGCAGAACATACCGTTTACTTAAAAACATCATGGGCTTATGGATGTTGCGCGCGGTAAAACGCGACTTCGGAGACCGACATAACTACGATGTATTAAGCGCGATGGCGCAGAAGAACGCAGACTTTACTTCTGTTGTTGACGTTTCGGACAATCGGTTCCTGGCGCCCGAAAGCATGGTGAATGAGATTACGGGAGCTTGTGCGGATTCCGGTTTAGCCGTCCCGCAGACAGCAGGGGAGGTTTGCGCGGTTATATACAGAAGCCTTTCCGATTATTACGGGAAAACGGCAAGAGCAATTGAAGCGCTCACGGGGAAAAGCTTCGACGCAGTTAATATGGTAGGCGGCGGCACCCGCGACAGCTACTTAAATAAGCTTACCGCACAGGCTTGCGGCAAAAATGTATATGTAGGGCCGACGGAAGCCACCGCGCTCGGAAATATAATCGCGCAGATGATTGCAACGGGAGAAATCACTGACGTAAAACAAGCGCGGGAAATGCTCCGGAATTCAATCACGCCGGAGGAATACTTAGCATGAAAAATAACCGTTACGAACAGGCGAAAGAAATCTATTCAAAAATAGGCATTGATACGGACGAAGTGATTAAAACGCTTTCAAAAGTATGCATTTCCATGCACTGCTGGCAGGGCGATGATGTGCGCGGTTTTGATACCGAAAGCGGGTTGAGCGGCGGAATTCAGGCAACGGGTAATTACCTCGGACGCGCCCGAACCCCCGATGAATTAATGCAGGATATAGACAAGGCGTTTTCGCTTATTCCCGGCAAACACAAGCTCAATTTACACGCCTGCTACGCTGTTTTCGGAAATGGCGGGCATACTGACCGTGACGCTTTGGAGCCGCGGCATTTTCAAAAGTGGGTTGACTTCGCGAAGAAGCGCGGGCTCGGCTTGGATTTCAACCCGACATTTTTCTCCCACCCGAAAGCAAACGGATTAACGCTTTCAAGCGGCGATGAGGAAATTCGAGGCTTTTGGGTAAGACACGGGAAAGCCTGCCTTAAAATTTCCGAATATTTCGCGCGGGAATTAAGTCAGCCCTGCGTCATGAACATATGGATTCCCGATGGCATGAAGGATATTCCCGCTGACAGATTAACGCCGCGCCTGCGCTTTAAAAAATCGCTTGACGAGATTTTAAGCGAACCTTATGATAAAGAAAAAGTGCATGTCTGCCTTGAAAGCAAAGTATTCGGAATCGGACTTGAAAGTTATACTGTGGGTTCGGCGGAATTTTGCCTTAATTATGCCAATAAAGCGGGAATTGTGCCGCTTATGGATAATGGTCACTATCATCCGACCGAGCAGGTTTCCGACAAGATTTCGTCCATGCTTGCATTTTTTGACAAGATAGCGCTTCATATAACGCGGGCGGTGCGCTGGGACAGCGACCATGTTGTGCTTTATGATGATGAAACACGTGAGACAGCAAAGGAAATTGTTGCCAATAACGCGCTTGACAGAGTTATAATAGCGACAGATTATTTTGATGCGGATATTAACAGAATCGCGGCGTGGGTGATTGGCATGAGAAATGTGCAGAAAGCAATTCTTAATGCGCTTTTACAGCCCGCAGATAAATTAAAGGAGATGCAGGAGCGCGGCGGCTTCACGGAGTTGACGGCTTTTCGCGAGGAGCTGAAAACCTTTCCGCTTGGTGATGTGTGGGAGTATTTCTGCGAGGTTAATAATGTCCCGAAAGCCAATTGGTTCGGGGAAGTGCAAAAGTATGAAAACGAGGTATTGAAATGCAGATAACGGAATTGGACTTTATGGAAGGCTTCATAAGAATGGCGACCGACGGCTGTAACAAAGGCTGGCACGAGCGAAACGGCGGGAATCTTACTTACAGGCTGAAAAAAAGCGAGTCCGAGCAAGCGCGACGGTTCTTTAATGAAGCGGCGCCGTGGACGTTGCTCGGCGCGGAAGTGCCGGAACTTGGCGGGGAGTATTTCTTAGTGACGGGTTCGGGGAAGTTTTTTCGTAACATTGAACGCTGTCCTGCCGGCAATATAGGTTTATGTGAGCTTGACGAAAGCGGCGGGAGTTACCGCGTTCTTTGGGGTTTGGATAATAACGCGAAACCTACGAGCGAGTTTTTGAGCCATCTTATGAACCATGCGGCGAAAATTAAAGCAAAGGGCGCTCATTATAGGGTAATTTATCACTGTCACCCGTCGAATATAATCGCCATGACTTTTCTGCTTCCGCTTAACGAAAAGGTTTTCACACGGGAACTTTGGGAGATGATTACCGAATGTTCTATAGTTTTTCCCGACGGCGTGGGGGTTATGGCGTGGGAGCTGTGCGGCGGACTTGAAATCGCCGAAAAAAGCGCGGTTTTAATGAAAAACTACGATGTTATTGTGTGGGCGCATCACGGAATCTTCTGTGCAGGCGAGGACTTTGACCTGACTTTCGGGCTTGCGGATACTGTCGAGAAAGCGGCGGAGATTTGGCTAAAAATCACAAGCGCGAACAAAAAGAAACTGCAAACAATCACAACGAATAATTTCATAGAACTTGCTGAAGCGTTCGGGGTGAGTTTGCCTGAGAAATTTTTAGAATAGCAGTAATTGTTAATAAGCGTTGCTTGCGCAATGACCGCTTATGGGTTATGATGAAATCAAAAAGGAGGAATTGCTGTGCTTAATGAAAATTTAACAGCGCTTCGGAGTGCGAAAGGAATCACGCAGGAGGAACTTGCGATTCGTTTGAACGTAGTGCGCCAAACAATTTCAAAATGGGAGAAAGGACTGTCTGTCCCCGATGCAGATTTGCTGATTCGGATTGCCGATATTTTTGAAGTATCTGTCAGCGAGTTGTTAGGTGCGGGGTTCGACGGCGAAGGCGTGGTTGAAATAAACGCCGTAGCCGAGCAGTTAATGAGAATTAACGAACAGCTCGCTATCAGGAATAACCGTTCACGCCGAATATGGAAAACTGTTTGGATTATTCTTGCAAGCCTTGCGGCGGTGGTTGTTTTGTGGATTTTAATTGCTATTATGTTTTTTACCGCTTTCAAAAACAACACAGACATTGCCGTGGAGAGTAGAGATGAGCTTATAACCGCCGAATGAAAAAATGACCGCTTCCCTTAAAAAGAAGCGGTCATTTCAATACCGTTCGCATACGCATTTAAGTCCATTCCCGCTGTATTACCTGCAAGATATTCATAATACCCTTGCGAAGCAATCATTGCTGCGTTATCGCCGCAAAGCAACGGCGGCGGAATAAAAACCTCTGCGCCGATTTCTTTTGCGCGTTCCGTCAGCATATCTCTCAAGCCCGAATTCGCCGCCACGCCGCCGGTCAGCGCTACTTTCTTATAACCCGTCAGCTGGGCGGCTCTGAAAAGCTTTGTGCAGAGAAGAACGCATACCGTATGCTGAAAGCAAGCGGCGAGCGCGTTTTTATCGAGTTCCTCCCCGCGCTGTTCGGCATTGTGGACTATATTTATAATCGCTGTTTTTAAACCGGAGAAACTAAAATCAAATTCGTTCGCGGTTTTAGGATATGGAAGGGTATACTTAGATTTATCGCCGCGAACAGCGGCTTTATCAATATAAACACCTCCCGGATACGGAAAACCGAGCGCCCGTGCCGCTTTATCGAATGCCTCGCCCGCCGCGTCATCGATTGTTTGACCGAGCATGGTGAATTCTGTGTAACTCTTGACTTCCGTTATCCGGGTGTGCCCGCCCGAAACCGCAAGACAAAGGTACGGCGGAGTAAGCTCGGGGAAAGCTAAATAATTCGCCGCCGCATGTCCTTTTATATGATGCACCGGAATCAAAGGCTTGTTCGCGGCTAAGGCTAAACCTTTCGCAAAATTCACCCCGACGAGAAGCGCGCCGATTAACCCCGGCGCATATGTTACCGCAACTGCGTCAATATCCGCGAGTTTGCATCCGGCTTGTTCAAGCGCCCCCTCACAAACACCCACGATACTCTCGGAATGTCGGCGCGAGGCTATTTCGGGCACAACGCCGCCATACAGGCGATGTTCGTCAACCTGCGAAACTATAACGGTTGACAGAATTTTTCTGCCGCTTTCAACAACAGCACAGGCGGTTTCATCACAGGAGGTTTCGATTCCTAATATTTTCATGGCTTCAGCTCCTTAAAAACTCCGATAAAATCCTCCAGAGTTAATTCCTCCGCCCGTGCCGCGGGATTCAGCCCGCAGGCAATAAGCGCGGCTTTGACTGTTTCTTTTGACAGCTTCAATTCTGCCGAAACCGGATTTACAAGTTGCTTGCGCCTTTGCGAGAACGCCGCACGGACGATTCGGAAGAACAAGGTTTCGTCTTCAACGTCTGCGCGTTTTTCGGCGTAAATATCTAAGCGTATCACCGCGCTGTCCACATTCGGCGCGGGCATAAAACTGCCCCTTGACACATCGAACAGCTTTTTGGGCTCGCTGTAATACCGCACAGCCGCGCTTACCGCGCCGCAGTTGCGCGTTCCGGGCGGAGCGCACAGCCGCACAGCCGCTTCTTTCTGCACCATGACAGTGATTGATTTAAGTGGCAGACGCTCCTCTAAAAGCCGCATTATAACAGGCGAAGTGATATAATAAGGCAGGTTGGCACAGCAGATTATTTCAGCATCGGCGTCAAATTTTTCCGCGAAAAGCCGCTGCAAATCTAACTTCAGTACATCGCCCCAAACTATTTCAACATTCGGGCAATCGGCGAGCGTTTCATCAAGAATAGGTTTAAGCGTCCGGTCGATTTCAACGCAGATAACTTTCTTGCAGGTTTTTGCAAGTTCCTTTGTAAGCACACCTATCCCTGCGCCGATTTCAAACCCGCAGGGCGCGATGTCTGTAAGATGCCGCCCGCCGGACACAATCTTCGGGCAAATTGCGGGGTTTATAAGAAAATTCTGCCCGAGCGATTTCGAGAAAGAAAAGCCGTGCCGGGCAAGCAGGTCTTTTATTATTTTTACAGATGTAAGATTCATATTAATAAGTATAGCATAAATTTATTGACTAAGCAATAAATTTGTGATATACTTATTTAAATATCGAATTTATCGGAGGGTTACAGATGCAGCGACGTGACAAAATCAATTATTATCTTGATATAGCCGAAACCGTGGGTGAGCGCGGAACCTGCCTTCGCAGGAATTACGGCGCAATCATTGTCAAAAACGACGAAATTATTTCAACCGGCTTCAACGGTGCGCCGCGCGGACGCGCCAACTGCTGTGATATAGGCATGTGTGTCCGCGAGAAGCTGAACATCCCTACCGGTCAGCGCTATGAACTCTGCCGCTCGGTACATGCGGAAGCCAACTGTATTATATCTGCGCCCCGCTCTGAAATGCTCGGCGCAACGATTTACTTGGTCTGCAAAAATCCGCAGACAGGTCAGTTACTTAATGATGCGGAACCCTGCTCAATGTGCAAGCGGCTGATTATCAACTCGGGAATCAATATGGTTATAATTCGGCTGACCGAAAATGAATTCCGCACGATTAACGTTGAAAAGTGGATTGAAAACGATGAAAGCCTGAACGGCTCCGATAAATACTAAAATCATACAGGGGCGCGTCCGGAGGTTTTAAGTTTTAAACAAAATACAACTGAAACGGGGAAAATGTCGTTTTTGCTTCATTTTAAAACGAAGTTATCCTCTGTTAGTGAAGAAAGGACTTTATGAAATTAATCTATGCTATCGTCAACAATGACGACTCACACCCGGTATCAAGCGCGCTGACTCAAAAAGGCTTTTCTGTTACGAAACTCGCCTCAACGGGCGGCTTCCTTATGTCGGGAAATACAACGTTCTTAGTTTGCTCCGATGATGAAAAGGTTGACGAAATTATCGAAACAATCCGCGAACATTCCCGCAAGCGCAAGCAATTTGTACCGTCGGCGGCATCTTACGGCGCGGGCAGTTACACCAGCTTCCCTGTGGAGGTCAGCGTGGGGGGCGCAACTGTATTCGTGACCGATATTGAAAGATTCGAGAAGGTATGAAACAACTTGAAAACTTTATCGCGTCCGGCAGAATTCCGCACGCTCTCTGCTTTGTCGGGGCTGACCCTGAGTATTTAAGCGAGCTGTCGGAATACACAGCGCGGTTATTCCTTTGCGGGAACGGGCAAGCCGCTCCTTGCGACACTTGTAAAAGCTGTAAAAAAGCGCAGAACAAATCCCATCCCGACATTATCCGCGCAAGCGAGCTTACGGACGGCGGCAAATACAAGGTGGACGCACTCCGCAAAATCGCCGTTGATTCGGTCGTGCGCCCTAATGACGGCGACTTCAAGGTTTATATTTTTGCAAAAGTCGATTCAATGACGCCGCTTTGTCAGAACACGCTTTTAAAATTTACAGAAGAGCCGCCCGAGTACGTCAGAATCATCTTTACGGCAAGCTCGCCGGATACGCTTCTTGACACAATTAAGTCGCGCTTAGTTTTTATAAACGCCGATTCGGACACGGTTGCTGAAAACAATACAGAACTGCTCGCAATTGCACATGAATTTATCGCGGCACTTATAAAAAGCGATGAATACCGTGCCGCCGCCGCGCTCTCACGCATAAAAACACGCGAAGATTTAAGCGAGACGCTTAACATGATTTCCGGATTAATGCATAATTCACAATTCACGGCGCGCAGTTATGTTGAGGCGCAGAAGTTTCTTTTGGATTGTATTGACGATTTGAAATTTAATCCGAATATTGCACTTGCCTGCACGCATATAACGGCAGGAATTTGCGAAAAATTAAAAATATAAACACCCCTTCAAAGGAGGGGAATAAAAAAACGAGGATTTGTTAAATGGCAGAAATAGTAGGCGTAAGATTTAAAGATGTGGGCAAGGTGTATTATTTTTCACCGGGCGCGCTTAAAATATCCGTGGGCGAAAAGGTTATTGTCGAAACCGCACACGGTGTTGAATACGGCGAAGTGGTAATTGCTAACAGAGAGGTTCTCGAAAGCGAAATTGTTTCCCCGCTCAAGAACATCATGCGCGTTGCCACAAAAAAGGACGCGCAAACCCTTGAAGCCAACAAGAAAAAAGAAGCTGAGATTCTGTATGTTTTCACTAAGAAAATCGCCGAACACAAGCTTTTGATGAAGCCGATTGGCATAGACTGCACTTTTGACGGGAGCAAGATTTTATTTTACTTCACTGCCGAAAGCCGCGTGGATTTCCGTGAACTCGTGAAAGATTTAGCTTCGGTTTACCGCACCCGCATAGAACTCCGGCAAATCGGGGTGCGCGATGAAGCGAAAATGCTCGGCGGACTCGGAGTTTGCGGGCGCGGGTTGTGTTGCTCAAGCTTTTTGGGAGAATTCCAGCCTGTTTCAATAAAGATGGCGAAGGAGCAATCGCTGTCGCTCAACCCGACTAAGATTTCGGGGACATGCGGGCGGCTCATGTGCTGTCTTAAATACGAGCAGGACACATATGAAGAACTGCTTAAAATCACGCCGAATGTCGGCGCGTATGTCGAGTGCGCCGAGGGTAAGGGTTTTGTTGAGGAATCCAATCTGCTGACCGGAAAGCTAAAAATAAAGCTTGATAAAAACAAGGAGGCACCGGCTATTCCTGTTGACCGGAAGGATATTCGTGTAATTCGTGACGCGCAAATAAGGCTTGAGCGCGATGAAATCAACGCGCTCAAGGGTTTGGAAGATTGATAATGCTTATATAAAAGATGTTGATTTTTAAATGTTCCTTATCAATACATTACATTTACACAGTTTTGCGACGGAAGAACCGTAACCTGCCCCGGTATGTCGCAGTGGGGAACGGTTTCGCTCGCAAATCAGGGCTTGCTCGCGCTTGAAATTCTGCGTTATTATTATCCGAAAGATTTAGTGCTGACCCAGACCGACAACATAGCCGGAATTACCGACTCTTATCCGGGCGAACCGCTTATACTCGGAAGCGAGGGTGAATCGGTCAGACGAATCCAAAATGACCTTAACAGAATACGCGCTAATTATCCGCTGATTCCCGTAATTCCGAACCCGAACGGCATCTTCAGCCCGGAAACCCAGAATTCCGTCATAACGTTTCAGAGAGTTTTCAACCTGCCCGCGAACGGTATTGTAAATCAGGCTACATGGAACAGGATTTCAAGTATATTTACGGCAGTGACAAGGCTCGCGGAATTAAATGGCGAAGGCATAAGGTACACGGTCGGCAATAACCCGCCGGATGTTACGCTTACAATGGGTTCGCGCGGTGACAATGTGCTTGAAATGCAGTTTATAATGAATATTGTTTCCGCATTTTTTCCGAGTGTGCCGGGCGTAATTAAGGACGGTGTTTTCGGCGACAGCGACAGGAGAGCCGTAATTGAATTTCAAAAGACTTTCGACCTGCCCCAAACCGGTAATGTAGGGCCGCTCACGTGGGATATGCTTTATGCGGTTTACCGCGGAATCAGGGAAAATGTATACATACCGCCGGAACCTGAAATGCCGGAATAATTTTTTTACAAATTTTGTAACTTTTTACCCCCCTCAAAGTACTTCTTAGTGAGGGGGGTGTTTATGTTCAGTGTACATGATATTGACGAAATAATCAATACATACAAAAAAACCGTCTATGGTACGGCGCTTAGCCATACACAAAACAAATTTGATGCGGACGACGTTTTTCAGGAAGTGTTTTTGGTTTATTTCAAGAAAAACCCCACCTTTCAAAGCGAGGAACACCGAAAAGCCTGGCTCATCAGGACAACCCTAAATCTTTGCAAAAAAGTAACCCTCAGCGCATGGCGCAAGAAAACAACCTCCCTTGAAAATGCGCCTGAACAAAGTTATCAGTTCGTCGGCAAGGAGGAAAACACAGTTCACTCGGCTTTGCGTGAACTCCCGCAAAAATACGGCGCGGTATTGTATTTGTTTTACTTCGAGGAATACAAAACCGAGGAAATCGGGAAAATCCTTAAAATAAGCACAGGGAATGTCCGCATTCGTCTTAAAAGAGGACGGGATTTAATGCGGGAAAAACTGAAAGGGGAATACTTCTATGAATAAAGAATTTTTCAGAAATATGCAGGAGCAGACAGAGCCGGACGAGCGGATGATAAGTTCATTGTGCGCTAAAATAACACAGCGGCGTGAAAAACAGGCGCCGAGCTTTTTGAAGTTTATGCCGCTGACGACGGCGGCGTGTTTGGTAATCGCGGCGACGATTTTAATTATGCCTATGGTTACGAGAGAGGACAGCGGGGAGTTACCCGCGTTATCCGAACAGCCACACGAAGCTTCCGAACCGCCCGCAACCCTTACACCGCACGAGCTACCCGAGCCTTCCGAATCGTCCGCGCAATTTACCCTTGCTTTCATCTACCCTTTATCCGGGGAATATTTAATAAGCGAATTCGGGCATTGGAACGGCGGCTATCACGGGCATACGGGACTTGATTTTGAAGCGCCGGAGGGTACGCCTGTATATGCGAGCGCGGGCGGCGGGGTGATTCTCGCGGGTTGGCACAGCG
This sequence comes from Oscillospiraceae bacterium, assembly GCA_031280965.1. GTDB lineage: Bacteria > Bacillota > Clostridia > Oscillospirales > Ruminococcaceae > Ruminiclostridium_E. Next base: position 66,288 of record JAITFZ010000021.1, on the reverse strand, counting down.
GTTACGGCTTAACCGTTATTATCGACCACGGCGATGGAATTAAAACGCTTTATGCTCACTGCAAAGAATTGCTTGTAAGCGAGGGTCAGTCAGTTACGCAAGGAGAAGTTATCGCGCACGTTGGTATGACCGGCATGGCAGACCACACGCATTTGCACTTTGAGGTACACGAAAACGATGTTGCTGTTAATCCGTGGGAATTTCTCTTTAGCTGACAGCGGAACATATAAACGGGGCGGATTTGAAAGAATCTGCCCTACTTGCTTTTATTTGCATAATGTGTTAAAATAAAATTTAAGGGAAAGCAGGTGGTACGAATGGAAGAGGCGGGCGCTCGGAAAATATTAACGCCGAGGCTTATTGTACTGCTTGTCATATTAGCGGCGGGAAGTGTCGTCGCGCTGTATTTATGGCTTGTTTACGTGCCGTATATGCGCGAGTTTATGGATGATGAAAGCCCGATATACGAGGAATTAAACCTTGACGGCGACGGTGAAGTTCAAACGCCGTTTCTAATCAGAACCGCAGAGGATTTGGCAGAAATAGCCGAAAAAGTTAACAACGGCTCTACTTACCGCGAAAAACACTTTCTCCTCATGAACGATATTGACATGACCGGGTATCTCTCGCCGGGAAGCGCGGGGTATAATGACGGCGCAGGCTGGAAACCGATTGGCAGCTTTGATGGAAACAGAGGATTCGGCGGCGTTTTCGACGGCGCAGGATATACTGTCAGCGGACTGTGGCTCAATCGTCCGAGCGAAGCATACGGGGGATTGTTTGGTTCTTTGCAAAATGCAAGTGTATTCAGGTTAAATGTGAGTACTGAAAAAATTGTTGCAAGACATGGTATCGGCGCGCTCGCGGGTAATATGACGGGAGGAATAATTCAAAGCTGTATAGTAATCGCTGAAGAGTTTATTATTGATGACGAATTTAACGGCGCGCTCGGTATATTGGTCGGATGGGCAGAAGGAGAAAATATTATTGACAATTCTTTTGCACGAGGGAGTGTTAATATAATCGCAAGCAACGGACGTTTTTTCCACATCGGGGGTTTAGTCGGCGTTGTATACGATGGCGTTGTGTCAAACAGCTATGCGGATGCCGACATAACTATAAGGACACAGGACGCGACAATAAACAGCGGAGGACTAATCGGGCTTTTGAGAGAGAATACCGTTGTGATTAACTGCCATTCAACAGGGAGCGTAATAATACAGGAAACCCTGATAAGCAACATGGGCGGTTTAATCGGCAGGTCGGTCGGCGAAAACATTGAAATTAGAAACAGCAGTTCTTCCGCCGATGTAAGCGGCACGGATTATTTGGGCGGATTTATCGGTGTACTTAACGAAGGCACGGAAATAAGCGGCAGTTTTTCGACAGGGAATGTTACATGCGCAGACGAGATTTTTTGTTATTGCTTACTCGGCGGGTTTGTCGGATATTCAAGCGGGACGATAAGAAGCTCTTTCGCGGCGGGAGATGTTACGATGAATTCCTGCTCATTTAGCGGGGGATTCGTCGGGTACCAAACCACAGGGATTATTACAGACTGCTATTCTACGGGAGATGTTATCAGCGGTGTCGGTTTTTTTTATTACGGCGGCTTTGCGGGGGGACAGAGTGAGGAAAGCAGAATAGAAAACTGCTACTCGACGGGTAAAGCAAAAATAAACGGATTTATTCCGTCATATAACGGCATCGTGAAAAACTGCTACTATGACTCGGAAAGTTCCGATGCATGGAGTTTTTTAGACGGTGTCACCGGAAAACCCACCGCCGAAATGCAAAACATTATAACCTTTGAGGGGTGGGATTTTACAAACATTTGGTTCATGCCTGAAAACGATTATCCGAAACTTAGAATTATACAGTAATAAAGCCGGAGGAGGAAGCATCAATGCTGACTAAAAGGGGAAACAGCAAATTGTTCTTTGTTCTGACATTAGTGTTTATCTTTGCGCTCATAGCAATTATCCTCATAACTCAGAACGTGACAAGCCACATTGTCAACGAGCTGACTATGGAGCGTGCCGTTGCGGCAAAAACCGGATTGCAGGGCTTCTTTCAGGAACTTGAGGAGCGCGCCGCACAGTGGGCGGACGCAATCTCAACCCGCGCACTGTTCAGGGAGGCTATTCAGGGCGGCGACCATGAGGTTATACAGTCATTCATGAAAGACTTTACAGACAGCATTGATTTTTTGAGTGTTACCGATAAAGACGGAATTATTATTGCCCGCTCCTATAACGATGAAAGGGGCGATGATGTTTCCGGGCAAAGAGAAGTTGCGATTGTGCTTGAAACCGAGAAGAACGCAAGCGGTATGTCGTTTATCCCCGACAGCAAAAGCCCCGACCGCAGGCTTGCTATTAATGCATCCGCCCCCGTTTTCGATAATGACGGCAACATAATTGCAATTGTTAATTGTAATTTTGATATTACGGACAGCAGGCACTTAAACACATTCAAAGACAGAACGGGTTGCGATGCCTCGCTTTTTATAGGTACTACGCGAACCGCCACAACAATCAAAAATTCGGAAGGTTATCATATTATTAGCGAAGAAGCCGTAGACACTATTTTTAATCAAAAAGCCGGCAGTTATACCGGAATGTTCGAGATATACGGTCATACATACGCCGCTCAGTATTCGCCGCTTATATTTGAGGACGAAATAGTGGGCATGATGTTTACCGGAGTGCAGGTTGATTCGGTTATTGAAAGCCGCCGCGATATGAATTTCTGGATTTTTATCGTGACGATTTTCTGCATAATTATAATGGGGGCGTTTGTATTTGCTTCCGGCCGTTATTCGCGCACACTTCAGGAATTAACCGCAAAAACCGTTCAGCTTGACAATATGGAACGGCTTTTGCAATCAATGGATACCATGATTGTAATAACCGAGCTTGAATCGGATATAATCACGTTTATAAACGAAACTATGATTAAAGGGCTCGGTTTTGATGAAGATGTTGTGGGTAAGGAATGTTGGAAGGTTTTTGCGCCGGGCGCAACCGGCAGATGCTCTTTCTGCCCTAAGAATGACCCGGAATTCAAAGAGGGTAAACCGTATCAGTGGGAGTTTTACAACTCGGCATTGTGCAGGCATTTTAAAATCATAAGCCGCCTCATCGACTGGCCGGACGGCACAAAGGTGTTCATTGAGCAGTGCGAGGACATTACCGAAGCTAAGGAAGCCGTTAATAAAATGCGTGAAGCGGACGTGCGCCTGAAGCTCATGCTTGACGCTTTACCGATGAGCAGCAGTTTATGGGATGAAGACTTCAATTTCATAAGCTGTAACCCCGAAACCTTAAATTTATTCGGAATGAGCTCCGAAGAAGAATACAGAAAAGAGTTTTTCTTGCTGTCGCCAAAGTTCCAAAAAAACAGTAAACCAAGCAGAGAAATGACGATGTATTGGGTTAAAAAAGCGTTTGATGAAGGTTATGTTAAATTTGAATGGACTCACAAAAACAAAAACGGCGAGATTATCCCTTGTGAAGTTATGCTCGTTCGCATGAAGTATAAAGATAATTATTTAATCGTAAGCTATATACGGGATTTAAGGGAACAGACGGCGCACCTTGAGGAAATGAACCGGGCGCAGGAAGACCTGAGGAGCGCACTTAGAGCGGCGGAAGCCGCAAACCTTGCGAAATCTATTTTCTTAGCCAACATGAGCCATGAAATAAGGACGCCGCTTAATAGCATCATAGGGTTTTCGGAGCTTGCCTTAGACGGCGACATTTCGCTCGAAACCAACGATTATATCGGTAAAATCATGGATAACGGCGAATTGCTTTTGCACATAATAAATAATATTCTTGACATTTCTAAAATCGAATCGGGCAAGATGGTGCTTGAGCATATACCTTTCAATCTACACGACATCTTTACACATTGCCAGGCGGCTATTATGCCTAAGACAACCGAAAAAGGAATCGCACTGTATTGTTACGCCGAGCCGTCAATAGGCAAGCGGCTTCTCGGCGACCCGATAAAACTGCGTCAGGCGCTGACTAATATGCTTTCTAACGCAGTTAAATTTACGAACATCGGCACGGTAAAGCTTTTGGCGTCCGTGAACAGTTTGGATACAAACAGCGTGAATATACATTTTGAAATAAAAGACAGCGGAATAGGCATGACTTCGGAACAGATTTCAAATATATTCGAGCCGTTTTTACAGGCAGATAACAGCATTACCCGCAAGTTCGGCGGCACGGGGCTCGGTTTGTCCATAACTAAGAACATCATAGAAATGATGGGCGGCAAGCTTTTGGTGGAAAGCACTCCCGGCATCGGCAGTAAGTTCTCGTTTGACCTGACGTTTGAAACCATCAATGAAGCTGTGGAGCTGCCGGTTGAAAGCATCGTAATTGACGAAATGAAAAAGCCTGAATTCGAGGGGGAAGTTTTGGTCTGCGAAGATAATTCTATGAATCAGCAGGTAATCTGCGGTCATCTTACACGAGTGGGGTTAAAATCAGTGGTAGCCACTAACGGAAAAGAAGGTACGGAAATAATTCAAAAGCGTATGAGCGACGGGGTTCAGCCCTTTGCTTTGATTTTCATGGATATACACATGCCGGTAATGGACGGCATGGAAGCCGCAGCTAAAATCGTTGCCTTAGGTTGCAAAACGCCTATAGTCGCGATGACAGCGAATATTATGTCCAACGACCTTGAACTTTATAAAAAGAACGGCATACTTGATTATATAGGCAAGCCGTTCAAATCACAGGAACTGTGGAAGTGCTTAACCAAGTACATTCCCGTGGTTAAACTGACCGACACCGATAAGCGCCGACAAGAATCGGACGATGAAAAGATGCAGAAGTATCTGAAGCTTAACTTCGTTAAAAACAATCAAACCAAACTTAAAGAAATAATGGAAAACGTTGAATCGGGCGATATCAGAATGGCGCACAGGCTTGTGCATACCCTTAAAAGCAACGCGGGGCAAATCGGAAAGCATCGGCTTCAGCAAGCGGCGGGGACGGCGGAGGACATGTTAAAAGGCGGCGAAAACCGCTTGAGTGAAAAGCATATCGCCGCTCTTGACGCTGAATTGAAACTGGTTCTCGCAGAGTTGAAGCCCCTGCTCTCCGAGTTTGGAAAAGAGGGTAAATCCGGCAGTTCGGAACCGGGCGCGGTACGGGATTTACTCGGGCGGCTTGAAACAATGCTGGCGAGCAATAATCCCGAATGTATGATGTTGCTTGACCAACTCAGCGCCGTTCCCGAGGCGGAAGAGCTGATAGGTTATGTTGAGGATTTTGAATTTAAAAAAGCAATGCAGGCTCTGGATAAACTAAAGAAAAGGATGGACATTTCATGATGGAAGACAAAAAAAACAGCGTACTGATTGTTGACGATGAAAGAGCTAATATCATGGCGCTGACATTGATATTAAGTCCCGAATATACAGTGTACGCGGCAAAGAACGGCACAGGCGCCATCGAGGTCGCGAAAGAACATTCACCGGACGTCATACTGTTAGATATTCTCATGCCTGATATGGATGGGTATGAGGTGCTTGCGGCATTGAAAAGTTATGACGAAACCTGCGACATCCCCGTTATATTTGTAACGGGGCTTGCAAACAGCGATGAGGAGGAAAAAGGTCTTAGGGTGGGCGCGGCTGATTATATCAGCAAGCCGTTCAGACCTGCGATTATCAAACTTAGGGTTAACAATCAGATTCAGATACAAAACCAAATTAAAATGATAAGGCAGTTGAGCATGACAGACCAGCTCACGAGCGTACCTAACAGGCGAAACTTTGATTATCGGATGAGCCTTGAATGGAACCACGCAAAAAGAAATAAAATCCCGCTTTCTATTTTTATAATAGACGTTGATAATTTTAAGCATTATAACGACAGATTCGGTCACTTGCAGGGAGATGTCGCCTTACAATTCATAGCCAAAACTATTTTACAATCACTTAGGCGCTCAAATGATTTTACCGCACGATGGGGCGGAGAGGAATTCGTTGTGCTTTTACCGGCAACTTCGGAGGCGGGCGCAATGGAAGTTGCCGAACTGATTCGAGGGAACATTAAAGGCACCGTGATTTCCTGCGCTGACAGTGAAGCCGAAACAGTTACGGTAAGCGTAGGCATAAACACGCTTGTCCCCGATAATGAGCAATCGATGAACGACTTCATAGAAGGGGCTGATAAAGCACTTTATAATGCGAAGGCGGCGGGTAAGAACAGGGTGTGTGTGTACGAAAGCACCGCTTTATGAAAAAATTCTTGACTTATAGCGTGGATATAAATAAATTTATGTTGACAAACCCCTTAAAAAGGTGTAAAATTAACGTATAAAGGGGGAGCGTTATTTATGGCTTTTATTAATATGATGGAAAAAATGGTTGAAGTCCGCATGGAAGAACGCATGAAAACAGATGATTATTGCAAATGTGAGCAGTGCATGGAAGATATTAAATGCATTGCCCTAAACAAACTTCCGCCGAAATATGTAAGTACTACAAAGGGTGAGCTTTTCTCAAAAATAGACCAACAGATGGTTAGGCAGAACGTGCTTGACATAGATGTGGCGGTTCTTAATGCCATTGAGTTCGTACATAAAAACCCGCGCCACTGATAAAAAGAAAACGTACGCCGCTGTTCGAGCGGCGTTGTTTTAGTTTATTTGCTCACCGCTCATTCCGAATCTGTCCCGAATCGTCGCTGCGGCAGTTTCTGCGATGATAAAGTTGCCGTTCTCGTCCGTGTTTCCGGTTGGAATATAATAATCGGCGATATTGAAGCTGTTTTGGGTTGTGAAAAGATAAGCCTGCTGATTTCTCAGGAAATCCGCGAATTCAAGATTAGTGTCGGTGGTGTTTAAAATCCGGCTGAACAGTATTTGCATCTGCGACACTAAGAGATTATTGCTGTTTTTGTTTATGAAGTTTGAAACTGCCAGTCCGTGAATCATGAAGCGGTAATCTTCACCCTGATTATACTCGTGGAAGGTTATGTAATTGTACAGTTCTTCGCCTGTAAGCTCATGCGAGCCCGCGAAGAACTCTATTATGCCGCCACGCAGGTCATAGGGGATATTAACGGGAGTATTGCCCGCCTCGTCAAAAAAACCTATGAAAGAGTCTTTATCGAACTTTATATAGCGCTCCGCACCCACGCCAATCGAATTCCTGAGCGCAAGAATCACGCCGCCCGCACCGCCCTGAACATAATGCTCGGTCAGCGCCCCCCTTACGTTGCCCACCTCGGCATAGAGGTTCTTTTTTATGGGTACGAGCACGATTACCTCGTCACGCGGCCGATAATTTAAAAGCATATAATATTCGGGAACAGAACCTTTGTTTTCCGATAACATAAGCAAAAAAGTTGTGTTGAAAGACGCATCCGGCAGAAAATCTCCCGACGTACTCGCCATCGACGGCAGATTCTTCGCAGGAAAAAGAAAGTCCCACATATTATACACGACAAAAGTGCAAATTAAAGACATTATCATAAAAGTCAAGAGGTAAATGTACCAGTTGCTTCTTTTTCTTATTGATTTTTTTAGCGACATTGCTTTCCTCCAAAAGGCTATTGCAAATTCCTGCAAAAAAGTGTATACTAAACGTGTTATGTTATTATTTTACCACATATTATTAGAAAATACAATATAAAAATTGAGGTATATTATGGGCTTCCATGAAAGAACATGGGTCGAAGTTGACCTGAAAGCGCTTGCCGGCAACGTTGCGGAAATACGCCGGATTGCGCCGAATAAAGAAATAATCGCTGTCGTCAAAGCCAACGCCTACGGTCACGGTGATAATTTAATATGTACAGAACTGCGGAAGTTGAATGTTCGTAATTTCGCTGTTTCTTGCGTTGATGAAGCTGTGCATATAAAAAAATATGTCCCGGACAGCGATATTTTAATTTTCGGATTTACCGAAACAAAGCGTCTTAAAGAAGCAGCCGAAAGCAACTTTGTTCTTACGGTCGGCGGGATTGAATACGCGAGAGAACTAAGCGCGCTTACATCTTCCGCTAATACGAAATGTCGCGTACATATCAAGCTCAACACCGGCATGAACCGCGTCGGAATCAACACGGAGAACGAACTTGAGGAAATTCTGGCGCTTCCGGGGCTGAACTGTGAAGCTGTTTACACCCACTTCCCCTGCGCTGACAGCCTTGATGAAAACGATATCGCTTTCACACAGAACCAACAAGAGAAATTTCTCTCCTTTGCCGGGGGTAAAGGATTAAAAGTACACTCGCAAAACAGCGGCGGTGTGCTTTTTCATGAAAACTTTGAAGCTGATTATGTACGTGCGGGGTTGATTTTATACGGGCTTTCACCGGACCCGAGGTTCCCGCCGCCAATAAAGCTATCGCCCGTTATGTCGCTTAAATCCGTTATTCACCAACTCCGAACGCTCGAAGCGGGCGATTACGTCAGCTACGGCAGAACTTACAGGGCGCCGGATAAGCGGCTTGCCGCAGTGGTTCCTGTGGGTTATGCCGACGGATACTCACGCGCACATTCAAACAGCGGGCTTGTCGCGGTTAAAAATACGCTCTGCCCTGTTTTGGGGCGGGTTTGCATGGACCAGCTTGTGATTGATGTAAGCCAAGCGGAAGGCGTGAAAACCGGAGACGAAGTTCTGCTCTACTCGGCTGATTTTAAGGAAACAAGCATAGAATACATAGCCGAAAAGCTCGGTACGATTCCTTATGAAGTGGTTTGTGCCGTAAGCAGCAGGGTCAGTCGTTTGCCAAAAGCGCCTTAAATTCTTCTTCGTTTATTATTTTCACGCCGAGGTTTTGCGCTTTTGTCAGTTTACTGCCTGCTTCTTCCCCCGCAAGCACATAATTTGTTTTCTTTGAAACCGAATCGGAGCATTTCCCGCCGTTTGCCGTTATGAGTGCCTTGGCTTCATCGCGCTTTAAGCCCGGAAGCGTTCCTGTTATAACAAATACAAGCCCCGAAAGCTTTGCGCTTTCGGCTTTTTTTGTGTAAATGAGATTAACGCCGCTGTTTTTCAGTTCGTTTATTAAATCTTTCATGTGCGGCTCGCGCATGGTTTCGTAAATGCTCTTGGCTAAAACCGCGCCAAAATTTTCGGTTGTTTCGATTTCTTCAATAGACGCGCTCATTATTTCCTCTACTCCGCCGAATTTCTCACAAAGCAATGTCGCGTTACGCTCGCCGATTCCGCGGATTCCGAGAGCATAAACAAGCTTGTCCGGCTCATTGCTTTTGGAATTACTGATGGCGGTGATTAAGTTTGAAGCGGATTTTTCCTTGAAGTTCGGTAATGTTAAAAGTTGTTCATGCGTAAGTTTATACAAGTCGGCGACATTTTCGATGAGTTTGTGTTCAAGCAGAAGCTCTGCCACAGCCTCGCCTAACCCATCAATATTCATCGCGCCCCGTGAGCAGAAATGCTCTATGCTTCTTTGAATTTGCGCGGGGCAACCGATGTTCGGGCAGCGGGTAACAGCTTCGGTTTCATCGCGAACCGTGCCTGTTCCGCATACAGGGCAGTTTTCCGCGATTTTAAACGTCTCGCCGCCTGCATGCGACACCACCGATACAACCTCGGGGATTATATCGCCCGCTTTACGAACGATGATTCTGTCGCCTATATTTAACCCCAGCGCGTTAATTCTGTCCTGATTGTGCAGTGTGGCACGGCTGACCGTAGTTCCCGCCAAATTCACCGGCTCGAATACGGCAAGCGGCGTCAGCGCGCCTGTTCTGCCGACGTTAACTTCTATTTCAAGAATCGTGGTTTCCTTTTCTTCGGGCGGGTACTTGAACGCCGCCGCCCACTTGGGGAATTTTGAAGTTGCGCCGAGAAGCCGCTGATGCGCGTAGTCGTTAACTTTAACGACCGCACCGTCAATGTCATGCGGGAAGCTCCCGCGCATTTCGCCGATTTCCCGGATTTTTGCGACTACGTTTTCTATATCGGAAAACGCCTGCCAATTTGCGATTACCTTGAAACCGAGTTCTGTCATAAGTTCCAGGCTTTGCTTATGGCTCGTAATTTCCGCGCCTGTGACCTGCTGTATATTGAAAACGTAGATGTCGAGACCTCTGCTTGCCGTAACAGCGCTGTTCTTCTGCCTAAGCGAGCCCGAAGCGGCGTTGCGCGGATTTTTCGCAAGCTGTTCGCCCCTGCCCGTCTGCTCGTCGATGAGCTTCGCAAAGCTCCCGTGCGGCATGAAAACCTCGCCGCGTACTTCAATGTACGGCAATTCCCGCCGCAGTTTCAAAGGTACGCTCTTTATGGTTTTCAGGTTTTCTGTAATATTTTCACCGATGAAGCCGTCGCCGCGGGTTGAGCCTCGGATAAAAATACCGTTCTCGTATTCAAGCGATACCGACAAGCCGTCTATTTTCGGCTCGACAACATAAACAGGTTCACTTACAACAGCCTTGATTTTCCTGTCGAAGTCAAGAAGTTCCTCCTCCGAAAACAAGTCCTGCAAACTCCCCATCTGTACCGTATGCGCGACCTTCTCGAAAGTTGTATCGGCTTGTCCGCCTACGCGCTTCGTGGGGGAATCCGGAGCTTCAAGCCCGGGATAATCCCGCTCGATTTCTTCAATCTCACGCATCAGCACGTCATATTCAAAATCGCTTACAAGGCTGTCATTAAGCACATAATAAGCGTAATTATACTCATTGATTTTTTTGCACAGTTCTGCGTATTTTCCTTTTATTTCCATCATGCGATTGCCTCTCCTATTCTGCTGAATAACTGCCCGTCACCTGAAATCACCTGCATATACATATTCGGAACTTCTCCGACTATAACGGTTTCCGCCACTATGTAGTTGGTGCGAACCATCATGCTCCGGCTGAAGCCGGGTATAACCGCGGTTATTTCAACTTCAACCTCCATTATAATCCGATGAAGCGTTTGATTTATTCCTGCTGATGTAAATTCGCTGATTAGAACAGCGTTCGCGTAACCTTTGGGCAATACGCGCACAGGAATCACCGGCCCCCTGCCGTAAAGCACACCCACTCCCGAAACAGTTCCGAGCGAAATACCGATGTCCATTTTCGGAAGCCCGTCTACTGCATCGTTTATCAATAACGCCGAGCGGCTTTTTAAACGGTTTATGGTATTCATATTGCTCGTGATTGATTTTACTTCGCCGTTTAAATCAAAAGCGAGGTTAATTATACTGTCGTAATTATAAATCTCGCTGTTCAGCTCAGCCAAAACCGCGTCGTTTATTAATCTGACAGCCGCATTTCTGCACTGAAATTCAGCGACCCGTTCAATAAGCGGGCGAACCTGAAAGTCTACGTAAAACGCAAAAGCAAGCAGTAAAAGCCCTGTTATGATGAACCTTCTGCCGAGGCGTTTCTTTTTGGTTTTTTCGGCGTTTGTCATAGTTTCCGCTCCCGTCATAAACTATATTATATGTTTATGAGGAGCGGGAGGTGAATAGGACAGGGGGCGCGGCTAAAGACAGCAAATGGATTTATTTGCACTTGTTTGCAGAAAACAGCTGACTGCACGAAACTGCATAAAAAAAGGTCAAGCTGATTTAAACATAAAAACGCCGCGCTTAATTCTGCACGGCGGCACTATCCGCCGATAGTGCGGAACTTATCGGAAACACCAAAGGTTTTTTACACCTTGACAATTTCCCTCCAGTCCAAATCGCCGCGTTCAAGCGCGTGTATAAGCGCCTCGCCCGTGGCTATATTAGTGGCGACAGGGATATTGCGCACATCGCATACCCTAAGTATGTTTATGTCGTTAGGTTCGTTCGACTTCGCGCTTATCGGGTCGCGGAAGAAAAAAAGCACATCAATTTCATTGCAGGAAATACGCGCAATAATCTGCTCCGCGCCACCCTGCGAACCGCTTAAATACTTTTGAATTTGCAACCCCGTGGTTTCACCCACGAGTTTTCCCGTTGTTCCCGTGGCGCAAAGGCTGTGCCGCGACAGAATACCGCTGTACGCTATGCAGAACTGAACCATTAATTCTTTTTTTGAGTCGTGAGCGATTAACGCTATATTCATACTGCTCTCGCTTTCATCATTTTAAAGTTAAGAAGTCTTGATTTAATTATAGCATAAAACTTTTTGTTTTTAAATAGCAAAAGGAAATATATTATAAGTATACTATAAATTTTGTAAGATTCTTATATTTTACGCAGGGATATTTGTTGGTATTGCACAATGCTACTCGCCCATAATACTAAGCCGTTTTTCTTCGTCCCAACGCTTCCAAGGGGAGGCAATCAGCCCGTCCTCGTTTATATCCGGCTCGTATGCGTCATAGAAGTACGAGTCTATTATATTGCGGACTAAGTTGCGGCTGAACTCGCTGTTTTCAAGTATAACGGCAAAGGCGATTTCAGGATTATCCTCGGGATAATAGCCCATAATTACTGAGTTATAAGTGTCATTGACGGCTTGAGCCGTACCGGTTTTTGTTGCCGCTACCGAGGGCAGAAAAGAAAATTCCGACGGTCCTCCGAGAGGCCAGACAATGTAGTCGCTTACCGATACCATGCCGTCATGAACCGCTTCCCAAACATCAGGGCGGTCGGTTGCATATGTGCTGACTATTTGCGGCTCTGTCTGATAAACAAGCTCTGTGAAGTCGTAATTCCAAACAGAATCGACCAAATAAGGCTTGTATCTTACGCCGTGGTTGGCGATTGTCGCCGCCGAAACAGCAAGGTGCAGCGGGGTCACTAACGTTTCCGACTGTCCGATTGCCGCCTGAACAGTATCGCCGGCGGTCAGCGGGCGGGCAAACAGATGCTCGTAAATCTCGGGCGTGGTCATTCTGCCGGCGGGACCGCCGGTTTCAAGCCCTAAGTTTACGCCGATTCCGAGGGCGTGAGTGGCTTCAACTAACGCATCTATGCCCATTCTCCTGCCTATGTCATAGTAGTAGATGTTGCAGGAGAGCCGGAGCGCGTTGACTACATTCAGCGAGCCGTGTCCGCTTCTGAGGTGGCAGTGCGGATGAAAATCGGGGAAGAAGGTGTATGTGCCGCCGCAAGGAACGGTAGAACCGCGGTTAACTATATTGTTATTAAGTCCGGCGACAGACGTGATGGGCTTAAAGCTTGAACCCGGACGGTACAATCCCGCCGCCGCACGGTTGAGCAGAGGGGTAAGCTCGGCGTTCAAAACAGCTTCATAACTATTGATATAATCATTTAAGTCGTAGGTCGGATAAGACGCCAAGCCGAGAACTTTCCCGGTTTTCACCTCAATTACGGCAACCGCGCCGCCCTCTGTGTTTAAACCGCGGTAATTAAATCTTTCGTTATTCCAGGTTTGGTCGAGTGTGCGGAGCCAGTATATGTGATTTTGCAACATTATTTGCAAATCCTGCTGAAAGCGGCTGTCTATGGTTAGGCGGATGCTGTTTCCGGGACGTGCGGAAACCGTTACCTCATCGGAAACTGCAACTCCCTGCAAATTCCGTACAATAGTGCGTGTGCCGTTATCACCGCGAAGTATGCTTTCCATCGAAAACTCGATTCCTGTTTTGCCGATTGTGTCGTTAAAGCTGTAGCCGTGTTCCCCGAATTCGCTGAACTCCTCTGCCGAAATACGTCCGATTACGCCGCGTGTATGCGCCATGACCCCGCCGTCCAAATAAACCCTCATCGGTTCTTCAACCATATCAATACCGGGCAGACTCATGCTTCGTTCTTTAAGACTGACTAAGGTTTCAAAGGAAATATCCTCAGCCAAGGTAAAGCGGTTATGGAACGAGAAATCGCGCAATCTCATTTCATAACGCACACCTGCGACAGCCCGTGCGGTTTCCGCGCCGTATTCCTCGCTGATGTTGAAGTTATCAAACAGCGCTCTTATGCAGTTTTCCACGGTTGCATCAAGATTAACCCCAATCTTATGCTTGAACTCTTCAAGCTCCCGTTCGCTAACATCTAAGAATTCAAACGGTGCAGTCATGGAAACAGGCACACTGTCCATCCATGTTTCGCCGTGTTCGCGCAGAATGGCGAGCGTCTGTCTTAAAACCTCGTTTTCTCCGCCAATCGGGAAAAACGCCCGCTGAACAATCACTTTATATACCGTTTGATTAGTGTTGAGCAGTCTGCCCTCGGAATCGACAATCTGTCCCCTTGCCGCCTGAATCGACTGGTTAGCCGTGAAGTTCCGCTCGGTCAGACTTACGTAATACGCGCCGTCAACTATTTGGATTCTCATGAGCTGTGTAAGACCCAAGAAACCGAAAACGAGCATTACGGCGATTAATACCGCAAATCTGAATATAAAATTAAGCTTTTCAAGCTTTTTTTCACCGGGTAATTTCGGCAGGTTCATATTTTTATAAAGTCCTTTCTTCACCAACGAAGCGAAAACGACATTTCCCCCGTTTCAATTGCATTTCGTTTCAAACTTTGTTCTCTTCTTCGTTTAACTGTGCATGAATTCTTGCTTTACGCAATAACAGCTTTCTCATTACAAAAAACAGGACGGATTAGTCGTCGTTATCCGAATCCCCTATTTCCGGGAGCTGTCCGTTTTCCTTATCCCTGAATTTCACCGACACCACCCTTACTAAAAAATATACAGCGGGTGAAAATAAAATCGCCGATAAGTACGATGGTATAATATACATTAATAAAATTATATCGGAGTTGGGCTTATCCCATATAAGATGGTTGAAAAAATATTCCATGAACGCCATTATAAGGCAGGTTCCGGTCACCATCCATAAATGATTGATGAAGTTAAGACGTATGAGGTGCATTATAAGCAGGGAAGCCGCTAAAGCGCACGGCATAAGCCACACGCTCGACATGCCGAAAAGATTCCCACACGCTGTATCAATCATCAGCCCGCAAAACGCGCCGAAAAGAGCGCTGCCGAATTCCCGCTCGAACATGCTCACGGCAATAGCAAACGGAATAATAAAAATCGGTTGCCATCGCGGAAAGAAGCCGCCGCTCATAAGCATATAAAAAAACAACAGAATAAAAAAGTAGCACAGCCAGCGCAAAACGCCTTTCTTATCCGCCCTGCGCTTTCGCCCGAAGCCAAAACCGGGAAGCATCATGGTGTCACCCCCTGACCCTCGAACGAGGTGATTACGAATACATCGGCGACTCTCAGCACATCTTCAGTCGGCTCGATTACAGCGTGGAGGGAAAGCCCGCTTATATCGGGAAAGATTTCGGTTACAGTGCCCACGATAAGTCCGGGCGGATACATGCTCCCGCCCGAAGTAACCACAATATCGCCGATTTTCATGCCGCTGTCCGTTTGAATATACCTCATCAGGCACTTTCTGTCCGCGGAATATAAAAAATCATTTTCAATGATTCCCACAATACCGCCGGGCGTAGTTTTTACGCCTATGTTAATTTCGGTTGAAAGAACAGTCCTTACCCTTGAATAAGTAGGTGCGGTTTCTGAAATTATACCGATAAGCCCCACGCTTGTAATTACGGGGTCATTAGTTTTTATGCCGTGGTTCGAGCCTCTGTTAATAGTAAAATTGCCCGAAACGCTCATAGCCTCGCGCGCAATCACCGCCGCCGGCAGAGAAAGCGTCAAGTCCTCGCGCTCGGCGATAATTCCGAGCATTTCATGAAGATGTGCGTTTTCATCTATAATAGCTTCTTTATCCATTAATTGTGCGTACATTTCAGAAAGCCGGCGGCGGAGTTCATCATTTTCGGCTTTGTATTGATTGGCGTTTATAATTTTATCAAGAGTACCGCCGACCCAGTTTGAAATTGAAGTCGCCGCGAACGAAAAAGGACGGGTTATTGTTCTGAGCGCGGTTTCGGGAAGGTTGGCGATACCTGCGCTCATCGCCGCGTGAAGCATAAGTCCGAAAAGCAGTGCAAAAACGCAAAGCAGTATTTTAAATCTGACGCTTTTGATGAAATCTTTCAGTTTCCGCAGCTCCCTTCGGTGTTTATTTGGGTAAAATATCAATGATTACAAGTTCCGGCGGGTTAAAAAACCTGACAGGCGGCGACATTCGTCCCAATCCTCTGCTGACTAACATCGTCCTGTCATTTAGCGTGTATATGCCGTTTGTGTATTTCGGGAATAAACCTTGGTTTGGCGAATAAACGCCTTCTAATATGTACGGTATACGCCATTGCCCTCCGTGCGCGTGACCTGTCAGCATAAGGTCGAAATGGTTTTCAGCCATTTTCGGGAAATGTTCGGGTCTGTGAAACAACAATATGGTATATAAACTTTCGTCTATATCCGCAAATGCGCTTTCAATCTGCTTTTCAAGTTTTTTCTTACCTATTCCGGGGTCGTCAATACCGCAGATATTAATAAACTGCCCGTTGATTTCGGTGACTGTGTTTTCACCCTCTAAAACAACTACGCCATATTCTAAAAAGATTTCTTTTATTGAGTCGAATTCACCGCTTCGCATTTCATGGTTTCCGCTTACATAAAAACACGGATACCTGTCCGCAATACCCTCAAGCAGTTTTATGGTTCCGTCATGTTTTACCCTGTCGTCGGCTATATCGCCTGTCATTACAATAATATCTGGATTTTGCTCATCTATCCTTAAAATTAATTTTTTTTGGTTTTTGCCGTAGAAGTTGCTGTGTAAATCAGTTATATGTGCGATTCTGACGGGATTTTCAAGCTTTTCGGTTTCAATCGTATAGCTTGTAACGGTAAGGCTTTGACCCTTAACAATCAACAAAAACACGCCGGCTAAGATACCTCCTCCGGCTAAGAAAAAATATTTTTTCCTGAACTTTAATTTTTTCATTAAGCTATAAAAACTCGTCGTCTAATACCTCGAATCTTCCTCGTTAAGCACATCGATTAATTTATCTATATTTTCGAGTACCTTTCCCGTACCCTCGGCTACGCAGTCAATAGGCCGCTCGGCTATTTTCACGGGCATACCCGTTTCGGCGTGAATCAGCAGGTCTAAACCTTTTAAGTTTGCGCCGCCGCCCGCAAGCATGATTCCCATATCAATAATGTCCGACGAAAGCTCCGGCGGGGTTTTTTCAAGCGTAACCTTGACCGCTTCAACAACATGACTAAGCGGTTCGTGAAGCGCTTCGCGGATTTCTTCGCTTGTAACCGTGATGTTTTCGGGTAAGCCGTTCAGGAGGTTGCGACCTTTTATATCCATTACGGGCTCGTTATCGGAAAGAGGGAATGCGGAGCCTATGCCTATTTTGAGATTTTCCGCCGTGCGCTCACCAATCAGGAGATTGTACTTTTTCTTGATATAGTTGATAATTGCCGAATCGAACTCGTCGCCCGCGACCCTGACTGACTTTGAGGTGACAATGCCGCCGAGCGATATAACGGCAACCTCGGTGGTGCCGCCGCCTATATCTACTATCATACTGCCGGTCGGCTCGGCAACAGGAAGCCCCGCGCCTATTGCCGCCGCCATAGGCTCCTCTATTATAGAAACGCGCTTTGCGCCTGCGTTCTGCGTAGCTTCCTTAACCGCCCGGCGTTCCACCGCCGTAACGCCGGAAGGTATGCAGATGATGACGCGGGGGCGTGCAAACGAGCGTCCCCGCATGGCTTTCTTAATAAAAGCCTGAAGCATACTCGTCGTCATGTCGAAGTCGGCGATTACGCCGTCCTTGAGCGGTCTGACCGCGATAATAGAACCCGGGGTTCTGCCTATGACGTCCTTAGCCTCCTGACCGACATAACGCACACGGTCGTGCTTTACGTCTACCGCCACCACGCTCGGCTCACGGATAATTACGCCCTTACCTCTCATGTAAACTAATGTGTTAGCCGTCCCTAAGTCAATTCCGATGTCTTTTGAAAACATTTTTCTTCCTCGCTTTTTTATGATTGCCTATATATTATAACACGAACTTTACAATGTTACAACAATAATTTGCTAATTTTTTTATTTTTTTCCTGTAGAGCCAAATCCGCCCTCTCCTCTTTCGGTTTGTGAAAGCTCGCCGTCTGTGATAAATTCGGCATTGCATACCGGCATAATCACAAGCTGAGCAATTCTGTCGCCGTTCTTGACGATATAAGGCTCGCCGCTATGATTAATAAGCAACATCTGCATTTCTCCGCGGTAATCCGAGTCTATTACACCAACTCCGTTTGCAAGCGAAACTCCGCGCTTACCCAAAGAACTTCGTGCAAACATAAATCCGCCGTATCCTGCAGGAATTTCTGCCGCGATTCCCGTGGGGATTAGGCGGCGCTCACCATGTTCTATGATAATATCCGCTTCTAAACACGCACACAAATCCGCTCCCGCACTCCCGGAAGTTGCGCGGAAAGGCGCCTGCGCGCCGTTGTTCAGTTTTTTGATTTTTACGAACATATTGCTCTCCTTTTTGTGAATTATTGCTTTTCTCATATTCCCCGCCCTACCTTACTCCCTTGTAATATAATCCCCGTGTGAATTTGCCTTCGTAAGGCAAGCCCTGCCCGTACAAACGTAAGACTTCTGCGATTTTTTCGTTCGTAAAGCGAAGAGTGCAGAAATCTGCGGTTATATCATTAATTTTATCGCCGAGAACAAGAGGAGCGGGGTTTAGAATTTCAACCTCGCCATAACGGCACAAAGTAATGAGCTTGTTTCCGAGCCTGTCTGTGAGCGCGTTACAGCCGGAGTCTCCGCAAGGCTTGCCGTCCCTGACCGGACAGCGGCGCAGAAGCATTAAAGGCAGTTTCCCGAACGCCATCATTCCCGTGTAAATATTGCGTTTAATTTTATTCATACGCTTTAACGGCATCTCAACCGAGAAAGTCGCGTCCGTCAGCCCTGAATCTTCGTACTGCTTCAGGGAAAGGCTGTTCGTTATGTTCAGGCGAAAGCCGCCATGCGGCGTAAGTCCCGCGTTTTTGATTAACTTGATATGCCCGAGGGTATGCGCGAGCGCGCTTTCAAAACCTGCTTGTTTTAAATTTCGCAGTTCCCGGGCAATGACGGGCTCATTCCCGCCGAGAAATACAGGCGGAACGGCGATTATTCGGTATTTTTCGCGTTTATTGAAAGTATTCGCGTTTAAAAACTCCATCGGCACATAAACACGCTCGAACACATCAATTGCCAAAGCTTCCGAGAGCTGTTCCCGTGCGGTTATTTCTGCTCTGTATTTCATAACAGCCACTGAATGAACGCCGTCTTATCGGTTCTGTTATAACCTGCGTTTTCGTAGAAGCGCAGGGTGGCTTCGTCTTTTCTGCCCGTCATAAGCATGATTTTATAGCAGTTATGGGCGGCGGCAATTTCTTTCGCGTAATCCAAAACCGCTTTGCCGTAGCCTTTCCTTCGGGCTTCGGGGCGGGTGACAACGTTTTCAATTATAGCGTAGGGGCGCGCTCCCCGCGTTAAATTCGGTACAATTATAAGCACACAGGTGGCGATTGCTTTTCCCTCGACCTCAATTAAAAGTATTCGATGATTTTTATCGGCTAAAATCTCCTCCCAAATTGCGGTGATTCGCTCGTTGTTATCGGGAATCGGGTCTGCATTCAGGTGCTTGTAAAGCTCAAGCAGAGCGGGGAGGTCAGGTTTTGCGGCTTCGCGCTTTGTCATGTCGTACTCCTTTTTATTTCGCAATTACCTATTACGTATAATGTTTATACTACTGCGGGGGCTTTCTTTCGCCTTTCATATTGAGCGCAACCTACAACAACGGCGCAAACACCTTTAACAGCGAACACATCAGTCTTCTCCCGAACGGCGTTTCCTCGATTTGCTCTCTTGTAACCTTACGGGAGAGCGCGAGCGCATTCTCGAAAGAGCTTTTCGCCTGCATAACAGCTTTCGAGCCGTAAAGCCACACGCCGTTCTCGAAGTGCATATAAAAACTGCGGTAATCAAAGTTGGCAGTACCGACGATTGCCTTTTCATCATCGGAAACTATGGTTTTATTATGGATAAAGCCGGGTGTAAACTCGTAGACATTAACGCCCGCTGCAATTAAATCCCTGTAATTCGACTGCGTCATATAGTAGACTAATTTTTTATCGGGGGTGCCGGGGGTTATGATTTTTATGTCGATTCCGCTTTTCGCCGCACGAATAAGCGCGGAGGACACGTTTTGGTCTATGATTAGATAAGGCGCACAGATATAAACGTACTTGGTTGCGTTTGCGATTATGTTGATGTACGCGCTCTCGCATATGAGGTCCTGAATCAGCGGTTCGTCCGAAAAAGGTATAACGTATCCGTCGTGATTTGCGCGGAAATCGACCATGTAATCTTCGTATTCCGGCGGTTGGTTCGTTGTGAACGTCCACATTTGCAAATACATGACAGTAATCCGGTTTACCGCATCGCCGCGAAGCATGATTCCGCTGTCCTGCCAATGCCCGAAGCGGTCGTTAATACCGATATACTCGTCCGCGATGTTAATTCCCCCCGTAAAAGCTACTTTACCGTCGATTATACAGACTTTTCGGTGGTCGCGGTAGTTGAGAAACTTGTCGAGCGACGGCTTGTACGGATTAAATACTGCGACATTAAAGCCGAGTTTGCGTAAATCCTGCTGAAAAGCCGGGGGAACGCCGCTTATGGCAGAACCCATATCATCGTACATGACGCGGATTTCAACGCCGCAGTTCTGCTTTTCAGAGAGAATGTGCTTGATTGTTTCCCACATTTCACCTTCGTTTATAATGAAATATTCAATGAAGATGAAGTTTTTCGCCTTTTTAAGTTCGGAAACCAATTTTTCAAAGAACGCAATCCCCGGGGACAAGTACTCGGTTTCGGTAAACTCAAATATATCTGTGCGGGAGCTTTGCATAATATATAATGCCTCCCTTGCTATATGCGGGGTTCTCGCACCCAGGCGCGTTAAAAGCTCGTTGTCCGCCGAAAGGAATCCGCCTGCGCTGTTATATGCCAAGGTGAGCCGTTTGGTGTTTTTTCTGTTAAGGCGGGTTCGCCCGAACATAATATAAAACAACGCGCCGCAAACAGGAATCGCAAGCACCGGAATAAGCCACGCGATTTTAAACATAGGATTATAGTTTCGGTTGATTATACCTATGACTATGATGATGTTCGACAGCAGAAAAAGAAAGAAAATCGGCAGGAAAAGATGAGCTAAAAAAATCAATACGGAAGCGATTAGCACGATTTCAATAAACATCAGCGCACTGACGATAAAAGCTCTGCTTGTCAGTAGTTTTAATACTTTGTTCATAATTTTTATTATAATAACCGGCGGCGTTTACGCCTTTTAAAAGCGTAAACCCTGATGACCGATTCATAAATATTGAGAATATCCCGCGCCATATTAGCGGAATTAGCGTGAATAATGGAGTTACGCGCCGATTCACCGAATTCGGCGAGTTTTTCTGCGGGCATGTCCCGAAGCTTTTTAAGCAGTTCGTACATTTCGGTTCCGTTGTTGTAGTTATAACCGTTTACACCGTCCACAACCTGCCCGGCGTTCAGTTCATCGCGTATATGCAGTACCGGAAGCTTCATCGCCATACCCTCAAGCATTGAAATAGAGTTGGTGTCGCTTAAAGAGGCGGTTATATAAGCGTCACAGGCGGCATAATAAGGCGGTAAAGAATCATGCTCAATCTTGCCTGCGAGAACTGCCAAATCCGAAATACCGTATTCCCTGATTTCGCTCTCGTGCTTATTGTAAAAAGGTCCGTCCCCGATAATAAGCAGTTTCAGCCTGTCATCGGGTTTAACATGGTGCGCCCATTCATTAAGAAGCCACGAAATGTTTTTCTCTTTTCCGAGCCGCCCGCAGAAACAAAAGACTGTATCTTCATCAGTAAATCCAAACTGCCTGCGAAGTTCCTTTGCATAATTCCGGTCAACAAGAGCGGGGTCAAAAATGTCTGCTTCGACAGGGTTGGGGATTACGTTGATATGCTTTTTTACGCCGCACTTCCTGAAAAAATCTTCGACTTTTTTCGACGGGCCCGTAATAGCCGCCGATGCACTCGCCAAAGCCCGTGCGTAATTATGCGTTAAGCTCGTGACGAATTTTGCGGAATGTTTGTTCGCGACATAATAAACGTAATCATCGTACATTGTATGCAAGGTATAAACCAACGGAATCTTTAATATTTTAGCGATGAGTATACCCGACATACCTATGCCGAATTCATTGTGAATATGGATTATATCAGGGTTGAAGTCTCTGATGTGCTTTAGCCGCTTTGCGCTTAGGGGTGAGGCTACGTCGTAATTATAAATCTTGCGGATTCGGACAGCCGGGCAGTACATTACATCACCGTCAATTTCGTGTTTTTTGACGGTTGAATCGGCTGTGACAATCAAGACCTTATGCCCAAGTTCTTCAAGTCCTTCTTTGAGCGTCTTGACATGCGTAACCACGCCGTTTATTACAGGGAGATAGGTTTCAGTAAAGAGTGCAATTTTCATATTAACCACCATAATCAAAATTTCAGTATCACATAGTATATCACATTTTGCTTTCTTTTGCAAGTGTTTCGTAAGACGTTTCAGGTAAATTTTTATTGTTATAAATTCAAAACCTAAATTTAAATTTTCGCGGCTCTAAACCCACACTCCGGGCACGAAGACAATAAAATGCCCGAAAGTCAACCTTTATACTATTTTCCGCGTCCTCCGAATACAATGTATAAAAAGGACAGGCGGTGTCTGTTTATTAATTTTATCGACTTTTTGAATGAAAAGCTCATTTGGGGCATACCCGCGCTTTTTCTTTTCCTTGGTACAGGGATTTTTCTGAGCGTAAAACTCGGCTTTTTTCAATTAAATCTGCCGCGCATAATAAAAAAGACTCTTCTCGGCGGAAGCAGAACTTCCGACGGGAAGAGTCTTTCGCCGTTACAAACATTAACCTCAACCCTTGCCGTAACTCTCGGCACCGGAAACATAGTAGCCCTCGGAACGGCGATTGCTTTCGGAGGAGCAGGCGCCGTCTTTTGGATGGTAGTGTCGGCATTTTTCGGGATGGCAACGGCATACGCAGAAACCTATATCGGCATGAAATTCCGCCGCGTGAAGCCCGACGGGACACGCTTCGGCGGGGCGTTTTTTTATATCGGGAAAGTGTTCGGAAGCGGCTGGGCGAAATTCTTTGCACTCTGTTGCATATTAGCGAGCCTCGGCATGGGCAATATGACGCAGATGAACGCACTTGCTGTTTCGCTCGAACGCGGTTTCGGCGTGCCGCTGTGGACTTCGGGTTTGATGGGAACAGCGCTTGTGGGACTTCTTGTTTTCGGCGGAGCTGTGATGTTCGGTCAGGTCACGGAAAAGGTAATTCCCGCGTTGTCTGTGATATATATAACGGGCTGTTTGGCTGTAATCGCCATGAATTTCACAGCTGTCCCGGACGCGCTTATGCGTATTATATACGAGGCGTTTGACCTTAGAGCTGTGGGCGGCGGGCTTTTTGGAACGGCGATGCTAAAAGGTATGAGCTGGGGGTTTCGGCGCGGGATATTTTCAAAAATCTATTGTATAATTAAACCAACTCAATAAATCGCTGTGTTTAAGCGGGTTTGTGGGTTGGTTCTAATTTTAATTTTTGGAGGAAATAGTGCCTATGGACGTAAAAATTACAGAAATCCGATTGGAGGAACTCCACCCGCCGGACTTTCACCCCTTCCAAGTCAACGACGATGATTCTATGAAAATTCTTGTCGAAAGTGTTCGGCAGTATGGCGTTCGGGAACCCGGATTGGCGAGAAAACGAGAAGAAGGAGGTTACGAACTCTTGTGCGGGAACCGTCGGAAAAGAGCCTGTGAAATCGCCGAAATCCCGGCAATGCCTGTGATTGTCCGTGAATTGGACGATAATAATGCGGTAATCGCTATGGTGGATTCCAACTTGCAACAGCGGGACAAGCTGTTGTTCAGCGAGAAAGCGTGGGCTTATCGGGTCAAAATGGAAGCGTTAAAGTCCGCTTACGGTGAGAGAGAGGGGTATTCGTGGCAGGTCATGGTCGAGCAGTCCGGTGAAAGCAAAAATCAGATTTACCGCCTAATTCGGCTGACGGAGCTTGTTCCCTCACTTATGGACAAGGTTGATGCTCGGCAGTTGGCGTTTAATCCCGCCGTGGCTCTTTCGTACCTGTCACGGAAAGAACAGGCGGCAGTCGTCGATTTTATGACGAAATACCAAGTTAAACCCTCATTATCACAGGCGGTACGGCTCAAAAAGATGAAACAGTACGGTATGTTGACATCAGAAATGATTGAATCCGTACTCGCCGAGGTCAAGGAGCAGACTAAAACACCGGAAAATACACGGTTCAGCGGATTTTTCCCGCAGAGTTATTCCCCGAAGCAGATGGAAGCGGTGATTATCAGGTTGCTGACCGAGTGGAAAGGAGTGAAAGCATGACTACTATTGAAACTCTTGGAGTATATGGTACTCGGTGGCTAAGTTTTATGGAGAATAATCATAAAAAACTGTTCCGTGAGTTGAAGAAAAATGATACTCTTATAGAGGTAGCCGAGTCGGTGGACAAGTACGCGCGGGATTATAAGGATTTGTTAGACCGACAATATGAGCAAGCGAATCCTCGACCGTATGATTCTGAGAAACTTAGAAAATGGACATTTACGAGGGATTACTACACGGACGGTGAAGTAATGCGTGAGCGGGTGTTAGCCCCTTACACAAAACCTTAAAACAAGAAAACGTCGATTGCATAAGCAGTCGGCGTTTTTTTATGCCTTAAATTATAAAAGGAGCAAAAAATGAACAAACAACAATTCGATTATATCGTGCAGTCGGCGAGGGAGGCAAATCTCGCCGATTATTTTATTAAGTCCAATTATTCCACGAAACGCTTCGGAAACGAGATTTATATCGAGGAATTTCCCACACTCTGTATAAATCGTAACACTAACAGTTGGTACTACCATTATGGAGGTGTCGGCGGTAACAATTCCATCGACTGCCTTGTGAAAATCTGCGGTCGAACTTTCAATCAAGCAGTCTACGAGCTTACCGGAAAGGACATCAGTACCATGCGTTCAAGCGAGTATCCGAAAATATACGCACCTCTGCACACCTCCCCGCCACAGCTCGCCGTTGAAAAGCCGGAGAAGATATTGCAAATGCCGGAGAGAGGCGAGAATATGCGGCGTGTGTTCGCTTATTTCTGCAAGGAGCGGAAAATCCCTCCCGCAATCGTTGAGGAATTAGCTCATCAGAAATTGCTGTACCAATCTGCCGAGAGAATCAACACGAGCGTAAACGGAATCCCGCAAGTCAGCAGACCGCCGAACGCCGTGTTCGTTCATCGGGACGAAAGCGGAAATGAAATCGGTGGCGAAATTCAAGGGGTGAACTCTTATAAAAGGTACAAGGGTGTAGTCGTAGGGACAGGCGATTCGGTGTTCATGTTCACGCCATGCCCTGCAAGTGATGGTAAAACCAAAACCGCTTATTTATTCGAGTCGGCAATCGACCTTATGAGTTTTTACGTTTTTTGCAAACCGGAAAAGATGCAGGGTGTAACATTGATTTCGATGGCGGGGCTGAAACCGAACGCTCCGAAAATAATGCAGTCGCAGGGTGTGAATGTTTTGTCATGCGTTGGCAACGATGATGAGGGTAGGCGGTTCGAGAGCAGTAACAAATTCAAGCGACCCGAAAGCCGACTGCTCGAAACTGCGGGGGTCAAGGACTGGAACGATTTATTAAAAATGAAAATCGCCGTCCCCGATAAGGTAAAAGACTTCGTTCCCGATATTAAGCCGCAAAAATTTACAAAAAGAGATGAGCCGAAATGACTAAGAATCAAAAACCTAACAAGAAAATCGTCCTCTCACCCGCCTTGTTCAATTCGCTGTATACAATGTTGCGGTTTTTTATCGCAAGCGAAAAGGAAGCGGGTGAAACGACGTTCAGTAAAACAGCGATAAAACTCAAAGAGCAGATTGACAGATACGGTCGGTTCATCGAAAAAGATAACACCGAAAATAATATGTTTATAATCTACTACTTCGATAAGGAGGTTGTTCAGATTATGAAATTATTCGTGATGTATACGAGCCTGCGTGAGAATCCGAGTGCGGATTTCTTCACTAAAATCTGTGTGAATAAAAAGACACAGCCACAAAGAGGGGTTCGGATTCTCCCGACTTCGGAGAAACAATAAGGGGTGCAGGGGATTTTCCCCACCCCAAAAAGTGGAGTGGAACGAAACGGTCTGTTCTGCAAGTCCCAACGGGGCGTGCAGAACAGATTTTGGGTCATATTATCCCCTCTGCACGAAAATTTATGAAAAATGGAAGGAGATACAGGCATGAGTGCATTAAGTATGAGCTTTACGCTCGGAAAAGTCAGCACTGGGAGCGCGAACCTCGAACATAATAATCGGGAATTTTTCGCCGATAATGTTGACGTGACCAGAATCAAGGACAACATTATTTATGCAAACCAAGATGTGCGGGAAGCGTATGACGAGCTTTTCGGCGATGCGTTGGATGCGTATAATGCGAAACAGAAACAACCGTGTCGGCGGATTCACGATTATTACGAACATATTTTTGAGGGTAGCCGTGAGGAAGCCTTCTATGAATTAGTGATTCAATTCGGCGACATGAAAACGGCGGGGGTCGGGAGCGAGAACGGCGAAATTGCGAAAAAGATGCTCGACGATTATATGCGGGGGTTCAAGGCGAGGAATAAAAATCTGCACATATTTTCCGGAAATTTACACATGGACGAAGCGAGTCCTCACCTCCACATCAACTTTATTCCGTTCTATACAGAGGGTCGGAAGAACGGCTTGTCGAAAGGTGTGTCGATGAAAGCTGCACTAATCGAGCAGGGGTTCAAGCCAAAGAGCCAAACACAGAATCAATTATATTTATGGCAAGAGAGCGAGAAAGCAGAGATGGAGGAATTATTACGCCGTTATAATTTCAAGCGAGATATTAAAGATGCTGACTACGCTCACCAGTCTGTGCCGGATTATAAAGAATCACAGGACGCCAAGCGACTGCGTGAGCTTATGCAAATCGGTGTTCCGAGAAATGAAATCAACGCCGAGAACGTCGATAGGTTGAAGCGGGAGAATTCTCTGCTCGAAATCGAGAAAGAAAAAGCGACAGCTCGTGAACACTCACCTTATAAATCATTTTATTTTAGCGACCGAAATAAACAGTCGTTTATGGTTGCGGAACTTGAACGATTGCAAATCCCGTTTCGCGAAACGGACAACGGACTTGAAGCGAAAGAGTGTTACGTCAAGGAAATCCGTAAGATTGAAAAGACGTTCAAATCACCTTCGACATCTTTCCGTGATGATTTACGGGATAAGATTGATATGTTCGTTTTACAATCGAAAGATTTTAATGAAGTTTTGCGGAAGTTAAGCGATTCAGACTATAAAATCAAACACGGAAAATATATCTCCTTTTTGCCGAAGCATAGTAGTCAGTATATTCGGTTGAAGTCGCTCGGTGAGGAATACTCTGAACAGGCGATTCGCAACAGGCTATTTGACAAATATAAATTTGAGAACGACAATTTGAGTAAATACCATGCGCTCAAAAACAAGGATTCTCTTGAAGGCATTACCCGAAAAACTATCAGACAGTACACTGTTGTTTTTGTAAAGGGTTTATTACCTATGCACAAAATCAGAAAGGGTAAACCGTTTAGTTGGGAGAATTGCGAGCAACTTGACCGGCTTTCGGAATTGAATAGAAAACTCAATGCCGGTGCAACCATTACTGATTTGCATAACGATTTAGAGCGGTTTAATAAATCCATACCCGAAATTGAAGATAAATTCAATAAGCTGAAAGTGGAACTAAACTTGTTCAGAGATTTGTATAACGCGGGTGTTCGTTATTTTGAACAAGGTGGGGTAAATCAAGCTGATATAGACCTTTTAGATAAGCATGAAATAACTATAACAAGTTATAAGAGAATCACTAAACTTATAGCTGATGATGAAGCCGAAATCTTTGAATTAAAAAGTTTGTTGGATGAAGAACGCATAAATCGCAGAAAAACCTCCGAAATGCTCGTCGTTATAGATAAAGTCATGGCGACTACTTATGTAAATTCGTTGGTTGAAGCAGAAAAGCATCGGCGACAGTCAGATTTACTCAAAAACGGCTTGAAATCGGCAGATGCAGGTTCGGGCGAATTAAAGCGTGTGGATAAGATTATAAAAGAAGCTACAAAAGAACATCGAGTAAAACTCACAGAATCGCCTAAAACGCAACCAAAAGAACCGGAAAAACCGGCTCAGACAATTTATACAGGGAGAAAGAAATGAGAACTATTTTATCAAGCAATTATATTTATTCGTTTTGCGGGGAGAATCGGCGTGACCGTCGGTTCTCTCACAAATTTAAGAAACGTGGCAGATTGAGTTACTTTGTTATGTCTAACGAGGTCATGGAGCGGTACCGTCGGAGAGAAATTTCGGCGGTTGATGTTGCGGTGTATTCCGCTTTGTGCAGTCTACGGCGGGAATTTGACGGTGTTCGGGTCGGTCAGAAGCGATTAGCAATTATGTGCGGAATTACCGAGAAAACTGTGTCGGCGAGTGTGTTCCGTCTGTATTCATGCGGTTTAACCAAGAATGTTATAATCGAAAGAAACGGCATGAAGTATAAAACAACCGTATATCATCTTCAATCGTTACCGGGGAGCGGTTACTTCTTCGTACCTCGCTGTATCTTCCGTTACACCGGGGTATCAGCGAAAATGTTTGTAATGTATATATTTATGTGTAAATCACGGCACTTCGAGTACGAGAAATCGTGGAATAGTTACAGCGATTTATGCGAGAAAATGGGGTTTAACAAGGGTCAGCGGTCGGAAGTTGTGCGGCTCATCGGTGGTTTGGTGAAGTGCGAATTATTGAAAAAGACCGTTCGCCGGATTAAAGGTGTATTCGTTGATAATATCTATCGTATAGCGGGTTTTAATGAGTTTTCTTTTATGACTGAGGGGGTAGGGTGTGATTTTACGGCTCTATATATTACTCAAAAAGGTAGACATTTTACGGGGGATTACAAAACTGAAAAGAAAAATTCAAGGCAGCGGGAAATTACAACTGATGATAACATTTTCATGGGAGTGCGGCTTTTATCGTAAAAAAGTTATCACGCGTGATAACTTTGAGCGGTAGACCGATTCGCCATATATTTCCGCCCGTTGTCGTTGTTTTTGTTATTTTTAAGTTTGAGCGGGCATTTTTCTTTTCAGTTAGGTAAGCGGATTTTTCGCTTTTTATGAGCTTTCAACCAACATTTTTCCTTTGTCGAAATAAACGTGTTGCCGTTCCGTGGGTCGATGAGCCTGTAAACATAGAAGCCAACTTCGTTTATAACCTCTGATGAAAATTCATTAATCATTTGTATTGCTTCGGATTTCCTTATACTGCTAAGAGAATATTTGTGTTATCATGTGTAATATACCGGCAGCCGCTAAATTTCCCGACACACCAACAAGAAAATTACGAACAATTGAAAGAGCGTTTTGTATAAATTCACCATCTTCTTTTGATTTTGCTTTCGATATAGCTTGTGTTACGGTTTCAACAAGTTTATCTTTATCTGTGTTTGATAAATTAAAGTTGTCGATGTTCTGAACAACATGATTAAAAATCTCTAATGCTTTATCAAAATCAACAAACTGTTCTATGCTCATATTTTGAGATGAACCGATAGTATTTTGTTGCATTTGTACATTTGTTGCATTAATATTGGTCGTGTTATTAACAGCAGAAGAAAAGTGACGTTCGTATTCTGCTTCATCTTCCTCGTATGTATATGCCTTATTCTGAAAGATAATTTTATAAGGAATATTATCTGCCCAAACCGTATCAATATATCCTTCTTCTTTTAATCTGCGGAATTTACCACGCAATCTCTCGTCTTCTTGGGAAGAAAGATTGTCAAATAATTCACTCGCCGTGCCGACTGCACTTTTTGAATTAACTAATGTCTTTAATAGTTCATGACACTCTTTAGGCAATTTTTTAAACATAATATTGACTCCTTGTGGTTCATCATCTTGGAATTTTACATTTTTAAGTATCGGACACGGACGTTCAGAGCAACCTTTATTCTCTATTGCATACTCACAATAATCTAAAATAGGTTTATACTGTGTCGATGGAGCTCCCATCGTATTGATGCCGCAAAATCTCACTTTGATTTTATAATTTTTGTCTTGCACAGGGCAATATCCAATTCGGTCTTTGTAATAATCCATACTTTTATTCCTCCACATATTATACTAAACCCCACTCCAAAAATCAACAAGAGAGCGAGAAATATCAACTTCCTCTTTCTAATAATAATTCCGTATAATCTCTTTCATCGTTTCAATCGGCAAAAATGTGTTCAATCTATATAGATGTTCACCAAACTCCCAAACGACCTGAAAATCTTCCATATTATTGAATACTTTGAACGTTATGCCGTTTACCGTTATTTTTTCTACAAGTTTTTCATCGTCTATCTCTGCGTAGTGCATAGATAAATTTTGAATAAGTAACGAGATGAAGTCGTTGTTTTCGTCTAAGAAATATATTTCAAACTTCTGCTCTCCAAAGAAACTTATATAATCCCCACTACTAAACTCATACCGCTCCACCAACCATGGCGATACTCTACTCAACCACTCATCGTCAATATCTTCAATCCGCTCGAAGTCTAAGAAAACAAACTCATCTTCGATTTCCGTGCCATCGTCTGGCTCGGCGGGGTCGGTGTCGGTTGTGGTGGCATTGAGGTGTGGTGAATCAAACGAACCATCAGGCTGTTGCTCCATATTTGTGATTTCGACCGTATCGGGTCTAAACCAATTAAATATATACCCGAATAGGTCAAACCCTAATGCCATTGCAACTCCCTGTGCTAACAATGCGGTTAGTGCGATGACTAATACAATCGAAGCTGCCACTTGTGTCACTTTTGCGAAAGCCCTGCCACGGTTTCGGCGAGTTCTGCGTTCAAGTTCTTTGTAAATGTCGCTCAAAGGAGGCATTTGAATATCTTTGCCGTAATATTCATATTCGTTTAAACCGTTTGAACAAAAGGAAATCACATCGGCACTCGGTTCGCCAAGTTCGATTTCGTAGCCGAACAGCTTTTCAAAATCATCTTGTTCCATTAAGTCCGTATCTAACGTGTTATCCAAGAACATTTCTCGCAATTCTAACGCTGTCAGATTGTTATACTTGCCTTGCATTGATATTCACCTCCTTCTTGAATATTTTTCGGTGCAGATTATTTATCCGCTTACTTATATATGGTTTTTAGGGGCAATAATTCTACACTTTTTAGGGTTTTTCTAAAATATTTCTTAATTTCTTGTTCAGCCGAGTTATTTTTACATCAACAGAATGTTTTTTTATGCCTATTTTCTCCGCTATTTCCTCGTTCGTTCGGTGCTGTTTGAATTTTAATTTGTAGAGAGCGAACTCTTGCGGCTTCAGCTTTTCTTCCAAGAAATCGAGAAATTCTTCGTCCGATTCCTGTTTTTCGATGAGTTCTTCGGGACTTACAGGGTCAACGGACTCCTCAAATGAGGGTGCTCGTCTATTCATTTGGATTCCCTGTCTTTTCTTATAATCTTTGGCTATGTTCTTTGCAGTTTCTGTCAGCCAACCCTTGATATTAGGGTGCTTATCAATGTCATGTTTCTGCATCGCTATCATATAAACTTCGCTAACGCAGTCTTTCAAGTCGTTCGTGTCGATATTGCGAGCTACAAATTTTATTGTGTTTCTGACAATATCTAAATATTCTCCTCGATAAATTTTATCGACGAAATCACGATGAGCATTGCTCATTTTCATTCTAAGCACCCCCCCTTCTTAAAGAGTATGGGCGGGATTCCCCCGCCCTTGGTTATATTATAGTGTTAATTTTAACTGTTAGATGTTAATAAAACTTGATTCACGCTCGGTTGTAGTACCGCTAATCGTGACTTTAATCACGATTTTATATGTTCCGGCAGCAGTAGTGCGGCTTGTCACAGGAGCGATGCTGTTTCTATTTGTGAACGAATGGGAGAAACTTGCAATTCTGCCGGAAGTGTTATGCAATTCAATGACCGCTGTTCCGCTGTAATTGCCATTAAAGCTGATACTTGCACCATACATGGTTCTTGATAATAAAGGTGACCACCCTGTTAAATGCGGTGAAGCCATGATTACCATATCACCACTGCCGTCATCAATAATAATCTCGATGATTGGGTCGTTCACCGATACCGATGCCCCTGCCGTTACCGTTAGTGAGCCGCATAATAACATACTCACCGCCAAGACTGCCGTAATTACCTTTTTCATTTACTGATTCCTCCAAAAGTTTAATATTGCCGTAATTGTGTTACGGAATTACGGCAATGAAAACCGTAATTATTAATATATGGTTTCGGAGGCGACAAAATTCTACATTATGTTAATATGTTTAGCGAATCGCTATTATCAGTGGCGGTTTATTTACGATTTTTCCGTTCGTGTATTAAACGAGCGAAGTCACGAACGAGGTCGCAGTCCTCATCTGTGAACTCTTTCGGTAATGATACTTGCTTCCTCTCGGTGCGTCCGACAAGAAAATCGACCGACACGTCAAAAAAATCCGCTAATGCCACCAAAGTAGCGACACTTGGAGCGGATTTCCCGTTTTCTAAGGCTGTGACAAGCTGCCGAGAGATGTTGAGTTTATTTGCTAAATCGACTTGCGATAAGAACTTGTCCCCTCTCAGCCGTTTAAGTATTCTTTTAAATTCCATATTTTACCCCGATTGCTATTTACAATAGCATTATGCCAATAATACCGACATATTGTAGAATTTCGCTGTCGAAAATCCATGTATTTATAGACGGACGAGTTATCGGAGAGTTGTGATTGAAACCTGCTCAATGTACTTGTTCTTGGATTTGGCATACTCTGTCAATCCCTCGTTGCCGCCGTCTGTCAGAAGCATAACACTATGATTGAGCATAAAACGGTCAGCTTCTTGGTAACAGTCATCGGTATACTGTGTTCGCAGCACAGTTACCGAATCGGCGGTAGCGTGTAGGTTATAATAGCGTTCGTGAACGTCATCGTGCCATTTCACGGCTTGGTTTTCATGGGGAGCGAGGATATGTAACCGGGGAGGGTTCTCTCGAAAACCTCGAATCGCCACAATAGCCTCCGCAGCCCACATGGGTATACCGTACTCGCAATTCACCACAAAGTCGGTCAAGCCCTTATTGCAAAGTTCTGAAATCCGCTCTAACAGAGCAAGTTTGAGTGCTACGCAGTCGGGATGAGATTCGTTTTGACCGTATGGAAGTTCCCAGACCGTACTGCCTCCGATAGTACAATAATACATTAAATTTAGCATTTTTTCAACCCCTTTTTTGATAATTCCTGTTCTTTTTACAAAGTTCTGTATATAATTATGAACCATTTCGCCGTAATTGTCAAGAGGAATTACGGCGAAAATACCACTATGTTTCGACAAGAAGGTATTATGAATCGACACGGTTCGACAAATCGGGGGTGAGTAAGATGGAATTAGGGAATAGAATCAAGCAGGCTCTCTCCTTGAAGAAAATGTCACAAGTCGAACTTGCAGCCAAATTAGATATTCCCGTGTCTACGTTGAGCGGATATATTTTAGGGAAGTATGTGCCGGAAACCGCAAAAGTGATTGACATCGCTCGTGCAATCGGTGTTTCGTTAGACTTCCTGTATAGCGTTGACTTGGGTAATGCTTTGACGAACGATGAACTGTCGCTTGTAGTGCGGTATCGGAACTTGAACGAGAAGCAGAGGGATTCTGCTTTGGATTATTTTAAGTATTTGGAATCGCAGGGATAGTATGACGAGTATAAGATATGAGTTAAACTAAAATATTTTGAAATGGAGAAAAATCACATGGAAGTCATAACTAAATTACAAAACAATAATGATTTATTCGTTTTTTTAAACGAAAAACAAAAGCAAATTATATTAAAATGCGAAGAATTTTTATATCACTTGTGGGATGGCGACACATTAATCAGACAATATACCGACCACGGAAGAGACCATTCTATTCGTGTTCTTGATAAAATATTAGAACTTCCGGGATTCTTGAAAAACAATAATTGTATTCTAAGTCAGAAAGAACTGTACTTGCTAATTCTTTCTGTTCTTTTCCACGATATAGGTATGCAATGCGACTTTAAAATGTATCCTTCCGTAAAACAAAATTGTGAGAAAAAGCATAATATAATCTTTGAATCAAACTTTCAAAGCGATTTAGAATTGACCCCTACTAACATGAAGGAACTTAGAAAACACCATCATTTTATTACAGCAACTTTTTTACTGGAAGCATACAAAAATCTTAAAGACTCTTCATTGCATCATGCAATAAGAGAAATAGAAGCGGATGAATTAAATATAGTGTGTACGATATGCCAGTATCACTCAAAACTAAATATTGAAGATTGTATGGATTTTCCTAAAACCGGGGAGCGTGTCAGAGTTAGACTTTTAGCTGCTATTTTACGTTTAGGCGATGAACTCGATATTGATGGTAAAAGAGTTAGAAAGGATGCAATATTTGAATTTTATCATAAAGACGAGAATAAATTATATTGGTATTTACATTCGCAAACAAAAGTAGTAATGGCAGACAATAAAATATTAATTAATATTTTATTGAGTGAAGATGACTATTCTCAGTATAAAGAAAATTTTACTGAATATTTAAGAAAACTCTTTCAAAAAAACGAGGTGTTATTGAGAATTTTAAGGGACAATGGGCTATTAATTGATTTTGGAAATGTTCAAAATTGTATTTGTTCAATTTCTGAATGCGATGATATTCCGACAAACATTTTGAGTCATTTATTCCCTGCTAAATTTCCCGAATTAGAATTAGATGAATTAGGGGAGATTAAAAACACTAACGCAAAGAATTATTTATCGGAAGACGAATTAATTGATATTCTAAGAAAAAATGAATTAGATATGTTTTTAATTTGCAATCCTTTTCCCGACCATTTAGCGAATAAAAATTTTAGCAAAACAATTACCGACGATTTGTTCTTCGCAAGATTTCATGTTGTAAGTATTTTGACTTATAAAAGAATTTGTTCAATATGTAAAGTTTTAAAGAGCCAAAACAAGAATTCGATTTTTTTTACAGGTTTCCGTGGTAGCGGAAAGACTACATTTGCTAATTTTATAAGACAAATTGCAGAAAACAAGAGAGTAATTCCTCGTATAAGCAAAGATGAATTTTTTAAAAGGTATAATTCACATTTGAAAGCAGATGAATTATATTATACAGAATTTGTAAATGAAACAATTCGCGAGTTTGAAGAATACTTTAACGATGTCGACAAGCTAACATTGAGTAAAGTCGGGAAACATGATTACTTTAATAGGTGCATAGACGAATTAAATTCAGATTTAACAGGAATGTGTTTCTATTTAAATTTTGAAACAAATATGAATTTAGACAGCCCGCGTCCAATTGAGAACAAATTAATTCACGTTATAAGAAATATAATGCGAAAAACAATATCTAATACTGAACCATATAATTATGATTATACCTATAATAAAATTATAAGCATAAATGACATTTTAAACAGTAATGTTGAGTTCAACATTAACGATGTAGCAAAAAAATTTATGAATTTTTGTGTTTCTAAATTTAAAGCAAATAACGGAATTTTCGATGAATTATTATGTAGTCATCTTGATGATTACAACACACAGAATCTTCTTATTATAATTCTTCTCTTAGATATTATAAAAATGTCAAATCGTGAAGATATAGATAAAATTATTTATATATTTGACAACATGGATGCAATTGACAATCCGACTACAACCAAAATGTTTATAGACAATTATCATGTCTTTATCACTGACATGGAGAAAATCATGTCGGTGATTGCGCAACACGACGATTTTTCAGACTTTAATTTTCACGAGAATTATTGTTGTATATTCTTTTTGAGGGACACAACTGCAAATGTCACTTGCGACCATTTCAAAGGAATATTTAACTTTTTTTCTGACAATCACGACATATCAACTGATATTGATAAGAGTGTAGTTTTAAATAAAAAATGTGATTACGTTTTATCTACAATAGATTCTTTTAAGATTATTCCAAGAACAGAAAGAAGCATTAAATTCATAAAAAACATCATTGACGACCCATATGCCAATTATAATTTAGTCGGTATTTTTAACAACGATTATATTCGTTTTGTAAAATGCCTTTGCGAAGTATGCTCTAATCCAGATAATAAAGATATATTAATGGAATATACAGACATTCTTGAAAAAATAGAGAAAGACAGTTTCCCATTCGATATTCTTGACAGTATTAAATACGGTGCGAGAGGAATCATTTACAGATTAATTTTTGATAGTTTCAAGAACAACAAGCATTATGGGACTTATGGTTATTTTGGAAAATTGGGTTTAACATTTGGAGATAGTGTTTCGGAAAATTATTCAAAATTTAGACTCATTTTATTCTATCTATTTAAACATATGCCTAAACATTTTGGTAAACTTGAAGGCAATTCAGAAGGAATGGTTTTATTTTCCCAATTAGTAAGCAAATTCGAGAAAGTATTTGGGGAATCAAGAGAAAAGACTATTGAGTTAATAACTGACGCTTTATGGGGAATGTACGATTTAAAAAACTCGGAAACATGGGGACATCTAATTACATTTGACTCCCTCCAATTAGAGGAAGGTGAACTCGTTAGTAAAAAAGCAATTCTCGATACAGCAAACAATTGCTTAAATGAAAATACAAAAGGAAAGCCAAAAAATCATAAAATTGCAATTACTTGTGCAGGGAGAGCTTATGTAAATCTTATCTGCTCTCACTTTGAGTTTTTTTCTATGCGCTTTTTGAATTCTTCAAAACCTCTATTTTGCGAAGCAAATCTCCTGCCAAGTGATTTAAACTCTGCAACCTTTAAATTTGAAGAGCTATTAAACTCTGTTTATGAAAGTTTTGAGGACGGTTTGCAAAAATTAAGTAAAATTGAGGACATAATGTTTAGCAGAATGGGATTGGAAAAAGAGCAAATTCACGAATCTGAAATTATATATCATTTCCCGGGAGAGAAAAATTCTTCGATGTTTCATTTAGAACGTGCTTTGCATAGAATTATTACTTATATTTCAAGTTATAGAACGTGGTTAATAAAATGTAAAGCAAAAAATGATTTTAATCAAGCAAAAATATATAATCAAAAAATAACTCCTATTTTAAAGAAATATGTCTCGTTATTAAAAACCCCCCATTTCAGTTATCATAATAGCAGATGGCTTTATAATGATTATATTTCTGCAATTACATCTGTTGAGAATTCAAATTATAATGATTGTTTCATTTTTGGAGCTAAACAATTTGAAAAACGCAGATTAACATATAAAAAATAATGGCGTTGATAAGATTAGAGAAGAGGGCTAACAATGCAATTCAAAGGCATGAATGAACTTGAAAATCCGTCGAGCATTATAAAGGTAAATTTATACTACTTTATTATCAAGCCACTTGTTTAAAGAAGAAAACAGAATTAGAATCATATATTTACAATATTCACCGCTCCGCAAGGGGCGGTTTTCCAATTTATATAATTCGATGGGCGATATACATAGGAAATTGAAAAAGATGTCGCCTGTCATGCAGTCTTAAATGTTATCATTGATTTTAAAAAACTGCTCCCATAATTATTTTCAAAAACATGAATTATTTCCCGATTTTTGTGAAAACTGTACACTTTCAGATTATTCGACAAACTTCTCATTTTAGTTACGGCAAACGACCAACAATTACCTTTAATCGCCAACATCCGAAAGACAGGTATTTGTGCAAAACCTCTAATCATGCTGTTTTGACAGCTTTTAATTCCTGTGATAAACTTATGTCACGGAAAAGATAAAAGGTACAAATTGAATATACCGTTATACATTTACGGTCAGCAGATTGAACGTGTTCAGTTTAGCAGATGTATATCGCCCGGGCAAATCGGGAGGCGATTAAGCAAGTTCCCCGACAGTGTAAATAAATTACATTTTATTATCAGCATATATATAAAGTACATATCATAAAATTGAAACGGAGCTATTAAAAAAGAAGGAGGACAGGCTACTATGCTTAAAGAAATGAAAAACATAGATATATGCACAGTTGACCTTGAAACGCTTGTAGATGCAAGCATAGTAACTGTCAACATGAATTTACCGAAAGCTCAGAGAATGGCGCAAGTCGCAGAGCAGTTAGGTAATCCTTATTGTTTTAAGTGCGGAAAAATAGCGGTAAAGCTGAGTTACGCCGACACATCGGCGACCATCGACGACCGAATGGAGAGTTATATGCGTATGCGGTGAGAGCTTTTCCCAATTTGAGAAAAGCGGTTCCGCAGCATTGAATGAACAAAACAGGAGCGGTAAAATAAACGCAGAACCAACTTATTATAATGCCCCTTCTGATAGCGGATTTTTTGAGAATCTACATTAGGAGGGCTATTTTATGTCCAAATTAAATGAAAACAAACAATACATTGCCGATATATACTTGCGTCTGTCAAACGAGGACGGCGATAAGGAAGAAAGCGACAGCATAGGAAACCAACGTGCGCTAATATTAGACTTTTTGAAGTCAATACCCGATATAACCATAAATAAAATTCGTATTGATGATGGTTATTCCGGTGTTGATTTCAACCGACCCGCATTTATCGAGATGATGAACGATATAAATACGGGTATAGTTAATTGCGTAATCGTTAAGGATTTTTCGAGGTTCGGTAGGAATTACATTGAAGCGGGGAAATATATACAAGTGATTTTCCCTCGCACTGGTATTCGGTTCATCGCCGTGAACGATTTTTATGACAGCACAAAAGTACAGGGTTATATGAATAATATAATCGTGCCTTTTAAGAACATGGTAAATGATGCCTATTGTGCTGACATCAGTATGAAAATCCGCTCGGCGTTTGGAGCGAAAATGAAAAAAGGCGATTTCATAGGCAGTTTCGCCGTCTACGGTTATATAAAAGACCCAAATAACAAAAATAAACTCATTGTTGACGATTTCGCCGCAGAAGTAGTACGTGATATTTTTAGATGGAAACTTGAAGGACTAAACGCCGACAGCATAGCCGACAAACTGAACAAAGCGGGTGTGCTTTCGCCGTTGGATTATAAAAAAAGTATCGGTTTAAATCTCAGCACGTCACTTAAAGTCTATAAAAATTCTAAATGGGCAGCAACAATGATTTTAAGAGTATTAAAAAACGCGGTCTACACTGGGGTATTAGAGCAGGGGAAAACTACAAAACCGAATTATAAAGTCCGTGAGAGCGTAGATGTCCCGAAAGAAGAGTGGATACGACACGAAAACGCACATGAGGCAATCATCGAGCATGAAATCTTTAATACCGTGCAAAGACTTTTGAAACAAGACACCCGTGCGGTCAAGAAAGGCACGGCGGTTTTTCCGTTATCGGGTGTAATTATCTGCGGGGACTGCGGTGCATCAATGGCACGGAAAACTAATACAAAAAACGGGAAGAAATACCCCTATTATGTATGTTCTCGGCACCGCGCTGACATTAGTGTTTGCACCACGCATATAATTTCGTTTACTGCGTGTGAAGATGCCGTGCTGAACGCTTTACGCTGTCACACGGTGGCAGTCTTGGATATAGAAAAAGAGTACGCTTATGCAGATACTTCCGTGTATGTTCAAAGCAATATAAATAAGCTGACCGCACGGCTTGAAGCTAAACAAGACGAAATAAAAAAGTACGAGGATTTCCGTTTATCGCTCTATGAAAATTTCAAGGAGGGTGTTATTTCAAAAGATGATTTTAATAATTTCAAAGCGAGTTATGACGTTAAAATCGCCGAAGCGGGGACTGCAGAAAAACTGCTCCGAGAAGAAATCGCACAAATCAAATCAAGCCATTCTGCCGAACCAAATCAAAACTGGATTGAGCGGTTTAAGGCAGTCTGTAATGCCGAAACCCTTGAACGCCGTATAGTCGCTGAGTTAATCGACAGTGTGAAAGTGTTTGAGAAGAACAGAATTGAAATAGTTTTCCGTTATCAGAATGAGTTTGAAAGTTTATTAAATGCAGTACAAGGGGTGGCGTAATGGCACGAGTTAGTCGAAAGCCGGAAGTCCTTGCTAAAATCGCTCCCGAAGTCGTTCCCGCAACATACAACACGGCGATTTACGTTCGCCTTTCAGTATTGGATAGCGGTAAAAAAGAATCAGAATCAATTTATAATCAGCGTGAAATGTTAGAGCGGTATATCGCCGAACGCCCCGACCTTATATTAAAAGATGTATTCACCGACAACGGCGAATCGGGTGTTGACTTCGCTCGACCCGCATGGAATGAGCTTATACGGAAATGTAAGTCGGGAAAAGTTAATTGCATTATAATAAAAGACCTTTCAAGGCTCGGCAGAAACTACATCGAAACAGGCGAATATCTTGAAAAAATTCTGCCGTTTCTCGGTGTTCGTCTAATTGCCATCAATGATAACTATGACAGTCTTAACCTTTCAAGTAATGAGCGAATCGCAACGAACCTTAAAAACCTTATAAACGATATTTACGCAAAGGATATTTCCCGAAAGTCGAGTGCAGCTCTGCGTATGAAACAGAAACAGGGAGCGTTCATCGGTTCTTATGCTAAGTACGGTTATCTGAAAGACCCGAATAATAAAAATAAGCTCGTCATCGACCACGAAACCGCCCCGATTGTTGTTCAAATGTATGAATGGAAAGCCGACGGAGTTGGTAACGCTCAAATATGCCGTCGCTTGAACGAAATGAGAATCCCGCCGCCGAATAAATACAGGCTCTTGAAAGGTATTGTCAAATCTCAGAATTACGCCGATAACGAATGGACAAGCAAGATTATTAAGCGGATTCTGACTTCGCAGGTCTATCTCGGTCACATGGTTCAAGGGCGAGAGAATGGTGCGTTGTTTGAGGGAGGGAGCAGTAAAGAAATTATTCCAATCGTGTATAATACCCACGAACCGATTGTTTCACAAGATTTATTCGACCGTGCAAACGCAATAATAGAAACACGTTCGGTACAGTCCAAAGACAATAGAGGAAAATATGCAGACCTCGACAACAAGCCGGACTTGTTGTTGAAAGACCTCCTATTCTGTGCCGATTGCGGGAAGTTACTTATAAGGTATAAGAAAGTAGACAGCCGTTATAATAGGGTTTACCGGACGTATCAATGCCCGACACACAATGAGCTTATGACTTGCTCCCATAAGTACATTCATGAAAAAGACTTGTATGATGCCGTTTACATGGCTATTCGCATTGAAATACAGAAGTTTGCAAATATCCGTGAGGTTCAAAAGAAAATTAACCGTGAGAATAGCCAAAAGTCCAGATTATCGGGTTATGAAGCGGAGATTGAATCAATTGAGCGGGAGTTACGCCGTATATCGTCGCTACGGCAAGCAATTTATGAAGAATACGCCACAAAACAGCTCACAAAAGAAGAATATCAATTCGCCGTCGGGAAATACACCGCCGACACGGAACGGCTCAACACCCGCTTGAAGTTTGCAAAGTCCGAAAAAGCAAAGTATAAGAAGAACCTAACCACGGTGAACAAATGGCTCACGACTTTCACAAAATTCATAGGCGAACAAGAACTCACCGCCGAATTAGCACAAACCATGGTTGAGCGGGTAGAAATCAGCGATTATAATAAGGTAGCGATTACATTCAAATTCCGTGACGAGTACGAGGAAGTCATAAAATTAGCGGAGGTGTCCGGCTTTTAATATGAAGTATATTGTAATGAAATACCTCCGTGTATCAAACGAGGACGGCGATAATCACGAGAGCGACAGCATAGGTAATCAGCGTGCTTTGCTTGACGATTTTATATCGAAGCTGCCCGAATTCGAGGGTTGTGAGGTCATGGAAGCGATTGACGACGGACGGACAGGCACGAATTTCGAGCGTCCGGGGATTCAAAAAGTGCTTGACTTAGCCGAGCGTGGGAAAATCCATTGTATTGTTGTAAAGGATTTATCCCGTTTCGGTCGTAATTATCTCGAAGTCGGGAACTACTTAGAACAGCTTTTCCCTGCTTGGAATGTCCGATTTATTAGCATTAACGATGTGTATGACAGCGGGAATCACAAGGGTGCAACAAGTGGAATTGACATAGCTTTCCGTAATCTCATTGCAGAAATGTACAGTCAAGATTTATCTGAAAAAATAAAATCATCGAGAAGAACACTTA
Organism: Oscillospiraceae bacterium; assembly: GCA_031280965.1. Classification (GTDB taxonomy): domain Bacteria; phylum Bacillota; class Clostridia; order Oscillospirales; family Ruminococcaceae; genus Ruminiclostridium_E. Next base: position 24,033 of record JAITFZ010000021.1, on the reverse strand, counting down.
GCATTAGTGGTAAGAATTGTGCGCCGTATGCTTTCTTCGGGTACAGTAAAGACCCTGCCAATCGCCACAAGCTCATAATCGACGAACCCGCCGCCGAAACAGTTCGGCTTATTTTTAATTTGTACGAGCAGGGTTTGTCTACTCGGCAACTCTCGAAAAAGCTGAACGCAGATGGTGTTCCGACCGCAAGCTCACGTCAGAAAGAAAGAGGCGCAAAACGTGACTGGGGTAAAAACGGCAAGGTTAATATGTGGGAATCGGGGGCAATCAAGCGGATTCTCAAAGACGAACGCTACACCGGAAAGCACATCTGCGGGAAATTCAAATGTATAGAACTGCGGAAAATGCCCACCAGAACTGCCCCGAAAGATGAATGGATTGTCGTCCCCGATGCGTTCCCCGCAATCATCACCGATGAGCAGTTTTTCCGTGTGCAAGAGATTATGAGCGGTAAAACGACTTCTTCTTCAAGCAAACCCCTCGGCGAAAACTTGCTGTTTTACCGTAAAATCTTCTGTGGGACTTGCGGGAGAGCGTTGACCCGCTCGAAATTGAAAAGCGGTGTTGTATATCGTTGCACTACTCATAAAAACATCGACGGTTTGGATTGCACGAGGGATAGTATCAGCGAAAGCGATTTAGTCGAAACCGTGCTGACTGTGATTAGGCAGCAAATACAGCTTGCCGATAATAAGAAAACACAGATAAACTCTGTGTCGTCTGAAAATTTACACGGCGAGATTAAAACGCTACAAAAGCTAATCTCAAAAATTGAATCCGAGAAGCTGTCGTTATGGGAAAAACAACACATCGGCACTATTTCGAGGGAAGTGTATCAAGGCAAGAACGAAAAGCTCAACGCACAAATCTTGGCGTATGCAGGCACCATTACCGAACTTGAATCAAAAGAAACAGAATCTATGCAAGAGAACGTCTTTATTGAAAAGTATAATAAACGGCTCGAAATAAAAGAACTTTCCAAAGAAATCGTGAACGCTTTTATAGATTCGATTCACGTTTTTGCCTCCGACCGTATTGAAATTATACTTAATTATGTCGATGAAAACAGAATTGTGTCATAATTGGTCTTAAAATTCCACAAGCAGGTTTTAAAATCCCCCTTGACAAAGTAGAAATTATATACTATAATAATATCAAATCACGATTTGACAAATCGTGATTTGATGAAACGAGAGGTGTTTTTATGTTTTTAGGTCGTGAAAATGAATTGCAATTCTTCGAGGATAAGTATAATGCAAGCGGAGGGCAGTTAGTCGTACTCTACGGACGGCGTAGGGTCGGAAAAACCGAGCTACTCCACAAATTCTGCGAGGACAAGCCCCATGTGTTCTACTCATGCCGAGAAGTCGCTGATGCAAAACAAATCAAGACATTCTCGGAGCGGGTGTTGTCGTCGGGAATCCCCGCAGCGAAGTACGTCAACGTGTTCGCCGATTGGGAAACTGCGTTCCGTTCAATCACAGAACTGCCGTCCAATGGCGGGAAGAAACTGCTCATAATCGACGAATTTCCGTATATGTGCAAGGGAAATCCGTCTATTCCCTCGATTTTGCAAAATTTATGGGACGAAACGCTCAAAAACGAAAACATCATGTTAATTTTATGCGGTAGTGCCATGAGTTTTATCGAGAAAGAACTGCTTTCCGAGGAAAAACCGCTGTACGGGCGGGCTACAGGGATTTATAAAATGAACGAAATGCCGTTTTACGATGCGATTAAATTCTTCCCCAACTATTCCTACGAAGAAAAAGTCCTTGCGTATTCGATTTTAGGCGGGATTCCGCACTACCTAAGGCAGTTTGACCAAAAGCTGTCGCTCGGCGAGAACATCGTTAAGAACACACTTAGAAAAGGCTGTGTGCTGTACAGCGAGGTAGAATTTTTGCTAAGGCAAGAACTCCGTGAAACGGCGATGTATAACACGATTATTGAAGCAATCGCACTCGGAAACACGCAATTAAACGACATCTATACCAAAACACAGATTGACAAGGCAAAAATCAGCGTGTATATCAAGAACCTCATCGAGCTTGAAATTGTCGAGCGGGAATTTCCCATGCTATCCGGCGACAAAGAAAAAGCATCGTCTTCCCGTGGAGTTTACCGCATAAATGATAACTTTTTCCGTTTTTGGTTTGCTTTCGTATTTACGAACTTGTCGGACTTAGAAGCAGGTGACTCGCAGGGTGTGTACAAACACTTTGTCAGTCCGCAGTTGAACGAATTCGCCGCGCCTGTGTTTGAACATATATGCAGGGAATTTGTCCGCAAGCTCAACCGTGAGGACAGACTGCCGTTCCGTGCGAGCAAGGTTGGTCGGTGGTGGGGTAAGGCGTACCGCACCGAAATCACAACAGCGGGTAAAACCAAGCGAGTGTCTTATGAAACCGAGATTGATATTATGGCGGCAGATAAGTCGGCAAAGAATATTCTGCTCGGCGAGTGTAAGTTCAGAAGCTCAGAGGTCACGCAGGGCGATTATGAGAAGTTAGTTGGGAAATACACATCGGCGAAGTCTGCAAAGATTATGTACAGCTTGTTTTCAAAGTCGGGGTTTACGAAAGGGTTAGAGAAGAATAAAAATGTTTCGCTGTATTCGCTTGCAGATATTATAAAAGGATAACTTGTACACATTGCCTAATTTTTCTCTCGAAAAATTGGGTAATATTTTTTTGGTTTTTACTTGACACAAGCAAACGAAGCCGGACTCGGCACAACCGTGATAATAAACTGCATGTCCTCGGAAGAGTCGGCTGTAAAGCAAGGCATGTGGGCTTCCTTAGCGGTTTTCATCGACACTGTAATAATCTGCGTACTGACAGCTTTAGCTATACTTGTGACCGGCGCAGACATAATAGGCGGCGACGGCTCGGTATTTGCGTCGGCGGCGTTCGGGAGCGCGTTCGGGAGTTATGCCGATATGTTTCTGTCTGCCTGTATTGCGCTTTTTGCGATTGCAACGGCATCGGGCTGGTCGCTTTTCGGCTCTGTCTGTGTTGAATTCCTGTTCGGGAAACGCTTCATAAAACCTTTCATGATTATTTTTACACTTTGCTGTTTTATCGGCGCAACAGCAAGGCTTGAATTCGTTTGGGGCATGGCGGATATTTTTAACGGCTTGATGGCGGCGCCGAATTTAATTGCGTTGTTTTTGTTTGCGCTCAGGAGAAATTTCTTGAAAATGCAGGATTAAATTGTTGACTTGCCATTATTTTTTTGGTATAATAGAAATAATTATACTTGAAAGGGGACAAATAAATGTCAAAGCTGCAAAAATTTAAATTTACACCGGACGCCGCAGATATTCTCGCTAACTGCAAGGAGGTCACAATTCCCGAAAGCAGGTCAGAATTAGTTGAACTGGCACTGGGCGGTTCCGATGTCTTCACAGTCGGATACTATGTTCATGAGAAACCGTATGTTGAAGCAACAGTTACCCGCTGCAAGAACGGCGCGGTGGTTAATTACGCTGATGTATATATGCGTAGGAGAGACCCGGACTGCCTTATTATAGGCGATGATAAACCCACAGATAAACCGAGGTTCAAGGAAAGATTCGGCAGGGATTTTGAACCTGTAAGAAAGGAAACCTTTGAATGGCTGAAAGAACAGGAGCTAATCCTCGTCCCTGTTATAGTGGGCGGAGGTGAATACGGCTATCCGGCGGCTTTAATCGCACCGAAAAACGCCGGCTTCTTTGCGTGCGGGCTTGCAGACTTACAGTATTTCTGTAATATAAACGAATACGAAGGCATCTTTGAGCCCAAGGTGATTATATACCTTGCGCCGCCTTTCAGGCACACGCATTTCGACGGCAAGCAGATTGTTATACATAACCGCCTTGATGAAGTGTATGAACTGCTTTCATACAACCTCTATCCCGGACCGAGCGCCAAGAAAGGGATTTACGGCTTCCTGCTTGATATTGGCGAGCGCGAAGGCTGGGTAACGGTGCATACCTCGGCAGTTAAGCTCGTGACTCCTTACGACAACGAAATCGTCATGATGCACGAAGGCGCGTCGGGCGGCGGCAAGAGTGAAATGAGCGAACATGTTCACCGTGAGCCGGACGGAAGACTGCTCGTCGGTCAGAACCTTGAAACTAACGAAAAATTCTTTCTGCGTGTTGAAGAGCCGTGTGAATTGCACCCCGTTGCAGACGATATGGCGCTTTGTCATCCGAAAATGCAGAATGACAGCAAAAAGCTTGTAATCAAAGACGTTGAAGCCGGTTGGTTCGTCCGTGTTGACCATATAAAAGAATACGGCACCGACCCGCATCTTGAAAAATCCTGTATACAGCCCGATGAACCGCTGATATTCATGAGTATGCAGGCTCAGCCTAACTCCACGGTTTTGATTTGGGAGCATATAATTGACGAAGATACGAACAAGCCCTGCCCCAACCCGCGTGTTGTTATGCCGCGCAGACTGATTACGAATATCGTCAACGACCCTGTTGAAGTTGACATAAGAAGCTTCGGCGTAAGGACGCCGCCGTGTACCAGAGAACGCCCCACATACGGAATCATGGGACTTATGCACATTCTGCCGCCCGCACTCGGCTGGCTTTGGCGCTTGGTCGCACCGCGCGGACACGCCAATCCGAGCATAGTTGAAACCGAGGGCATGACAAGCGAGGGTATCGGTTCATACGGTTACTTCCTGACCGGTTCTGTTGTTAATCAGGCGAATCTGTTGCTTGAACAGGTGCTTTCAACGCCGAACACGCGCTATGTTTTACTGCCCAACCAACACATCGGATGCTATAAGGTCGGTTTTATGCCGCAGTGGATTGCACGTGAGTATATAGCCAGGCGCGGAAGTGCGAAATTCAAACCCGATAACCTTTCAAAAGCGCGCTGTGACCTGCTCGGTTACTGCCTCGGAAGCTTAAAGGTTGATGGTCAGTTTGTACCTAAAGCGTTCCTTCAGCCGGAAAAACAGCCCGAAATCGGACTTGACGGCTACGACAAAGGCGCGAAAATCCTGTCTGCGTTCTTTAAGAAGGAATTAGCTAAATTCGATAAGCCGGAACTTAACCCCATCGGCAAGAAAATTCTCGACTGCGCGATGAATGATGCACCGCTTCAGGATTATATTAATATTATACCGATTAAGTTCTGAAAGCAAACAAAATTAATCGCTATCACAGGCAACACAAAACCGCTCGTTTTTGAACGAGCGGTTTATTGCTTTTATCAGCCTATTTAAGTTCGACAGTTGCGCCGGCTTCTTCAAGCTTCTTTTTAAGTTCTTCCGCTTCAGCCTTAGAAATACCTTCTTTAACAGCTTTCGGAGCCGCTTCAACGAAGTCTTTAGCTTCTTTAAGCCCAAGACCGCAGAGGTCTTTTACAGCCTTAATAACGTTCATCTTTGCTTCGCCGAAGCTCATGAGCATTACATCGAACTCAGTCTTTTCTTCAGCCGCCGCCGCGCCGCCACCTGCCGCAGGACCTGATGCTATCATAGCCGCCGCCGATACGCCGAATTCTTCCTCAAGCGCTTTTACCAACTCATTAAGCTCTAAAACCGTAAGAGCTTTTACTTCTTCAACCATTGCGGTTACTTTTTCTGATGCCATTTTATTTTCCTCCTAATAATGTTTGTGTAAATGGGTACTATGCAGCACCATCTTCGTTTTTCTTCGCAATTTCGCTGATTGCGATTGCCATTCTTTGCATTGGCGACTGAAGCATAAACAACAACTTCGCCACAAGCTCTTCCTTGCTCGGAAGCTTCGCGTATTCTTCAATCAGCTCGGCGCTTGCCGCCGCGCCTTCCATGAAGCCCGCTTTGATTTTGAATTCGCCTTTTGACGCTTCAACCTGCTTGTAGAGCAGTTTCGGCGCTGTAATCAAGTCGGTTTCGCATAACCCGATTGCGGTCGGCCCCGTAAGATGCTCGTCAAGCCCGCTGATTCCTGCTTTTTCAAGCGCCAGTTTCAAAAGTTTATTCTTTACTACGAAATATTCAACGCCCGCTTCACGCAGGGATTTACGCAGTTTTGTGTCGGCGGCTACATCAATTCCCTTGTAATCAACCATAACGCCGCACATGGATTTTTTAAGTCTTGCGGCGAGCTCATCCACAAATTGCTGTTTTTCGTGTAAAATCTTTTTACTCGGCATATTATTCCTCCTATTACGAATATTACTGTCCGTATAAAAACAAAGACCTTTTCCTAAAAGGAAAAGGACAGAGAAATACTTTAATGTATTAAGTCCCATTCCTCGGCAGGCTGACAGTACGCGCTGTACTGCGGATTACCGGCTTTCGCCGACCTGCTGTCTTTAGAACAGCATTGTTATTTTAACATATTTTTTCAAGTTTGTCAACAGTTTTTTGTGAAATAGTTTTTCTGTAAAACCCTTGCATAATGCTTTTTTTTTTGCTATAATTATTTTGGTTGTAAAAATTATGTAAAATGTACGCAAAATACTACGAACGGCGGTAGATTAAAAGATGGCTGGACACCGGAAAAGTAAAATAGAAACAAAGGCGCTCAATCTTTATTACGGCGATTTTCATGCTTTGGGCGATGTCACGGCTGAAATCCCGGAACGCGCCATTACGGCAATTATAGGGCCGTCGGGGTGCGGAAAGTCTTCTCTCTTGCGTCTTTTTAACCGTATGAATGATTTAATTCCCGGTGTGCGGGTTGAGGGGAACGCTTTCCTTGACGCCATGCCGATTTACGGAAAAAATACGGACGTTGTACAACTGCGAAAACGAATCGGTATGGTTTTTCAAAAGCCGAATGTGTTCCCGATGAGTATTAACGAAAACATCGTCATCGGCCCTAAGAGCCACGGGATTAAAGACAAAGCCGACCTTAACGCTATTACCGAGCGGTGCCTTACGCAGGTCGCCTTGTGGCACGAGGTAAAAGATATTCTGAGAAAACCCGCCTTAGAGCTTTCCTCCGGGCAACAACAAAGACTGTGTATTGCCCGCGCTCTTTCGGTAGACCCTGAAGTTATACTGATGGACGAGTCGTGCAGCGCTCTTGACCCTGAATCAACCATGAAAATCGAAGCACTGATGCTTGAGTTGGCGAAACAATACACCATCATCATAGTCACACACAACATGGAACAGGCAATACGGGTGTCAGATATATCGGCGTTTATGATGATTGACGATGAGAAAATCGGCAGATTGGTTGAATTTTCCGCCACATCCGATATGTTTTCAAACCCTAAGGACAAACGAACCGAGGATTATATTACAGGCAGATTTGGATAAAAATATGAAACGTTTAATTATTACTTTAATAATTCTTTCGGCGGGCTTTGCGTCCTCCTGTGCCGCAAGAGGCGAGACAAATGTTATTGTCTCCGGTTCAACTTCGGTTCTGCCGTATGTTGAAATCTTAGTGGAAGAGTACAGGATTCTGTACCCCGAATACGGAGTGGGGATTCAGGGCGGCGGCTCTTCGGCGGGAATCTTAGCGGCTGTGAGCGGTTTTGCGGACATAGGAATGTCTTCACGCGCCTTAAATGAAGATGAGCGGGACTTATGGTCGTCCGAAATCGCTTTGGACGGACTTGCTATTATTATACACCCGGACAACCCTGTTGATAATCTCTCCATGCAGCAATTACGCGATATATACACCCGCAGAATTACCAACTGGAGCGAAGTAGGCGGCAGAGATGCGAGAATACACATTATAGCACGTGAAGCGGGTTCAGGCACGAGAAGCGCATTTCAGGACTTAGTTATGGAAGGCGAGGTAATACATCAGCGGGCGATTGTGCAAAACTCTAACGGCGCCGTCAGACAGTTGGTTTCGGGTAACCGGGACACAATCGGCTTTATTTCACTCGGGCTTGCCGAGCCGCAACCCGGCTTGCGTCCGGTAAAGGCTTTACAATTAGACGGCGTTGCGCCAACGCGGGAAAACGTTCTCAACGGCAGTTACGGTCTGTACAGAGCGTTTTTGTTTGTTATGCCGGAAGCCCCCGAGGGTTATGTCGGGCACTTTATAGATTATATTCTTTCAGAAGAAGGACAGCAGTTGTTGATTGGCGAGGGATTGATTTCTGTTAGCGGAAGGATTGGTTAAGATTGAAACAAAACACAACTGAAACGGGGAAAACATCGTTTTCGCTTCGTTTTAAAACGAAGCTGTCCTCCGTTGGTGAAGAAAGGACTTTATGAAAATAATATGAAAAAGTTCAAAGAGAAGTTGTCGGGACGGGTTTTTTTCGTCTTAGCCCTTTCCACAATATCCGCATTAGTGCTGATTACCGTGTTTATCTTCGTTAATGGTATGCCCCTGATTGCCGAGGTAGGCTTGTTTAACTTTATTTTCGGAATGTCGTGGGCTCCGGAACAGGGGCAGTTCGGAATTTTTCCAATGATTGTCGGCACTGTTTCGGTTACGCTCGGGGCGGCTCTCCTCGGAATACCCGTCGGAATCTGCTGTAGTATATTCATGGCGGAATTCGCTCCCGCTATGATGAAAAACATATTCAGACCCGCGATTCAGTTGTTAGCGGGTATACCTTCGGTAGTATACGGCTTTTGGGGGTTGATTTTTATCGTCCCCGCAATAAGCACTCACTTGGGCGGGGTCGGAATGAGCATACTCGCCGGTTCGATTATATTAGCCATTATGATACTGCCTACAATTATAAGTATTTCCGAAGTTTCGCTTCTCGCCCTGCCGCGTACATACAAGGAAGGCGCGCTCGCGCTCGGCATGACTCATTGGCAGACGATTCGTCATGTACAGCTTCCCGCCGCGAAATCGGGAATTGTCGCAGGCGTTATTCTCGGAATCGGTCGCGCTGTCGGCGAAACGATGGTAGTTATAATGGTTCTCGGTAACTCGGTAGCTCTCCCTGAGTCGATTTTAGACTCTGTAAGAACCCTCACCACCAATATCGGCTTAGAAATGGGCTACGCCGCCGGCAGGCACCGGCAGGCGCTTTTCGCTACGGGTATTGTGTTGTTTGTGATTATCATGATTTTAAATATTTCTGCCCAGTATATTACCCGAAAGAAGGTAAAATAGATGAGAATTACCGCCCGCAATGCCGAAAAAACTGCCAAAATCCTGATTTGGACAATCGCCCTGATGGTAATTGCCGTACTTATATTTATAATTATATTTATTCTGTACAGAGGGTTACCTGTAATCAATTGGAATTTCCTTACAGAAATTCCGCGCCGCTCAGGGCGTGAGGGAGGAATTGCTTCCCCGATTATCGGTACATTGTCGGTTACGGCTTTAGCTGTATTAATAGCGATGCCTTTCGGTGTAGGGACGGCATTTTATCTCGCAGAATACACCAAAGGCGGAATTATTACCCGTATTATACGTTTTTGCACCGAATCACTCGCAGGAATACCTTCAATAATTTACGGGCTTTTCGGATTTATATTTTTCTTGGATGTGCTGGGTTTGGGCTGGTCGATTCTGTCGGGCGGACTTACTGTGGCGATTATGATACTGCCTACCTTAATCCGAACTGCCGAGGAATCCATTCGCTCTGTCCCGAAGTCTTACCGTGAGGTTAGCTTTTCGCTCGGCGGGACAAAGTGGCAGACAATACGCAAAGCTGTAGTTCCGTCTGCCATAAGAGGCATCGCAAACGGAATTATATTAAGCGTCGGTCGGTGCGTAGCCGAAACAGCCGCTCTTATTATGACGGCGGGTTATGAGTTGATAATGCCGCGTTCCGTTTTTGACTCGTCGCGGTCTTTGGCTGTTCACTTTTACACCCTCGTAATGGATGGCATTTCCGAAAGAAACGCTTACGGCACGGCGGCGGTATTAATAATATTGGTATTCTTTATTAATGTTGTCGCAAATATGCTTATAAACCGCTTTGTTGCAAAGGGGCGATAAAAGGTTGAAACAAAACATAACTGAAACGAGGAAAACGTTGTTTTCATTCCCTGTTGGTGAAGAAAGGACTTTATGAAAATAATATGGCTGATAAAATAGTAATAAATGATTTGAATTTTTATTATAATCAAAAGCAGGCTATTAATAATCTCAATATGAGTATTCCGGCAAACGAGATTTTCTCTGTCATCGGGCCGGCAAACAGCGGGATTACAACGCTTCTGCGTACATTGAACCGTCTGTGCGACCTAACGCCGGGAATCCGTATTGAGGGTGAAATTCAGCTTGATAACCAAAGCATTTATGCGCCGGAAGTAAGCGTAACCGAACTTAGGCGCAGGGTGGGTATTGTTTTCGATGTGCCGACCCCGCTCCCTATGTCTATTTTCGATAACATCGCTTACGGTCCGCGTCTTGCCCGTAAGAAAAACAAGAAGGCTTTAGCCGAAACTGTTGAGCTGGCTTTGCGTCAGGCGGCGCTTTGGGAAGAGGTTAAGGACAGGCTGAAGATTCAGGCTATGAGCCTGTCGGGGGGACAGCAGCAGAGATTATGCCTTGCACGGGTATTAGCTTTGGAGCCGGAGGTTATACTTTTAGACAGACCATGCTCGGGACTTGACCCTATATCGACAGCTAAAATCGAAGAATCACTTACAGAGCTTAAAAAACAGTTTACTATTATTATTTCCCCGCACAACACACAGCAGGCGGCGCGCATTTCCGACAGAGTAGCATTCATGCTCATGGGAAATCTTATAGAAGAAGGCGCGAATATGGAGGTTTTTTCAAGCCCGAAAGACCGCAGAACAAGCGACTATATCACAGGGAGGTTTGGTTAATTTATGTCTGTACGTTCAAAATTTGATGAGCAACTTGAAATGCTCAACATCTCTTTAATCGAGATGGGCGAAATTGTTGAAAAGGCTATTAAAGACGCCACTAAAGCATTGGTTGATAAAAATGTTGAATTAGCGAAGAAAACTGTGGAATTTGACAACGAAATTGACGATAAGGAAAAGGAAATCGAGCGCCTCTGCCTTAAAATAATTTTACAACAACAGCCCGTCGCTAATGACTTGAGGCTTGTTTCATCCGTGTTGAAAATCATAACAGATTTAGAACGAATCGGCGACCATGCCGCCGATATTTCGGAGATTACATTGCTTTTGGCGGATTGCCGGTATATTAAAGAGCTGACGCATATTCCGATGATGGCTGAGGAAACCATGAAGATGGTAACTAAAAGCATCGACGCCTTTGTAAAGAAAGACCTGGAACTGGCAAAGGAGGTAATTGTTTACGATGATATAGTTGACAATCTCTTTATCGTGGTTAAGGAAGAACTGACTGAGTTAATTAAAGAAAATGCGGCAAACACCGACCAGGCTATGGATTTAATTATGGTTGCAAAGTATTTTGAGAGAATCGGCGACCACGCCACAAATATTGCGGAATGGGTTGTTTTTTCACTCACGGGTTTGCATAAAGACAGCAGAATCATGTAAAATATTAAAAAAGTATTAAAAGTAATTCCCGCTTTCAGGCGGGAATTACTTTTCGTATTCAGGCACGTATTTATGAATCAGCGCCATAACATCGCCATGCACCTCAAAGTTGGCATAATCATTCGCTATTTCGCGCTCAAGGCTCGCTTCAATATTCACGGGACGGGCTACGTAGATTTGAGAGTTTGCGGTTTTTTCAATGCCCTCTTCTTCAAGCAGAAGCTCTTCAAAAAGCTTTTCTCCGGGACGCAGACCCGTAAACTCTATTTTTATGTCAACACCGGGAATAAATCCCGCCATACGGATTAAATTCTCTGCCAAATCAGAAATTTTCACGGGGTCTCCCATGTCTAATATAAAAATCTCGCCGCCCTTTGCGATTGCGCCCGCTTGAATTACAAGCCGCGCCGCTTCGGGAATCGTCATGAAATACCTGATAATATCAGGGTGCGTTACAGTTACGGGTCCGCCCGCTTTAATTTGATGTTGAAATATCGGAATCACACTTCCGTTAGAGCCGAGGACATTTCCGAAACGCACAGCCACGAACTCCGTTGCTTGTTTTGAATTCAATGATTGTATTACCAATTCCGCCATTCGCTTGCTTGCGCCCATTATATTTGCGGGATTTACCGCTTTATCGGTGGAAATCAGCACAAACCGCTTAACCCCGTACCTGATTGCACACAGTCCGAGGGTTCGTGTGCCGATTACGTTGTTTTCAACGGCAAGCCGCGGACATTCTTCCATCAGCGGTACATGCTTGAACGCCGCCGCATGGAAAACCGCAGACGGTCTAAACTCATTAAAAACCTCATTGAGCCGCTTTTCATCAAGCACCGAGCCGATACGGATATGAAATATCTCGCGTATTGATTGCCCGTGAAGTGTTAATAAATCCTGTTGTAAGTTATGTGCGTTGTTTTCCGAAATATCAAATATAATAATTCTCAACGGTTCAAACAATAAAATCTGCCGACATAATTCCGAGCCGATAGAACCGCCGCCGCCCGTTACTAAGACAGTGCCGCCTTTTATCCATTTTGAAATTTCTTCGGTGTCAAGCATTGTTTCCGGTCTGCCCAGCAAGTCGCTTATATCTAAGTCTTTCAGCGTTTCTTCAGGAAGTGAAGTTTGTTTTGCGAAAGGCTTAATAACCCGCACCTTACAGCGTCCCATAGGAATATATTTGACAAGCGCCCGCATATCCTGATTTGAAATTGAGGGGACGGCTATTAAAACTTCTTCTATATTATACTTGTCCACAAGCGCGGGAATCAGTGAATCATCGCCTTCTACAGGGATTCCGTGCAGGTGGTAGCCGTGCTTGTCCAAGTTTTTATCAACGATTGAATAAACGCGCCTCGGTCGTGTTCCCTGGGTATGTTTGTTTAAATTTAAAAGCATTGTAGAAGCGAACTCACCCGCTCCAATCATAAGTACACGAATCGGCTCGGTTTGCTCCCGTATTGCCTGTCCGCGTAACCGCCGCCACCAGCGAACTACAGCCCGCCACACAAGACTGTAAACGCGCACACCGCCGGAAAGTATAAGCGTAAAGAAGAACGCCAGCATACCGATAGCGGGATTGGGCCAGCCGAAGCCGCTAAGTAGTCTTAGTGAGCAGTAAACGGCAAGATTGCTTACCCCTGCCGCAAAAGTCAGCCGCAGAACCATTCCGATTCCTATATGCTGCCACAAACTGCGGTATACGCCCGATAACCAAAAAGCCGTAAGGCAATATACCTGCCAGAAATAACCGTAGTCTATGATAACGCCGATTAACGGAGTGTCAAAAATGTACAGATATGACGCCAAATAAATGGCAAAACACCATGAACCGATTAGGATGAACATATCCGCGAATATAAGCAGTGTTGTCCTGAATATACTGCGACCCTTCATAAATATCTCATTTCTTTATACAGGCTTATTCGTTTTATTAAGCCTTTTTTTGATATTTTTTGCAACAAACAACGATATTATAACATGTATTTGACGTTTTGTCAAATACATGTTATAATTATTTTACTACATTTTGATTATGAGGAGGCATGGTTTATGAAGGTTGGTATTATCATGGGCAGTGATTCTGATTTGCCGGTTATGAAAGAAGCGGCAGATTTCCTGAAAGAACTCGGAATCGGCTTTGAAGTCACTATAGTTTCGGCGCACAGAACGCCGGACAGGCTTTACGAATATGCGAAAACAGCCAAAAGCCGGGGGTTGAAAGTGATTATCGCGGGAGCGGGAGGTTCGGCGCACCTGCCCGGCATGACGGCTTCCCTGACAACTTTACCCGTTATCGGCGTACCTGTTAAAACCAAAACGCTCAGCGGAATCGACTCGCTGTATTCAATCGTTCAAATGCCGCCTGGAATCCCCGTAGCTACCGTCGCAATAAACGGCGCAAAGAACGCCGGGATTTTAGCCGCATCGATATTGTCGGTATGTGACGATGAAATAGCAGAAAAACTGCACGAATACAAGGTTAATTTAGATAAGTCCGTTCATGAAAAAATCAGCAGTTTAGCCGATATTGGATACGAGAAATATCCGGAGGGCATGTAGATGGATGTAACTAAAAAAAGAATAGGCATTATAGGCGGCGGACAACTCGGCAAGATGATGATTTTAGAAGCGAAACGGCTCGGCTTCCGCATCGTAACCTTAGACCCCGAACCGAATTGTCCGTCGCGCAGCATGAGTGACGAACTTATTGTTGCAGATTTGGACGATGAGGCGGCTTACAGGGAACTCGCAAGCAAAACGGACGTTATAACCTATGAATGGGAGCTTATAAGCGTGGCGGCTTTGAAAAAACTTGAAGAAGAAGGTCATGTAATCTATCCGTCGGTTCGCAGTTTGGAAATAATACAGGATAAATATACGCAGAAGCTTGCGCTAAAAAATGCAGGAATTCCCGTGCCTGAATTTAGGCGGGTGCAGAGCATAGGCGATATAGATGTCGGTATGCTTAAAACCACAAAAGGCGGCTACGACGGCAAAGGCACTGCTTTAATCAGAAGCAAATCGGAAATAGAAACTGCATATAATTCTCTCGGCGGCGGTAAAAAAGAGCTTATGATTGAACAGTTCATAGACTTTGATAAGGAAATTTCAATTATCGCCTGCCGCGCCACCGACGGCGCGAACGTAATTTATCCTATCGCCGAAAATTACCACCAAAACAGTATTTTAGACACAACAATAGTCCCCGCAAGGATTAACGCGGAGACTGCAAAAAAAGCATTGGCAATAACAGAAAAGGTCATGGAAATTTTCGAGGGTGTGGGGACTTTTTGCGTAGAGATGTTTGTTACAAAGGACGGCGGTATTTATGTAAATGAAATTGCGCCAAGACCGCATAATTCAGGGCATTATACAATCGAGGGATGCTTTGCCAATCAATTTGAGAATCATATAAGAGCAATCGCGGAACTGCCTTTCGGCAATGTCAGCCTGAAACAGCCAACCGTAATGGTAAATCTGCTCGGCGAAAGTAGCGGTGTGCCTGCGCTCACGGGGCTTGAACAGGCGTATCGCGAAAATTCAAACATCCGTGTTCATCTTTACGGAAAGGAAGAATCAAAAAAAGGGCGTAAGATGGGTCATTTTACGGTTATTGACGAAACGGTTGAAGGCGCAATTGCAGGAGCCGAAAACGCGAAGAAGATTATAAAAGTAACGTAAACCTCCACGCATCTTCGCACATTCTTTCGATTCCGAATTCCGCTTTCCAGCCAAGTTCACGTTCCGCCTTAGACGGGTCAGACCGGCACTCGGCGGCATCGCCCAAACGGCGTTCGGCGATTTTATAAGGCACGTTAACCCCGTTCACGCGCTTGAAAGTGTTAATTACATCAAGCACCGAGTACCCCTTGCCTGCTCCGAGGTTATAGGTTTGAACGCCATTTTTCATGTGTTCAAGCGCGGCGATATGCCCCCTTGCCAAATCTACAACGTGGATATAATCGCGGACACAGGTTCCGTCGGGGGTGGGATAGTCGTTTCCGCAGACATTGATTTCGGGGATTTTTCCTGTCGCCGCTTGTAAAATAATCGGCATGAGATTATTCGGAATTCCGTTGGGGTCTTCGCCGAGTTTTCCGCTTTCGTGTGCGCCGACAGGATTGAAATAACGCAGAAGCGCAATGCTCCATTCGTTGTCGGAAATGTGCAAATCTCTGCACATTTCCTCAATAATCAGCTTTGTGCGACCGTAAGGATTAATCGCGCTAAGCGGAAAATCCTCGTTCACGGGTACGCTTTCTGGAATACCGTAGACAGTCGCGGAAGAACTGAACACTAACTTTTTACAATTATGCCTGCTCATTATTTCAAGCAGAACCGATGTTCCGCCGACATTATTGTTATAATAATTAAGCGGAAATCTCACGCTTTCGGCAACAGCTTTATAACCTGCGAAATGAATGACTTCGGTAATTTCATTTTCCGCAAAAACCCGCGTTAATGCTTGTTTATCACAAATGTCAGCTTCGTAAAATTTGAAATCACTGCCGGTAAGCTCCCGTATTATTTCGAGAGCTTTCGGCTTGGAGTTGAAGAAGTTGTCAACTACAACTATTTCTCTGCCCGAATTGAGCAGTTCAATGCAGGTGTGCGAGCCGATGAAGCCTGCGCCGCCGGTTATGAGTATGGACATATTATTTAGGCACCTTTCTTATTTCCATAAAGTCTTTTCTTCACGTCATGTTACAAATCATATGCTTCATCATTATAACACAACTCGGCTCAAAATACAATAGGGTGCAGACATAATACATTTATGACAGTAAATTCCCCCGATTTTTTCGGGGGAATTTACTGAAGTATAAATCTTATCGTCTGTAATCAGACGGTGGCGGAGAAACCACCTCTTCATAATAGCACAATTAAATGCAAATGTCAACAGGTTGTGTGAAAATAATTTTAAATATACTATAATTAGTGCGTAAATGTAAAAAACCGGCAAAGTGCCGGTTTTTTTATCGCCGAAGCGACAGTTTAAAGTAAAGCCGGAAAAATCCCGGCTTACAGGCAATTCTGAATTGTCACACTATTGTTCGTAACTTTCGGCGGCATCACCGAGTTTCAGCTTACGTCAGCGCAGTTTTCGCATGGATAAGTCCGCGCGCCTTCTCACTTAGCCGGCAAAGCCCTTGCCTCGGCTACGAGTTAACAATGCTGTCATCATAATTTGCCGACCGCCCGAGAACCACGATTGCCCGAAGCGTCAGGCGGTCTGTATTAAGTATAGCGGTTTTGTCGAAATTTGTCAAGACTTGCTTTTCATATAGATTGTTATAATAAAAACAAAATCGGTAATTGCGAAATACGAAAATAACGGCGTGCCGAGGCGTCACGCCCTACACATTGCGGCAATAAAACACGCTCATAAAATTCCCCCGCTCGTTATTTTTACGAGCGGGGGAATTGCTTATTATAATTATTAACCCTTATTACTTACATTTCCGTCTTCAATTGCTGCCTGAGCCGCCGCCAATCTTGCAATCGGCACCCTGAACGGTGAGCAGGAAACATAGTCAAGCCCAATCGTATGGCAGAAAGCCACCGATGCAGGGTCGCCGCCATGTTCGCCGCAGATTCCGAGCTTGAGGTCCGGACGCGCTTCGCGCCCTTTTGTGCAAGCAATCTTCATCAATTCGCCTACACCGATGAAGTCAATCTTCGCGAACGGGTCAAACTCGTAAATGCCTTTTTCGTAGTATGCATCAAGGAATTTACCTGCGTCATCACGGGAGAATCCGAATGTCATCTGCGTAAGGTCATTGGTTCCGAACGAGAAGAATTCGGCTTCACCTGCAACCTCATCGGCGGTAAGCGCCGCCCGCGGAATTTCAATCATGGTTCCCACCATGTATTTGAGGTCTGTGCCGGATTCTTTTATAACTTTATCCGCAGTTTCAACTACCACAGCCTTTACAAAGGTTAATTCCTTAACTTCGCTAATCAGCGGAATCATGATTTCGGGAACAACGCTCATGCCTTTTTTGTTAACAGCGATTGCGGCTTTGATTACTGCACGTGTTTGCATTGCTGCGATTTCGGGGTAAGTTACCGCAAGACGGCAACCTCTGTGACCCATCATCGGGTTGAATTCATGCAGAGATTCAATAATTTCCTTGATTTGCCCGGACGTCTTGCCCATAGTATCGGCAAGAGCGGCGATGTCATTATCGCTGAAACCTGCTAAGAATTCATGAAGCGGCGGGTCAAGGAAACGAATGGTTACGGGGTATTTGCCCATAGCCGTGAAAATGCCCTCGAAGTCGCCTTGCTGCATGGGTTCTAATTTCGCGAGAGCCTTTTCGCGCTCTTCAACTGTATCGGAGCAAATCATTTCGCGAATAGCCGCGATTCTGTCCGCTTCAAAGAACATATGCTCTGTACGGCAAAGACCGATGCCTTGCGCGCCGAATTTAATAGCTGTTTCTGCATCTTTCGGGGAATCCGCATTGGTGCGGACGCCGAGCTTTCTGTATTTATCAGCCCATTGCATTACCCTGTCAAAGTCGCCGCCTATAGTCGCTTCAACGGTAGCAATCGCTTCACCGTAGATATTACCGGTTGAGCCGTCTAATGAAATCCAGTCGCCTTCCTTATAGGTGTTTCCGCCGAGAGCGAAAGTTTTAGCGCTTTCGTTAATCTTAACATCGCCGCAACCCGCAACACAGCAGGTTCCCATTCCGCGCGCAACAACCGCCGCATGAGAGGTCATGCCGCCTCTTGCGGTCAGAATACCCTTGGAATAGTCCATACCCTCAATGTCTTCGGGAGAGGTTTCAAGACGCACCAATATAACGCTCTTGCCTTCTTTGCCCCACGCTGCCGCAACTTCGGCAGTGAACGCCGCCTGACCGCAAGCCGCTCCCGGAGAAGCGGGAAGACCTTTTCCGATTACCTTCGCCGCTTTCAGAGCCGCTGTATCAAACTGCGGGTGCAAAAGCGCGTCAAGCTGTTTCGGGTCAATCATGCAAACAGCTTCTTTTTCGGGTTTCATGCCTTCGTCAACTAAGTCGCAGGCGATTTTAAGAGCCGCCGCTGCGGTTCTTTTGCCGCTGCGGGTTTGAAGCATGTAGAGCTTCTTGTCTTCAATCGTGAATTCCATGTCCTGCATGTCTTTGTAATGGTTTTCGAGTTTATTGCAGATTGCCACGAATTCGTTGTATGCTTCGGGCAGGTCGTTTCTTAACTGTTCAATGTCATTAGGAGTGCGGATACCCGCAACAACGTCTTCACCCTGCGCGTTAATCAGATATTCGCCGTAAAGTTTCTTTTCGCCGGTAGAAGGGTTCCGTGTGAACGCAACTCCTGTACCCGAAGTATCGCCTAAGTTACCGAACACCATTTCCTGTACGTTTACAGCAGTCCCCCACGAAGCGGGAATATCGTGCATTCTGCGGTAATACTTGGCTCTGTCGTTGTTCCATGAGCGGAAAACAGCCTTGATTGCGCCCATAAGCTGTTCTTTCGGGTCTGCCGGGAAATCCGAGCCGAGCTTACCCTTATATTCCGCCTTGAACTGACAAGCTAATTCTTTCAGGTCATCGGCAGTGAGGTCGGTGTCAAGCTCAATGCCTTTCTTTTCCTTCATTTTGTCAATTAATTCTTCAAAGTACGCTTTTCCGACTTCCATAACGACATCGGAATACATCTGTATAAATCTTCTGTAGCAGTCGTAAGCCCATCTTGCGTTGCCGGATTTGTTCGCAAGAACCTCAACGACTTCATCATTCAGTCCGAGGTTAAGAATCGTGTCCATCATACCGGGCATGGAAGCTCTCGCGCCCGAACGCACGGAAACAAGCAAAGGGTTTTCCTTGTCGCCGAATTTCTTGCCTGCAATTTCTTCAAGCTTTACGATGTTTGCCATGATTTCAGCCTGAATCGTGTCATTAATTACCTCGGCATCTTCATAATACTGGGTGCAGGCTTCTGTCGAAACCGTAAAGCCCTGCGGAATCGGAAGCCCGAGCTTGGTCATTTCGGCAAGGTTAGCGCCCTTGCCGCCGAGCAGGTTCTTTTGGGAACCGTCGCCTTCCTTAAACAGATAAACGAATTGTTTGCTCATTTTTAATTGTCCTCCTGATAGTATATTTCGTGCATCGGCGGTCGGTCTGTGAACCGCCCGTGCCGCAACATTTTAATTATAACAGATTATGGAATAAAAAGCCAGTCCTTTTTGTGAAATATTTTTGTAAATAAAAATGCAATATATACTTGACATTATGTATTTTATATGTTATCATATGTCAAGGAGGTGGTGTTGATGGGCAAGAATCTACGGCTCAAAGCCGCACGGGCGGCAAAGGACATGACGCAAAACGACCTTGCAAACGCGGCGGGCGTAACCCGCCAGACAATAAACGCTATAGAGCTTGGCGAATATAATCCGTCTGTAAGGCTCTGTGTCGCAATTTGCCGAACGCTCGGCAAGACATTAAACGATTTATTTTGGGAGGAGGAAGGTAAATGAAGAAATTTAGTCTGAAAAACCTTGACGGCTTTGACGAAAGACAGCTTAATATTATTAACAGTTGTTACAAGCATGGGTTTTGGTTCGCACTGTTAGTTATTTTATCAAACTTTCTGCTTATGAGAAATGGTATTTATTGGGCATATCCTTCTGTGTCGCTAATGGTGTCCTGGGTTCTTGTTTTTACATTTTTCGCTGTAGAAAGTTGTTTTCGGGGTATAGGCGTAGGAAAAAGGTTTAATAACAATTTAAAGTTTATATCTCCCGTTGCCCTATTCATCGGTGCCGTTATTTGGGTGTGCAGAGGGTTGCATTGGCATATCTCATATGACGCAGAATTTATAAGCGAGTGGGGTTTGACCTACACCGGCGGTCTAATGGTATGCGGTTTGATGTTTTTATTAATTTCTGTGTGTAATTTAATAGAGATATTATACATCAGAAAAGTGGAGAAAAAAGCAGGGAACGATTCATAACCGTTCCCTGCTTTTTTTATTTACCCCCCTGCGCTGCTGTATCGTTTAATTGCGATATTAAACAGCTTTCTCACAGAAAAGAACAGTAACAGCGGCACAACAACTCCCCATGCTAAAAGGAGCGGCGATAAATTCTCGAAAAGCGCCATAACAGGAAAGTTTGCAATAACAAAAACAGGAACAAGGAAAATCCCGAGCCGTTGCATAAACTTGCCGTAAATTTGCATAGGCATACTGTTGAAGTCCCAGAGATTATATACGATTTCAACCAGCGCCCTTATTTTTACAATCCAAAACGTCAGGAGGCAGGGAATAAGGAAAAACGAGTAGGCGAGCGCGGCGCCGCTTATAATAAGATAAATATACGCTGTGATATTTACAAAGCCTGCTTGAAGCCCCATTCTGCTCCATGAAACAGCGATAGTTATAATGCCGCCGATTATGTTGGGAATCGGTATCGCGTATTCAACCTCACGCATAGTTAGGTGAAACTGTGTTGAAATCGGTTTAACAAGCATCAAATCAAGTTCGCCCTGCCGCACCCGCCACGGAATACTGCCGAGATTATTCATAAAAATGCCGGTATAAATCGCAGTAAGTATTATGAACGTGCCCACAAACAACGTAACTTGGTCAGGCGTTAGTCCGCCGACATGGCTGTCTGTTCTGTGTACGATGAATGCGTAAAGCAATTTTGTGCATAACCATGTACACTCTGTAATAATCCCGATAATGAAGTTTGCCCTGTATTCCAGTTGTTGCATAAGGCTGTTTTTCGCAAACAAGCGATAAACCCTCAGATGTTTTATTATTTCTTTAAAAGTTGCTTTCATATTTTCATAAAGTCCTTTCTTCACCAATAGAGGATAGCTTCGTTTTAAAACGAAGCGAAAACAACATTTCCCCCGTTTCGGTTGTATTTTGTTTCAAACTTATTATTCTATCCCCTCGCCGCAATATATCGCTTCATGCCAATCGGCCAAACTATCTGTGAAACGATGAATAATATCACAATCCACATAATTTGCATTGAAACTCCGAACAGAATATCCAAGCCTGCGATGTTGCCGACGGCGACATTGAGCGGAAAATATACAATATACGGGAAAGGCAGAAACATCAGCGCCGAAGCAATCCTGTCTCCGAATACGGCAAGCGGAAAAATTCCGCCGCTAAGGATAGTGGTGATAACACGTGCGCCGTTAAAGACACCCCAACCCCAGGTTAGCCAGAAGTTCGCCACGGAAAGGCAATAAGACAGCATGAAGCTAATCATAAGCGAAAAAGGAGCAATTAACAGCAGAATCAAGAGGTTAATTAAGCTGAATGTCACTCCTGCCGTAGAACTGATTACCCACAGCAAGATTGCCGATATAATAATAACCATAGAGTTCTCAAGGGTTTTTACACCGAAGAAGCCAAAGGCTCTGAATCCGAGATGTCCGATTGGCTGCACAAAGAAACGATTAAGATTCCCCTCCATAATATCTTCCATTATTTCGTACTCGAACCATGTAGACACATATTTTCCCATTATCCCCGCCATAACCACATAAATCACCATCTGACCGTAATCATAACCGAACAGCTCCGCTTCCGCGCTTCCGCCGTAAATAGCCGTCCACAGGAAAAACTGTATGATAATCGTGAATCCGCCGCTCACAAGGCTTATGAGGAAGTCTGTCTTATACTCCATTGCGCCTTGTATCGCAAGGGTGTAGACAGTTATGTATTTTTTGATTATTTTCATTCAGCTTTTGCCTCCTTGTTCTCGTACAATTTCGTAATAGCCTCTTCAATCGTTGTGTTCTCGTCGCGCTCTATGTCCGCAAGGTTCCCGTCAAACGCAATGTGACCCTCGTTAATTATAATTGCGCGCTTACACAGGCTTTCTATGTCGTTCATATAATGGCTCGTGAGTAGAATTGTCGCGCCCGTTTCCTCATTATAGCGCCTTATGAAATCGCGTATAATTTTTTGCGAAACGAAGTCAAGCCCTATTGTCGGCTCATCTAAAAAAATAATCTTCGGCTCGTGTATTAAAGCGGCAATCAGCTCCATCTTCATGCGCTCTCCTAAGCTCAACCGGCGTACCTGCGTTTTTAAAAGCGGCTTTACTTCAAGCAGTTCCGTTAATTCTTCGACCGTTTTCCTGTACTGCGCGTCATCTACCTCGTAAATGCACTTGTTAAGATTAAAGCTTTCGACCGCCGGCAAGTCCCAGTTGAGCTGGGTTTTCTGCCCCATTACAATTGAAAACCCCATCTTAAACGCCTTTTTCCTCTCCCACGGCGTAAAGCCGCCGACGGTTGCAATACCGCTCGTCGGAAAAAGTATGCCGGACAGCACTTTAAGCGTTGTGGTTTTCCCCGCGCCGTTAGGTCCGATGAAACCTACGATTTCGCCCGCTTCCACATTAAAAGAAATTTCATTCACGGCTTCTTTGACAAGCTTCTTACGTTTAATTACATTCTTTAATGAATTTTTCAGCCCCTGGTCTTTTTGATAATAGTCGTAATGCTTTTTTAAATTTTCTACTTTGATTATTTGCATAATGGTCTCCTTTTTAATTTTCTCTGTAGTATAGTAAGAGTATAGCGCGATTAAGTGGACAACTGTGTGTCATATTTGCTGAAAGGCATAAAAACACCCCGTACAGACGTTTCGTCCGCACAGGGTTCATCAACACGTATTCCGGCACTAATTAAGCCTTTATGTAATACGGTGAACTGCGGTCAAAACAATCCCGAATAAGAAAATGAGTATTCATAAGGGTATTTTGGGCATACTTACCCCCTGCACCTGACGAAATATCCATAATTCTGAACAAAACACTTAATTTCATTGACCTTCACCGCCTTTCTACATAATGTTGCCTGTTCATTTTACCATAAACAGGAAAAAATGTCAAGCACTTTTAAAATAAATTTTTCCTGCGTTTGTTAAAAGTCAAGACATAGGTAACACATTCACCTAAAAAATATGATAAATGCCAAACCCCCCTTCCCGGGGTCAAGCGTCCGCACGCTTGCGTAGTCCAGCGGACGTCCGCTGGTCGTCCTCCGCAGAGGGCGAAATTCTCTGTGGAAGTTGTGGAGTTTCCGTGTTCATCAGCTCCGAAAGCCTTTGTACAGGGCTTTTCCCCAACACACGCATAAATTTGTTGTTGCTCCATTCTAAATGCTCGGCTAATTTTCGATTAAATTCGTCCAAGCTCCCGAACTTTTCCCAGTTGTAAAAATAGCGTTGGTCGTTGCGGTGAGAGCGTTCAACTTTACCGTTGTGCCACGGCGTTCGCGGCGGAATGAGCTTGGATGCTTCTTCGTCAGCGGTCAAAAAAATCATGTCTTCGGAAATTGCTGTCGCAATTAATAATCTGTCAAACGGGTCACGGTGGTGAAACGGCAATGTTGGAGTGCCATGATTTTAGACGCATTGCCGCCTTTACACGCCGCGATGAGCTGAAAGGTGAGGGCATGGAGCTGACGGACGCGAACGCGGAAACGCTTGACAAAAACAACTTTGAGTGGTATAATAAAAAATAACGAGGGAAAAACAAATATGATTGAAACGAAAAATGCCGCCTTCGATATTGAGGCGGAACGTAAAAAAATTCTTGACGGTACATACCCGGCGCGGATTATACAGGGGCGGCAGAATAAACACATT
>JAITFZ010000015.1 GCA_031280965.1 Oscillospiraceae bacterium | reverse complement strand
TGATTTGATTTTAAAGCTTAATCAATTCATTAAAGTGCATTGTAACGGCGTTTAAACGGGTTAAAATACTTTTTGAATAACAATGAGAAAAATCGCCGTCCGCGCCGATGGGCGGCGATTTTCTTTTGACAAACGAAAGTTTTCAAAATTCCACTTATTTTGCATGGCAGTTCACACACTTTTAATGGTGCGGGGGTTCTTTTATTGAAAGTGGCTGACGAGCGCTTCCGCGATTTCCGGATACCACCACGAAACATTGCGCCTGTCCATGATTCCGAAAGATTCGCCGTTGTTAGTAATGTTAATCCCGTTATCCCACCAAATCATCGGAACCCCGTATGAAGCCGACACAGAAGCGTAGTAGTTTGTCCATGCTACACGAGCGTCTAAGTTTTCCTTGTTCAGACATCCGGTTTCTCCCATTATAACCGGTATGCCCTCGGACAGCAGATACTCGTCCAAGCGGCTGAACAGTGCGTCAATGTCCCTTGTGTGTGCGGGGTTTTCCGGGTCGAACTCGGCTTCTTCCGAGCGCGTGTTCAGTGCGAAGTTGTAAGGCGTGTACGCATGGATTGAAGCTATTGTGCGTTCGCTTTCATCGTGCGGCATTACGAAACCTCTAAGAGCCGGCAGGTCGCCCGACGCGGCAATTGTCGGAACCATCAGCCAGCGCCTTTCGTTATGGCCGCCGCTTGCACGTATAGCTTCGACAAACGCCTGGTTCCACTTGTTTATGACATCACGCGCTTCTTCCGTGCCGCCCGTCCACTCCTGATTGGTTCCTTTCATTCGCGGCTCGTTCATTGCCTCGAAAATGAGTTTTTCAGAATAACCGCCGAACCGTTCGGCGATTTGCCCCCAAACAGCGACGAGCTTGGCTTTGGTTTCTTCGTAATTTTCATAAGACGGGAATTGCCAGTTTTCGTGGTGCGTGTTGAGTATTACATATAAATCGCGGTCAATCCCGTAATCGACGATTTCCTGAACACGGTCTAACATTATTTCATCGATACTGTAGTCCGGTGCGGAACCTATATATACTTCCCACGTTACCGGTATGCGCAGTGTTCTGAACCCGGTATCGGCTAACAGCCCTATCATTTCGGGGCTTGTCACGGGGTTTCCCCAAGCCGTTTCCTGCTGTTGCGGCGAGCCTTTTTGACTACGCCGCGCATCAAGCGTGTTGCCGAGGTTCCAGCCCGCTCCCATTTCAGATAAAAGTTGCTGTGCCGATAACTCTCTAAATTCCATGATTCTCATGCTTTCATCCGTTTCGTTATCATCAGGGGAATCGTCCGGCGGTTCCTCCGCCGGACCCTGACACGCCGCCGGTATTAAGACAAGCAGTACAAAACAAATCAGTAACGCGCATATTTTTGCGGTTTTCATTAAATTAATTCCTCTTTTCACTGTCATTAAAAGAAATTGTCAAGCGCGTCCTGAATAATCTGTTCTACAGTCGCGGCGTACTGCGCGGCTGTCATTTCGCCGTCCATGATTTGTTCCATTGAGAAGTCGTCGCCGAGCCCTAAATTGTTCCAAATATCAAACCCGGTTTTTTGGTTCATCATAAACGCATATTCAAAATTACGCTCGGTCATATAGCGGTTCATCGTCCATTCCATATCTACCGCAATTTCGACTTCATAATTGTACCAGTTCATCCAGTCGTACATTACGTCGTAAACAAGTCTTGGGTTTTCGACCCCTCTCGGTATAAAATACCAGTTTCCGCCGACTGCGCCGTGGAAGTTGGTGTCCTTGTTGCCGCTCGGGCCTATAGGCCACGGCACAACGCCAATCTCGAAAGGAAGTTCAGCGCCGCCCTGCTCGCCGAACAGCCAGTCCGCGCCGATAAAGAAACCTGACCTGCCCTCGGCGTACAGATTATTGTTAATATCCCAGTCTGAATCATCCCACGGACGTCCGGTGCGGTCGGTGTTATAAATGTCGTAGATGAGCTGGAACACCTGAATCGTGCGGGAATCTGTGACGGTTGTACGGGGACCGGAAGCAATCGTAGTATCGTTAGAGAACAGCAGATTTTCAAGCAAGCGGTTCCAGTAGCCGCTCCAGCCGTAAATACCCCTGTCCGTATCGGTCAGCACACGCAGATATTCGCGCCACTTGTCCCATGTCCACTCGCCGCGGTCCCAAAGGTCCTGCGGGTTTTCGAGGTTGTTTGCCTTTATCATATCCAAGTTGAATGACAGCGGGTAAACGTCTAAGGCTGTGACTAACGAGCTGGCGAACAAATATGTTTCCGGCTGATTGAGGTTCAGCGCCCGCATAACCTGCATGTCGCTAAACACATCGGCGGTTTGGTCAAGCCCGATTGCCTCGGATTCAAGCCCGATTGCAAGACCGCTTAGCACAGTCGGTATACCGAATTGCAAGTCTGCCTGATAAATGTCACAGTCCGGCATACCCGCCATAATAGAGGTTGCTATGCTCTCCTGTACGCCGTTCCATGTAAGGTTAACGAATTCAAACCTTACGTTGTACCGTTCTTCGATAGCGCGCATGTTGTCAATCTGCATCTGCGCTAAGTCGGGGTCGGTTACTTCCGGATTGTCGTAAGGGCTGGTATGAGCGGACGTATAATATACATCGAACCATGTACCGACAGTGATTCTGCGCGGTGAGCCGTCATCGCCCGGGCTGTCGGGTTTATCGCCGTTACACCCTGTCCCCACCATAGCGAGCATCATAAACGCCGCAAATAATAAACAAAGTAATTTCTTTTTCATTTAATTTTCCTCCTTTCAAAGAGCGGGTTATTCATTGATTACAAGGTAAGCCCTTGTAATCCCAAGGTCTGCAACGGTTAATGAGGTTACCACCATGTTATTTCTGTTACACAGGTCACAGCTTGCATCATCGCAGTTGGTGCAGGGGTCGGAGAAGCCGAAATAACCTATATACAGCTTGATTTGTTCGCTTTCTTTGAACTCATCGTATTCGACCATTTCGGTCAGATTAATTGTGATTGTGCTTTCGGTTAAATCGCCGCCGGGGTTAACAACCATTTCGCGCCAAGCCCAGCCGTTTCCGTTACCGTGCCAAATAATCTGAATCTCTCCGCGCGGAGGCGACGCAAATTCTAAGACAAGCTGCTGTGCCGCAGATACGTCTTCGCTGAGGTATGGGGATTCTTTGTTGTCGGTTCCATCCGTCAGCCAGCCTGATTGAGTCGGGCTGTTTATGTTGTTCATTTCGCCGAGTTCAATGTACCTGACCGAAGATTCGTTAAAGCCTTCCGGTTCGTTGAACTTCGCGTCGGCATCAACGGGCAAATAATTCCCCGCATCGTCAAGGAAACCTATACTAAGAATGTACAGATTGCTGGCTGTTCCGACATCAATGGTTTCGTATTCATCTTCCTCGTCTTCGTTTTCCGCTTCTTTTACAAGCCGGAGCGCGGTTTTTAAGGCGCTGTCTTCAACACGCCTGATAATGAACATGTTGTATTCGCCCGATACCATGCGCCGATTGCTTTCCAATTCCATGCGAAGCGTGTTTGGGTTTGCTCTTTCAATGAAGACTGACCACGGGCTTTTGGATTCAACGCGGTCTGCTCCGCTGTACGCTAAGATTTCACCTTGTACGGCATGGAAAGTGCCGTCAGGGTTTTCAATGCCCATAAGCACCTCTATAACGGCAACATCGGAAATGCGGTCGCCGAGCAGGCTGCATGCATCGATGGCGATATAGGGGCGGGCACTTCCGTCGGGCGTGATTTTAGCGGCGTTAGCGCCATCCCACTGCGCTAACTCAAGTTTCGCGTCGGGCGAAGAGTCAAACGGTTTATAGTGGAGCGCAAGAAAATCTATGTTCCCGTTCGAGAAGTCTATGCCTTCAAAATTTTTCGGTGTGTCGGAACTTTCTGCCGAATCCCCGCACGCCGCCAAAATACCGGTAAGCAACGCGAAAGCAAGCAGCATCGCGCAGATTTTTGCTGTTTTTTTCAAATCGATTCCTCTTTTCTTATTAATTTTTTTGGTTTAATGTTACTGAATCAACCGACTATTCCGCTACGCTCCACCCCCTCAATAAACTGTTTTTGCAACAATACATAAAGAACAATTACGGGAATTATTACTAAAACTATACCCGCGTTCACGTATAACTGAATAATCGACCTGTCCATCACCCGGTCTATGTTTTCAACGTTTGCCCAAAGCGAGGTTATTTGCTTGCTCAGCGCGATGTTGTCGTTTATATTAAACAGCCTTGTGAAGAAAGTGTCGTTATACTGCCAAACGATTGAAAAAATTGTCACCGTGATAATTGACGGTTTGGCGTTCGGCATCATAATGAACATATACGTATAAAACGTACCCGCGCCGTCAATTTCGGCGGCTTCCTCTATCTCCTTGGGCAGAGCGCGGAAAAACTGATTGAATATGTATATGTAAAGCCCCGCACGCAACCCGCACCCGAACAAGGTCATAATGAACATCGGAAGGACTCCTCCCGCAATTGCGGAGCCACCGCCCAGCAGATTAATGCTTTCCCCGTCATTGAACAGTCCCACTAACCCAAACGGGTTGAATTCCCGAAATGTCGTAAAGAGCGGAAGCATGACTGTATGCGAGGGTATAACTATCATTATTACAACGCAGGCAAAAAGTAATTTCTTAAACGGAAAAGTGTACCGCGCAAAACCGTAGCCCACCATTGAGCAAATAAAAAGCTGAATAACAGTCAAGCCCGCTACATAGATTAACATATTACGCATAACGTTCCAGTAATCCATGCGAAGAAGTGCTATCCTGTAACGTTCAAGCGTCGGGTTCTGCGGTATGAGGTAGATAATAGGTGAATACTTGTCAGAGTTTGAAAAAAACGAATTTGCGATTATACCAATCAGCGGCCCTAAAATGACATAGCTCAGCCCTATTATGAGAATTGCGCGTAAAATCGCCATTAAGAAACCTTTGAATTGCCGCACAACGCGATGCCTCTCGTTGCCTAACTGCTTCTCGGCATATATTATTTGTATTTTTTTCTTGAATTTAGAAACCCGCATAGCTTTTCCCCTCAATTAATTATGATAGAACGTGCGCTTTGATATAATTGCACAAACGACAAACAGCAGTAAGCATACCACCATCATGCTCAGCAAACTGAACACAGAGCCGAGCGAGAAGTTAATGTGCGTGAAAATTGTTTCGTAGGACAGCGTAACCACAGGGCTCCTGATAAACGAATCGACAACAGTATAAACTATATTGGTGATGATTAGCGGCGACACCATCGGGAATGTGACCTTCCAGAAGGTTTCATAAGTCGTCGCGCCCTCAATTTTCGCCACTTCATACAATGAAGGCGAGATGGACTGCAGAGCCGCGATAAAAATTATCATTTGAACGCCCGATGATGTGATAATAAGGTTTATGCGAGACACCGCGCCCACCACATAATCAAGCAAGCCCGCCGGCAGACCTAATTCATTGAGCATGTATATATAATACATCACGTTAACTCCCGCCGTCCCCGAAGCTTCCATAACATCGGCTGAAACAGGGCTCATGCCGCCCACCATCATCGCCCTCGCCATAATAATCGCGTCGTTGATTGCCTCGGAATTGAGTATAACCGGCAGGAAGAAAATCGCTCGCGTTAGTGTTCTGCCGCGGAATTTCTGGTTCAGTAATATTGCCATGAACAGGCTGAAAAATATAATCAGCAGAACATCAAAGCTCATGTTAAAAACCGAAACGGTTAAATCTTGCGTGAATGAGCCGTGTTCCGTAAGCGCGAAGATGAAATTCCTGAAACCCACGAACGAAAGCGAATGTCCCGCCGCCGCACCCTCGGGCATAATCGTTTCAGAAAAGCTGAACTGAACTGTCATGATTAAGCTGCGAAGGTAAAACGCTGTAAACCCTATGACAAAAGGCGAAACGAACAGGAATCCCTTTAATGATTTTTTCTGTGACAATGTAAGCTTTTTCAGTTTCACCAAGCCGCCTCCCTTACAGTAAAGCTGTTTCCGTTTATTTCAAAGACTACGCCGTTATCGTAGGTTACGCGCCGCCCGCCGGGCAGAATTTCGTGTTTCACGATAAAGCTGTCAGACACCTGCGAAAGCGCTTCGTTAACAGCGTTGTATATTCTTACAGCAGTATCAGACCAGTTGCTGAAAGTCGCGCTGTACACATGATTCAATCCGGTGTACTTTAAGCCGCTTGAGTTTTCTGCGGTAAAGGCGAAATGCGGTGACGCGCCGAATTCAATCAGCCGGACTATTACAGCTTCCTCATCAAGCCCGCCGGTTAAATTAATGGGCGGACCGGCATAATCGGCAGAACCCGACAGAAGCATTTGATAGAAAGGTATTTCTTCATCAACTATGTAAAACTCATTATGAGCGATTGGCACGTTTATGAAATCAGAAGCGAACCCGAAGGAGTATGAGTTGCCGCCCGAAATCATCAGCGGACTTGCCGCTTCCAAACGTCCGAGGCTGTCTAAAACGATTATTTTCGCTTCCTCGCGTGTAATCATCTCCGTGCGCTTGCGGTCTGAGTGCAGGTCGCTGCCTAAATCACGAAGCGAAACGCCCGTAACATCATAACTGTTGAATGCCCTGATGAAATTATTGACATACCGTCCCAGAAACTTTGGTGACAGCAGATTATACAACGTTTCTACGTAACCTAAAGACGCCCTGTTGCTGTAACAATCGGGGCAGGTCTGCCCGAGTACGGCTACCATTCCGCCGCCGTAATAACGCGATGTTTCAAGCTGCCAGTTATAGCGTCTTGACGCAAATGAAACGCGCTGGAAAGTTGTATCTAAGAACAGCTTCCCCCCCCGTGATTCAACTCTCTGCGACAACGCTTCCAATTCTCTTCTGCTTCCGAGCTGACGCACGAGCCGGATTCTGTCGGGTACTTCGTTATAATAGCCGCGGTTGAACCAGCCCTGATAATTTATTACCTGATTAGTTATTCCGTTTTCCGCGAGAACATCGGTGATTTCCGAAGCCTGCGCGAAAGTCGTCATGGGGTATTGCCCCCAATAACTGACAGAGAGAAAGCGCCTTTGCCCCCCTGCACTGCCCACAATTGACATGTACAAAGGAATATCTCCCGCTTCACTTTTCGGGGTAAGCACACCACGCTCTATAAGCTGTTCGCGAGCGTAACGCGCCATGCCGGAGTAGCCTTCGTATTCATCTGTAAGAAAATTATACCGTACCGTTAAATTGACCTGTGCCATATTCGCCTCAACAACGGGAAGCGTAGCTTCGTTGCCTGTAGTGCCGAACATCGCGAGCGAAATAGAACCGCGCAGCGTGAACGCCGGGAAAACATAATTGTATGAATTTAGTCTGCCGGCAGTATCGGCGGTAATATCAGCTAATGTATCGCCGGCTTGGATTTCGGCTAAAATCCCCTGCGCTGTTTCGCCGGTACGCTGTATACCGAAGTACGGCATCCGCGCCGGCTCACTGTTGCCTAAAATTATATACTCGGACATCATAGGGTCTAATCCGTAAACATACTGCCTGTATTCCTCCGCAAAAGTCTTCTCGTTATTAAAATATATGATTGAACCCGAACCGTTCGGAACCATCATATAACCCTCTTCTTCGGAACCGCCCGCACCGAATGTACGCAGAAGTTCTATGCGGCTGATTCTGCCTCCGCCTTTTTCGGTAATATGGCTTGTGGGTATGCTGACGACAAGGCTGTCGCCGTCAAGCCGATATTCAAGCGGCACGACAAATCCGAGAGGTACTGCTCCTTCTACGCCGGAGGCTGACATGTCCGCGTTTAAATCTTCTTCGCTATACCCGGCGTCTGTGAAATGCCCGTTGAGTGTGCGAAGCGTTTGGTTGGTGGTAAGGTTTCCGATGCGTGCTTCCGGGGTCAGTGTAAGGAAACCCGGAGCTTCTGTTGATTCTATATACCGTCCGGCAACAATTCTTGCGCCGTTGGTACTCATTTTCTCGCGGAAATAATCCAGCCGCTCACGGGTTATGTATAACGGCACTACGCCGTACTCATATGACATATCGCCGATAGTGTAGGTGCAACGGAAGCCGTTGTTCAGTGATTCAAGCTCAAACTGCCCGAGCGAAGTTGATAAGTCAAACGAGTTGAACCTGCCGTCCCTGCGGTTAGTGTCGAAGTAATCCACGATTAATTGCGACTGCAGAATTGACCTGTTAATATCGCTGATTGCTACGGGGTCGTTCGCCGCTTCGGGCGGGTTGGTATAAGTCATGACGCCCGTTCGTTTATCTAATACAGCGGCTTCGGCTGTATCAGGGTTTACGAAAAGCTTGAGGATATTATTCCGGGCGGCTAAAACCATGCCGTCGGGCGAATCGGGGTCTTTAGTGCCGAGAAACGGCGTTCCCTCCTCAAATTCCCAATTATCCGCATTGTCCGAAAGCACACTTCTGTAATCCCTGTGCAGGCGGTAACGCAAAGTCAGGTACCCCTGATAAGCCAGCGTGATTAATAACGCGGTACCCAATATAGAAAGGATTAGCTTTGTTCCCAGTCTCAGCTTCTGCTTCTTCTTCATAATAGCCCGCCTCAATATCTGAATATAAGTTCTGTATAAATGCTGTATATGAATATGTATACCTGATTGATTAAATCGTAGATTAACAAAGCGAGGAAAATCAATATAAACATGGCAAGAAGTGTCAGCACTAATGTGACAATTGTTTTAAGCAGGGAGTAGTTATGGACAGTCATAATGCCCATAAGCACAAGAAGCCCGAACCACACCAAACCCGCACCTATGGCAAAGTAATAAAAAACTTCTTCTCCCGCCGCCACAACATGCGACAAAAGCGTGGCGGGTATATATACGGCAATCAAAGGCGTGAGCGAATAACCGACTACCGTTATTATGTCCTTCAGCCTTCCCTCGCCGTTCATAAGGCATGTCACCGACCAGTTACCTATACAGAACAGCATAAACAGCAAAAACACACTTCCTATTTCGGTCAGTCCGTTGACTGTGCGGGGGTTTACTTCGTTTACTATAAAACCGGCGAAAATACGGTTCATAGTAAATACAAGCCCGAACAGCAGTACGCAGATTAACGCAACAGGTACGCTCCCGTATTCGCGGTGGCGGATTTCATAAAAAGAATCAAGCGGGTGCATTAATATTCTGCGGAAATAAAACATGCGCTCTTTTGAAAAGTATTTTCTCATCAGCCGTCTGCACCCCCTTTAAGCTTTGCACGTCGGCGTTTTCTCAGTGTGACGGTTACGGGCAACGCCGCCGCAAGAACTAAAACTCCCGTTAATACCCACGGTAAATTAGCTTTCAGCACCTCGTTGCGGTATCGTCTGTATGCAATAGAATAATAAGTACGGCTTTGCCCTAATCTGAGATATTTCATTGCGTTTAAATTATCGCCGGAAGTCAGATATGCTTTTCCGATGCCAATATTCGCTATTTCAAGGTTTTCATTCAACAGCAACACCTGCCGCCATTTTTCCACCGCCTGCGATTCATCCCCGTCGTAGCGTAAAGCGACAGCTTCATTGATGAGCCGCCCGTACAGTGTTTCTTCAAAAATCATGATTTCGTTACGGGCGGCGTCTAAGACAGCAATGCGGCTCCCGAGCGCTTCGATTGACACCGGCTGCCTGAACGTACCCGCCTGTGAGCCGAGCCCGCCAAAAATGTACAGTAAATTACCCTCGCGGTCATATGTGAAAACGCGCCCGCGCCGTGAATCAAGGAGCGAATAGATTCCCTTTCCGCGATATACCACATCTACTATTTGAGACGGTCCGGCATACGGGGTGAACCCGCCCCAAACCAAATCACCGCCGAGATGTTCGTTCTCGCCTGTACGGATTACATCCTCGCCGGTAGGGTTTAGGCGGCGCACAGCCCGCAAGCCGTCACTGTCAATGTTTGATGCGTATATGAAGCCCCTCGAATCAACATCAATCCCCGTGAACTCGGTAGCGATGAAGAGCTGTTGTCTCTCCCGCTGAGCCCTTGTTGAAATTGCGCGCCAAAAAATTTCCCACGGAGTAATTTGTACATTGATTGTGCCGAAAAAGCCCGTGAATTCGCCTTCGGGATTAAAAACCATTATGCCTTGAGTCATGCCGCGCGCTATGACATAAACCCGCCCCGCGAAGTCCACAGCTACCTTCAGCGGCGTGAATATGAACTCCTCGTCCAGCATTTCCGACTGCGGGTCTTTGACGGTATGCACAACCTTGTCGCCGTCTAACGCGATAACCCGCATGTTCTGTGAGTCCGCAACATAAAGCAGATTATCCGGGGACACCGAAACGCCGAAAGGCGCGTTAAAGGTGTCGGGTGAGTTGTTGTTGTAAAAGCTGTCGATTATACCCACGGGTTCCGTCATTTCCTCATTCAGTATTACAATGCGGTTGTTGCCGGTATCGGCTACATAAACCAAGCCGTCGGGACCGACACACATGTCCTGCGGTCTTGAAAACGCCCCCACACCAAGCGATACACCCGATACACTGCCGCCGGGAACGTAAGGCGCGGGCGTGAGTACTATGTTTTCCCAATAGTCGTAAATATACGAGTCATACGGCAGGTTCCCGCTTGCCGACACGGGAAAAACCGCCAATGCAAATAACATGCAGGCAAGCGCAAGCGACGTGATTTTCTTCAAAAGCGGTTCCTCCCTCCCTTTAGTCTTTCATGCCCGATGTTGTCATGGTTTCAAGGATATTCGACTGGCAGATTAAGAAAAATGTAATGGGAATAGCCGCTATAATGAACGCTACAGCCGCCGACGCACCCGCCCGCTGAACCCCGCCGTGAGTAATGAACTGCATGGCGTGCTGCAACGGTCTCAGTTCCTCACTGCGAAGGAATAAGTGTCCGGTGTTGCCCCAAAGATGCTGGAACTGAAAGATTGCCAATGTCAGCCATGCGGGTTTAACGTTCGGCATTATAATCCGCCAAAAAATCCTGAATTCGCCCGCGCCATCCAACCGCGCCGATTCAATAATAGAATCGGGAATTTGCTCCATGAACTGCTTCATAAGATACAGCCCCATACCAAAAGCGCTGGCGGGCAGAATTAAAGCTAAATGCGTGTTATTGATTCCTAAGTATGTTATTATCATGTAATTCGGGATTTGCGTTACCGTCCACGAGAACATCATTGAAAGCACAACTAATGAAAACAGCACCTTCTGGCCGCGGAATTTATGCTTCGCCAACGGATACGCCGCCATCGAAGCACAAATGACATGACCTACCGTACCGCAACCGGTAATTATAATTGTATTGAGTATATACCGCGAAAAAGGAACCCATGAATCGCTCATCAGAACGAACAGGTCGCTGAAATTTTCAAGCGTGGGGTTACGCACAAGGATTCGCGGCGGGAACTGGAAAATCTCATCAAGCGGCTTGAGCGCGTTATTAATTATCATAACAAGCGGTAAAGCCATGAACACGCCGCAAATCGCCATCAATAAAAATAACAGCCCGTTTCCTGCCGCCGAACGGTTGATTTTCCGCTGACGGCGAATAAAGCGTTTCTTTATGATGCGGGGTTTTGACGTTTGTGCCGTGAGCGCTTCTTCTGTTTTTATTGAAACTGTGCCGTCCATACTTATCACCTATCTCCCTATCCTTTTAAGCATCCACTGCACAAATTTATTCGTTCCCACCATCATGATAAACAGGATTGTCGCGATTGCCGCGGCGTAACCCATATCAAACCGCACACCGCTTCCGTAATCTAACAGGTGCGTCACTATGGTCGAACCCGCATAGTTAACAGACGGGTTGCCCGCTAACTGAATTGAAATGTCGGCAATTGCAAACGACTGCGTAATTTGCATGACCGCGCCGAACATAAGTTGCGGTCTCATGGCGGGCAGTGTAATGAACCACAGCTCCTGCCAACGGTTTTTTACACCATCTAAGGCGGCGGCTTCATACAAGGATTTATCAACGGTTTGAAGCCCCGCGATAAACGCAAGGAATCCTGTTCCGAGGCTCAGCCATAACTGCACGGCGATTAATACCGGCAGTATATATTTCTCCCACCTCATCCAAAGCACGGCTTCCTGCACAAAACCAAAGTTTAACAAAAAACCGTTGAGGTATCCGTAACGGTCGTCGGACAGGATAATATTCCATACTAAATACGCCTGCCCGCTGATTGACGGCGCGTAAAAGACTAAAGTTAAAAATGCCCGGAGTTTCCCCTGAAACTCGTTTATTATCCACGCAAACAGCAGACAAAGGATATAACTGACCGGACCTGTTATAAACGCGAAGATTAACGTATTCCTCAACGCGAGCACGAACAGGTCGTCTTCCAATAATAACTTGGTATAATTTCCCCAACCAACCCACTTAGGAAACTCAAGCATATTAAAATATGTAAAACTCAGCGTCATTGACGCTAACACAGGCAGAATCGTAAACAGGAAGAACAGCGTAAAAAACGGCGCGAGTAATAAATAGGTTGCTCTGTTCTGCGCTATGTACTTGAAAAAGCTTGTTCTTTCTCGTTTATCCACTTAACATGTTCCTCCTTCCCCGCTTATTCACCGTAAAGCGGCAGTCCGAATATAGAACGCTTATACCGGATTTCATCGTTAATTAGAATAACCTTGTCGGTCAGCTCCTCACGCGGCGACCTCTCAATTCTTGCTCTCGCGGGAAGTTCTTCAAACGGCGTAGTTACCGAATAGAATGCGTTGTTTACGTTACGGAAGCTGAAATATCCGCCCGGAACCTGCGGTATTCCCCTGATTCTGCTAAACTGCTCTCTGAGCGCCGCATAGTCGGCGGCGGGCCACGGCAACATCGAAAACGCTTCAAGGTTAGCGGTCGGTACACGTGCCGCCGAGCCCATAAGGCTCTCCATTTCACGCCCGAACATTACCTGCGTTTCAGTCGAAGTCCACCACTTCAAAAACTCCCACGAGGCTTCCTTGTTCGACATTTCCATTATAATACACGCGCCCGAATGGCTTGCCGCGACGCCGTTCAGCGTACCGTCGGGCTGTATCGTAGCGGGTACGGGCGCGAAACCCCACATTCCCCGCAAGTCCGGCGCAGACACCTGAAAGTTGTTATATGTCGTGTAATCCGCGATTATCATAGGCGCTTCACCGGTACGGAAGCGCTCTTCCACACTAGTTGACCTGTCTAATTTATAATCCGTGTAAAACTCGGTATAGATTTTAAATGCGTTAATACCCTCTTCGCTGTCAAGCGCCGAACGCGACGCATCCTCGTTATAATACTCCCCGCCGTTTTGAAAGAGAAGCGTCGCAAACAAAAGCTCGTTCGGCAACATACCGAATTCCATCATATCGTTTGCAAGCACCGCCATTGCGATTTTTACATCGTCCCACGTGCGGGGCACTTCAAGTCCGAGTTCAGCCAAAATATCCTTGCGGTAGAACAGCATGGGAAAGCTCTGCGTTTCCGGCAGGGCATAAGTCGCGCCGTTAAATTCAAACGGAACCATCGCGCTCGGGTCGAAGCGCTCTCTTATTTCGGGCAGGTCTTCAAACCTGCTGAGGTCGGTTACGGCATTACGCAAGCCGAAGTTCATCGGCAGGTCGCCCGCCACCTGCAAGGCTACATCCGGTCCCTGCCCCGCTAACGTCGCCTGTAAAAGCGTACTCATATCTACGAGCATTACGTTTACATTAATTCCGGTGTCGTATGTAAACCTCTCGTCAATCAGCGACTTTATAACGTTCGCCTGGTCGCGCCCCGAACCGACCCAAAGCGTTATGGTGTCGCCTTCGTCCGAGTCGGAAACGTTGCCTATGCGGCTGTAATCAATGAAAAACGAGAAGAACAGGCGCGATAATTCAAACCAGATTCTATGGAAAATCGAGTTGTTTCTCAGCTTATGCTCAACATCGGGCGCGGATATTTGAACAGCGTCCAATTGCAACGGCTGAAGCATGGCTTCATTGAGCCAGGTACCGCACGCACGCACGGAAGCCTTGTAGGTTTCTAAAACACGCGCAAACCGCTCGGGGTTATTGATTAGCGTATTTAAAAGGTCGCGCATTGCCACCAAGACGCGCTCCTGCCCGCCTCCTCTTGTGTCTATGCGGCGTATTTCGTTTATAGCCTGCTCAATCCTGTCGCGCACAGCTTCCATTTCGCCTTTCAGTTCCGGCAGACTCCGCTCGATTTGATAATCTCTGTATCTGTCGGGTTTTACGCCGGTCAGCCGTATGATTTTACGGTATATGGAATTGAGTTCGTATATAGATTCACGCACTTCGGAAATCACTTCCGCGAAACTGCCGAGTACAGTTTCAAAGCGCAGTGTGTTAATCACGCCGGCTTCTATGTAAAACAAAAACGGCTCGTTGTCGGAGTCGGACAGTGTTTCGTTCCTCCAGTTCTGCGAATAGGCGAAAAGATAATCCTCCATCTCTAAAAACGGCACTTCGCCGTTAATACTTATTTTACGGGAGGTGTACGCGCCGCGCCTGAAGTTCTGCCTGACATTCAGACCTATGCTGTAGTACCCGCTTTCCGGCACAGAAAAGTCCCATTCAACCCACTGCCCCGAAAAACGCCACGAGTGTCCGCCAATGGTGTTGTTAAGCAACAACCGCGGACTGACCGGCGTCAATGCGGGCGACGATGAATCCTGAACGGGATAAAGCATTTGCGATGATGTGCGTATGGCGTACTGTCCTTGTAATTCAACGCTCACGCCCGATACGGGCTCTGCGCCCGCTTTGTCATGAGCGGCTTTATAATCGGCGTATGCAACGGGCGGCGGGGGATTATCCAGCG
The DNA here is from genome assembly GCA_031280965.1 of Oscillospiraceae bacterium. Lineage (GTDB taxonomy): Bacteria > Bacillota > Clostridia > Oscillospirales > Ruminococcaceae > Ruminiclostridium_E. The sequence goes on along the minus strand of JAITFZ010000015.1, from coordinate 129,510 downwards.
ATATACCGCGAAGCAGCATAGGCTCACGCAAAGCGGCTATAGTCAGGGTGTTCAAGCCCGCTTCAAAATATACGGGCAGGCGTGACGTGATATAACCGTCTACATCGCGCAGATAAGAATTAATCCATTCGGGCGATTCAAACATTCTCGGTTTTAAATCGTTGCCCTGATTATCCTTTTCCCACACAAGCGCAACATAACCGGGTTCTGTAACCTGTTTTGCAATCGCATTCTGCCAAATCCGCGCAAACTCAATCAAAGCTAATTCGCGGTACGGCAGAACACCGCTCACGAAAAAACTGCGCTGAATTGCAGAACTCTTGCCCTCGACAGGGTAATAGAGAAGGGATATATCGTAAAGACCCGCCTCCTCTATGTAAATCTCGTATTCAATAACCGAGTTTTCGGAAGTCAGCACGGAATCGCCGTCCATGCCCATATAACCGGACATGATTTCCGGTTCTGCCGCTTCGTCGCCTTCAAGATAACGCGAAAAATCAGCGGCATCTATATTATATGCTTTATCAGGTCTGTTCGACGGGTTCGCGCTCTTGTATTCTCCGAAAGTCGGTATGGACGGGTCGATTGTATAACCCCATAATACATTGTCTATTTCTTCACGGGTAAGGCTCGTTTCTGATTCGGCTGACGCTGTCATGAACGACTGATGAAACAGCGCGAGAATAAGCAGAACGGAAACTATTCTTTTTCTCAAGCCCAAGCCCCCCTTTAAAATAGACCTCCACGGAAACCTAAATCCGTGCTTCAAAATTGATTATACTGTTCAACTTATTCGTTATTTCGTTTCATTCTGTAAGTAAACCCCTTATCACGCTGTTCACTTGTAATAAGCACTTCTTCCAATCCTAAAATGGTAGTGGTCAATGTAATAGTTTCGCCGTCAAATTCCACTTCAAAAGGAACATTGGATTCGGCAACAGAAATAACCTCATACATTTCGGAAATATTATGTCGTGAATAAAACGCACTTCGATAATGTGAATGAACCGACCTACTCCAACAGCTTTTAACGTATATACGCAGATAATCGTTTGAATCAAGAGCAAACAATTCAAAATACTCCAGTGGTGATGCTTCGCCACCGACATCAGAACGACGGCTGTGCTGGTCGCCACAAATATCGCAATTATAATTGTTACAAGCTGTCAGTAATAAAAATATAACAACTGATATTATACAATAATGGAAAGCAGTTTTTTTCATTTTATTTTGCTCCTGTAAGTATTATATTTGGTTGTTTGGGTTTATTTCAATCGCTTTTGCAAGCCACTATTGACAAGCGATTTTAATTGAGTGATAGCCGTATTATTAAGCTGTACAAGCCGTTCGCCTTGCTGTATTCCTTGACGAATAAAAGGGCGTTTATGCTTTCCATGTTTGATAAAACTACAAGCTGTTCAAGTGTTGCATAGTCACGGATATTTCCCGATTTGTCGGGGTTTTTGGTTCGCCATTCCCCCGCCGTTAATGTGCCTTTTAAGGTAGTCCTCCGTTAAAATCGCAACCATCTCTGCAAAAGTTTCTCGTTTCACCCCCATGAGTTGCTTGAAATCTTTATCGCTTAATCTCTTTGATTTTTCATATACTGACATTTTTAACGCCCTGACCTAATTATGCCACTAAAATTCGCTACCGTCAAGTGCTTTTCTGAAATTTATAGGGTTTCCGTGGAGGTTTAATAATTAACTAATGAACAATATAAATTTAGTCTTCTCTGATAGGATATGTTTTTAAGTCGGGCAGTTCATCTAATGTGACTATGATTTCATGCTCGTATACCTTCAGAAGCATTTCGAGTTCGGTGTATCTTTCGGAATAGCGCAGAAGGTTGCGTTCCCGCACGAATTCGCCGCCCCACGTGGCAAAAAAGCCCCACATCGCGCCGTCGCGAACCGCTAAGTCGGGGTCGAACAGAACGCCGTTTTCCGCCAGAACCACCATCTTTGGCGGCGAGGTATAATCCACCGCTTGCAGGAATCTTTGAATCTGTGAAGCGTAAGAGTGTTCTGCGGCATATACGTCCTCACCGATAATATCAACGTATTCATCGCCCGGATACCAATCCGCAGCTTCTCCGCTCCAAAGCCAAATAAGATTGTTCAGCCCGTGTTCAAAAGTCAGCCGCTCGTATAGTAATTTCCATAACGCTATATTGGCTTCCGCTCCGCTTGCCCCCCACCAAAACCAGCCGCCTGCTGCTTCGTGAAGCGGTCTCCACAGTATCGGTATGTCTAAGTCCGCCAGCCGCTTCAACTGTGCGGCAATCGCATCTATATCGCTCATTAACAGGTCGTAGCCGTCGGGGTCGTCGCCGTCCATGATTTTCTTAAGGTCAATGTTGGTGTGTTCGGTATAAAAGGCTCTGTACCATGTTCCGGTGATGTATTCTGCCGGAGCGTTCCAGTGCCAGCATAACGTGATAATCGCGCCGTGTTCATCGGCGGTTACGGCGTGTTCAACCGCTCTTGACTGTGTTCCGCGTTCTACTCGTGACGGGGTGTAATCCATCAGGTCAAGACCCAAGACAGCAGGGTGCTTGCCCGTGTTCATAAAAATAATACCGCTTTCCCCCGCCAAAAGCCCGTCGTCACTGTACTGACCGGCTAAAATTGTTCTGCCGTAGGAATCGGCTAAGTAACTCATAAGACGCTTTGCGTTTTCCGACGCATTCGGGTTAATCAGCCGTGCGGAAACATCGAATATAGACGGGTCAACAGGTTCGGAGTTGGTTATATGCAGATAATCAAGCCGTATCCAGCCCCAGTATTTTTCAAGGGCAATCTCATTCGTTCCCTCTGTGAGAAAAACCCGTTCCATCACAGAGTTTGTAAAATCACTTCCGGGAACAAAAACAGTGCCGAGCCTTTCACCGTTCACTGATACGTGGTTCTCCTTAGAGCCGCCTATGCCTGCGGAAACGAAATTCAGGTCATAGAAGCCGTCCGCCGGTATTTCCACTGTAAATACGCAATAATCGTCATCCTGCTCAAAACCTTCAAGATAACCGCCGCTCGTCAGCCTTACATTGCCGAAAATTTCGGCATCCTCTGCCTGAATTATTATATCCACAGGCGCCGGAGGGGTTACCGACAACGCAGGTAAATCCGGCGTATTTACTGTATTGTCGGGAACATCGTTTCCTGTACAACCCGAAAAACAAGCAATCCCAGCCGCCAAAATACCAATCCCCCATAAAAATCTTGACATTTACACCTCAACCTTAAATATGACATTTATGGTAAAATTATATCATAACTACCCCCCTCGTGTCAATTGTACTAAGGTAAAAAATAAAAATCGCAAGAAGTTTATGCATTGTGCATATATGCATGTGCAAAATCTGTATAAAGTATACAAATTTTATACGAATGTGCATTTTCTTATTGACTTTTTATGGAAGCAATGAAAGAATAGTAAGTAGAAAATATAATGAAAGGTTCTGTTTATTATGAAAGTAAAAATAATAGGCGAAAAAGCCCTCCCCAATATGCCGTGGGAAGAAAAACCAAAAGACAGCAACGAGGTAATATGGAGGTACAGCAAAAACCCCGTAATCAGGAGAAACCATATACCCTGCTCCAATTCGATTTTCAACAGCGCAGTAGTGCCTTTTGAAGACGGCTACGCGGGAGTGTTCAGAGCGGACGACAAGTCACGCAACATGAATATTCACGCGGGGTTTTCAAAAGACGCGCTTAACTGGGACATAAACCCCGAACGGATTAAATTCAAAACCGATATTCCCGAAATGGCGGCGTTTCAATACGGCTATGACCCGAGGGTCTGCTTTATTGAAGACAGGTATTACGTAACCTGGTGCAACTCCTATAAATACAAGCCGACTATCGGCGTTGCTTATACTTATGATTTCAAGGAATTCACTCAGATTGAAAATGCATACCTGCCCTTTAACCGTAACGGTGTTATGTTCCCGCGTAAAATAGGAGGGAACTTTATGATGATGTCCCGCCCTTCCGACAGCGGACATACGCCGTTCGGCGATATTTACATTTCGCAGTCGCCGGATATGACATACTGGGGCAAGCACAGGCACGTCATGGGCCCCTCAAGGGGCTGGGAATCCACTAAAATAGGCGCGGGGCCTATTCCGATAGAAACAGACAGGGGCTGGCTCATGTTCTATCACGGGGTTCTTACGTCCTGCAACGGCTTTGTTTACAGTTTCTCGGCGGCTCTGCTTGATATTGACGAGCCGTGGAAGGTGCTGAAGCGGGGTAACGAGTATCTTCTGAGCCCGCAGGAACTTTATGAAATCGCCGGCGATGTGCCGAACGTTGTATTCCCCTGCGCTAACTTAGTTGACGCAGACACGGGCAGAATCGCCATTTATTACGGTTGCGCCGATACTCACACGGGTATTTGCTTCACGACCGCAGACGATGTTATAGACTATCTTGACAATAATTCGCAAGTATGAATATTAAAGAAATAAAAGCGCACCTTACAGATTGCATTATACCTTTTTGGAAGAACCTCAGAGACGAGGAATCAGGCGGGTTTTACGGGGAGGTGGATTATGCGCTGAATATAAACAAACAGGCAGACAAAGGCGGTATTCTCAACAGCAGAATACTGTGGTTTTTCTCAAACGCATACCTGACTCTCGGCGATGAAAGTTGCCTTGAATACGCAAAACATGCCTGCGAATTTTTAAAAGAAGCTTTTTATGATAAAAAGTATGGCGGCATTTTCTGGTCGGTCGATTATAAAGGTAACGTTAAAGACGACAGAAAATATACATACAATTTTGCGTTCGCTGTTTATGCCCTCGCTTCCTATTATGACGCGAGCAAGGACAAGAATGTGCTTAAATTAGCGAATGCACTTGCACACGATATAGAAGAAAAATGCAGTGATGAAAGCGGTTACTTAGAAGCCTTCTCCCGTGATTTCATGCCAATCGAAAACGAGCAGCTTTCCGAAAACGGCGTAATCGCACATCGCACCATGAACACTCTTTTGCATGTTTTTGAAGCTTACACAGAGCTTTATCGTGCAGACAAGTGTCGTTTCTTCAAGGGAGCTTTAGAGCGTATGCTTGACCTTTTCGCAGAGAAAATTTACAACCCCGAAAAGAAAAGGCTTGATGTGTTCTTCGACCTTGATTATAAGCCTTTAATCGACCTTACTTCTTATGGTCATGATATTGAAGCCTCGTGGCTGATTGACCGCGGAACAGATGTGCTTGATGTTCCCCGGGTTCCTTTCACGAGAATCATCGCAGACCGTATTCATGAAATCGCATTGGATAAAGACGGCTCTGTTTTCAATGAAGACGTTGAGCGAAATGTAGACACTAAAAAAGTTTGGTGGGTTCAAGCCGAAGCCGTCCTCGGTTTTCTTAACGCCGGCTACCCGGAAACAGCCGGAAAAACATTAAATTATATAAAAAAGCACATGATTGATTCAAGACCCGGTTCCGAATGGTTTAATGAACTGCGCAAAGACAACACTCCCATAAAAGAGAAAGCAATCGCCGACCTGTGGAAATGCCCGTACCATAACGGCAGAATGTGTTTTGAAATTATAAAGAAAGGAATGATTTAATGCAGAATAAATTTAATGAAAATCGCCCCATGTACGAAAAACGCCGCTGGGGTGAGTATACAGTACTCGCACATTACGAACATTCCCTTGTCAAGCATATATTCATTGCGGCGGGAAAATCCATCAGCCTGCAAACGCATGAATACCGTGACGAAATTTGGGTTATTACATCAGGTGAGGGAAGTTTTACGCTTGACGACAAAACCCGGACAGTCACAGTCGGCGACGTGCTGAAAATAAACCGAGGTCAAAAGCATAAAATTGCCGGTATAACGGATTTGCATTTCACCGAGGTTCAGCTTGGCGATAAATTTGATGAAAGCGATATTGTACGGTTTGATTATGACGGCGAATTATGAAAGTATAAAAGCGGAATACAGCCGCTGGATTTCAAGCGGTGTTTTTTGCGATGAATTGCATAAAATTGCAGACAGCGAACCTGAAATAACCGACCGCTTCCGCAAACACCTCTCGTTCGGAACGGGCGGTTTGCGCGGCATTATCGGTGCGGGAATCAACCGTATGAACGGGCTTGTTGTCCGCAGAGCGACGCAGGGGCTTGCCGATTACATTAAAGATAACGGCGGAATGTCCGCTTGTATTGCTTATGATACCCGCAATATGTCGCGGGACTTCGCCGCCGCCGCCGCCGAAGTTTTATGCGCAAACGGCGTTAAAGTTTTTATGTTTACCGATGTCAGACCTACGCCGATGCTTTCGTTTGCCGTGCGCGAAAAACAGGCTTTCACAGGTATTGTAATTACCGCTTCACATAATCCGCGTGAATATAACGGCTATAAAGTCTACGGCGCAGACGGCGGGCAGATTACCGATGAGGCGGCAAGCGCGGTTTCGGCACGTATGAACAGCTACGATGTTTTATCCGAAATACCGCGAATATCACTTGAAGACGCTCGCGAAAGCGGGCTTCTTTGCGATTTGGACGAGGCAGACTCCCTTTATTACGAAAAAGTTAAATCTTTGATTGTTCGCGGTGTTCTGGTCGCTGACCATGCGCCGAAACTAAGCATACTTTTCACGCCTTTGCACGGTTCCGGAAATATTCCCGTTCGCCGTGTGCTTGGTGAATCGGGCTTTGCAAATTTATCCGTTGTCGCAGAGCAGGAACTGCCTGACGGCAATTTCCCGACTGTGCCTTACCCGAACCCCGAGGAAGCGGAAACATTCACGCTTGCACTTCAAAAAGCGCAGGGTAAAGACTTTGATATTATCCTCGCCACAGACCCCGACTGTGACAGAATAGGCGTTCAGGCGCGTACACGCTCCGGCGAATATGCACCATTGTCGGGAAATCAAATAGGCGCACTGCTCTGCGATTATTTAATCACGGCAAAAAAGGAAACCGGAACTCTTGAAAAAAATGCGGCTGTAATTAAAACTATTGTAACTACCGAACTTGCCCGAAAAATTTGCATGAAAAATAACATCGCGCTTGTTGAAACGCTGACCGGATTTAAGTATATCGGCGAGAAAATAGGCGGGTGGGAACAGGACAACGAGTATTCGTTTTTATTCGGCTTCGAGGAAAGCTACGGTTATCTCGCGGACGGTTTCGTGCGGGATAAAGACGCAGTAATTGCGGCGGCGCTGATTTGCGAGATGGCGCTATACCATAAAGTTAACAAGCACACTTTACACGACGCGCTTGACGCATTATATTTAAAATACGGTTACACAGATGAAAAACTCATTTCCGTGACGCTTGAAGGCGCGGACGGCATGAAAAAAATAAATTCTATTATGAAGATGTTCCGCTCGGACGCAAAGGCGTTAATGCCGGGCGAGGAAGTTATTGCCGCCGAGGATTATCTGACAGGCTTATACGGATTGCCTAAAGCCGATGTCGTGAAAATTTTATTCGCGGACGAAAGCTGGCTTGCCGTGCGGCCGTCGGGAACTGAACCGAAAATTAAGTTTTATCTCGGAGCGGCGGGGAAAAACAAAGAAGAAGTTGCGGCGCGGTGCGGGGTTTTACAGGAACGCTTGACATTCATACTGAATTGACAAAATTATAGCGCAGGCAACTCCCGCATTTTCAAGATTTTTTCGCAAATATTTACAAAGTTCGGGAGTTGACGTTCTTTGGAAATTATGCTATAATTGGGGTCATGCGGAATTGAAATATGATAACTACAGAGGTTTTAATTAAATGAAAGTCAGGCTTGACGCACGGCTTGCGACGTGTGCGGCGCTTGTGCGGCAAGGAAGCAGTGTCGCCGACATAGGCTCCGACCATGCGCTTCTGCCGGCTTTTCTGTGGCAAAACGGCTGGACGGATTTAATCGCTTCCGATATTAATGAGCGGCCTTTAGATTCCGCTCGCAGGACACTCGAAAAACACGGAATTTCCGATGTTAAATTGATTCTGTCGGACGGCTTCGAGAATTTACCGCCTTGTGACGATGTAATCATCGCCGGAATGGGCGGCGAGATGATAGTTGAAATACTCTCGGGTTGCAGGCACAAGGGTGCAGACACCCGCTTCATTCTTCAGCCAATGACGCGCCACGAAGCACTGAGGCGCGAGCTTTACCGCTTAGGCTTTGAAATTATCACGGAGGTTTTAACACAATGTTCAAAAAAAATCTACACAATAATTCATGCCTGTTACACCGGAGAAAAGCGTGAAACAGACGACGTTTTCGCTTTTGTCGGTAAGCAGAAAAATCCGCTTTATATAGAAAAGCAACTATCAAAAATAATAAAACTCGCAAAGGGCGATTCGCGTTACAGTGCGCTCGCCGCCGAGATAAAGGAACTGTTATGACAGTAAACGACATTTATTTATTTTTAGAGCAAATCGCCCCCTTCAAATATCAGGAGAGTTACGATAATTCCGGCTTTCTGATTGGCGATAAAAACGCGGAAATCACCAAAATCTGCGTTTGCTTAGACATAACGCTTGACGTTATTGACGAAGCTTCCGAAAAAGGCGCGAATTTAATTATTTCGCACCATCCCGTAATTTTCAAGGCGCTTTCGGATATAAAAGCGAAAACGCCGGTTCACGAACTTATTAAAAACAACATAAACGCGGTTTGCGCCCACACTAACTTTGATGTCGCAGTGATGGCTGATTTGATGATTGAGTTGCTTGATTTCCCTAAAAACGGCTCTGTTATTGAAGTTGTGAACCCTGACGGAGCGGGCTTCGGCAGATTTTCAGACTTGAGCGAACCTATCACGGCTGACAAACTCGCCGAAAAATGTAAACAGGTTTTTAAAAGCTTTGTCGTGCGTTATTATGACAGCGGGAAAGCCGCAAAACGCATTGGGGTCTGCTCGGGTTCGGGTGGCAGTATTATTGATTTTGCGCTTGAGAAAGATGTGGATGCCTTGATTACGGGCGAGGTTAAGCACAGCGATATAGTTAAAGCGAAAAATTTCGGATTAACTTTGATAGAAGCGGGACACTATCACACTGAAATTCTTTTCTGTGATTTTCTTAAAAAGCGATTATATGAACGATTCCCGCGGATGCCTGTATTCATCGCTGAAAACAGTGCAGATTTCTGCAAATATATTTAATTATAATTGGCAGAGCTTTGATATGCTTTTAAAGGCTTTGCCAAACAAGTAAAAAAACTTAGGAGATTTTTATACTTTATGTCACTTTCCGGCGCGTTTTTACACATTGTAAAAACAGAAATGCTCAACGAAGGCTTAATAAACTCCCGCGTAGAGAAGATTCATCAGCCCTCACGCGAGGAAATTTTCCTGTCGCTTCACACTAAAAACGGCTCGAAGAAGCTTTTATTGTCTGCCAATCCCGCTTCCGCACGGGTCTGCCTTACATCAAAGCATGCCGAAAATCCCCAAAATCCGCCTATGTTCTGCCGATTACTGCGAAAGCGGTTAGGCAATGGCAGGCTAACCGAAATCTCACAGGATGGATTTGAGCGAATCATCCTCTTCAGATTTAACTGCCGTAATGAAATCGGCGATGAGGAGAGTATTATACTCTTGGTTGAAATTATGGGCAGAAGCAATAATATAATTCTGCTGATTGAAAAAGACAACACGCTTCGCATAATTGACGCGCTAAAGCGCATAACGGACGAGGTTTCATCGGTGCGGCGGGTACTGCCCGGACTGGTTTATGAACCGCCTCCAAGAGAAACCCGTTTATCGCTTATTAATTTCACAAAATCAGAACTTATGAACGCTCTGAAAGAACGTGAACAAGAGCGGCTTAACAAGGCTTTAATAAAAATATTTGAGGGAATCTGTCCGCTTTTTGCGCGGGAAGCGGCTTTCGTTTCTTCGGGGCAAATTGATATACTTACAGTTGATTTAACCGTTGAATCAACAGAGCGTTTATTAAAATTCCTCGAAAAAGCCCGCTTCTCGCTTATTAACTCGCCTAATCCTGTCATGCTCATAAGCAGCGAGAAGAAGCCTTTCGGCTTTACTTTTATTGATATTGAACAATACGGCGGGGAGATAGAAGTAAGACCTTATGTTTCTGCAAACGCGCTCCTTGACAACTTCTACGCTGAACGCGCCAATGCCGAGCGTATGAAGCAACGCTCGGGTTCTATATTAAAGACGCTCAGCAACCGTTACGGGCGGGTTTTACGGAAAATCGACGCAAGGCGAAACGACCTTGCCGCCTGCGCCGGACGCGAGAAATTCCGTAAGTGGGGCGATTTAATCAGTGCGAATATTCATGCTATGGAAAAAGGAAAAACTCTGCTCATAGCGCAGGATTTTGAAACGGGCGAAAATGTTGAAGTTCCGCTTGACCGAAAGCTTACACCTGCAAAAAACGCGCAAAAATATTACACAGAGTATAAAAAAATGCAGACTGCCGAAAAAACCCTGACCGAATTAATTAAAGACGGAGAAAATGAACTTATTTACCTTGACAGTGTGCTTGAAGCCGCTTCACGGGCGGTCGGCGAATCGCAATTGCTTGAAATCAAGCGGGAACTTATCGAAGCCGGCTATCTTGCTTCAAGCTTGAAGTCGGCGGGTGTGAACCCTAAAAAAGGCGCGAAACAGGAAAAACCGTCAGAACCTATGAAATTTACATCAAGTGACGGTGCGACAATTTTAGTCGGTATGAACAACAGGCAAAACGATGTTCTTACACTCAAAACAGCAAAACCGCATGAAATCTGGCTTCACACCAAGGACATCGCAGGTTCGCATGTCATTGTGAGAGATAACGCGCCATCCGATAAAACATTGGAAGAGGCCGCACAGTTAGCGGCGTGGTTCTCGAAGGCGCGCAGTTCAAACCGTGTACCGGTGGATTATACCGAAGTTAAGTTCGTGAAAAAGCCGGTCGGCGCAAAACCGGGAATGGTAATTTTTACAAATAATAAGACGCTGTATGTTACGCCGAATGAGGAATTATACAATAAGCTAAAAACATAAAGAAAGGACATATAAAAATGAAAGAACTTGCCAAAACCTACTCCCCGAAAGATTTCGAGGAACGGATTTATAAAAACTGGGAGGAAAGCGGTTATTTCAAAGCCGACGCCGCTTCCGAAAAAGAAACATATACAATTGTGATTCCGCCCCCGAACGTTACAGGAATTTTACACATGGGTCACGCGCTCAACAACACTTATCAGGATATTTTATGTCGCTGGAAGCGTATGTCGGGCTATGAAGTGCTGTGGCTTCCCGGCACCGACCACGCCTCGATTTCAACCGAGGCGCGTGTTGTTGCATCGCTCAAAAGTCAGGGCATTACAAAGAAAGATTTGGGTAGGGAGGGCTTCTTGAAAGAAGCCTGGAAATGGACGGAAAAGTACGGCGGCGCAATTATAAACCAGCTTAAAAAATTAGGCTCAAGCTGTGACTGGGAGCGCGAGCGTTTCACGATGGACGAGGGTTGTTCGGCTGCGGTGCAGAAGGTTTTCCTTAAATTATACGCGGACGGAAAAGCCTACCGTGGACTTCGTATTGTCAACTGGTGTCCCGAATGTAAAACCTCGATTTCAGACATTGAGTGTGATTATGAGGAGAGAGCGGGGCATTTTTGGCATATAAAATATCCTTTCGCGGACGGCAGCGGATTTATACAAATAGCAACCACGCGCCCCGAAACAATGCTCGGCGATACGGCAGTTGCGGTTAACCCGGACGACGAGCGTTACAGGGACATAGTCGGAAAAACTATAATTCTGCCGCTTATGGAGCGGGAAATTCCTATAATCGCCGATGAATACGTAGAAAAAGATTTCGGTGCCGGTATGGTGAAAATCACCCCGGCGCATGACCCGAACGACTTTGAGGTTGGTTCGCGGCACAACCTGCCGGTTGTAAATGTTATGGACGAAACCGCAACGATTAATCAAAACGGCGGTAAATATAAAGGCTTATCCCGTTATGAAGCGCGAAAAGCAATCGTAAAGGATTTGGAAGAATCGGGCTTGCTTGTCAAGGTTGAGGAACATGTTCACAATGTCAGTGAATGCGGGCGTTGCGGCACGGTAATAGAGCCGTGGGCAAGTGTGCAGTGGTTCGTGAAAATGAAGGAGCTTGCACAGCCTGCGATAGATGTTGTAACAAGCGGAAAAATAAAGTTTATACCGAAGCATTTTGAGAACAGCTACCTTTCATGGATGGAAAATGTGCGCGACTGGTGCATTTCGCGGCAGCTCTGGTGGGGTCACAGAATACCTGCTTATTATTGCCAAAATGAGAATTGCGGACATATGGAAGTTCACGAAAATGAAGTATTGCGCTGTTCAGAGTGCGGCAGTAAAATGAAGCAGGACGAAGATACCTTTGACACCTGGTTCAGCTCTGCGCTGTGGCCGTTTTCAACCCTCGGATGGGGTTCGGAAAATAAAACCGAGGATTTCCGCCGCTTTTTCCCTACGCAAACGCTTGTTACCGCCGCTGATATTATCTTCCTCTGGGTCGCAAGAATGATTTTTTCATCGCTTGAATACACGGGAAAAATACCTTTTGATACTGTTATGTTTAACGGTCTTGTTCTCGACGGGCAGGGACGGAAAATGAGCAAGTCATTGGATAACGGCGTTGACCCGCTTGAAATTATTGATAAATACGGGACTGATGCGCTTAGGTTTATGTTGGTTTCCGGTAACGCGACGGGCAACAACATGCGCTGGAGCGAAGAAAAAATATCTGCCAGCCGTAACTTTGCAAATAAGCTTTGGAACGCGGCTCGTTATGTTCTTATAAATCTTCCCGATGATTTTAACGAAGCGGTAATTCCCGGATTTTTGACAATAGAGGATAAGTGGATTCTTACTTTGTACAATAAGCTTGTAAAGGACGCAACGTATAATCTCGGGCAATTTGAACTCGGCGTAGCGGCAGGAAATATACAGGATTTCATTTGGAATATTTACTGCGACTGGTACATCGAACTGACAAAGCCGAGAATAGCCGAAGGCGGCGAATCCGCGCTTTCCGCGCAGAATATTCTTGTTTTTGTTATGCGCGGAATGTTGAAACTGCTTCATCCGTTTCTGCCTTTTATAACAGAAGAAATCTGGTCGGCAATTCCCGGCTGCGCTCAGTCAATTATGGTCTCGGATTTTCCTGTTTCCAACGAGGAACTGAACTTCAAAAACGAAAGCGAAAATTTCGGAAAAGTCGTAAATGCAATCTCTGCAATTCGGGCAAAACGCGCAGAACTCAACGTCCCGCCGAGCAGAAAAATTTCATATGAAATTGAAACGTCGGGCGACAATTTCGATTTGTTTAAAAGTTCTGCCGTTTTCTTTGAAAGGCTTGCTTCGGCTTCAGGGGTTTTTCTTTCTGAAAATGTTGAGAGCAGTGACGGGAAAGCTGTTGTTGTTACAGACAGTGCGCGGATTTTCATGCCGATGGGTGAGCTTGTTGATTCCGAAAAAGAACGCGGGCGTCTTGAAAAAGAAATGTTGCTTGCACAGTCTGATATTGACTTTGTAAAGAAGCAACTTGACAATGAGAAATTCATCGTAAAAGCACCGCCCGAACAAGTTGAAAAAGCGCGAGAAAAACTCCAAAAAGCTGAAGAAAAAATGCAGAAAATTAAAATTTCGCTGGAGATGTTAAAATAACTGTTGCTTGCCGATGTTTGGAATATGTTAATGATACGAGGAAAAAAATTAATGAACCTTAAAGAAACATTAAAAATTCTCTGCGAACCTGCCGGTGTAGCCGGCAGTGAAAACGCCGCTTCGGAAGCGGCTTGCGAGTTGCTTTCCGAACACATACCGAATGCAGAAATTGACAATTTCGGTACAGTTGCGGGCAGCATGAAATTTGACGGTAACTTACCTTTACTCTTGCTTGATGCGCACATTGATGAAATAGGAATGATTGTCAAATTCATTGATGACAAAGGCTTTCTCAAAGTCGGCAGGGCGGGCGGAATTGACAGGCGAGCTTTACCCGCCTCTCAAGTTACAATATGGAGTAAAAAGCCGATTAAAGGTATAGTCTGTACGCTTCCGCCGCACGTAATAAAAGATACAGTAAAAGCCATTAAAGAAGATGAAATCGCAATTGATTGCGGTTTCACAAAAGAGGAACTTGACAAGTTGGTTTCACTCGGCGACCCGGTAACAATTGACGCGCAGTTCACAGAGCTTCAAAACGACAGAATCACCGCACGCGCCCTTGATGACAGGGCGGGTGTTTGTGCGATTTTATATGCTTTATATTTATTAAAAGGCAAAAAATTAAAGTATAATTTAGCCGTTACTTTTTCATCGCAGGAGGAACTTGGTAAACGAGGCGCGGGGATTGCGGCTTATAGCGTGAATCCCGATTTGGCGATTGCTGTTGATGTAAGTTTCGGCGATTATCCGGGAGCAAAAGAAAACAGTACATGGAAACTCGGAAACGGCGTAATGATTGGAAGCGCGCCTTCGCTTGACCGCGGCTTATTTGAGGACGTGACGTGTATTGCAAAAGAAAAAAACATAACACACCAAATCGAGGTTATGAGCGGTAAAACAAGTACTGACGCCGATGCTGTTTCAATCACACGAAACGGCGTAAAATGCGCTCTTTTGTCAATTCCCTTGCGTAACATGCACACACCCGCGGAAACTTTACAACTTTCTGATATCGAAGCAACCGGACAGTTAATTGCAGAATTTATATTGAGGTGAACATGGAAAGAATCACTAATTTTTTAAGAGATTTATGTTTATTAAACGCTGTTTCAGGCGACGAACTTGACATTCGTAAATACATTGTAAACGCGCTAAAAGACGCTTCTTGCGAGATTTCATTTGACAATCTCGGAAATTTAATTGTTCGTGATAAAAATAAAAAAAAGCCTAAAAATAAAATTATGATTTGCGCGCACATGGACGAAGTCGGATTTGTTGTTCGCGGTATAACTTCTGATGGTTTTATTTCTTTATCGGCGGTAGGCGGCATTTCGGATTCTGTGGTTTTCGGGCGTCATATATGCTTTAAAAGCGGGGATTCCGAAATATACGGCGTAATAGGCGGCAAGCCCATTCATCACCTTGATGGTGACGAGAAAGACAAGCAGCCTAAACTTTCCGGGATTTATGCAGATATAGGCGCAAACAGCAAAAATGATGCAGAAAAGTTTATATCTCTCGGAGATTTTGCTTATTTCAGAAGTGAATTTGTCAAGTTCGGCGATAATTATATAAAAGGGAAAGCGCTTGATGACAGGCTTGGATGTGCCGTTATGCTTGACATGATTTTATCAGAACTTGACATTGACATGCACTTTGTTTTTACAGTGCAGGAAGAAATAGGGGCGCGCGGGGCAGGGGTTGCCGCATATGCCGTAAAGCCTGATTTCGCGCTGGTTTTAGAGGCTACAACCGCCTGTGATATTTCGGGTGTTGAGGATGAAAATCAGGTTTGTAAAATAGGAAACGGCACAGTCGTTCCTTTCATGGATAAAAGTACCGTATACGACAAACAACTTTACAAATTAGCATTTGAAACAGCCGCCGAAAATAATTTAAAATGTCAAACCAAAACTCAAATCGCAGGCGGAAACGACAGCGGAACTATACACAAAACAGCAGGCGGAATCCGTACAATTTGCCTTGCCGCACCATGCAGATATTTGCACTCGCCGTCATGTGTAATAAAAGAAGATGATTTATTTGAAATGCGCATTTTAGCTGAAAAAATGGCATATAAAATTGCGGAGTTGTAATATGACGTTTAATTTTGATTCAAAGTTAATAAAATTAGCTGAAAAAGCTGAGACTTTATGCACGAATAAGTTCGCAGAAATACGCGAAATCGCACGTATAAACGGCGAAAAAGTTCTTCGCGCTTTTATTGAAAACAAAGTCAGTACATCTCACTTTAACCCCACCGACGGTTACGGTTACAACGACATCGGCAGAGAAAAAACCGATGCTGTTTTTGCAACGGTTTTCGGTGCTGAAAGTGCGATTTGCCGTCACAATTTCATAAGCGGAACTCACGCTATTTCCTGTGCTTTATTCGGCGTTTTACGTCCCGGTGATTTAATGCTGTCACTGACCGGAAGCCCATATGACACATTAAAAGGCGTAATTCACGCTGATTCCGGCGGTTCTTTGAAAGAGTTTGGAATAAAATATGCCGAGCTTGATTTCGGCAGTAATTTGCAGGAAAACGCAGAACTTATAAAAGCTTGCAAAGTCGCTTATATTCAACGTTCACGCGGATATACATTAAGGCAGTCGTTAAGTGTGAGTGAAATCAAAGAAATTGTCAAGTTGACAAAAAAAATCAATGAAAACGCAATTATAATAGTTGACAATTGTTACGGTGAATTCTGCGAAATCACTGAGCCGGCAAATGCGGATGCAGACTTAACAATCGGAAGTTTAATTAAAAATCCCGGCGGCGGAATCGCGCGAACCGGAGGTTATATCGCAGGCAGAAAAGATTTGACGGATTTATGTGCCCAGCGGCTTTCGGCGGTCGGAATCGGCATGGAAGCTGGCTGCACTTTAGGCATGACGAGAGAGATTTTGCTTGGAGTTTTCCTCGCGCCGGAAATAACCGCAAACGCTTTGATGACCACGGTTTTCGCGTCCGCTTTATTTGAATTGTCAGGATATGAGACCTTTCCGCATTATAGCGAAAAGCGGGTTGATTTACCTGTTGCGATTAAGCTTGGAAACCGCGAAAAATTAATTGCTTTCTGCCGCGGAATACAGGCGGGAAGCCCGATTGACAGCTATGCTTCACCTGAACCCTGGGCAATGCCCGGTTACGCTGATGATGTAATTATGGCGGCAGGTGCGTTCACAATGGGTTCGTCAATTGAACTCAGTGCCGACGCGCCTTTGCGGGAACCTTACGCGGTGTGGCTTCAGGGCGGACTGACTTATGCGACAGGAAAAATCGGCGTACTTAACGCCGCGCAAAATATATTAAATTTGACAAACTAACGAAAGGAAACTATATAAAATGATTCGCAGTATGACAGGCTTCGGACGTGCGCGCGAGGTGATTGACGGAAGAGATATTTTAGTTGAAATCCGCTCGGTCAACCACCGCTACTTTGAATTTTCTGCAAAACTCCCGCGCTCCTACAATTATCTGGAGGATAAGCTCAAGCAACTTATTCAGGACAAAACAGGGCGCGGAAAAATCGAGGTTTCGCTTTCAATTTACAACATTGCCGGCAAAGAAACGCAAATCAGCGTGAATCTGCCTGTGGTCGAAAATTACATCACCGCTTTGCGTGAAATAAAAGATGATTTATGCCTTGTTGACGACCTTTCTCTGTCGGACATTTTCAGAATGACCGATGCATTTAATGTTTTGAAAGCCGACACCGATGAAGACGAAATTTGGCGCGGAGTTGCTTCAGTAGCGGCTTCGGCGCTTGATAAATTCATACTTATGCGTGAAAATGAGGGACAAAAAATTAAAGCCGACCTGCTTGAAAAAATCACTGTTATTGAAAGAAAAGTTTCGGAAGTTGAAAAAATCTCCCCCGAAACCACAGCGAATTATCGCAACAGGCTTTTTGAAAAGCTCAGGGAGATTCTCGAAAACATGCAAATAGATGAACAGCGAGTGTTGCTTGAAGCAGCAGTTTTCGCCGAGAAAACCGCCGTAGATGAGGAAACTGTACGGCTTAACAGCCACATTTCACAGCTTCGCGAAATGTTGGACGGCGAGGATGTTGTGGGACGGAAATTAGACTTTTTAGTGCAGGAAATTAACCGAGAAGTTAATACAATCGGCTCGAAAGCGCAGGATTTGAGGGTGACAAAAATCGTGGTGGATTTGAAGAGCGAACTGGAAAAAATAAGGGAGCAGATACAAAATATTGAGTAGTTTTCCGTTTGATTTTCGGGGCGCTTCTCAATGCAGAGCAGTCGGTTTTACTGCTTAAGCCTTAAAATTAATTGACGGCGCGGTATTTTGTCCCAGTAACTTCAACACACCCTGCGGCTCTTTGATTTTATGAGCCAGCATAGCAATTGACGCTTGCTGTAAAATATTGTTCGTCGTCAAAGCAATCATTTCAGCCGCCATATCGGCATCGCCTATTCTTGATTTTGCCGCCGTTAGATTTTCAGAAGCATTTGTTAAGCCGTTCACAGTATGTTCGAGCCTGTTCTGCATTGCACCGAGAGATGCCCTTTGCTCGGAAACCAACCCAATCGCCCGGTTTGCATCACCAATAGCATTTAAAGCACTGCCCGCAGTTCTGACATCAAGCCCGGATAATCCGAGTGCGCGGGTATTCATTGCCTCAATATTAACGTCGAATCTTTGTTCGGCGGCGTCATCTGCACCGATTTGCAAGGTTAAACCGCCGTTTTCGCCCGAAACAGAACCGTCAAGCAGATTAATGCCGTTAAAATTGGTAGCGCTTGAAACCCTGTTGATTTCAGATTTTATTTGGTCTATTTCCATTTGAATAAATCCGCGCTGTGTATCAGTAAGGGTTCCGTTTGCGGCTTGAACAGAAAGCATTTCTATTCGTCCGAGCATTGCCTGTGTTCCGCCGAGTGCGCCTTCCGCAGTTTGAATTAAACTCATGCCGTCGGCGACATTACGAACAGCCTGACCCGTTCCGCCAATCTGCGATTGCATCTTCATAGCAATGGCAAGCCCTGCCGCATCGTTAGCGGCGCGGTTAATACGGGAGCCGGAGGCTATATTTCTTGAAGTTTTGCCTGTTTGATTGGAGTTGATGCTTAATCTGTTTGCCAAACCCATCGCATTAAGACTGTTTCTCACTGTCATGGCTTTTCCCTCCAAAACACTTGCTTGTTTCACTTTCCCTATGAATGTATAAAATTGTTACTATAATTATAACATACAGAAAATAAAAAGTCAATAATTTTATCTTTTTCAAGCTAAACCGCGCTTTTCACAGGGCGCAATAAAACAAGGCGGCTCCTCGGGTCCGCCGTACTGCGTAAGTATAAACCCCGCCAGCTTAGGATTTTTATTATGTATTCTGACAGGCATCTGCGTTCTTTTTTCAAAAATAAACATACATTCACCTATATCCTTTCCGACGGCCATGCTCCGCAAAGCCAATCCCACTCGCCGTTTTCGCCCGCACTGCACTCACGCAAAGGATAACAGCAACTTTCAAAAGCTTCAACGCAGGCGCAGTATTGCCTGCATGCTTCCCTATACATATCAAGTGCCGCTTGGTCGTCCGGATGCGTGTCCAGATAAAGCTTCAGGTCATGTGCAAAAAAGTGTGCCTCGCATAACTTATCCATCAGCAGCGAGCAGTCCTGCGGTATAGGTTTGCAACAATCGTTTGTAATTCTACTTTCCATTCCAAATCCCCCTTGTATAGTCTTGAATGCCTATGTTTAATTCGGGGAAAACAGTACCCGCCATAAGCGCCTTTTTCGGCGGATAAACCTTGCCGAGCCGTTGCGGTACAACGTATGCGTAACCGACCCTCGGATGTCCCGTATTCATTTTATTGTGCATAAAATTCCTTCCTTTCTGAATTAAATTCTTAATTCATATTATGCTTTTTAAAAAAGTCGGTGTCACTTTTAGCGCGAATAGCATAACCTGTAATACGACATAAATCGTCATATTAATTACAAGGGGGAACATGTTATGCCTTTTTTCCCAAGAAGAGGTCGGTTCATTCCGTGGTGGACGGCAGGCTGTATAACACAAAAACGTAATTGCCGTTATCGCAGACGCGGATGGTGGTAATACTGTTAAATGGATTTTAGTATAAATGCTAAAAAAATACGGGCTTTTAAACAGCCCGTATTTCTTTTAAAGTTTTTTTATTCGTAATTGTCAATTATCGAAATCGTCCTCATCACGGTCATCAAAATCGTCAGCCTTACGCCGCTTAAAAAGGAACATCACAATTCCCGCTCCCGTAGCCGCAACAAGTCCCGCTATACCGAAAGCAACGTTTGTGGACGGGTTGTTGTCGCTTTGATAATTCCACCAGTTGTTACCGGAAGGTCTGTTGCCGCCGGAATCGCCCGCGTTGCCGCTTGCGTCCCTTCCGTCCCGACCATCCCGACCGTCCCGACCGTCCCGACCGTCAGAGCCGCTCATGCCGTCTCTGCCATCCCGACCATCAGAGCCATCTCTGCCGTCAGCTCCGGTCTGCCCTGCCGGACCTTGCGGTCCCTGTGTCCCGCCGCCTGAAGGCGGTGTTGTCCCGCCGCCCGAAGGTGGTGTCGTTCCGCCGCCCGAAGGAGGTGTCGTTCCGCCGCCCGAAGGTGGAGTTGTTCCGCCGCCCGAAGGTCCTTGCGGCCCCTGCGGTCCTTGTGGTCCTTCCGGTCCCTGTGGTCCCGCAACAGCAGGAGTAAGGAAATATGACGAAGCTCTATCAATCGAAACAGTAAGCGTACCGTCGGAATTAAAAGTAACATTCCTTAAAAAACTGACAACGCCCGCATTGCTCACATAATAAAGCGCCAGTGTTTCAGCTTCCGAGAAACTGCCGAGGTTTCCCCCGCCAATGACTATGTCAAGCTTCATTGCGAACTCGCCGCCCGCCGCCGGCGTAATCACAAACGCACCCGCCGGGATATCTCCCGCCGCATTCTTGGTTTCTTCAAAGTGCAAAGCGAGCGAAATCGGACGCAGATTGTTTTTATCGACTGATTTTGGGTCAATTATAATCGAGTAGTTCAAGTCCGTATTACGGAATACTATCGGTTTCTGCCCCGGGTTCAGTGTTTCGCTGAGGATTACATTCAAATGCGTTAACGTAAGTACAGCCGCGTTGTTAATAATAATCGGAGTATCGCCGGAGTTTGTCGTGATTAAATGCGTGAATCCGCTTTCATTGAAAGGAAGCGGTGTCCACGCCGCCTTGTCGTTGAACGTATAGTTCGGGTTTTGGACATAGTCGATTGCAAGTGCGGGAACGGCGCCAACGACGCAAAACACCGCCGCAATCAGTAACGCGCAGATTTTTTTCATTTTTACAGATTCCTTTCTGTTATTTGCTTATCGTTATATCTTATACCGTTCGCAAAAGCTACGGTACCATTGCCTGTTTTTACATTTTTCCCTAAAGATAAAACCGCCGAAGAAAGCAACTTCACATAATAAAAGAAGCACTATACCCGCAACAAACTTACTGACATCAAGTATTTCACAAACACTGTCAAGCGGCGCTCTCACTAATATTTCCGCAAATCTCGATACCGTGTGAAGGTTCACGTCATAACTAAAATCAGCTATTGTGTCCGCGTGAGAGGTGATTGCAAATTGCGGTATAAGCCAGTAAGCAAGCGAAAAAACAACGAAAACACCGCGCTTCATGAATCCGGACGCAAATGAAATCCAAATCCATGCCATAATCATCGAAAGCGTTGTTATAAGCGAAAGGTATTCGGAAAGCGGCAATCGCGCTTCATAAGCGTAGAATCCCGCCGCTAACGTAATTGCGAGCAGAAACGTTAAATCTTCGGTAAATCGTGAACGGAAAACTGTGAGCAAGGTTCTTGTTCGGAGGTTTGAAAAACTCATGACTGCACCTCCGGCGGCGAAGGTCCGGCAAAAATCGTTTGATAAGGCACTACGCCGTTATATTTTACCGCAAGCAAGTAGCCGTAATACGCGCCGCTCAAACAAAAGAAAAACAAACTCACAACAAGGACGCAAATCCTTGCTTTTTTAATTGAATCCTTGAATGTTAAACGAATAAGTTCGCGTAAAATCATGTAAATATCAGCACTCAGGATTAATACGGGAGCGATTATAAAAAGCAGTGAAAGCCTCGCGATTATACCGTGAACGGTTCCGAGCAGACTGAAAAATACCGCGAAATACATTGAAAAAAGCAGGGTGTTTGCGTGGTTATTGCGGCGCATGAGCATTTTCCTGAGCAGGAACGCCGCCAAAAAGAACAGTGCAAAAGCAATCGTGTAAACCGGAGAAAGTCCGCTCGCGGCTTCAACGTTGGTTACGGTGTCATAAGCCGTGTAGAAAAAGTTGGTAACAAAGTTCATAAGCGGGGTTACGAAAATGTATACCGCTGCCGAACCGACAAGCGTTATTCCGAGTACGGGTAAGTTCAGCTTTAACTTAAAAACAAAGTAAAACGGAAGCATAATTAACGCCGAAAAATGGAAAGCCGATGCAAACAGAACCAACCCTGCGTAACGGAAAAACCGTTTCTTCGCAATATAACGAAGCGCAAAAGCTATGATTACGGCGGCTATGAACTGCCGCATAAAGTTGAGCGAATTAAAGAACAGACCGGACGCCAAAAACGCCGCAACGCTCACCCACGGAGCGGATGAGTTTTTGTAGATTAACAGCATCACGCCTGCCGTTATAACAAGGGCGATGAGTATAAACATGATTTGATAGTCCGCAGACATATCCGCTAAAATTTTAACAGGAATCAGAAAACCCTTCTCGCGGGACCAAAACGCAAGCTCGTTTACAGACAACAGACGTGCGGAGTTAAACCAGTTAGCATACAATATATAGTCATGACCAACCGCGTACCGCAAAGCGGCAACTGCGAACAGCCCTGCGCCGGCAAAAATACAGTAGATTGCTTTTCCTGCGTTTTTGAATCTTTCGCGGCAGAGAAAAACCCCCGGAACTATGGCGGCGACAGGCAGAATCAAGTAAATCAGCAAAAAATCACCCGCTTTCCCCTATTATAGTACAATCTTCAGGAAAAGTCAATAGTTTTCGCTGTTTTAAACTGATATTTATAAATAAAACATATATTTTCGTGAAAAGTCATAAATACAGCATGAAATTTTTTACACTCCCTGCAAAAAAACAATAAAAAACTATAGAAATTTTAGCAAAAATATGTTATTATTAAATAAAATAAAGAATACGGGAAAGGAGGACAGTCATGAGTGAAGACAATATAGTCATTAATCAACCCGAGGAAGAAGTCGAAATAGAGCGTATACCCGTAAACGGCACGGTCGTCATAAACATATCCGAAGATAACATGGAAGCGCTCCTCAGCATAACTGAAGAGCGCGACGGCGGCGATGCTGTTACGTACGAAGATATAACCCATGAAATCGACACCCGCAAAATAACCCACAATGTTGACCTTGAAGCGGCGCGCCTGCTTATTGAAAACAAGCGTTACGGCAAGAAAATTTATCTTGCGAAAGGTTCATACGCAATTAACGGAAAAGACGGCGTGATTGAATATCTTTATGAGACTACCAACGAGCTTGTTCCAAAAAAAGGAAAGCTCGGAGAGGTAGACTACAAGGACTTAGGGCTTGTCCGCAATATAACGGAGGAGGAGCTAATCGCTAAAATCATTCCTCCCGGTCTCGGCAAACCCGGCGCTAATATTTTCGGACAGATGATTCCTGCGTCCGACGGTAAGCCTGCTAAATTCACAATAGGAAGCGGAACCGCGCTCAACGATAGCGAAACCGAAATCAAAACAACCGTCAGCGGGAACCTCGTGTGGCAAAAAGGATGCTTTGTGGTTGAGGAAACGCTGGTTATTAAGGAAAACGTAGACGTTTCAACCGGCAATATAGACTTTATCGGCGACGTTCTCGTCAAAGGAAATGTCGCGGAAAACTTTACTGTTAAATCTAAAAAAAGTGTAACGGTTAACGGCTCGGTGACAAGCTCTACGGTTATAGCGGACGGCGATGTCAACATTAATCTCGGCAGTATTAACTCAGATATAATTTCGGGCGGAGATGTAAAGCTCGGCTTCTGCGAAAGCTCGAAAGTTGAATGCAGCGGCAACTTTCACAGCCAGTCGGTAATAGCCGGCGAGGTTTTTTGTAAGGGTAACTTTAACGCAACTCAGGGCAGAGGTGTTGTCTTTGGGGGTAAGCACACCGCGCTTTCCGGTTTTGTCGCTAATAATATAGGAAGCGAAAATTATACCAAGACGCAAATCACACTCGGAAACAGCGCGGTTCTCACAGAGGAAAAGCTTGAACTCACCAATAAAATCCGCGACCTTGAAGAACGGACGAAGAAACTGCTTCAGGTAGCGGAGGTGCTTCAGGAGCAGAAAAAAAATACGGGCGCGCTTTCCGCCGACCGCGAAGCTATGCTCACCACCGCCATACGCTCACGCTTCACTTTCCAACGCGAAATCAAGATGCTTGCGGGAAGAATCAAGGAAATTGAGAACGAGCTTGATTCCGCCGGCGAACAGTACATCGTTGTACATAAAAACCTTTGGCCCGGCGTTACCGTTCGTATAGGTACCGAGCTGTTAATTGTTGACCGACATCTGACAAAAGTACTCATCGGTAAAGATTCGGACGGACATCTCGCTTATCTGCCGTTCACAAAGCCGGGTTAAAATAATGAGCGTAAAAACTCCAATTCATGATTTTTTAACAGATTACAACAGTAAAAACCAAATACGCTGTCACACGCCGGGCAATAAGGGTCGCGTTTTTTCGCGTGATATAACCGAAATAAACGGCGCCGACAGCCTTTATGACTGCAACGGTATCATTGCCGAAAGCGAGCGTATTGCGGCAAGGCTTTTTGGTGCGGAAAAAACGCTCTACTCCTGTTCGGGAAGTACGCTTGCAGTTCAGGCGATGCTTTCTTTGGTAAAAACAGCCTTAAAGAGCAGAAGCGATACAGCTCTGCGGGTCGCCGGGTTCAGGTACGCGCACAGAAGCTTTGTTTCTGCTTGCGCTTTATTAAGCTTTGAGGTTGACTGGATTTACCCGGAAGAGTTTCTTCGTGCGGCTCTAAGTCCCAACGCCGTAAAAGCCGCCATAAAGCCCGATACCGCCGCTGTTTTCGTAAACAGCCTTGACTATTACGGCGGCATGTGCGCTCTTGAACACATAAATAAAATCTGTGAAAAATCTGATGTTCCGCTTCTCGTTGATAACGCTCACGGCGCTTATCTTGCAATTACGAAAAATCACCCGCTTTCTAAAGGCGCGGCAATGACCGCCGACAGCGCGCATAAAACCCTGCCCGCACTGACGGGTGCGGCTTATCTGCACATTAATGACACGCGCTTTCTCCCAAACGCTAAAGCTATGACCGCACTGTTCGGAACTTCAAGCCCGTCATATCTTGTTCTTGAAAGTTTAGATTTATGCAACAAGCACATAGCTGAAAGCAAAACCGACGCGTTTAAACTTGTTCGTGATTTAAAGCAAAGTCTTATTGAATACGGCTTCGACTTAAAAGAAAGCGACCCGCTCAGAATTACGGTGAAAGCACACACCCGCGGCTATACGGGCATTGAACTCGCCCGTATTATGAGGGAAAACAAAGTTGAATGTGAATATGCCGACGAAAACTGCACAGTTTTGCTTTTTTCAACGATTACAACAAAAGCGGAAACAAAAGCTGTTAACTCCGCTCTCAAACAAATTGCGGAAAAAACGCCGCTCACACCTACAGATTATCCGCTTCTGAAGCCCAAACGCGCAATGAGCTTGCACAGCGCGCTCTTTGCGCCCGATAGCAACTGCGCTGTTCTTTCGGCAGAAGAAGCGATTGGAAAAGTCTGCGCCGAAATAATCGCGCCCTGCCCTCCCGGTGTGCCGCTGATTATGCCGGGGGAAATCATCGGAGGGGAGGAAGCCCGGCTTCTTAAAGGCTTTGGCGTCGAAAGGTTAAGAATTACCACTTGAAAATAATTCATTTATGTGTTAATATAACTACACGGAGGTAGAGAAAAAATGAAATTAAAACGAATATTAACCGCGGTTTTGTGCGGGGTGCTGTTGTTTGCGCTTCCGGGGTGCGGCGATTCTGATATTGACTTGAGCGATATTTTCGGGCAAGAAGAGGAAATAGACCCTTATCCGCTTGACACGACTGTTGGTTTTATATACGACGGCTTAGTAGGCTCGAACCAGTTAATCGCAACCTTTGAACATTCGCGCAGTGAGCTCGAAAGAGTGCTCGCGGCCGAAACCTGTTATATTGAAAATGTGCGTTTGGAGCAGTTTGACGAAGCTGTCGAAAAGCTGATTGACGCCGGCTGTGATGTAATCGTAGCCGCATCGAGCC
Source organism: Oscillospiraceae bacterium (assembly GCA_031280965.1). Lineage (GTDB taxonomy): Bacteria > Bacillota > Clostridia > Oscillospirales > Ruminococcaceae > Ruminiclostridium_E. The sequence goes on along the minus strand of JAITFZ010000015.1, from coordinate 103,494 downwards.
ATTTCAACTCCCGTGTTGTTATGTTGGCGAGAGAATATATTGATATACTTTTTATCAGCTTCGGCGGACACGACCAGGCGCCTAACCTTGCTTCAATCCAGCCGCTACTGTTCCAGGCGGCGTATATCAACGGCTTCGTAGCGGCTTATAATACCTATACAAACAAAATAGGCATGGTAATCGATAATAACATGTACAACGCTTACGGCGTAGCCAACGCTTTCGCGCTCGGCGCAAGGGAACTTCAGCACTCGCAGATTGAGTTATCGCTCAACTGGGCGCTGTCAACCCATTTCGATGATACGCGAAGGGCAATCGATGACCTTCGGGCTCAGGGCTGTGATATTATTTTTATATATCAGTCGGAGGAATACGGCATAAGACGCTGTGTTGAATTAGATTTGAATGTTATGGGTTTTGCGTGGAACATGCCGGAGCTTGCCCCCGACAATTATCTTACGGGTATGTATATCAACTTTAACACATATATGATTGACAAAGTACGCAAATATATGTACGGAAACACCGTAGCTTTCGGCGACCTTACCCGCCGAGGACTGATTCACGGCACAGTCGAGATGATAGAGCTTCACGACAGCATACTGAGAGCCGGCACAAGAGATTTGGCGGACGCGCTGAGAGAGATGGTTATGGACGGACGCTCGGTTGTTTTCGGGGGGGAAATCCGTGACAGAAATGATGTGATTCGCGTAGAAAAAGGCACTTATATGCAGGTGGGGCAGGTGTTTACAATAAACTGGCTTGCAAACAACATAACTGAGGAGAAAAACTTTTCGGAGCCGATAACCGAGCCGAATTACTCGGATTTAATCATAAAAAAGACAATAAGGTAATATGCTATGAAGAATTGCAAAGCCGGGTTCATCGAAATCTATAACACCAACATAACAAGACCGGGCGCGGATAAAATGTTAGAATTTCTGACTAACAGCGACTTTTTCACAGCGCCCGCAAGCACACGTTATCACGGGGCGTTTGAGGGCGGATTGGTCACTCACTGCGTCAATGTTTTCCGCTGTCTTACGGACTATCTCGAAAGGGAGCGCGTGAGGGATGTTTACAAGCTTGAGTACAACGAGGAAAGCGTGGCTATATGCGCTCTTTTGCACGATGTCTGCAAAGTCGATGTATACAAGAAAAGCACCCGCAACGTCAAGAACGAGGTTACAGGCGCGTGGGAAAAGGTGCCTTGTTATAATTTCGAGGACAACCTGCCTTACGGGCACGGCGAAAAGTCGGTTTACATGATTAGCGGTTTTATGCGGCTGACACGTGAGGAAGCAATGGCTATCCGCTGGCACATGGGTTTTTCGGGGATTGAGGATAAAAATACAATCGGCAACGCGCTTGAAAAATATCCTTTAGCTTTTGCGCTGACTGTAGCGGATATGGAAGCAACGTATTTTTTAGAAGGTGAGAAAAAATGAAATCAGATGAAATAAAGCAAATTTTACATGACATGGGCGCCGACTTATGCGGAATCGCGCCCTACATATTAACATTATAAACACAATCTGCACTAATATAAATCACGGAGGACACAAATGGCAAAAATAAACAAAGGCTTTTTAAATCTGAAGCAAAACTATCTGTTCATCGAAATCGGGCGCAAAATCCGCGAGTATGTTGAAAACAATCCGGATAAACCTATTATCCGCATGGGCATCGGCGATGTCACCCTTCCGCTTGCTCCTGTTGTTGTTGAGGCTATGCAAAGAAGCGCAGCCGAAATGGGCAGGAAAGAAACTTTCCGCGGCTACGAAGATTCGGGGCGCGGTTATATGTTCCTGAGAGAAGCGATTGCGGGATATTACGGGGGGTTCGGCGTAGAGACAGCTCCCGACGAAATCTTCATAAGTGACGGCGCAAAGTCCGACAGCGGAAACATAACCGACATCTTCTCCGAAGATAACGTTGCAATGGTCAGCGACCCCGCCTATCCTGTTTATGTTGACAGCAGTATAATGAACAACAAGCGCGTAATTTATGCCGATGCTACCGAGGCTACAGGCTTTTCTCCCGCTGTTCCCAACGGCGCAAAAGCGGATTTAATCTACCTCTGCTCCCCCAATAACCCCACAGGCGCGGTCTTCACAAGGGAACAGCTTAAAGAGTGGGTGGACTTCGCGATTGCCGGCAAGTCAATCATAATTTACGATGCGGCTTATGAAGCTTTCATATCCGAAAAGAACCTGCCGAGAAGTATTTTCGCAATCGAAGGCGCAAGAAAGTGCGCCATTGAAATCTGCTCGCTTTCAAAAACAGCGGGCTTCACCGGCACACGTTGCGGTTACACGGTTATCCCGAAAGAGCTTGAATTTTACGGTGAAAACGGCGATGTATTTAATGTCCTGCAAATCTGGTCAAGGCGTCAGGGCAGTAAATTCAATGGTGTGCCTTACGTAATTCAGCGGGGCGCCGAAGCGGTGTTCACACCGGAGGGAATCCGCCAAACGCGTGAAGCAATTGAATATTACATGGAGAACGCCCGGATTATGTCGGAAACGTTCAATGCGCTCGGAATCAGTTACACAGGCGGCAAAAATTCGCCGTACATTTGGTTCAAATGCAATATGCCGAGCTGGGATTTCTTTGATATGCTGTTGTCTGAAAAACAGATTGTCGGTACGCCCGGCGTTGGATTCGGGAAGAACGGCGACGGTTGGTTCCGTCTAACCGCCTTCGGTACACGCGAAAATACAATCGAAGCCATGAAACGGGTTTCGGATTTATTGAAAAAATAATAATAAGCATAACAAAACAAAAACCGTCTTTCTAAAACAGACGGTTTTTGTTTATTGAATATAATAATTGCTATAATTAACGAGAAAAGCGAAAGTAGTTTTTTCATGAAAAGTCCTCCGTTTTTTACATAATTTTAAATATGGCATATAAATCAATGCCCCCTGTGAAAACGATAATACGATAATTGCCGGGAATTAAATCCTCAGCCAAATAAGATGTAACCAACTTCCATTCATGCTCTACTAATCCATCTGATGTCTTAGCAAACGCAAATCCCCACTGCATAAAATCTATGCTTGTTGGAGGTTCTGCAAATTGAAGTTGAACCCATTCATTATTTTCAAGGCGTTCAAGTTGTATTATCGTACTAACCCAAAAGCCCTTGTTCGGATTATTGTTTATGACAAAGAATTTAATTTCATCTACTGTGCTGTCGTATTCGTTAAATTCTGTGACAGCGACAATATTCGAGTAATCGCTTTCTGCCTCAACCCCTAAATCATCCGGAATGCCATCAAAGGAACCATTGAACACTGGCTTTTCCGGATAAATAAAATGTAAATCGTCAAACATTTCTGTTTCCGAGGGTTTATTATTCTCACTACATGATGTAATGAATACAATAAAAGAAACAAAAAGTGTAATGGAAAATGTTATTTTAATTAATTTAGAGCACCTTATACATACCCCTCCTTACGCCGAAAATACCAATAGGCGCTACGATTAAGTGCGCCCACGGGTAGTTGAAATATCTGAGCCGTTATTTTGGAGCATGACCGAGAGAGTGCGGATTGAATCCATTCAAATATTTGAATATAATTTTAAGCTACAATTTGCGCGCCCGCCATGCTGACACTCACAGGGTCAGTGTAGTTCTGCACTCTGACATATTCCTCAACTCCGCGCTGTTGGGCGGGAGTAAGTCTGAAGCCTGTATCTTCCTGTGCAATTTCATAAGAAGTCTGAACTGTGGCGCTTTCGCTTACAGCCTGCTCAGCCTGACGCGACTGAACCTGAACTTCACCGCTCCTTGACGATGCTCCCTCAACGAACTCTTCAAGGCTGAAAGTTTGCATACGACTCTCGGGAATTGGCTCCGGAAAGCTGTTTCTGATAAAGTTAACTGCCGCGTAATCAGCCTGTTCACCGGTATCAGGCTCATACGTTTCAACCGGACGTATTGTGTCCGCATTGTTGTTTCCCGCGTAATCGCGTGCGTTTATTTGAGCCAAATCAGTCGGGTTAATTCTGTTTACATCTTCCATAGCCGGAGAAGAATAAACAGCTCCCGTTTGAATTCCGGCGCTTCCGATTGCTCCTACTGTCATGATTTCCGCCCTCCTTTCAACTAAGCTATAACTGCGCTTTTAAATCAAAAGACATTTTCACACTTTAATTATAGTACATTTCTGATGGTAATGTGTGAACAAATTGTAAACTTTTTCATGTTTTTCCGCTTTTTTTATAGGATAAGATATTTTTTTTAGTTTAATCTAAAAACAGAAGAAAAACGGGAGTGATAAAATGAAAATTACAAACAGCGAATACAATGAAATGCTCAAAGCTTCTTCTCCTAAAACCAAACTGCATAAAACTTTGCCTAAGGCTTTTTTTGTCGGTGGATTAATATGCGTTGCAGGCGAAGCTTTTTTGCATTTATACATGCGATACGGCGCGGGAAAAGAAACAGCTGCCGCATTAACCTCAATTACGCTTATCGGACTTGCTGCTATACTGACAGGGTTTAAGGTTTACGACAAGCTTGCCAAACACGCGGGAGCGGGAACAATCGTGCCGATTACAGGCTTTGCCAATGCCGTGGTTGCGCCCGCGCTTGAATTCAAAACAGAAGGTTTTATACTCGGCGTGGGGGCGAAGATGTTCGTAATTGCAGGGCCGGTCATAGTCTACGGAATCGCCGCATCCGTGCTTTACGGTTTGATTTATTATATTATGGGAACAGTTATGGGGTAAGGGGAGAACACATGGGAAATTATTACGGAAAAGGCACAATCAACCTTGACAACGCGCCGTCCGTGCTTTCGTATGCATCAGCGGTCGGTCCGAAAGAAGGTAAGGGCCCTTTAGCAGATTATTTTGACTATATCGGCGAAGAAGCCGCCCTCGGCGAAGACGGCAGCTGGGAAAAAGCGGAGGTGGTTTTGCAAAAGAACGCATTTCGCACCGCTCTCGAAAAAGGGCGGCTCGCAGAAACCGACATTAGTTTTATTTTTGCGGGAGATTTGCTTAATCAATGTACCTGCTCATCATACGGAGGCAGAGATTTCGATATACCTTTTATCGGGCTTTTCGGCGCATGTTCGACTATGGCTGAAAGCCTCGCTTTAGCTTCGGTTTTTGTTGAGGCGGGCGTAGCACAGAACGCGGCAGCAATGACTTCGTCGCACTTTTGTTCTGCGGAGCGGCAGTTCCGCTTCCCCTTGAATTACGGCGGACAGCGTACACCGACAGCACAGTGGACGGCGACGGCGGCAGGGTGTGTGGTTGTGGCGCCGAGGAAAAACCCGCCTTATATAAAAGCGGTGACATTCGGGAAGGTAACAGATATGGGTGTTAAGGATGTGAATAATATAAGATACACTCATATATGTCACAAGCATACCTCAGTCCGTGCTTCGTTAAGATTGTTACTTTTTAGGCAAAAACGTCCAGTCATACTCCAAATCATGGTCGTTTATATAAATCCCCCTCACAAGCAGGGACAACAGGTATCGTTTTTGGTCTTGGTCCGCCAAGTCCCACAGATTGCCCGTGTCTTTAAGAATCGAACGGAACTCGTCAATGTTTTTATCCGGCAATATATTTAATCCCTTTTCCTCGTCCTTGAGCTTCTTGGTCAACGCTTCTTTTTCCTTGTGCAGCTTATCAACCTTGTCCGAAAGAGTTTCAAACGGCATCGTATCAAGGGAGTATAGCTCCGCTAATTTTGACATTTGATTATTGATTTCATTAATCCGCTTTTTAACGGGATTTTCTTTTGGGGTTGACTTCGCGGTCGTCGGTTCTAATAATTTGTCGAAGTACCCTTCTTCAAAAATTAATTTTCTGACGGTTTTGCCGACTTCTTCATTGAGGTCGTCCATACGCCATATTTTATTAGTGCAACCTTTCTGTTTCGCCATTTTTGAGTTCGGGAACGCCCGCGAATAACAGGCGTGGTAGCGGTTCTCGGAAGTTGACGGACTGCCTTTTTTCTTGTGCCTGCTTATTGTGGTGGTGAACCTTGCGCCGCATTTAACGCACCGGATAAAACCCGCAAGCAATGTTGTTTTCCTGTAACCTACATCGCCGTAAGCTTCTTTCCTGATTGCCCGTGCGTTGTTGGCGTCATTAAAGAGCTTCTCGCTTATTATCGGCTCATGAGCGTTTCGTGTTATAATATCGCCGTATTTAACCGTGCCGCGATAAACTTCTTTCTTTAAGATTCGCGATATTTTGCTGACATGATTTTGATTATACGAACCGTACTTCGTCGTGTATCCGCGTGTAATTAACTCGTCAAGAATTTCCTGATTGGACTTGCTGTCAGCCGCCATTTCAAAAATCAATCGAATCTGCTCCGCCTCGTACTCGTTTATAACAAGCTCGCCGTCAACGTAATCATAACCCACAGGGTCATCGCCTCCGCCATGCCACTTGCCTCCCTTTGCGCGGGCTTTGCGCCCCATTGTCGTGCGCTCTTTAATCTGGTCGCGTTCAAGCTGGGCGAAAGAGCCTAACAAACCAACCATAAATTTGCCGTAAGTAGTGGATGTGTCAAAAGCCTCGGACATCGAAGCAAAATCAACACGATTGGGGAAAAAAGTGTTTTCTATTAAATCAAGTATATCAAACTGCCTGCGCGAAAGCCTGTCAAGTTTATAAACTAAAATGACATTGAATTTATTTATATCGGATTTCAGTTTCTGAATTGCCGGGCGGTCTAAGTTAGAGCCGGTATAACCGGCATCAATGTAAACCTCATGCACAAGCCAGTCCATAGCCTTACAATAGGCTAAAAGCCGCTCTTTCTGTTCACCTATTGAAAAGCCGCGCTCTGCCTGCTCCTGCGTTGAAACACGAATGTATATAGCTGCTTTCTTCATGCTTTCACCCCGTTGGTTAATTGTATCATGTTTTTACGTTACAGTCAATAAAAAGCGACAAGCCCGTATACATCGCTCGTCGCTTTATTCATTTATTGATTTCATGCGCTCTTTACCTCTGATGGTAAAATTTGTACGCCAACTGCTTGTGTGTGGTTCAATTCCTTACGTGACAGAATTTCTTTTGCGACTTTTATAAAGCCTTCATAGATGCGCTCGTTACCCGCGACCGGAATCAAAATATTGTTTTTCATATTATAAAAGTCCCCTTTTCCTTATTTTGAACTTTTATAATTTAATTATTCATTGGTTTTTTTCTTTATCTGTTTCTCAATGCTTCTCCCTGACTTTAATATGAACTTCCCTAAGCTGCTGTTCCGTGACTTCCGATGGCGCGCCGAGCAGTAAATCCTGCGCGTTGCCGTTAAGGGGGAACGCAATAACCTCCCGCACGCTGTCCTCTTTAAGCATCAGCATAAGAAGCCTGTCCACGCCAAACGCCATGCCCGCGTGAGGCGGCGCACCGAACTTAAACGCGCCGTAAAGCGCGCCGAATCGCTGTTTAAGGTCGCTTTCGGAGTAACCCGCGATTTCAAAGGCTTTGACCATAATTTCATTGCTGTGGTTTCTGACCGCGCCGGAAGCAAGCTCAACGCCGTTGATTACAAAGTCATATTGATAAGCAATAACATCGAAAGGGTCGCCGTTAAGCGCGTCAAGTCCGCCTTTCGGCATTGAAAAGGGGTTGTGGGAAAAGGCGGGTTTTCCGGTTTCGTCTTCCTCATACATCGGGAAGTCATAAATCCAGCAAATCTCCAACCTGTCCTTGTCGATTAATTCAAGCCTGTTGCCGAGTTCGGCGCGAATCTGCCCCGCGTAAATCTCGGCAGTTTTGCCAATATCGGCTATAAAGTACAGCACATCGCCGGCTTCAAGCCCGGCGCGTGTTTTTAATTCCGTTCGTGTTTCTTCTGATATGAATTTATCTATCGGGCCTTTGAAGCTCATGTCTTCCTGAACTTCCACATAACCGAGCCCGCCCATGCCGATAGAAAGCGCGAACTCTTCCATACTCTTGAAGAAAGACTTTGACTTTGCCGCCATGCCGGGGACGCGGATTCCGCGAACTGTCTTATCGGCGAACGGTTTGAAACCGCTTCCCTCGAATAAATCCGAAAGCTCTGTTATGAACAGCGGATTGCGTAAATCCGGCTTGTCCGTGCCGTATTTCAGCATAGTTTCGGCGTAGGTCAGGCGCTGATAAGGCGCGGGAGCGGCGTTAATTCCGAATTTTCTTAAAACACTGCTTAAAACGGCTTCGCCCGCCGTAAAAACATCTTCCTGTTCCGCGAAAGCCATTTCTATATCAAGCTGATAAAATTCACCCGCCGTACGGTCGGCGCGGGCATCCTCGTCACGGAAGCAGGGCGCAATCTGAAAGTAACGGTCAAAGCCGCTTATCATATACAATTGCTTGAAAATCTGCGGCGCTTGCGGCAGAGCGTAGAACTTCCCGTGGTGCCGTCTGCTCGGCACAAGGAAATCACGCGCACCCTCGGGTGAAGACGCCGACAGAATCGGCGTATTCATTTCCAAAAAACCCATTTCGTTCATGCTTTGGCGCATATATGAAATTACCTGACTGCGATAAATAACCGCATCGTGAACCGCAGGATTCCGTAGGTCTAAAAAACGATAGCGCAGGCGCAGTTCCTCGTTGGTTTCCTTGGAAGAGGTTATTTCAAAAGGCAGATTCTCGCTTATATTACCGAGGATTTCAAGGCGCTCTGCCATTATTTCAATAGTACCGGTGGTGATTTTTGTATTAATCGTATCCTCCGAGCGTTTAACTGCTTCGCCGCCGACCGAAACACAAGATTCGCGGTGAATTCCGGTGAGCAGTTCAGCATTTTGCTGGAATGTAATCTGCACAATACCGTAATGGTCGCGCAAATCTACAAATTTTATTCCGCCGTGGTCGCGTATATTTTCAACCCAGCCGGCGGCGAGAATTTTCTCACCTAATATATTTTCGCCGAGCATGGCTGTGGTGTGGGTGCGGTATTTGTTTGGTTTGAAGTGCATGGTTATTATTGACCTTTCATTTTGTTTTCATCGCTTAAAAGACTCTCCCCGCATTGCCTGAATTGCCCTTTTTCCTATTATAACCGCCTTTATCCGTTTTGTCAAGAAAAAATACAGATAAAAATGTGAGCCCGGACTGTTGCAACAGCGCCATCCCTAAAATCCAATAAACCGGTTTTTTGGATTTTAGTATAAACTGACAAAAGCATAACAAAACCCCTATGCGTTTGAATTGCAGAGGGGCTTTTTATTTATTTTTTCTTTTTACATAAGATAAATGCAATAGTACCGCCGATTACGACAAGCGCCGCACCTGCAATTACCCAAATAAGCCGACCGCCGCCCGAATCATCTTCACTGTTTTCTGCGGGAGCGAGTGTTTCGGAGCTTGTCGGGTCTTCATTCTCTGCCGGCACATCTCCCTGTTCCGGCGGGTCATACGGTCTTGGCACGTGAACTATAAGCCCCATCTCCTCTTCACTCAGGTAAGATTGCAGTTCAATCCAGCGCACCTCGGTAATCCCTGAATTAAATGAAATCTTAATTGTGTTCGTACCCTCATTAAGCTCTATATCTCCGAACGAACTCGTCAGCCAGTCGCCCTCGGAATAACTGAAAACAATAGGCTCGCCGTCATTTATTTGATATAAGTGCGAAGCCGCACCCCAGGGCGTTGTGTGAAAGACAGACATTGCATATGTTCCCGCTTCGGCGACATTTATGGTAAAGCTGACCGCTCCCGGCGGGTCGCCCGCGTCAAGAAAGCCGATTACATCACCCCATGAAATTTTTGCAGAGCCTTCAAAAACGGGGTTGGATTCAACAATGGGGAACACCACGGGTTCACTCAGGTTCGATACAGGGGCAAAATTAAGGGTGTATGTCTTAACAATTCCGTTATAATCAAAGTCCACAACCGCCGTGCCAAAAACATCGGTTAGCGGATTCACGGTTATTTTCACATCGGAACTGCTTGCGGAAGCCGTTACGGTGGTTATTATATCGGCATCAACAGGAAGCGCAACATCAATCTCATAGTAGTTATATCCGACAATCCCGTTTTCACCCGTAGACCTTACCGGTATGCTCGGAAGGGCGATGGGTATGCCGTCAAGAGATATTCCGACCGTCGGTATCACAGGGCGGGTGATTTTGTTTGCGTCAGAACTGAATCCGAGTCCGATTAAATCGAATAACGCGCCCGAACCGCCCTCTGCCACAAGGAAAACCGCATGTTTTCTGTCTAAATTCTCGATGAATTCCGTTACGTCAATTACAAATTGCGCTGTTTCCTGCGCGGAATTCGCAGGAACTGTGATTTCACCCATTCTTGTGCCGTTCCACGCGCCGTCCTCCCACGGTCCGTCTAACCACACCTGTATTTTAAACTCGTCTTCCGTTTTCGGAGTCAGAAACAGATTAAACGCCGTGTTCCTGTCAGTTTCCCTAAAGTCGAAATACTTGTAGCCGATTATATTACCGTTTGCGGCATCGGTAATCGGAGCGTGGTTATCCCATATATCCCACGCGCTCGCTTGATTTCTCGTGTTGGAAAGATAACACGCAATACCCGCCGAATAATACTGATAAGGCGGCAGTCCGTAAATATGAAAACCCTCGGATATAACCTCGGCACCGATATATTCCGTGCCGTTGCTTGCTCTCGCCGTCCAAATCTTATCATCTGCATAAGGGTCAAAGCCTTTTATTGTAACCCTTCCGCCGTCCGCAACCGATTTCTCATCCCATTGAATGTGAACCGGCGCAACCATCGGCTGCCGCGCATATCCGAATCCCCTCGGCGCCCGGTGATAAAATGCATACCACTGACCGTTGATGTATTCAATCCCGCCGTGAGTGTTGTGACCCGAATAGGACTCCCGCAGCCTTGAACCGTCTTGATTCAGCACCGGAGCGCGGGAATCCACTAACACACCGCCGCTCCTCCACGGTCCGAGCGGGTGGTCGGCGAACATGTAGCGAAGCGCCGAGTTGGTACTGCCAAGCCCGTAGTCTGGCCCCGAATAACCGCTGAAAACATTTACATATTTATTCCCGACTTTACGTATAGAGAAAGCTTCAAAATAATTGAACGTTGTCAGGTCTTCGTCGTCGAAAATATGCGGATAAACCGTTCCTTCCGGGTCGCGTAATATCCCGTATGCCGAACTTGCGGGTATAAAATAATTAATTATCTGTGTCCCGGGGCGGAGCGACCACATAGTATTCTGGTCGAGTTCCGCCGCCCAAGCCCTTTGGAAACCCCAGTAGCCGTACGCCCTGAAACCTATTTCATAATCTGGGTCGCTCGGGTCGTCGATATAATCAATATACACAGCCGGGTCAAAACCCATAATGCTTCCCGGCAGTAACGACCTGCCGTTTTCGGCAAGGTTAATCGGCTCGAAAGACCCGTCCGGACGGTTGCTCTTTGCTACCATCGCTTCTCTGCCGGGACCGCGGCTGTGCGGGTACAAGTAATACTCTCTTATGGTTCTGTCGCCGTTTTCGTCCCTTCGGAGGACTTCAACCATATCGGGAGCAAACATGACGTCCCATTGCAAAGTCAGCGGGTCTTGAAAGGTAAAAACCGCCCCGTCGTCGCGCCAGTTTGTAAGGTCGTCCGCCGGCGCAGACCATACTCTTATGTCGGGCCCGCAATAACTGGTAAATCTGACGTCATGGGAGCCGATTATGTATATTCGGTATTTTCCCGGGTTGTCGGGGTCTTCAAAAACACGCGGTTCGCCGTCGGGCAGATGTTCCCACAGCGGCAGATACGGATTTTGCGCCGTTACGTTCAAAACGGGTAACATGCCTATTACGAGCATTGCGATGAGAAGTGCGGACAATGTTTTAACTTTTGACATTATGATTACCTCCGATATATTTTGGGAGCCAGCTTCCGTGCGTTTCGATTAATTCGTCAACCATAGCGCAAATATCATCAGGCGAAAGCTCTGCCGCTGTGTGCGGGTCGAGCATCGCGGCTTGGTATATATGTTCTTTCTTTCTCGTGACTGCGGCTTCAATTGTGATTAAATGTACATTTATGTGGGTCATGTTCATTGCGGCTAACTGCACGGGCAGACGCCCAACGTGACAGGGGTTGATTCCGTAGTTATCAACCATGCAGGGAACTTCCACACAGGCTTCGGCAGGGAGGTTTCCGATTAGTCCGCCGCTGTTAAGTACATTGCCGCCTATTTTGAGCGGCACGCCTGTAATAAGCGATTCCATTATATAGGAAGCATATTCCTGTGAGCGTTCGTGCGGCTTGGCTTTCGCCGACTGTGAAAGTTCCCCGTATTCCTTCGCCCAGCCGTTTATTTGCGCCACACAGCGGCGCGGGTATTCGTCTATCGGTATATTAAACCGTTCAATTAACTCGGGGTATTTGAATTTGATGTAGAAAGGGTTATACTCGGCGTTGTGTTCGCTGGATTCGGTGCAGTAATAGCCGAACTTCGCGATATAATCATAACGCACCATGTCGTTGTGCTTTTCTTGCGCATTTTTCGCGGCGGCGCGTTTTTTGATTTCGGGATAGAGGTCTTTGCCCTGCTTATCTCTAATATCCAAAAGCCAGCCCATATGGTTGATTCCCGCTATTAACTCCCTGCGTCCTTCGAGTTTTTCTTCCATTCCCAAGTCTTTTAAAAGCCAATACGAGCAACCTTGTACGCTATGGCACAGCCCTATGGTCTTAATGCCCGTGTAACGCTGCATATACCCGCATAAAATCGACATGGGATTGGTGTAATTGAGAAACCATGCGTCCGGGCAGACCTCCTCCATGTCACGGGCGAAATCCGCCATGACCGGAATAGTCCGCAGTCCGCGCATTATGCCGCCTATACCCAAAGTATCTGCAATCGTTTGCCGCAAACCGTATTTCTTCGGAATTTCAAAGTCTGTTACAGTACACGGCTCATATAAACCCACCTGTATGGCGTTGACCGCATAGTCGGCGTTCAGCAGAGCCTTCTTACGGTTTTCAACGCCTAAGTAGGCTTTTATTCTCGCTTTGCCGCCGAGTCCTTCATTTATGGCGTTTATTATGGTTTCGCTTTCCTGAAGCCGCTTCCAATCAATGTCGTACAGGGCGATTTCGCTGTCTGCCAGTACGGGCGACGCCATGCAGTCGCCGAGGACATTGCGGGCAAAGACGGTACTCCCCGCACCCATGAATGTTATTTTTGCCATGTTGCCGACCTCCGCTCTGTTTTATTTAATTATAAATTTATATGTTTTAACCGCCCCGTTATAATCGACTTTCACATCGACAATGCCGCTGTCAGACCTAACCTCAAAAAAGTCATAACCTGTAATGCCGTTAGCTTCAGTAGACCTGACGGGCGTTAACAGCGGTGTGAGTTTTTTTCCGTCAGCCGTAATGCTCACCATAGGTACGGACGGGCGGGCGATTTTAGTTTCATCGGAGCTGAACCCGAGACCGTTCAAGTCGAACAGTTCGCTTTCGCCGCCCTCAGCCACAAGGAACAGGGCGTGTTTTTTATTGAGGTTTTCTGCGTAAGCGGATACATCAACCGATGACTGCGCGGAGTTTATTTCGCCGATTTTTGTGCCTTTAAACGGACAATCAAGCCAAATATTAATCTTAAAAGCGTTCGCAGTTTTCGGCGTGAAAAATAAGTTAAACTTAGTGTTTTTTTCAATGTTTCTGAAGTCGAAATACTTGTAGCCGATTATATCGCCGTTTGTAATACCGACAATAGGCGCATGATTGTCCCATATGTCCCATGAATCTGTTTGGGTTTTCTCATTTGAAAGATAACATGCGATTCCTGCGGAATAATACCCGTAAGGGTTCATGCCGTGTATGTTGAAACCTTCAGAAGTTACCTCCGCGCCGGTGTATTCAAAACCGCCGGCTTTGGCTGTCCATGTGTTGTCCTCCGAGTAGGGGTCGTAGGCTCGTATTGTTACCCTGCCGCCGTCCGCAACCGCCTTTTCATCCCACGCGACTTTAACCGGCGCAACCATCGGCTGACGCATGTAACCGAAACCTCTCGGCGCTCTGTGGTAAAAAGCATACCACTGACCGTTGACGCACTCTATGCTTCCGTGGGTGTTATGTCCGGAGTAGCTCGTCTGCAAGGCAGTGCCGTTGCGATTTACGACAACTGCGCGGGAGTCTACAAGCACTCCTCCGCTTCTCCACGGTCCGAGCGGCGTATCGCCGAAAGCATAGCGCAGTGCGGAATTGGTGCTGCTTAGCCCGTAGTCCGGCCCCGAATATCCGCTATAAACCCAAACATATTTATTCCCGATTTTTCGGATTGACGCGGCTTCAAAAAAGTTGAACATTCCGAGGTCTTCGTCCGCAAACACGTTCGGGTAAGTCGTGCCTTCCGGGTCGTGAATTACGCCGTAGCTTGCGCTCGCGGGTATAAAATATTGTATAATATCTGTGCCCGGTCTTACGGAATACATAGTGTTCTGGTCAAGCTGGGCGGCATAACAGCCTTGAAATCCCCAGTAACCATACGCCCTGAACCCTATTTCATAATCCGGGTCGTTCGGGTCGCTGATGTACTCAATATAGACAGCCGGGTCAAAGCCCATACAGCTTCCCGAAACCGTGCGTGTGCCGTCCTCGGTCATGTTCACAGGCGTGAAAGGCCCGACGGGGCTGCTCCCTTTTGCTACCATAGCTTCCCTGTTTCCGCCGCGGCTGTGCGGGTACAGGTAATAATCCTTTGTGCCGTCCCTGCGCTTAACCTCAACCAAATCAGGCGCATACATCACGTCCCACTGATTATTTATATAATAAGTAAAAATGCTTCCCTCGTCGCGCCAGTCGCTTAAATCCTCCGCAGGCGCAGACCACGCTCTTATGTCGGGGCCGCAGTAGCTGTCATTCCTGACGTCATGCGAGCCGATAATATAAAGCCGTTCCTTTCCGGGGTTATCGGGGTCTTCAAACACACGCGGTTCGCCGTCGGGCAGGTGTTCCCACAAAGGCAGGTATGGATTGCATCCGTTTAGTTTCATAGAGATTCTCCTTTAGTTTAAATATTTTAGCGAAACCATATAAATTATTTTCCGTAAAAAAGAATTATATGTGTATTTATATTTAGTATAACATATTGACGAAAAGGTTTCAATACGTTATACTTTAAGAAACAAGAAATTTTATTAAACAGGAGATAAGCGAAATGATTATGGTGAAACGTATATTGGCGGCAGTTTTATGCATTGCGGTTATAAGCTCGGCGGTTCCGGTTTTGCAGATTGGTTCAGGCGCGGAGGAGGCTTTCGTTCTTCCGTCTGCCGGATTGAACTACGACCGATACCCGGCACTCAGGGAAGTTTATAAGGATTACTTCCTTGTCGGCACATTAGACATATTCACGGGTGAGTTGCGAAATAACTTCATGGCGTATACATATAACGCGGTTACGCATCAGAATAACATGAAACCCTCGTTAACGCAAAACAACAAGGGTACATTTACTTTTAACAGCGCGCATAGTTCAATCGTTGCGGCGAGAGCATTGATTCCGGATGTGCAAATCATCGGACATACGCTGACATGGCACTCACAGTCGCCCAATTGGATGTGGGACGCGCCCGACTTCGACCGCGATACTGCTCTTGAAAACATGAATGCCCATATAGACGCTGTTCTCGGTGAATTCGGCGGAGAGCTTCAAGCCATAGATGTGGTTAATGAAGCTATTGGAACCGTAAGCTGGGACACTCCGGGCGACTGGCGTTCTGCTTTGGATAAGGGCGAAGGCTGGTTCCTTGCTCTTGGCTGGGAGTGGGTTGAACTGGCATTTCTCAGAGCGGCTGAGGTTGTTGACAAAAACGGTTGGGATTGCAAGCTGTACTACAACGATTTCGGCTTAGAGGGCGATAAAGCCTTTGCGGTATTTTCGATGGTTCGCGACATTAACAACAGATATGAAGGACACCGCCCGAACGGCAAGCCGTTAATTGAGGGCATAGGCTCACAAGGGCATTTCAACAGCAGCACACGTCCGAGCGCAGTTGAAGAAGCTGTCCGATTATTCGCAAGACTGCCGGGAGTAAGCATTAGTTTCACCGAACTTGATGTAGAGTTCCTCAACACGGGAACATTAACGAGGGAGCAGGAAATTGCACAAGCACAAATCTATGCACAATTATTTCAAATATTCAAAAATTACGCCGCAGGTTCCGCAAACACTACCGATAACCCCAAAATAATCGAACGTGTGACTTTTTGGGGTGCGGACGACGGAGCAAGCTGGAAAAGCAGCAGTTTACCTCTGCTGTTTAACGCGCCCGCAGACGGACAAATTACCGCGAAAGAGGCTCTTTTGGGGGTGTTGTTTCCTGACGAATACCTTGAATTACATCCCCCGCCCGAAAACGATGAGGACAGAATGAAGCTTATGATTCCGGGCGTTTATGTGTACTCCCTTAACAGGGGCGACATTTGGGCAGGCGCAAACATAATACTGGGCGACAACGCTGACGAGTGGCCCTGGTCGGCAGCCTATTACGAAGAAGACGGGGAAATAATAGACGGAGAGGTGGCGTTCCGACCCGAAAAAGACGAAACATACCGCCTTTCGTTCAGCTATACAGCGCTGGGTACTACGGGCGTTCGTGTGCGCTGGATAAATGATAACACTAACGGCGGTTACACTGCGACAGACGGTCAGGTCGTCAACACCCCGCCTTTTAACACCGGGCTCAGGGCTAATGACGTAGCGACTATGGTGCCTGCGCTGTTCAACAACGGTATGGTTAACGCGGGAACCTACACTGTTGTCACCGAAATAAAAATGGACGGCAGTCTGCCTGCCGACGACCTTGTGGGCAACCTCGCCATACGCGGTTTTCAGGGCGGGAATGCTTTTGACATTAACTGGATTAAAATGGAGCGGGTAAGCGACGGCGAAGTGATGTTCCTTTGGGACCCGTTAAATCCTCCCGACGAGCAATTGACAGTTGACGGCGAACCGGAAGAGGAAGCGCATGAACCCGAAGAGGAAACGCACGAACCCGAAGAACAGCCGTCCCTGCCTGTTTCGCAAGAACCCGATGATGAGGGAAGCAACACGTTTATCATAATATTGTTAACAATATGCACACTGTCAACAATAGGCGCGGTAATATTTGTCGTGCTGAGAAAAAAGCGTAAATAATGGATTTCGAGCATAAACTATAGTTTATTTTTGCCGGCTTCGATAAGCCGGCTTTGCTCGTCCCTGCTTGCTTTAAATACAGCCGTAAAAACATCACGCAAAAGCTTGGCGTTTTCACCCGCGCAAACACGCCCGATGATTTCCGCTTCGCGGTTGCTGTCGGCGATGCCTGTACCCGTCCGCTTTTTGTATAAGGCGACCTTCTTTACAACTTCCATGCGCTTATTAAAAAGCGCGGCGATTTGGTCGTCAAGTATATCAATTTCTTTTCTGATTTGTTGTAAATCCATATTGCTTCCTTTCAGGCGAACCGTGCATTGTATCAAGTAAAACCAACGCCGTAACAGCTTCAACAACGGGCGCGGCGCGCATTACTATGCAGGGGTCGTGCCTGCCTTCGATTTTAAGCTTAACGCTTTCAAGAGTGACAAGGTCTATACTGTCCTGTTCGAGCGCAATTGAAGGCGTGGGCTTAAAAGCCGCCCTGAAAACTAACGGCATCCCTGTTGTAATCCCGCCGAGAAGCCCGCCGTGATTGTTAGTAGCGGTAACTACACTGCCGTCTTTAATAACAAACGCATCGTTATTCTCGCTGCCTTTTTTCCTGCTGCCCTCAAATCCCGAGCCGAATTCAACGCCTTTGACTGCGGGGATTCCGAAAATCGCGGCAGAAAGTGCGCTTTCCAGTCCGAAAATACCGCCTGCTCCGGCGCTGAGTCCTGCGGGAAGCCCGACAGCGGAACACTCGATTATTCCGCCGACAGAATCGCCGTCAAGGCTTTCAATCAGCTTCTTCACATTTTCTTCCGTGATGTTTTCAAGCCCGCCGATTGAAACTATATGCGCGTTAATAATTATTCCGCGCCTTTTCAGAACCTGAAGCGCAATTCCCCCCGCCGCACAAAGCGGCGCTGTCAGCCGCCCCGAAAAATGCCCGCCGCCCCTCATATCGGCGTTACCCGAATATTTTATCCGCGCCGTATAATCAGCATGACCGGGGCGCGGAATATTGTTGATTTTCTTATAATCCTCAGAACGCACATTCGTATTTCCGATGATTACACAAACGGGTGCGCCGGTTGTTTTACCTTTGTAAATACCCGACATAAATTCCGGTGTGTCGCTTTCTTTACGGGGTGTGGTAAGTGCGTTGCCGGGAGCGCGGCGCGCCATGAAGGCGGCAAGCTCATCCCCGTCAATTTCCTCCCCTGCCGGTAGTCCGTCGATGACCGCGCCAATCGCCGTTCCGTGCGATTCCCCGAAGATTGAAACCTTTATATTGTTACCGAACACAGACGACATAATTACCTCCTAATTTCGCGAAATCCTCAAAGAACCGCGGATATGATTTTTCCACGGCTTCCGCGCCCTTAATTATGACCTCGCCTTCACAAAAACACGCGCAAACAGCCGCCGACATAGCGATTCTGTGGTCGCCCTTACTATCGGCGATGCCGCCTTTGAGATTGCCGCCGCCTGTTATAATAAGAGCGTCCGGCTTTTCTTCGGCATCGGCGCCGAGGGCGCGAAGCATCTCGCACACGCTTGATAAGCGGTCGCTTTCTTTCAAGCGTAACCGCGAAGCATTATAAAGTGTTGTCTGCCCTTTCGCAAATGCGCTGATTACAGCTAAAATAGGCAGTAAATCCGGTATTTCCGAAACATCTGTTTCGAGCCCTTCGAGTTCATTCGGCGAGACAAAAATCATAGTTTTTTTATCTTTGCCTGACCATATATCTGTTATTTCAACATCGGCACCGAATTCTTTTAACAGTTTAACTATTTTTTTATCGCCCTGTGCAGAATCCATGTCTAAACCGGTTACACAAACGCCCTTTCCCCCGCTTGAAAGCGCTCCCGCCGCTAAGAAAAACGCCGCGTTTGACCAGTCGTTTTCAACCTCTGTCGAGTGTGCCGTTGATTGTTTAATAACATGTTCCGGGCAGGATTGATACTTTTGACCGCCTTTGACTATGTAACCATCTTCGCTTTGAGTTATTCCGATTCCAAAGTTTTTTAACATATTCACTGTCATGTCGGCATAAGCTTTAGACTCAAGCGGAGAAGTAAGCCTGATTATGCTGTCGCCGCTTAGTAGCGGCAGTGCGAAAAGCAATCCGCTCACAAACTGCGAGCTGATGTTTCCGGGCAGAATATATTCGCCGTTTTTAAGCTCGCCCGAAACCTCAAAAGGCAGTTTATCCGCTGAAAAATTCACGCCGTTAGCGCGGAGTGTATTCAGTAAGTCTGCAATAGGTCGTTCCGGAAGCCGCCCCTCACCGATAAACTTTGCGTTATTGCATAGAATTGCAGACAGAGGCAGTAAAAACCTAAAGGTTGAGCCGCTTTCTTTACAGTCAATAACAGGCGCGTTCTTTTTTTGTGTTATTCCCGAAACATCAAAAAAATCAATGCCGCCCGTAATCCCCGCGCCCATTGCCGAAAGGCAGTCAATCGTGGCGCTTATATCTTTTGAGTTATCCCTGAAGCTTATTCTTGTTTTTTCTTTGCTGAGCGCCGCGCAGATTAAAGCACGGTGTGCCGCTGATTTTGATGTAATCGCCGCGATTTCTCCCGTTAATTTCTGCGGGGTTATTTTTATGTCCATGCTTATATAGTCCCCTTTCCGACAGCGCCGGGTATGGTTTTACCCGCGCCTTGAAGCCTTCACGATAGCCTCCATCTGAGCAATTCCCGCTTCGCCCATCTCCCCGCCGAGCAGGCTCTTTGCCCTGTTAAGCTGTTTTGCTTTGTTTTCCTTATCAATTAAAGCATCGCTGATATATTTATCGTAATTTTTGATATATACATCTAATTGCGGGACATAATTTTGATATATAGGGTCGTCCCGCTCTATCAAAGCTACGAAGAAATCGTGGATTTTTTTGTTATTAATCCCGCAAAGTCGCTCTATAATATACTTATGCGTAGCTATCAGGTCAGTGTTATCAATAATAGCGAACGCAAACTTAAAGAAACGGTCAAAATCTTCGTATTGCAGATAATTGCAGGCGGTTATTACGCTGTTATAATAATTCTGCGAGATAATTATTTTATCCTCATATTTAATTTCGCCGGCAAGAAGCGCGCCAAGTTGCTCATCGGTGAGTTCCGTGACGGCATGAGCCGATTCAACAGCGGCGTTGTCGGGGAGAAGCTCTGCCTTTAGCAATATTTCACGCGGAATAGATTTTCTGTTGACGGTTCGCAGGGATTTACCCGCTTTTTTTCTTAGTTCGGCGTAATGCTTAGGACGGACGCCATTTCTTCGCAACAGAAGGCTTTCAAGGATTGCGGGAGGTATTTGTTCTATAGGGATTTTTACATAAGGGCAGGAAAGCGCGATAATACGCGGTTCCCTGTCGTATTCGAGCGCCTGTTCCGGGCTTTCGTAAAGAAAGTCGCGCAGCGGCTCAATAACTAAGCATTTGAAGTCTGTGTCATTTAAAAGACAGGCGGCGGCGCTATGATGACCGTCAAGCAAAGCCGAGAACATACCCGATACGTGATAGGCAAGTCCGCCGACTTTTTTACTCATCATTAACTTCTCCCGCTGAGCCTTAACTTTAGAGTCGGTGAATTCGGAAGGGTTTTTTGTCGGAATCAGGAAGCAGGGGATATAATTACTTTCCTTGCCCATTGCACGGCTGTGAGTCGCGCTTCCGCTGAATTCATGCCTAATTGTATAAGCTGACCAGAAAAAATTCCCGGCGCCGTTGCTTGGAATCATCTTAGATTCATGACAGACATAAATACCCTCGGACAACAGCTCAAAGAAAGGCTGAAGCGACTTCGCCATACTTTGCGAGTAAGTGAAGTAGTTATCGCTTACCGTTGAAAGAATCGTCTTTATATTATCATCACAAATAGAAATCGTGCTGATTTGATGTATTAATTTATTTGTGAACTCATCGCCTTTTGCCGGTCTTGTCATGTTAATGATTGCTTCATCGCTGACGTAGAGCAATTCCGTAACAGGCGGGCGCTCCAGCGGATGGGCGGTTGCGTGGGTTATTTTTGTTGTTCCGATTACGCCGGGCGTCCTTGAAACATCAGCCAAAAGGAATTCACGATTACCGACGTTCATCTGATAAGTATTGATAATGGGGTTCATAAGATTCCCTTTCGGGCGCGTACTTTACGCCCTTACATTTTATTTTTGAACGAGCCTTGCGTGTATAAAGTTGGAAATTTCGGTCTGGATTTCCTTGGAAAACAGCCGCTTAGGCAACCAAAAAACAGCCTTCTTATGCTTATATACTATAAAAACAGAATTGGTTTCTATAAAATAGTTTGCTTCCATCCACGGTATAAATTCACAGCCGGTGTGAAGGTGGCTCTCCACGGCGGAAAATCCGTCCGACGAGACTGCAAAAGTTATTTCCTCGTTGATAGCGACATCATTCTTAAAAAGGTAGGCGAAGTGGTAGTTCGCGATTATGGCGCAGATTAAGTAAATGAGCATAACCGCAATCCCGCCCGAGAAAACCGAAATGGGAATAAACCAAAACCAGTTATGCCTTATTCCGCCCTCGATTGTAAAGTGCAAAATAATGAACACAGTTATAATTGAGAGAAAGGCGACAATTTTAAAAATTCTTCCGAGGCGGGTGTTGAGCAGTATAACATTGCTGAAATTGATTTCCCGTTCCCTGTAAACGCCGTTGACTATATAAGGCGCCTCGTTCATGTTTCCGTTCAAATAAAGGTATTTTGGCGGGAGAATGCGTTTCGGGTGATTATATTCGATAGCGGGGTTGAAATGAACCGCGCCCTCAAATACGCCGCGCAGATTAAGCTGCTTTTTTTCATCGGGAATACAGGTTTTCATTATTTTATAAGTAATGCCGCTCAGACAAACCGTGAAGTCCGCTCTGCTTTCGGATATTGATTTAACCTCAGCCCAGCGATAAATGGTCGGTATTTCATCGCCCTTTAAGTAAACAGCGAAAAAATCGCCGATTATGAAGGTTTGCTCCGTAGCGTGTGAAACAACCTTAACTCCGGGAAGCGACTCGAATGCCATAAAGATTCCCCCCTAAGAAAATACTATAAATTATTATAGCATGAATTGACACCCGCTGTCAATTATGCTATAATATTCTTTGAGAAAAAGAAAAGAAGGATTGTAACAATGTCAGAAAACAAAAAATTAGTACAGGATATAACCGAACGCTCAGAAGATTTCGCCAAATGGTACACCGATATAGTTCTGAAAGCTGACTTAATCGGTTATTCGGGCGTTAAGGGCTGTATGGTTATACGGCCTTACGGCTATGCGATTTGGGAGAATATACAGCGAATTCTCGATGACCGCTTCAAAGAAACAGGGCACGAGAATGTTTATATGCCTATGTTCATACCGGAGAGTTTGCTGAACAAAGAAAAAGACCACATTGAAGGATTCGCGCCGGAAGTCGCATGGGTGACGCACGGCGGCAGTGAACTGCTGACCGAGCGGCTTTGTGTACGCCCGACTTCGGAGGTGCTGTTCTGCGAACATTACAAGCAAATTGTTTCATCCTACCGCGATTTACCTAAGCTTTACAACCAATGGTGTTCGGTTGTGCGCTGGGAAAAGACCACCCGCCCGTTTCTGCGCTCACGCGAGTTCCTGTGGCAGGAGGGGCATACCGCCCACGCAACCGCCGAGGAAGCAATTGAAGAAGCCGAACGTATGCTTGACGTTTATGCGGGCTTCTGCGAGGATTCGCTTAATATGCCGGTAATCAAAGGCAAAAAAACCGAAAGCGATAAATTTGCGGGTGCTGTTGCGACATATTGCATCGAAGCGCTTATGCATGACGGAAAGGCGCTTCAGGCGGGAACCACCCACGACTTCGGAGACGGGTTCGCCCGTGCTTTCGACATAACCTACACAAGCAAGGACAATAAACTCGAATACGTTCATCAGTCCTCGTGGGGAGTAAGTACGCGGCTTATCGGCGCGGTTATAATGTCGCACGGCGATGATTCCGGCTTAGTTCTGCCGCCGGCAATAGCGCCGATTCAAGTAGTTATAATCCCCGTTGCCCAGCATAAAGAAGGAGTTCTTGAAAAAGCGCGGGAGCTTGAAGCGCGGCTGAAAAAAGCGGGGCGGCGCGTTAAACTTGACGACAGCGATAATTCGGCAGGCTGGAAATTCGCGGAATACGAAATGAAAGGCGTACCGTTGCGTCTTGAAATCGGGCCCAAGGATATTGAACAAAACCAATGCGTAATCGTCCGCCGCGACACGAGAGAGAAAGCCTTCGTTTCGCTTGATAAGCTTGAAGATTCAATAACGGAGCTGATAAACGCACTCGCCAAAGGCATTTACGATAAGTCGCTTAAAAATACAGAAGTGCGGACATATATATGTAAAAATATTGATGAGATTAGCACGGCGCTTACGGAAAAAGGCGATGGTTTCGTCAAGGCTATGTGGTGCGGCGAAGAAGCCTGCGAAGATGAGGTAAAAGAAAAAACAGGCGCGGGCTCGCGTTGTATGCCGATTCAGCAGGAGCAAGTTTCCGATACCTGCGTCTGTTGCGGGAAGCCGGCGGTAAATATGGTGATTTGGGGAAAGGCGTATTAAAATGAAAAAAATCATTTCGGCTATATTAATCTGTATCCTGCTGACAGTACTCACTATCGGTTCGTATGCAACCGATGGCGAGTATGATAATGAAACTCCGGTGATTGATAATGAGCCGGAACCGGAACCCGAGCCGGAACCCGAGCCGGAACCCGAGCCCGAACCGGAGCCCGAACCGGAACCCGAGCCGGAGCCGGAGCCCGAGCCGGAACCCGAGCCGGAGCCGGAACCCGAGCCGGAGCCGGAGCCTGAACCGCCCCCCGACTTCACACCGCCACCCAATACAACAACCACGACAACAACAACTACTACTACTACGCCGACATCTCCGACAACTGCACCAACCACGCCGATACCGCCCGATAATAGCGACACAAACGATATAAACGATATAAATAATACAGATGATGATACATCGGATGAACCTCCGCCCAACGTTACAACCCCGCCCAACGACAATAATACACCGGAAGAAAGCGACAGCCCCGAAAACGCAGATGATTCCGAGGGCAGAAGTCCTTCCAATGCGGGTATAATTCCGCTCGTTATCTTGATTTTGCTGATTGCAGGGGCGGGAACAGCGGCGCCGTTCGTGTTTAAGTATTATAACAGAAAGAGGATTTACAGGTATTAATACTGTTATCCATTTAAGAAATGGATAACAGCGCCATCCCTAAAATTCAATAAACTCGTTTATTGGATTTTAGTATAATACAGAAAAGAGCGGCAAATTGCAGAAATTTAGAGGGTATACAAAATATGTATACCCTCTGATGTTTAATTTTACGCTTTTAGTCGTCTTTGTTTATATTCACAAAAAGACTCGGCTTCGACTGCTTAAATATAGCGTCCATAACCCTTTTTGTCTTGTGCGAAACAGGCATACCTTCCGAATCTGTGGGAATATTATCATCTGAAAAACCATCCCTGCGTTCCAGACCGCGAAGTATATCGTGAAAACCTATTTCCTGCGTTTCTTCATTTTTTTGTGACGCATAGGTTCTTTGTGCGGAATAATCACGCAATCTTTCCGGTTCAGTCTTATCCGGCGGTTTAGGAATACTTAATGACGGCACCGAAGTTGATGCCGCCTGGCTCTGCGGCGCTGTGAATGCGGGTATACGGGGCTTTTCCTGTATGCTCTCCTCGCGCTTTTTCGGCACAGAAACCGGCTCATGCGCCGGCGCATAGTCAGGCGTTGATATAACGGGAGATGCAGGTGCTGAACTCCGCGGCGCTTTCTTAGGCTTAAAGACTTTAACGTATTCTTCGCGCTTTTCCGGTTCCTTGGTTTTAACGCTGTAAATCTTCACGCCTTCATCGCTTGCCGGATTTGAAGAACGCCGGACAGAGCGCTCCTCACGCAGAGGGCGCGTTTCCGTTATGTGCGGATTTTCTCCGCCATGCGGAATAACAACACCGGCAGAAAAAGTTTCAGGATTAACACCTCTGATAATCCGTGAAGAAACCCGCGCAGTAACAGGAATCGCCGGTTCCTGGTCTTCTTCCGTATCATAATCCTCAATTGTATTTTCGGATTTTATTATATCTTTTCTGTCAACACGCTCAAACACGAACGGCTTAACGGTTCTGCCTCTGCTGTCTTTTGCTTCCCCTGTTTCGGCGTTGCGCTTTTTCGCGGTACGCTGTTCTGAGCCGGGCAGGAACGACATGGAACGCGAGTATTCCGCAAAATTCTCGAAATCCCTGAACGTAGCTGCGCCGCTTAGAATATTATCGCGGATTGTGTTCATATACTTGCACCAGTCGGAAAAATCCCGCTGTGTAAACTCAATATTTATCCTTGAAGACATCTCCTTATAAAGCCGGTCGCACCGCTCGTTAATCAAGGCGGCGTCTATGTTTGACGGAATCGCTCTGCTTTCTTTTCCCGCCTTTTTCACCATGACATCGCGGCAACTGCGCCCGCCTTTTGAAAGCCTGTCGCAGTAATCGTAATCATATTCTTCGCTTCTTAAATAGTAGTCCTTACAAAGCTCACAGCGTTGCAAAAACGCCCCGTTTTCAATCATAACATCAATTTCCAAGTCAATTGCCGCCTTTAAGCTGGTCGGCATATAAACCTTCATCGGAATTTCAGCCAACGACTTTATCATGGTTTCGACTATATTGTCGCCCTGTTCCGGCAAAAACATTTTCATGGAAGAAAATGCGTCCATCGCAATCTGGTCGGAAACAGCCTCGTTTTTCACCGACTTGCTTTTTTTCCTGTCGTCGCCGTAACGCAAATCGGTCAGCAGATTCCGCACAATTTCGCGGCTGACATTGCTCATTATAAAAGGCGAATTCGGCGTTCTGCCCATGGTAAAGACCTTGTTGTCGGCAGTAGTATTGAGGTCATAGCCGAGTTCGTTCGCCACGACATTGAACATCAGGTCAAAATAATTGGCGCGGGCGGCGGCTTCTGCTGAACTTTTCAGCTTCTCCCCAAATATAAAATCAATTTTTATATTCGCGTATTCCTGTATTTTAAGTATATTAACCCACTGGTTGATTGCGTGACCGTGCCTGTACTCTGAAAGCCGCATGAACACTGCCTTTTCAAAATCGTTTCTGCACGGGATGTAATTATTCCACAGCGTAATCACGCCGATTTCATTCTGACGGCAGATATACTCAACCCAGCAGTCTATGACGATTTTCTCGAAAACTCCGCGCAGATTCTGCTCGAAATACTTATGACAGCCGCTGATGGAATTACGGATTTCTGCCGCCTCTTCCTGCCTGTATTCGCCCGTTTTCATGTAAAGCTTGCACAAGTCCACGCATCTTTCCATGAAAAGGTTGAAGTCATATTTAACAAAATACAACAAATTCTTAGGATATGTTAATGAATATATATCGTTAGAATTTTTTCCGGTCAAATTGATTCGTGTGTTCATATTTTCATAAAGTCCTTTCTTCACCAATGAGGAATGAAAACAACGTTTTCCCCGTTTCAGTTGTGCTTTGCTTCAACCTTATTTTCATAAAGCCCTTTCTTCACCGGCGAGGAATGAAAACAACGTTTTCCCCGTTTCAGTTGTGCTTTGTTTCAACCTTATTTTCATAAAGTCCTTTCTTCACCGGCGAGGAATGAAAACAACGCTCCCCGGCATACCGCCGGTGGAAAAACATTAAAAATGCTTATGGTATGTTTGGCGGTGTAGTCGTACCGCGGGTTACGTCCCCGCCCGGTAGAAGCGGTACAGTTTCGCTTGTAAAATTATCTTCCTGCTGTTGTACGGGCGACTTGAAGTCAGGCGCGTCGAAATTCGTCCCGTCAATGCGAACCCTGCCTTCCCTCGTCCATTCGACAAGCTTTTCGCCTTCGATAATTCTGATTCCGCTGTCCGGGTCGATTCCGTACTCCCTTATGATTAGCTTATTATCGCTCACCCGCTCAATCTCAAAGTCATTGGGCAGACGTATCCGTTGAATTTCCGTACTGTTGTTGTACCTTTCGCAGTTCAAAAACGGCAAACTCATGTCATCGCCGGTAAACTCGGCGTGATACGCGATGGTGCGATGCTCCTTTTTTTCCTTATCAATATACAAAACTAATCTATAGGAATTGTCTGTTGAGTAAATGTAAATATCGCTTCTCAACTCAAGGTTCACAGGGAAAATATAACTCGTAATCGCAAATGTTTGCAGTGTTAAGTAACCCAGCGTTGTCAACACGAACAGAATTAAGTAAATAGTACCGAGTACGGTTTTAAGCGATTCCGGAGTCCCCGCTACGAAAAACACCACTGTTGCGGTAACGAAAACCGGCATCAGCAAAAACCACTCCCCGAACGCGAACACCAGCATTATCAATATACACGGATGAAGCAGGCAGGCGGTGATTTGCGTTGCGATTTCTTTTCGTGTATAAATCATCACCGCGCCGAACAACACATTGATAAGCAGATAAAGCGCGAAAAGCGATACCGGGTTCGTTGGCACAAGGTAAAACGAGAATGTCAGCCACGCAAGCCACAGCATAAAGAAGCCATAGCCGAGCGACAAAGCCGAAAAACCTATTTTTGTCCACTTGTTCCTAAAAAACCAAACAATAGTATCTAATACCTTTACTACATTTGCCATTTTTGTTAAGCCCGCCCTTCCTGCACTAATGTCCCTTAGTCTATTCTATAACAAAATTGTTTTTTTTTCAAGCTAAATTGGGGAATTTTTCGCTTTTTGTAATAAAAAAATATCAACGCCCACATATTGAGGCACACATAATGTAAGCCCACAATATACAGGCGAGAAATATTTTTTTATGTCGAAATTGCTGAATACTATCGTTTCTTAAAAATTTCGTCTAAATCTCTGAACGGGTCTTCTTCAAAAGTTTCGGATAAATTAGCTGTTATAAACTGGTCAAGCGACTTTAATTTTGTTGTTTGAAGCGATTCCGCAGGTTCGCGCTCGTCGCCGAGTTCAATCGTAAAGCCTTTTGCGCCTTTTGCCGCGTCAGAAGCGGCTTCGGCCGCCTTCCTGACATCTGCCGCCGTGGTTATGCCCTCGTTCATTCCGAAGCAGGTCGCGATGATTGTAACCACCATCTCATCCTTTAAGGTATGGTTGTAGTCCGCACCGTATATAACTTTAACGTCGGGATGCGCAACGCCGGTAATCTTGTTCATAACCTCGTCAACTTCGTACAGCAACGTATCTTCGGACATAACAACATTGACTAAAACCTTGCCCGCATTTGCGATTGAAGTTTCAAGCAACGGCGAGTTAACGATTTTCTGTACCGCTTCGTCAACCTTACTGTCGCCGGTGCCTATACCTATAGCTATGTGCGCGTCACCCGCTTCTTCAAGTGTGGACTTTAAGTCTGCAAAGTCGATGTTCATGACCGCCGTGTTGTTTAAAAGCTCGGAAATACTGCGAACGACATTGTACAGCACGTCATCAACCATAGCGAATGCCTGCCTGAAATTAAGCGCGCGCTCGTTAAGCTTGAGAAGTTTTTGGTTCGGGATAATAACTAAGGCGTCAACATACTTACGCATTTCGGCGATGCCTTTAAGCGCGAGGTTCATTTTATGCTCGCGTTCAAAATCGAAAGGCTTAGTGACTATACCGACCGTAAGAATACCCATCTCCCTTGCTATATCCGCAATAACGGGAGCCGCGCCGGTTCCCGTTCCGCCGCCCATACCCGCAGAAATGAAAACCATCGATGCGCCTTTCAAGGTCTTCTCGATTTCCTCCCTGTCCTCGCGCGCCGATTCCGCCGCTATTTCAGGGTCGCCGCCCGCACCGCGCCCTTTTGTGGTTTTTCTTCCGATTTGCAGGCGCCTCATAAGGTTCTTATCCTTCGAGCGTAAAGCCGGCACATCAGTATTGACCGCAACATACTCAACCCCCGGAACTCCGTTCTTAGCCATATGCTCCAGGGCGTTACAGCCGCCGCCGCCTATACCGAAAACCTTTATATTTACGTCATAAACCGAATTGTTATCAAGCTCGTCCAACTCTTCCGCGAAGCCGTCTTCATCATAGAAAATCGCCATCATAACCTCCAATAAAACACTCTTTAATACATTGTAACAGATTTGGAAAAAAATATCAATAGTTTTTTGCAAAAAAATTTTCAAAAAAGCATTTATTTTGTGTTTTTAATTTTAGATGACCCCGATATATGCGATTTTTTGGAATTATTCGGGGGTGAACACCGGTTGTTGTTCTATGAGCCTAAGCGTTCCGCGCTCATTTTGCTCGATGTCCTCGGTTAAAATATGAACCGCCGCCCGCAGTTTATCTTCAAGTTGGATGCTCGGTCCAACATGAAGCACGATTCTGTTCATATAATTCATCCTTATGTCAAGGAAATCCTCAATGTTTATATCAATAATTCCGGTCAGCCCGACCTCGGCGGCTGTTTCCATGAGCGTGAAAATCAAGCCTGTCTTCCGTAGTTCCGCGGAGCTGATATAACCTCCGACAACAGGCTCGTCCGCTTCAAAGCCGTAAATCGCGGTAAACTGCGAGTTTCTGCCGATGGTTCCGAGAATCCTGCCGTTTTTCGAGATTTTATAATACAAGCCCTCATGCTCAATACTCGCCATTTCCACAGCCTCAACTACGTGTATGGTGATTTTGTTCGGCAGGTTTTTATGAATTTCCACATTATCTATATAAACGAGGCTGTCCATAATTCTCTTTCTGCTCTCGCTCGTATCGAATCTTAGAAGGTTCACGCCTGTCCTTATGCCGGAAACCTCAATAATCTGCTCATCGGAATAAATGCTGTCGCCTTCCGTTTCTATTACCTCCAAAGTAAACAGCACAGTTACCGATAAAATAGAAAACACCAGCACGGCTACAAGAAGAAACATTAAATAATAAATTGCCATGTTTTGTCTGCGTCTTTGCTTGCTCTTAGGTTCAGCGGTTTTACGCGCTTTCGGTTTCGGAGGTGATTTAGGCTTTTTTTGAGTTTTAACCGCGTTCTGCCCGGCAGGTCGTGCAGAACGCGACGGCGGTGGTTTTCTGCGCCGCGACTCATTAAATTCAGGCATTTTTTATATCCGCTCCTACTTTTTTCAAATTCCCTACAATGTCATCGTAACCCCTGTCTATGTGCGGGATACCGCATATTCTGCTTGTTCCCTCGGCGAAAAGCGCCGCAGTAACCAGAGCCGCGCCTCCTCTTAAATCAGTCGCTTCCAAATCAGCGCCCGTAAGCCTTTCCACACCCTCGACAACCGCCACCCGGTCGTCAACGCTGATTTTCGCGCCTAACCGCCCAAGTTCCTGCGCGTGACGGAAGCGATTATCGAATATGGTTTCAACAAAAACCGTTGTGCCTTTCAGGGTCGAGGCCAATGCCATGAACATAGGCTGGGCATCGGTCGGGAAGCCGGGATGCGCCGAAGTTCTGATTTTATACGGTGCGCGTAAAATTTTACCCGCGTTTATATAAACTGTGTCTTCCCCGGTTGTATTGTACGTATAGATATTACAGCCCATCTGCTCCAGCACCGGAACGAGCGCACTTATATGGTTGTAGTCGGCGTTTTTAAGCATCAGCTCGCCTCTTGTAATCGCCGCACAGCATAAGTACGTAGCGGCGACAATTCTGTCGGGAATTACCTTGTGTTCTGCCCCGCCGAGCCGCTCCACGCCTTCGATTGCAACTGTTCCGGTTCCCGCGCCGGATATTCTCGCGCCGCATTTGTTCAAAAATGCCGCTAAATCCACGATTTCCGGTTCACACGCGGCATTGTGAATTTCGGTTGTCCCTTTTGCCGTAACCGCCGCGAGAATAATATTCTCGGTTGCGCCCACTGACGGAATCGAAAGCGAAATATACGCCCCGTGTATTCCCCCCGGCGCATTGCAGTTTAAATAGCCGTGTTCTTCTTTTATATCAACGCCCATCTTACGCAGGGCCATAATATGCAAATCAATAGGGCGCGGTCCGAGTTCGCACCCGCCCGGAAAAGACAGCCTGCACTGCCTTGTTCTTCCGAGTATTGCGCCGAGAAAGACTATAGACGAGCGCATTTCACGCATTAATTCAGCCGGTACATCGGTGTTGATTAGCTCGCTTGAATTAACAGAGATACTTTTGGCTTCTCTGGCGCACCTGCATCCGAGACAATTCAGAATTCTGCACGCCGCGTCAGCGTCTGTTAAGTTCGGGCAATTATGTAAAACGGATTCCCCCTGACACAGAACCGTAGCGGACAGAAGCGGAAGAATACTGTTTTTAGCTCCCTGTACATCAAGTTCTCCCGCTAATTTATTCCCTCCCTGAACCACAATCCTCGGGACGCCTTTTTTTAACGCCACGCTAACACAACCTTTCAAAATAGCATTACATTTTTCATATTATGCTATTTGAAGGATTTGTGCTATTTGTAAGGCATTATGTCCGCATCGTACCCTGCGTTTTAATCAGGTCTAATATTTCTCCGAGGATTTTATCCGCCGCATATTCCGAGGACATTTCTTTCGCTTTTATTTCCATGTCACGCAGTTTCTGCGGGGTTTGGCACAATCTCATCACAACTTCGATGAGTTTCTGCGGCGTTAAGTCCTTATCCTCAATCATAACAGCCGCGCCGCCTTTTTCCATGGCTAAAGCATTATAATACTGATGGTATTCAGCCGAACCCGCCCACGGAATCTGCACAGAAGCGCGTCCCGCCGCTTTTATTTCAGTCTGGCTCATCGCGCCCGAACGCGAGATTACCAAATCTGCCGCCGAAAGGCAGGTGTACATATTATCAAGATATTCTTTTATAACAGTACGTTCGGGATTAAGTTTGACTCCCGCGAAAGGATTTCCACGGTTACGTCCGTAAGAGTGAATATGATTGATTCCTCCGACTTCGTTTTCGCGTTCAATCAAAGCAATGACGGCTTCGGTAATGGCGTTCGAGCCATTGCTCCCCCCCGATGATAAAATAGTAAGACCTTCGGGTAAGCCGAGCTTCTTCCGCGCTGTTTCCCGCGCCTCCATTTTGAGGTTACTGCGAAGCGGATTGCCTGTAATCACGCATTTTTCGGGGTGCGGCATCCGTTTTTTCCCGTCTTCATCCCCCACAAAAATCTTATCGGCATATTTCGACAGAAACTTCATTGCGACACCGGGGTAAGAATTGCTTTCGTGAATGGCTGTCTTTATGCCCATCTTAGCCGCCGTATTAACAGCCGGCACGGAAATATAAGCACCCATGCCTATTACTATATCGGGCTTGAATTTATTTATAACCGCCCGCGCTTTTCTCCCTGCGTGAAGATACAAATGCGCCGCCCTTGCGTTTCTTATGAGGTTTTTCGGGCTAAGGCTTCTCTGCAACCCCGCCATCTTTATAGACACGAAGTCATAACCGGCGGCTTTTACAAGCCGCGCCTCCATGCCGCCGGGTGTACCGATAAAAAGAACCGAGCTTTCTTTTCCCGGATAAACCTGCTTGATTTTGTCGGCTATGGCGAGCCCGGGGTTAACGTGTCCCGCAGAACCGCCGGCGGCGATGATTACTTTCATGGGTACTCCTTTATTCTTTTTTCATGTTACTCTATTGCCGCTTTCCGGGATATGTTAAGCACAACACCGATACTCATGAGCTGCATCAGTAGCGCCGTACCGCCGTAACTGAAAAACGGCAGAGAAATACCCGTATTAGGCACGGCGTTAGTAACCACACCGATGTTAAGCAACGCCTGAATTCCAAGCTGTGACGTGATTCCTACCGCTAACAACATCCCGAACTTGTTCCGGGCGCATACGGCAATATAAAATCCTCTTACAACGAACATAACAAACAGCAGTATAACAAGAACCGCGCCCACGAAACCGAGTTCCTCACAGATAATCGAGAAAATAAAGTCGTTGTGTGAGGCGGGGAGATAGGCGTACTTCTGCCTTGAATTCCCGAGCCCGAGCCCGAAAATCCCGCCCGAGCCTATTGCGATTAATGACTGATACGTCTGGAAGGTAGAGTCTCTTATATCAGCTTCGGGGTTGCGCCAGCCTGCAATTCTTTCGCTCATATAGTCATAGCCGAGCGCTCTCATAATTAAAATCAAAACAATTCCGCCAACTAAGAAAATAATAAGCGTACGCACTATATCCTTAACCTTGCAATCTCCTACAAATAAAACAATAAACCCGATGATGAAAATAATTATTGTACCCGATAAATGCCGCTGAAGAGCCGTGAAAAAACACGCTACCAATAAAAACCCAAGTACAGGCAAATAGTTTTTTTTGAGCTTGCCTTTTTTATCATATTTTTTATGCATCCAGTAAGCCATCACAACAATTACCGCGAATTTTAAAAGTTCAGACGGCTGAAAGGTGATGCTGCCTATTTCAATCCAGCGCATTGCGCCGCTCGTTTCAACACCTATTAATCGTGTTAAGACCATAAGCCCGATTGAAATTCCCGCACCGATTACGATAATCCATTTTTTAAGCATTATTTCATAATTAATGCGTGATATGATTAGCATAAGTAAAATCCCTATTACGCCAAATGTAATCTGTCTTTGCGCAAAATAATAACCGTCGTCGTGCTTATTAAGCGCATAGGCATAACTCGCCGAAAACATCATAACAATACCGAAGCTGAACAAAACTATAACTATAGTAAAGAAAGGCATGTCAAACTTTGCCAAAGCCTCGCGCTCACGCTTTACCCGTTCTTTTTTCCTTGTTTTAGGAACAACTAAAGCCGGCGCGGCAACCGCGCTTGCAACTAAATCAGGCTTTGCTTTAATTGAAGACAATGCCTCATGCGCCGCGCTTTCGGTATATCCGAAGACACCGAACCCCGCCTCCCTCGCCTGTCTTGCAGATGAGGTCG
Source organism: Oscillospiraceae bacterium (assembly GCA_031280965.1). GTDB lineage: Bacteria > Bacillota > Clostridia > Oscillospirales > Ruminococcaceae > Ruminiclostridium_E. Next base: position 69,473 of record JAITFZ010000015.1, on the reverse strand, counting down.
GCGGCATAGAGCGTGGCGCAATGCGCGTTTCATTTTTCCTCTTACTGTTTTGCATTTATCTCAAATCCTTTTGGAATAATCTACAAACCGCTCGTCAATAAAATAGCGCATACTCCCGCAATTGCCGCGAGTATGGAAAACAACAGCACGATTCTCACTTCTTTCCAGCCGCTTATTTCAAAGCTGTGGTGAATCGGCGTCATCTTGAAAAGCCTTTTGCCGCCTGTAAGTTTAAAATACATTACCTGAATAAGCACCGTAAGCGCTTCCCAAATATAAACCGCCGCCGCCACGAGCATAATAACCTCGCATCCCGAACCTATGCCGAGCGCGCAGACGATTCCGCCGAGAAACATTGAGCCCGTGTCGCCCATGATTACCTTTGCGGGGTGGAAGTTCCAAATCAAAAAGCCAAGACATCCGCCCGCAACCGCCACAGCTAACACCGACAACTCCGTAAACTGCAACACCGAGCAAATCACCATGAAAGCCGTTGTGTAAATCAGGGTGACGCTTCCGCATAACCCGTCAATTCCGTCGGTCAGGTTCACGGCGTTAACAAGATAAAGTATGGCAAGCCCCATTGTTAAATAGTAGAAATACCATAAATCAAGCTGCCCGAGAAAAGGAAATGTAATTACAGTCGAAGTGTCGCCCGACATTACCCGTGCCGTGAAATATGCGGCTATTATCATAATCTGAAAGATGATTTTCTGATTTGCCGTCAAGCCCTCATTGCGTTTTTTCCGTACTTTTATATAGTCGTCAAGAAAGCCTACGAATGCAAAACAAAGCGCCATCAGCATACCGGAAATACTTCTGAAGAAGTTCGCCCTGCCAATAAATTCGTCGAGATTAATTAAGCCCTTACCCCACAGAATAGCAAGCCCCGCTCCGAAAGCCGCGAGAGAGCCTATTATGAACATAATCCCGCCCATAGTCGGGATTCCCTGCTTGGTGTCTTTGTGCCAAACGGGTCCTATTTCAAGGATTGTCTGACCGTATTTAAGACGACGAAGCGCGGGAATAACAATGAATCCCAGTAACGCAGTTACCACTATAGCGATTGTCGCAACAGCCATGTTTGTTGTTAAATCCATATCAGAGAAGTTCCTTTATTGCATTTAAAACTATTTCCCGTTCGTCAAAAGGCAGATACTTATCGCCTATAACCTGATAGGTTTCGTGTCCCTTGCCGCAAAGCGCGATTACATCGCCCTTTTCAGCTATTTTCATTGCCGCTTCAATCGCTTCTTTCCTGTCGGTAAAAGTTTCATAAGGCGTACTTTTTATCCCTTTGCAAACCTGCTCTATAATTTCATCCTCAGCTTCAAAGCGCGGATTGTCCGAAGTTACTATTATATAATCAGCGTGTCGGGCGGCGGCTTCTCCCATGAGCGGGCGTTTCGCCTTATCCCTCTCGCCCGGTGCGCCGAAAACGCAAATCAGCCGAGAACCCTGAAATGCGCTGTCAGCGATACTCCTTATGCTTGATAAAAACTTAATCAACGCATCTTCCGTGTGTGCGTAATCGCAAATTACCGTAAAATCCCCGTTGTATATAACTTCCGAGCGTCCCCTGACGCCTTTAAAGTCCGAAAGCGCACCTACCGCATCATCAAGCTTAACGCCGACCGATGTGCAGGCACCGACCGCGGCTATTGAGTTGGCTACATTGAACAGTCCGGGAAGCGCGAGTTTTACAGGAAACGACTTTTCCTCCTTAGCCGAAGACAGCCAGTAAGAATTCCCAATCCCTGCCGCTTTTATATTAACTGCGTAATTGTCCGCGAAGTCCTTAGCCGAGTAGGTAATAAGCGGCATGTTGTGTTCGGCTTTGATATACTTTACTAACTTTTCGCCATACTTGCCATCAATGCATACAACTGCACTTTTCGTCATATCGAAGAGCGAGCGTTTTGCAAGATAATAGTTTTCCATAGTTTTATGCCAGTCTAAATGGTCTTGCGTTAAATTCGTGAACACCGCGCAATCAAAAAGTTCATCAGCAAACCTGTCTTGTGCGAGCGCCTGCGACGATGCCTCAACCACGCAGTAATCAGCACCGTTTTCTGCCGTTTCCCTTAACAGCCTGTATAATTCAAACTGCCGCGGTACCGTAAGATGCGCTTCGTAGGTTTTTCCCGCTGTGTCATAGTTTACGGTTCCAATCGAACCGACTTTATAACCCTGCTTTTCAAGAATATGTTTAATCAGCGCTATTACCGTGCTTTTGCCGTTCGTACCCGTTACCGCGATGAGCCTTAGTTTTTTTGCGGGGTTTCTGTGATAAGCCGAAGCGAGCTTTGCGAAGTATTTGCGGCTGTTCGGGACAATCAACTGGTTTTCAAGCCCTAAATCCCGCTCCGTAATCACAGCCGCCGCACCTTTTTCAAGCATTTCCTTCGCCGCCGTATGCCCGTCGAAGTTAGCGCCCTTAATACATACGAAGATATTTCCCGGCTCAAATTCCTTTGTGTTATCCGTAACGCCGGTTATTTCCGTATTATTTAAGCCTTCTTTTTTCGCTTCTTCGCTTATTTCAAAAAGCCTCACTCGTTCTCCCCTTTATCCTAATTGACAGTTGTTAATTTATATTTGTCCGTCATCCCGCGTGACCGTCAAAAACTCTAAACTCAACTTCTACAACCGTTCCCGCCGCAACCTCTTCTCCCGGCTCTATGCTTTGCAGGAACGCTTCCGCCCTGTCGTTGTTTACCGCGCCGCCCGAAAGTCTTATGTTCAGCCCCGCATTTGTAAGAGCTTCGTTCGCTCTTGCGGGGTTTAACCCAATGACATTCGGAACAACCGCCTTCGTATAATCTTCCTCTGCCATGTAAATTGTGACCGTGCCGCCCATCGCGATAGCCTGACCGTCAAACGGAACCGTGCGAAGCACGGTGTTTCCTGATTCCGCGCCTTCAAATCTGTATTGCAAGCCGACTATTCTAAGCCTTTCTGCCGCCTCTGCCGCAGTAAGACCCGTTAAATAAGGAACTATTACATTTTGCATCGTGCTTTCGGGTTGCGTTTGAAATATTTTGAGGTAGGGTAACGCTTCCTTAAACACTTCCGAAACTACCGGTGCCGCTACCATGCTTCCGTAAATTTGCCCGCCCAACGGGTCGTCAACCATAACAAGCATTATTATTTCAGGCTCATTTGCGGGGGTGAACGCACCAAACGATGCAACGTATCTGTCGCCTTCGGGGAATTCATCTATTTTCTGGCTCGTGCCGCTCTTCCCGCCTATTCTGTAGCCCGCGATATATGCGTTATTGCCGCCGTTTTCATTAACGACATCTTCAAGAATCTGCCGCATTAACGCCGATGTTTCCGCACTTATAACCTGCCTTCTTATTTGCGGCTGTGCGCTGTGAACAACGTTGCCGTCATTGTCAATGATTTTTTCAACCACATACGGCGTTACTAAGTGCCCTCCGTTAATTGCCGCAGCATAAGCTGTAATCATTTGAAGGGGGGTGATTTTATTAACCTGCCCTATGGAGGAAACCGAAAGGTCGAGCGTTGACATAGTATTACGCCCTCTGAAAACCGAGATGGATTCAGCAGGTAAATCTATACCGGTTCTTCTCGTAAGACCGAACGCATCAAAATAATCACTGAATGTATCCGTGCCGAGCCGCCTTCCGATTTCAATAAAGGCAGGGTTGCAGGACTTGGTGATTGCGTAGGTGACACCGCTGATTTGACCGTGTCCGCGGGAGTCCCAGCAGTTAATTTTTTCACCTGCAATCATAATGTAACCGCCGCAGTAGAATTCGCTTTCGTAGCTGACAACGTGTTCCTCAAGCGCGGCCGCCAAGGTTATAACCTTGAAAACGGAACCCGGATTATACAGCTCACTAATCGCCTTATTCTTCCACTGCGTTTCGCGCATTACTACGTGCGCTTGTGTTATATCGCTGTCTATTCTTGCGATTTGTTCTGTCGTAAGGTTGGCTTCGGTACCCGTTTCCAAACCGTTTATAATCAACGCATCGTTAATTTTCTGCTCTCTGAGTTCATCTAATCTCGAATAATCCAAATCCGAAAGCGTCCACGGCTGATTTAAGTTAAAACTCGGATATGTCCCCATAGCGAGAATCGCGCCGGTCTGAGCGTTCATGATTATGCCGGTTGCGCGATTTTCGGGTTTATGCTGAGAAACAGCAATCTCGAGGTTCTTCTCAAGATAATGCTGTAAAACCTCGTCAATTGTGAGTATAAGGCTGTTGCCGTTTTGCGCTTCATGGCGCTTTTCATAATCGTAAGGCATAGCTTGGTTATTTGCGTCCCGCATCATTTGAAAACGACCGTCAACGCCCTGAAGATACTTGTCATAACGCGCTTCTATGCCATACATGCCGATATTATCGTAGTTGTTTGTGAAACCTATAACGCTCGCGGCAAGCGAGCCGTTCGGATAAATTCGCTTTGTGTCCTCTAATGCGTAAACCGAAAACGTTCCGATGCCTTTCTCTAATTTAAACTCGTTCAGCAGGTCAACCTCGGCTTTCTCCACCTGTCTCTTGACTTCTTCGTATCCGAGTTCTGATTCCATCATTCGCTTCAAAAGCGCTTCATAATCCAAATCGAATATTCGCGCAAGTGCGCGGCAAATTTCTTCCGCCTCGTTGTAAACTGTGCCGTCCACAGGCATAAGCGCAGGAATCCCTTCAGCAAGCTTTGCTCTGTATTCCCTCATCGCGGCGTTTGTGCGTTGCGATTGATATAATTCGCTGTTCTCGCGGATAGTGGTCGGAGAAATTACAATCTTCCAGACCGTTTGGCTCTGCGCTAAAATCTTACCGTTGCGGTCGTATATTGTCCCTCTGTTAGCAGGAATAATAATATCTCTAAGCTGCTGGTCATTAGCTTTGGCGCGATAATGCTCCGATTTTATAACCGCAGTGTCAAAAAGACGGACGCATATATATCCCGCCATAAGCAGAATAATCAAAAATACCACGATAAAAAGTTTTCTCTTCATGGAATTTGTCGGTAACGGATTAACCTCAAGTTTTGACATTATATCATTTCTCCCGTTTCCCCTGTGTTTTATTAATACTGTTATCCATTCACATTGTCAACTGCCTGTCTGTCTTAAATATATTTTACCTGAATCCCAAATATTCCAGCGCTTCCGAAAACCATATTGTTATAAAGGCAACAGGGTTGTCACTATCCTCTGTAATTACGGTAGTTCCGCCCGTATCGAGCGAGATATGTACGCCCTGTGTTGTTGTGCTTCGGCGCATACCCAGCACGTTCTCGGCGAAATCCTCTACCATCGCAAGCGTAACAATGCTGTCGAGTTCTGCCTGAAGCCGCAAGTTCTCTCTTTCAGCCTGGTCAAGCTCCATCTGCATATCGCCGATTAATACAGAAAGTTCTGATGACTGCAATTTGCTTGAAAGAATACAAATCGGCAATATTACTGCGCAAACCGCCGCAAGCAGAATCTTAATGGAGCTTCCGCTTTTCGACACCGACTGCGGAGCGGCGTTTCTTCTTGTTCTCCTTTTCGGTTTTTCTCCATGTTCTCTTTCATGGCTTTCAAACAGTGCAAAATCATGAAACGTGCCGGCGCTGTTAGATGTCAGCATTTAAAAGTTCCCCCTCGTATTTTTTTCCTTTTAAGGTGGGTTCGGCGCAATGCCGTGCATTGCGCTGCCCGCCCTTACTCTTACTTTTTGTTATATCTCTATAGTTTTTCTATTACACGTAATTTTGCGCTTCTGCTGCGGTTATTGGCAGAAAGCTCAATTTCCCCCGCCGTTATCGGCTTTTTATAAACCAAACTGCCTTGGGGTTTGTTTTTGCAAACACAGACGGGAAATCCGGGCGGACACACGCACCCTGTTGAAAATTCTTTAAATATATTTTTGACAATTCTGTCTTCAAGCGAGTGAAACGAAATTACTGCAAGCCTGCCGCCTTTATTAAGCAAATCAAATGCGTCGGGCAATGCGGCTTTTATGCTTTCGAGTTCATCGTTGACTTCAATTCTGATTGCCTGAAAAGTTTTTCTGCACGGGTTTTTCTCCCGCCGCACTTTTAAAGGTACGTTGTTTTTTATAATCTCGGCAAGCTGTAATGTCGTTTGTATCGGGGCGGTTTCACGCGCTTTAATTATACCGCCGACGATTCCTCTTGCGAATTTTTCTTCGCCGTATAAAAATAGAATCCTTGTTAAATCTTCTGCCGAATAGGAATTCACTACATCATACGCGCAAAGCTTACTGTCGCCGTCCATTCTCATGTCAAGAGGCGCGTCCTCATGAAAAGAAAATCCGCGCTCCCCGCTGTCGAGCTGGTGCGATGAAACACCCAAGTCCATTAAAATACCGTCTGCGTTTTTTATTCTGTTCGCGGTAGCTTGTCCCTTTACATTTGCGAAGTTATCGTTTATAATAATTACAGGGTAGTCTTTAAGTTTTTCGCGAGCCGCTTTAAGCGCCCGCTTGTCCGTGTCGAGGCAGAGGAGTTTGCCTTTGGGGAAGTTCAGTCTTTGGGCAATTTCAAGGCTGTGTCCTCCGCCTCCGACCGTGCCGTCTATATAAACGCCTTTCGGCTTTATTGCAAGCGCTTCTATGCATTCATTAAGTAACACGGATGTGTGAGAAAATTCAATCATATTATACGCCGTATTTTGCGGCAAGCTCCAACATAGCGGCTTCGTCGCCCGTATATGTGCTAAATTCAGCCTTGTTCCATATTTCAGCATATCCCTCAAGGTCTAATACAGCAACTTCGGTTTCCGCTTCAATTCCCGCATGTTCACGAAGCGCCTGAGATACAACGAACCTGCCCTGCTTGTCCGGTTCAACCTTTTGCTTACCTCCGATTAAGAATCTGCGAAGCATTGCGAGTTCGGTTTCCGGTGCCGCATTGATTTTTTCTAATAAAGATTTCCATCCCTGTGCCGAGTATACTTTCAGACATTTTGCCCCTAAATTTCTTGTGACATAAAAAGTTTCGCCTAATTCTTCGCGCAACTTGGACGGGAAGTTCAATCTGCCCTTAGCGTCAATATTTACACTGAACTCCATAACTTCACCGCCTTTTGCCTCTTTTTGCCACTTTTCGGCACTACAAACATTATAACACATACTAACTTCAAAAAGCAATTCCTTTTTTACTTTTTAAGAGGAAAACTTTTCGGCGTTTTTTTGTGCATATTGCACAAAATGAAGAACTCTCTTTTGAGAGTTCTTCACAAAATGAATATACAACATGTTGTGCTTACATGTTTTTTACAAACACTATATATTGTTAATTATTCAATATCTCAGTGTTTTTTTCGACCCAATTCGCCGCCATCAGCGGAGTTAAGACAAGGGCTGTACTCTTTCTCGGCGTCAGCATAACCGAGTCCCAGTTGTCCTCGGTTTTGGACATGTCGTGGGTGATTTGTTCGCGGTAGGTGAGCATGGCTGTAAGGAATTCGGGAGTTACGGCTTCTGCGCCGGCGATTTCCTCAAGCCACAGGAACGGCGATTTCCCGCCGACGGTGAGGTCGTCTATGACCCAACTGTCGCAGAACGCCGCATCGTTGACGCAGAGGTAGAGCGAAAAATTGAACTTCTTTTCGTTTTTACCGTGCATGAGCGCCACTTCAAAATCGTTGACCGAGAAACCGTTGATTCCGTCGGTTTCAAACCTGCAGAACGAGCAGTAACCGCCGTAACCGAACAACTTCGAGTTAATATCGCGCGCATAAAAATTTCTCGCGTTGTAATTATTATCGGTTATACTGCGAACCACCTCGCGCAGATACTTGAATTCACCCTTATTAAACGCAGGCGCGGGCTTCATGCTGAAAGAAAGCTGGTCGGGAATTACGATTTTCGCCGCTTTCGCGCCTAAGTAGCGCTTACGCATCAGGTCTTTGACTTCGCCGATTATAATAAGCTCAATTAAGTCCGCAAACTCTTCCTTGGTATTATCATCGCGCATAACGATGAATTTCTGCGCTTTTTTGCATTTTTCGGCGTCTTCCGAGCCGATTCCGTACTTGTAATCAATAATATCTATAATTGCGTCGTTTTCGCCGAGTAAGGCAAGTCTCTCAGTCTTTAAGTCGCAGTCGTATATACCGCCAAGCAATTCCACAATCATTTCAGCGGGCAGGCTTTCCGTAGCTAATATATCCGCGATTTTTTTAGGCTCGAAGTTATAACGGCTCTGCTCGTATTTGAAGCCGAAGCTCCTGCCTTTAAGAATCCCGTGCTTAATCAGTACGCCTATATCGCCGACTATATCAAGCAATTCAGGCATCGTCATGGCGTCGGGAATCGGGTACTGCATTTCGTAAAGCGTGAAGCAGAAGTTATTGTCGGGGTCGCGGCTGAGAACAATTTCCACGCCCTGCTCCCTGACTGCGCGCAGGAAGTCCGCCGTATCCTTCCCCCCCGCGAAAGCGGCAAGCATTAACTTCACTGTTTCGTTATAATCCTGATACGTTAGGAAAAGCTGTCTGTGCCTGTGCAGGCAACTCATCAGGTTTGCGATATTGCCTATTTTTAAATCAGAAATATCAACCGCGCATTCCTCATTAGCCTGTGAAACCCAAAGCTTGTTTTCTCTCAGCGCTATCCGGAAATCATCGGCATATACATCGCCGAGCATAACGAGCATCTTTTTAAACTGTTCTTCATCGGCAATTTTACTGCCGCCGAGAACATTTTCCAGCAAACGTTCGAGCAGGCTCATAAAGCCATCGTACAGGTCATAATCGGTTCCCGCCGGATTATCCTCGGAACTGATGGTCATTATATTTCCGTTTTTGTGGAATTCGTAAGCGTATACAACTCCGCCGTCTCCGTCTAATTCTCCCGTCCACTCATAGCCCGCGTAAAACACCTTATCGCCTGTATCGGGCAGATTCTCGTTCATTTTATCAAGCTTATCGAGAATCAGGTCATCATAAGCCGAGCCGTCTAAGTGGTCTTCCTTCGATACATCGCGCACACTGCTCGAAAATGCGTTCTTCCGCAAGTCCCCGTACCCGACCGGCGCTTCCTCCCTCGAATACCGCAGTGAAACAGCATTGAGAAAATCTCTTTTAAGCCCGTATGCAAGGCTGCTGGTGAGAATAAAGTTTTTAATAAACTCAAACGCATAGGATTCCGGTCGCAGAAAATACAAGCCGCTGCCATCGGGATTCTGCACTAATTCAAGCACGAAGAATCTTTTATAATCATTAATAATTTTCTTGAGGCTTTCCTCAACGTGCGAAATAACATCGCCTTCCCTGTCCGGGCGGATTCCCGTACGGAAAGAGGTGATGTGGCGGTTCGGTACGCTTATGAAGAACGCCGAGAGTTTTTCATTCGCGAACTTGCTGTCCGCGTTCTGCATTAAGCCGGTCAGCTCATAGGTGGAAAAGTAATTATACTTCTCGGACAGCAGTACGATTAAGTCCGTGCGCTTTGCCACCGCCACCGCAAACGGTATAAGGTAGACGAAACCGTCGTCTTCATAGCAAACAAAGTCAACCACGCTTTTTCCGCCCTGCGTGAAGCGTATAACATTTACATCAACAGCTTTGTTGGTATGATTGAACACCTTATAAAAATCAATCAGCTTGCCGTTATGCATAACCGCGATATTGAACGTGCGCTTGTCGTTGAATTCCTGCGTTGCTTTGTTATTGAGGATTTTTTTACGGTTGAACGCAAAGCAGATTTCAACAAGATTTATATAATCGCTTTTTCTTGCTGTGAGATTAATGAAGTTTTCTTTGATTCTTCTGTGCTGTTCGGCATCAACTTTAATAACCATCTCCGTACCCTTGAAGATTGGGCGGCGAAGATTTATGTCGGTGATTTTAAGGTGACCGTCATTGTTGGTGATGCAGAAACTGAAATTATTCGAACGCATTGAAAGCCACTCGACATTCATGAACACACTCTTTGCACCAACACCGAAGCGACCCTCGCTTGACGCGGCATTCTTGGTGTTCCGCCCGAAGCTCAGATAAAACATGAACTGCTCAAGTATAAAGCCCACTTCGTTGTACGAAATTGAAATCGTGTGGTTATCCTTGAAGTTAATGCCTATTTTAATGTCTTCCTGGTCGTAATCGCAGTCGAAAGCGTTCTGCAAAAGCTCTCTGATTACGCTTTCCACAGGATATTCCTTAACACCGAGCAGTGTGTTGTACGCCGTGCGTCCGCTGAAAAGTTCATTGAAATAATCTATGAACTCAATATGCGCTGCTTCGCCCGTCATCAGCAGTGCGTCAAGCTGTTCAAGCGTGGAAGTCATTTGCTCTTTGTTACCGGCGGCGTGTCCTTCATAAAAGTCGCCGACAAGCCGGGTTACGGTTTTACCATTTAATTCGGCCACTTTATATCACCCCTTTATCGTGCTTATCATGAAAGTTAAAAGCTTCTATAAAACCTTTATACGATTTTTGAATTTTCAGCTCAAACTTGTAATGTTTCCAAATATTAACGAGTGCCGAAAACTTTAAACTGTATGATAATTTCTCAGTTTCGGCTTTAATGAGCGTAAAATCTTCTCTCCTGCCGGTGAGTTTTTTCGTGAATTCCGCCGCTTTGGTCGCTTCGGGAGGTGTTTTTGTTTCGGCGGGCAGTTTTGTCTTTCCTGCGAGATTTAAAACGCCCTTCTCATCAAGGCAGACCCGCTTACCTCTGAACTTTTCGATTTTTTCGGAAACTTCCATGAAAAGCCGCTCTCCGTCTACTTCTTTCTGCTTCATAACCTCATGCAGTCCGAACATATCCACTAAACTTTTCAGCCTTTTCCTGGCAGTGCCAGCAACACCGGCGGCTGTGACGGCTTCGGGCGCGTTGTATTCAACGCGGAAGCTTTCAATAACATCATCCTTGGCGTTGTCGCTTAAATACTTTAAATCTAAAATAAGCACAATCAAATGTTCTTCGATATTATCAATATCAAACAGCAGGCTTTTATCCGGAACCCTGCAAAATGTATCGCCTAAATTACTAAGCACGGTTTTACGCAACATTCTGCCATCGAACTTATAATCCTCATCACAGAAAATATAGAAAGCAGGACTGCCCGAACTCGGCTTTCTTCCCGCACGGGTCAGGCGCTGTTCTAAAACTGCAGGGTTTTCGGGATATTCGTAATTTATAATATGCGTGATTTTTTCTATATTGAGGAACCTTGAACCTGCCGAATCATCAGTTACAATGATATGCGGTTCTTCCGAACCCGCGCCGCTCATTTCACCGGATACGAACTCCGCGTCGGTGGTGTTTTTATCATATACGCAAATCCCTTTTTTGCCGCCGTTGCAAGCCCAGAGCGCCTTGCTTACATACTTCATCGTATTTTCCAGTGTGCAGTAAACGACAATACGGTTTCCGGGGTCGGAAAGGAGCGTAACGATTTCTTTCAGGAACGCCTCAAGCTTACCGTCAGCCGTGACAAGAACCTTGAGTTCCTTCTTGTCATATCCCTCTCTTAAATATGTCTTACGGTCTTTAAGGTTATACTCCTCGAAAATATTCCCGCCGTAACTGTACAGCGGAATACCCGAGCGTGTATCATCTATACGCTCGGCTTTAGCATAAAGCGCGCCGTCTGTTTTATAGTTTATGGTTTTAATGTTATAATCACCTGTCATGTTTCTGCCCGCTACGACATGACCGTCGGGTTCGGACAGCAGAACGGGATATTCCGCGCCTTTATCCTCTTTTCGGTTACGGTGAAGCAGAGCTTTCACTGCCTCGGATAATTTCTCGAGCTTTTTCCCGTAACCTTCTGAAGCGGGTGTGTTTATAAGCAGTTTCTTAGTTTTGGTTTTAATGGATTTTATGTAGTCCTGTAAATCCGCACCGCCTGTTAACGGCAGGTCAATAACCATCAAATCCCAAATAATCCCCGCGCTCCCCGCCTGTGATAACGCCGAGTTTTTTTCAGCGCGAAGCAATCCCTCGGCTGAAACAAGGCAGCAGTTGGAAATGGACGGTGAGTACAGGTCGAGCGACTTCTCGTAAACGCCGAGGTTTTTAAATTCAACCCCTAAGTCCCATAACAGCGAGAAGTACCAGTTCTTGACCAAATGCTCGGGTGCGATGATTACGATGTTCGGGTTTTCCTTTTGGGTCAGAACATCGTGAACGCAAAGCTCCGTCGTCTGCAGTTTCCCCCCTTCCATACGATTGAGGGCAATCGCGTAGCCGTGACTTGACAGCTTTTGGAGAATGCTTTGCGCGCTAGAATCAAAGTCGATGCTGTTAATCCAAAGCCATTCAACATTACTCATAATTATAAGCTCCTTTTGGGCAATTATCAATTGACAATTGACAGTTATGGTTTTATATTATTAATCACCTTGAACGGTAAAAACAACATTAAGCATTTCAAGCGGAAAATATAAGCGCAATGTTTCTGATGAATCGGCAAGCGAAATGGTTATGGTCGAGCCTGCGTCTAAGCCGAAGCCGTGGCTTGATGTATTATCCCACGAGTCGGTTTCTTCCCGGTCGGCGTTATAAATTTTATAGTTCCTTCTCTCGTAACCGTCCGCTTTGGGCATAGCCGCCCTCTCGCCGGAAATATTGGTTATGCTTACGCTCTCCGTACCGGTCAGTGTTATGAAGTAAAGCACCGAGGGAGTATTAATCTCGTTCACGCTTATCACGGTGTCTTTCCATTCTGCCGGATAAAAAAGCTTGAGAAAATCATCTGCGCCGGCAATTGATATAACTATCCGGGAACCCGGCTCTAAGTCTTCGCGATAGGATGAGTTTGCGTAGAAATCAGTTATATTGCCGTCCCTGTCATATACTACATAGTCTCTAAATGCAAAATCAACGGCTGAGGGCGCCCTTACGACATTATCGGAAATGTTTGTAAATTCCGCGCTGCTCCCGCTCGTAAGTGTTACATAATGCACTGCCGGAACTGCGGTTTCGTTAACGATTATAACCGTATTTTCCCACTCTGCCGGATAATAAAGTTCCAGTGTATCGGCGGGGTCGGTGAGAGAAATTACTTTTCTTGCGCCCGGCTCTAAATCCGCACGGTAAGATGTATCGTTATAATAGTCCGTAAGCTCGCCGTTTTTGTCGAAAACCGCATAATCCCTGCGTATAAATGATACCGACTGCGGAAACGTTATTACATCCTGTGAATTGTTCGTAATCTCAAGCCCGCCCGTACCTGTCAGCGTCACAAAATTAATCGCGGGAGAAGCCAGCGCTCTTACAGTAACAGCGGTATCAATCAGTTCTACGGGAATAACAAGCTTTGTGGTTTCGGCAGGGTCGGCAAGCGATATAACTATTCTCGAGCCGGGTTGTAAGCTTTCTCCGAAACTTAGGGAACCATACCAGTATTCCGTAGCTAACCCGTGCCTGTCAAATAAAACATAATCCGCCCGCACCCATTCGGTAGAGGTCGGCATATCAACTTTTTCCGCTGAAGTATTCGTGAACTCAAGGCTCTCGGAACCTTTCAAAACAACGTAAAAATTCCCGTCCAATACTGCCGAATCAAGCTCAATTTCATCGGAGTCGGGATTATTTTCATCTTCGCCGTTGCTATAATTATCGCCGCCGTTTTCGTTCTCGTCCTCGCCGCCGTTTTCGCCGTTATTACGCGAGGAACTGCCGCGTTCTCTTTCTCTTAACACCGGAACATGGTCTTCATCATCACGTGTTACAAGGAAGACGATTAATGCTGCAGCGATTAGGAAAACCGCGCACACCGGCGTTAAAATCTGCCAAAGCTTAAACTTCTTTTTCGGTTTCGGTTCAGACGTAATCGGCGGCGGCATAACAGCGGGCGGCGGCGTTACAACCGGAGGCGGTACATAATCCCCCGCAACGTCGGGCGCTTTTTTAAGCAGAATCCCGGCAAGCCTTTCAATGAATTCATCAAAAGTTTCACCGTCTGTATTATAAGATATGTATTGAATTAAATTGAGCTGTAATTGTAATCCCGGCTGAAGCTCGGTTTCTTTCAGGAAAACATTCATCAGCGGTTTTTGTCGGTCTACAGCCATCGTAATTTCACGCCGGACATTGTGCGATTCCGCCGCATCGGGCGACATGAACAGCAGAAACAGCCCGCAACCCAACAAGTGAGTTGCTATTTCCTCCGGCCATTCAGAACCGGGGTCGATTCCCCTGTCGTACCAAATCCTGAGCCCGCAATCATGAAGACGCTGGAGGATAGGAAAAACATCCGCATTATTCTTGTGAGAATAGCTGATAAAAATAAACGGTTCATTTCCTTCATAAGGTTTGAAGGTAGGCATGTTCTCCGGCTTCATAATGTTTAAACTCCTTAAATCATCGACTTTTCCCAGGACGCGGGAGGCGTAAGTCCGAACATTCCGGCAAGTGTCGGCGCGACATTCGCAAGCCCGTAGTCGCCGTCAGCGATTTTATACCGAACTTCCCTGTCGTAAATTATAAAAGGCACTTTGTTCAGCGAATGTGCGGTACGAGGTGCAAGATTGCCTTTCTTGTCTTTTTCAAGCATTTCATCAGCATTACCGTGGTCAGCGGTGACGATTAAAGTCACGCCGTATTCATCGCACACCGGAATAAGCCGCGCAAGCGCTAAATCCACAGTTTCCACGCCGATAACCGACGCAGGCAAATTTCCCGTATGCCCCACCATATCGCCGTTCGGGAAGTTACAGCGTATGAAGCCGTATTTGCCCGACCTGATTGCTTCAATCAGGTCGTCGGTGATTTCCGCCGACTTCATCCACGGACGCCGGTCAAAGCTGATTCTGTCAGACGGGATTTCCTTGAATGTTTCGAGTTCTTCGCTTGTTTTCCCGCTTCTGTTGCCATTCCAAAAATACGTAACATGCCCGAACTTCTGCGTTTCGGAAACAGCGTACTGATTAATTCCGTTCGCAACCAAAAGCTCCGAAAGCGTATCTTTGATTTCAGGCGGATTTACAAGAAAACGCGCCGGTAATTTTAAATCGCCATCGTACTGCAACATGCCGGCATAACAAACTTTCGGTCTGCGTTTCCGATTAAAAAAATCGAAATCGTCATAATCAAACGCCATTGAAATCTCAATCGCTCTGTCGCCTCTGAAGTTAAATAAAATTACGCTGTCGCCATCTTCAATTTTACCTGTCGGTTCACCGTCTTCGGCGATTACAAAAGCAGGCAAATCCTGGTCGATGATTCCCGCATTCTCGCTTCTGAGCGTTTCTATCGCGCTCTTCGCCGAAGCGAACATTCTCCCTTCGCCTAAGACGTGGGTTTTCCAGCCGAGTTCAACCATACCCCAATCGGCTTGGTACCTGTCCATCGTGACTTTCATTCTGCCGCCGCCGGAAGCTATAAGTCCGTTGAAACCGCTGTCATTCAGCTCCGCTAAAACCTCCTCCAGCTTTTCAATATAATCTGAAGCGCTTGTCGCCGGAACATCGCGACCATCAAGTAATATATGCACCCGCACCCGCTTAACGCCGCTTTTCTTGGCTTCACGCAGCATATTAAATAAATGCGCTATGTTAGAGTGAACGTTTCCGTCCGACAAAAGCCCTATGAAATGCAAAGTGCCGCAATTATCAATCAGCTCGTTCCACGCTTCACCTGCGAACATTCTGCCGCTTTCGATTGCCTCGTTGACGAGCTTCGCGCCCTGCGAGTAAACCTGCCCGCAACCAAGGGCGTTATGCCCGACCTCGCTGTTGCCCATGTCGTCATCGCCGGGTAAACCGACGGCTTCGCCGTGCGCTTTCAGGCGGGTATTCGGGCATTCGGCAAGAAGCTTATCGAGAACAGGCGTGTTCGCCATTGTAACCGCATCGCCGATTCCGGTTTCACTGAAGCCTATGCCGTCCATAACGACAAGCAGAACAGGTTTGATTTTGTTCATATTTTCATAAAGTCCTTTCTTCACCAACAGTGGATAGCTTCGTTTTAAAACGAAGCGAAAACAACGTTTTCCCCGTTTCAGTCATATTTGTTTCAAAACTTATATATTTCTCTCCTGATTTTAATTTTAAGACGCTGCCGCCTTTATAATCACGCCGAAATCTGCCGCTTTAAGCGATGCCCCGCCGATAAGTCCCCCGTCTACGTCTTCTTTAGCAAGAAGTTCCGCCGCGTTCGCCGCGTTCATGGAACCGCCGTATTGAATCGTAACCGAGTCGGCAACCGGCTTTCCGTAAAGCGCCGCTAATCTGTCGCGGATTAATTTACACGCTTCCTGCGCCTGCTCATTCGTGGCGGTTACGCCTGTACCGATTGCCCAAACAGGCTCGTAAGCTATAACAATCTTCGCCGCGTCTGCCGCATCAATCCCCGCGAAAGCAAGCTTAATCTGCCTTGAAACCACTTCTTCCGTTATATTAGCCTCGCGCTCCCATAAAAGCTCACCCACGCAGACGATTGGAATCAAACCGCCCGAAAGCGCCGATTTTGTGCGCTTATTAACGGTTTCATCGGTTTCCCCGAAATACTGCCTGCGCTCACTGTGTCCGATTATGACATACTCCGCGCCGATTTCTTTAAGCATAGCCGCCGAGATTTCCCCCGTGAACGCGCCGCTCGCCTCAAAATGAACATTCTGTGCGCCGACCCTGATGCCGGTATCTTTGACGGCTTCAACCGCCGCCACAAGCGCAGTAAACGGCACACACACAACAACCTCGCAACCGTTGTTCTGCATTAACGGCTTAATTTCATTTATGAGCGTTGCCGCTTCGGGGCGGGTTTTGTTCATTTTCCAGTTTCCGGCAATAATTGCCTTTCTTAATTCTTTTCTCATTTGTCTTCTCCGTCTTCAAAAAATTTTGCGGTTCTTTCGGAAAATTCTTCCTCGGTAATAAGCCCGCTGTCCGTAAGTATTCTGAGATTTAAAATCGCCGTCGCTTCCTTCATCAGGATTTCATACGTAGCGTTATGGTCTCTTCTTGTGTCGCAGACTTCGATTACCCGGGTACTGAGTTTATTCCAAAAGGATTTATACTTGCTTTCTTTCAGGCATTCCATACACATCCAAATATCATTGCTTACTTTAATCAGTCCTTTACCCTCGCCGCAACGTACGCAGGTAGCGGATAAAAAATCAAACAATCCGGCCATTTTAAAACCCTCCGCACTTAATTATTGTAAAGCTATTCGGAATACTCTATTCTCTTTTTGTGCATTCTTTCACGAAGCAGGATGTTCTCGTCAATTCCGATTCGCACAGACTCGCTTAAATCCTTAAACGAAACGCCGTACACGAACATACCTTCTTCATCATCGTCTTCCTGCCTGCGGATTGTGCCTTTTATTTTCATTTGACTCTTTGAAAGAAATTCAGGCATGTCAAGGTTAAACCATAAATCCTCGCCGACATCGAAGATTATGTTCGTAACTATTTTAAGCCCACCCGCCGAAATATCAAAAACCACAGCTTTATGCCATATATAGCTGTCAAGACTAATCTCGATATTTGAGCGGTGGCAGATGTCGCGTTTATAAGCCCTTCTGTTGGTATCCATTGTTTAACCCCTCCTGTTGTGTGATGACGTGTATTGTTGTAGCTATTTGTCCTGAATTACCTGTATTCCCGGGAGAATTTTACCTTCGAGATATTCAAGCGACGCGCCGCCGCCTGTTGAAATATGGCTCATCTGAGCCGCGAAACCGAGCTGGGTTACAGCCGCCACGCTGTCGCCGCCGCCGATAATCGTCACCGCATCGGCGTTCGCAACCGCTTTGGCAACCTCAAGCGTACCCTCGGCAAGCAACGGATTCTCGAACACGCCCATCGGACCGTTCCAAACTATGGTTTTAGCGGTTTTAATCGCTTCTGCGAAAATTTCCCGCGATTCCACGCCGGTGTCAAGACCCATCCAGTCCGCCGGAATACAATCTGCGCTCACGGTTTTGATTTCTAAAGGTACGTCAATCGGGTCGGGGAAGTTTGCGGCGATTACGTTATCTACCGGAAGCAGTAACGTTTTGCCGAGATTTTTCGCCTTTTCGAGCATTTCCCTGCAATAATCAAGCTTATCATTGTCAACTAACGACTTCCCTATTTCCCTGCCTTCCGCCTTCATAAAGGTGTAAGACATTCCGCCGCCTATAATCAGCGTATCGCATTTATCAAGCAGGTTTGATATAACATTCAGCTTATCCGCAACCTTTGCGCCGCCGAGAATCGCCACAAACGGTCTTTCGGGGTTTTCAACCGCATTGCCGAGAAACTCGATTTCCTTTTCCATGAGATAACCGACAGCGGTTTCGCCTTTTATAAATTCGGTAACTCCCGCAGTCGAACAGTGGGCGCGGTGCGCCGAGCCGAACGCGTCGTTCACGTAATCATCGCAGATTTCAGCCAATTCTTTGCTGAAAGTTTCGCCGTTCTTGGTTTCTTCGGCGCGGAAGCGGGTATTTTCAAGCAGAATCACACCGCCGTCCTGCATTTCATTAATCGCTTTTTTAGCGTTGTCGCCGACAACATTGCCGTCTCCGGCAAAAACAACATCCTGCCCGAGAAGCTCGGAAAGCCGCACGGCTACAGGAGCTAACGAAAATTTATCTTCGGGACCGTTCTTAGGTTTGCCGAGATGCGAGCAGAGAATAACCCTGCCGCCGCCCTCAATCAGCTTTTTAATTGTCGGAAGCGCGGCAACGATTCGCTTATCATTTGAAATTACGCCGTCCTTAATCGGCACATTGAAGTCGCACCGCACTAAAATTTTACGCCCTTTTACGTTTAAGTCGTCTACATTTTTCTTGGATAACTTAGAATTTTTGCCCATAATTTTGTTCCTTTTCTTTTTTATAGCCTATTTTATTTATTTTACCACTTTATTTGGAATTTTTCAAGTGGTTTTTAGTAAAAACATAAAATTATCTTCTTGACTGCCCCTTAACAACCATGCCTAAGAACTTTGTGCCGGCATTTGAGCCGACCGCCGCGCCGCTGTAGCTCTCCATGACGGGCGGTTTGCCTGTCCTTTTGGTCATCTCAGCGATTGTATAATCCTCCATTTCGGTGCAGGTGGTACGCAGTACAATCCACGGTGTCCCCGGAATCATGCGCTCTGCGGCAATTTTGACAGCTTCATCAACTGCGGCTTTCTCTCCGCGCGCCTTTTTTATGATTGCGGTTTTGTCATCAATCATGGAAATAACGGGTCTGATTCCCATGAGTTCCCCTACTACGCTTGCCGCCGCGGTGATTCTGCCCGATTTTTTGGCGTGACGCAGGTCAAAGGTCAACAGGTAAATCTCACAGCAACTGAACCAGTCCTCAAGGTAGGCGACAATACTTTCGGCGGATTGCCCCGCTTTTATTTTTTTCGCCGCCTCCACAACAGGGTAGCCGTATCCCACAGAATAGCAATGACTGTCAACGATATGGATTTTCATGCCGCCGAGTTTCCCTGCCTTTTCAAGGCTGTCCCGTGCCTGAACGGCATTATTGTAGGTTTGCGAGCCGGAACCGTTTATTGTCACAAATATAACGTCCTCTGTTCCTCTTTGCACACATTCAAGGAACCTTTCTTCTATGCGGAACGGCAGAATCTGATTTGTTTTCGGTATGCCCGAATAGTTCCGCGCCAGTTCATAGAACTGCTGCGGCTTTAAATCCGCACGCTCCCAGTATTCCTTGTCGTCAATCATGATATTAAACGGAATTATGTCTATGTTATAAGTGTTTTCCCAGCCTTCCGGTATGTCACAGCCGCTGTCTGTAATTAACCGGATTTTATCCTTTTTTAAGTGCATATACCTGCATTTCTCCTTATATTTTAGGGTGCAACGCCCTCCGCGCACCGAAAAATGAATTTCGCAATTACCCAATGCTTATGTTTTAAATTTGCCTGAATTTTGCAGCTCGGGATAACCCCACTGCCTTAATACTTCATAAGCTCCCACAGCTACGCTGTTTGAAAGGTTTAGGCTTCTCGCTTGGTTAATCATGGGGATTCGCACACATTCATCTATATGCGCGAGCAACAGGCTCTCCGGCAAACCTTTATCCTCCCTGCCGAAAACAATGTAGGAGTTATCGGGGTATTTTGCATCGGAATGGGCTTTGGGCGATTTAGTGGAGAAGTAAAAGCACTTCCCGTCAGCCTTTTTCAAAAAATCTTCAAGCCCGTCATAGTAAGTTATATCAAGCAGACTCCAGTAATCTAAGCCCGCACGCTTCAGTTTTGCATCGTCAATTTCAAAGCCAAGCGGTCTGACTAAATGCAACCTCGCTCCGATGGCGGCGCAGGTACGCGCAATGTTACCGGTGTTTTGCGGAATTTGCGGCTCTACAAGCACAATATTCAACGTCATTTTTTCCATCTATTTATTCTACCACATTTCAGGGAAAATTTCAAGCTATAATTCCCCGCGTTCTAAAAAAACATGTTCTTCGGCGAGCAGGGATAAACATTTCTCGAAATTTACACCGTTCCTCGGCTCTGTTTTGTGCGTGAAAGTAACCGTAACCGCCGTTTGCACAAAGGCGGTCGCCTTGTTCATTGCGGTATTCAAATCATCGCCTTTAAGCAGTCCGCCCGTCAGCACGGACGCAAACAAATCGCCTGTTCCGGGGTAATTTTGCGGCACATAATCGCACTCCACAAGCTTCATGCTGCTTTTTTCCGCGCAAACGTTAACAATACAACCCTCGGACAACAAAACTCCCGTCATAACAACGGCAGGTGCGCGTTCTCTGAGCCGTTTAAGCCAACTGCGCGCCTTGTCCCGCTCCAAAAACTGCGGGTAATCCTCGCCAAGCAGAATAGCCGCTTCGGTCACGTTCGGAGTAATAACGTCCGCAACGTCCGCAAGTTCGCCCATTCTGTCACACAACTCTTTCGTGTAAGTGCTGTAAATCCTGCCGTGGTCGCCCATTACGGGGTCTGCAACTTTAAGCGCTTTCGGATAGCTTTTAAAGAAATCAAGACAGCAGTCAATCTGCTCTGATGAAGCCAAAAAGCCGCTGTAAACCGCATCGAAGTCTATTTCAAGCTCCTTGTATTTATTTAGGGCGGCGGTTATGAAGCCGGTCATGTCCTTCATTACAGCCTCGCCGAAGCCGCCGGTATGGGTAGCAAGCACAGCGGTCGGGACGGGGCAGACTTGAATTCCCAGCGCCGAAAGCACAGGGATTATTACCGTCAGCGAACACCGCCCGAAACCTGAGAGGTCGTGAATTGCGGCTACTTTTTTCTGTTTTTGCATTTATTCTCCTACCGTTCATATTTATAAATAACCGCGTCATCGTCGCCATAATAATCTTTTCTTCGCCCCGCTTCAACAAACCCCGCGCTTTTATAAAGCGCTATTGCTGCTTCATTTTTCGAGCGGACTTCAAGGAAAACCACACCGCTGCACTTCTCAAGAAATCGCGCAAGAAGCTCTTTCGCAATTCCTTGTCCCCTGAACTGCGGCAGTACGGCAATCCGGTACAGCTCGCTTTCGCCGTCGAGTTTAACTCCTGTCGCGTAACCAACCGGAACGCCGTTTTTGGTTTTAATAACGGTTGCGGTGTTTTTGGAATTAAGCTGTGCCTTTATCATTTCCATGCTCCATGAATCGGAAAATTCCGAAAAGCATTTTTGTTCTATATCGAAAATAATTTCGGTTGTCAGTGAATTTCTCATAAATCTTTTTCAATCATGGCGGCTGATGAAGTTTTCATAAAAATCTCTAAGCCGTTCAAGGCAACCGCGATACTCGTCCTCGCCTTTCCCGAAAGGGTCGCTGATGTTAAGAACGCGGATTTTTCTTTCTGTTTCGGCGTTTTTATTATGGGAGCCGAGTTTTAATAACGCGGTTTTTTGCCGTTTGGTCATAACGTGAATTTCATCAAAGTCATTTAAGTCCAAATATGAAAAGTGGGTGGGATTATGCGCGGATTCAATTCCCATATCTGCTAAAATCCGCTTGACTACGGGGTCTGATTCGCTTCCCATAACCGCGATTCCCGCGCTGTCAAAGTAAAGCTCATCGCTCTTCCCTGCTTTTCGTGCAAGAAAATTCGCAATTTCCATCGCCATGACGCTTCGGGCTTTGTTAGCGGTACAAACTATTAAAATGTTTTTCATAATAAATCCCCGTTACTGTAAGTCGTAAATTGCCCGTCAGTGAGCGTCAAACCACGTTTTTCCGCTTTTTACATCTACCCTGAGCGGCGCGGACAGCTTTGCCGCGGCTTCCATTTCCTCACGAATTAAATTTTCAATCTCAAGCATTTCGGCAAGCGGCGCTTCCGCAATAAGCTCGTCATGAACCTGCAAAATCAGCCGCGCCTTCAAACCGCGCTCCTTGATTTTACGATAAACCCGAATCATCGCAATTTTAATTATATCTGCCGCCGTGCCTTGAATAGGCGTGTTCATGGCGATTCGCTTACCTGCCGCCTCGACGTTTTTGTTGGACGCATTGATTTCGGAAATATATCTTCTGCGCCCGAACATTGTAGCGACGCAGCCTGTTTTTTTCGCCGATGAGATTATCTCGTCCATATATGCTTTTACACCTTTGTATTTCGCGAGATAGCTTTTAATGTAGTTGTTGGCCTCTGCGACACTGACCCCGATATCCTTGGCGAGCGAAAACGCGCCAATCCCGTAAACAATGCCGAAGTTGACCGCTTTCGCCGCCGTTCTGAGTTCGGGCGTAATCCACTGCGGCGGCTGACCGAACACCTGCGACGCCGTAATAGTGTGAATGTCCTCATTCTCAGCGAACGCCCGCTTCATAATATCATCGTCGGAAATATGCGCCAGTACCCGCAGTTCAATCTGCGAGTAGTCGGCATCCACAAGCATACAGCCGCTCTTTGCCCGGAAAAACCGGCGCATTTGCCTGCCGCGCGGTGTACGAACCGGAATATTCTGTATGTTGGGTTCAACCGAAGAAATACGCCCCGTTCGCGTGATTGTCTGCATAAAGGTTGTATGGATTCTGTTATCATCGCCGACAATCTTCAATAAACCCGCAACATAGGTTGAATTAAGCTTGGTTAGTGCGCGGTACTCGGTTATGAGCGGTATTATCGGGTGTTTGTCCGCCAAATCCTCAAGCACGTCTGCGTTGGTTGAATAGCCTGTTTTAGTTTTTTTGCTGTGCGGTAAACTTAGCTTGTCAAAGAGAATTTCGCCAAGCTGTTTAGGTGACGAGATGTTGAAAACCGCGTTCGCCAACTCGTAAATCTCGCTTTGAATTCTGTCAATATCTCGCCGTAATTCCTCACCGAAGCCCTCGATTCCTGCTTTGTCAAGTTCGATTCCACAGCGCTCCATGCTTACTAAAACTTCTGTCAGCGGGATTTCAATGTCATTTAAAACACCGAGCATATTTTCGCTTTGAAGCTTGCTGTAAAGCTGTTCGGGTGTATATTCGGAAGCGTTAACGCCGAGCAGATACGCCGCCAAAGCGGCATCGAAAACCACATTTTTAATTTCTGTGCTGTTTTCAAAAGCGTAGTTCCACAACGCTTTTAAGTCATAAGTCCGCTTCTTTTCATCACCGCTCAAAAAGGCGTCTGTTGCGGTTTTGTCAAGTTCGCGCCTGACTTTATTATCATAGACGACAACCCCGCCGTCTTCAATTGTAACATCCGGATAAGCTTCGGTTTCCGCATTTTCGGTTATAGGTTTTTCATCAATTTGCACATTAACTTTACTGCTATCAATATTAAACTTTTTCATAAACGAAAACATTTCGAGTTCGGTTAAAATACGCGCAAGTTCCGTATTGTCAAATCCCCGCAGAATATAATCCTCCAAAACCGAAGAAACCGGTGCGTCCGTTGCAATTAAACCGAGACGGCGACTTAAAAAGCAAAGCTCACTGCCCTCGGACAGCTTCTTTTTTACACCCGGCGAAACTTCAAGCGAATCAAGGTTTTCGTAGATATAGTCAACACTTCCGTACTTCTTTATTAAATCGAAAGCGGTCTTTTCACCTATCCCTTTTACTCCGGGTATATTATCGCTCGAATCACCCATCAGCGCCTTTACATCAAGCATCTGCGCGGGCGTGATTCCGTAGGTTTCCTGAATCAGTTCAGGCGTAAAAATCGTGTCGTCATTAGTTTTCGCGAGATTTACGCTGACTTTTTCGTTAACAAGCTGAAATGCATCGCGGTCACCTGTAGCAAGTATACACTCGTTTCCTTCCGAAGCCGCCGCATTTGCCAGCGTTCCGAGAATATCATCAGCTTCATACCCCCCACATTCAAGCACAGTAACGCCGAGCGCGGTCATAAGCTGTTTTATGTAAGGCAGCTGAACGGCAAGTTCGTCCGGCATACCTTTGCGGTTCGCTTTATACTCAGGGTATATTTCGGCTCTGAATGTCGGCTTCCTCACATCGAAAGCGACTGCGACCGCATCCGGCTTAAACTGCCTGAGCAGTTTAAGGTAAATATTTAGAAAGCCCGTTGACGCATGGGTCGGTACGCCTGCCTTGTTTGAAAGCGGGCGGATTCCGTAAAAAGCGCGGTTGGCTATGCTGTTACCGTCGATTACAAGCAGTTTCATTGAACCTCCGCAGGCGCGAAACGAGCGCCCCCTACACCAATTCTTTCTTCATGTAGCAAACCGTGAACGGGAAATTCGGGAAAATTTTAGTCCCCGTTTCCTCATAACCTAAGTTTTTATACCACTCCAAAAGCACTTCGTTTTCATAGATAATCCCGATTGAAATAGCTTTTCCGCCTGCTTTTACGGCGTAATCCTCGGCGTGTTTCATCAAATCTCTGCCGCCTCTTTTATGCCGATATTCAGGCAGAACCGCAAGCTTTTCAAGGTAATAAAGCTCGCTGTCCTTAGCTTCGAGCGCAATGAAGCCGACCTGCTTTTCCCATTCAAACAAGCCGAACATTTTTATTCCCGCCTCAAAGTCGCTTTGCAACTTCTCGTCTTTAAGGAAAGTTCCGTGGGTCGGTGTGTTTTCTTCGGTTATACCGAATTCATCGGCAACTGTTTTGAACGAGCGCCTTATTATGTCCGCACTCATAGGAATGTCTTTTTCTGTGATTTCCGCTACATTTAACATTTCTTATTTCCCCTCCAGAATAATTTTGTAAGCCACGATATTTTTAGCTTTTCTGCTTTTTGTGATTGTTTTTCTCCGGCGCGCTTATACGCTAATTTATAAAGCTCAACCTGCACATCTCTGTCGTCCGGACTTGAAGTGCGCTTTGAGTAAGTGCCGCTGCTGTTTTGAATCCGCGCCTTTGAATTGTTTGTCAGCAGTGCATAAAAATCCTCAAGTATAAATTCCCGCGCTCTCGGGTCGCGAACCGGCGCGGCTACTTCTACGCGCTTTTCTGTGTTGCGCGTCATAAAGTCGGCGGATGAAATATAAATCTTCTGTCGCTCACCGCGCCCGAAAATATATACCCTGCTGTGTTCCAGGAACCGCCCTACGACTGATGTTACGGTGATGTTTTCGGTTTCACCGGGAACTCCGGCAATCAGACAGCAGATTCCCCTGACGAGCAGTTCAACCTTAACGCCCTTACGGCTTGCTTCCGCGAGTTTTTCTATAATGTCGCGGTCGGTTAAGGAGTTGAGTTTAAGTCCGATGTAACCCGCTTCCCCGTGAACAATTTCAGTGTCAAGCATTTCCACTACACGCGGCTTTAAGCCCTTTGGCGCCACCCAAAGCGCGCCTGTATTGCTGACTGTCGTTCCCACCGAAAGCGCATTGAACACTAACGATGCGTCCGAACCTATATCCTGCGCTCCCGTCATCAGCGTGTGGTCGGTGTATAATCTTGATGTCCGCTCGTTGTAATTCCCTGTACCTATCTGGGTATAATACTTTATTCCCTGCCCGCTTTTTTTAGTTATTAACAATAATTTGGAGTGAACCTTCAGGTCGTCGAGCCCGTACATTACGTTAACGCCCGCTTCCTCAAGCCGCAGTGACCAACCTATGTTATTTTCCTCATCGAACCGCGCCCGCAATTCAACCAAAGCTAATACGTCCTTGCCGTTTTCAGCGGCGGTAATCAGCGCGTTTATAACCTTGCTTTCTCTTGCAACCCGGTAAAGCGTAATTTTAATCGAGAAAACACCGGGGTCGTTTGCCGCCTCCTCCAAAAGTTTAATGAAAGTTGAAATGCTTTCGTAAGGATAGGACAGCAGAATATCGCCCTTGTCAAGCTGTTTCAGAATCTTCTCTTTCGGGTCAGCCAAAAGCGATTGTCTCGGACTCAGATTTTCATAAAATAACTCTTTTCTGTCTTTCAGCTTTTCTTCAAGCTCGTTTATAAATACGAAATTAAGCGGGGTTTCATGCAAAAAAGTGAAGTCTTCCTTTAAATTCAAATTCAGCTTTGAAACTATTTTGTGGTAATCTTCCGGTACATTCTCCCCTGTAAAGTCAATTCTGACAGGTTTCAGTTTAATGCGCTTTTTAAGCATTTCTTCCATAGCTTCACGGAAATTAAGTTCCATATCCTGGTCAAATACCGCCTCGTTTACATCTAAGTCGGCGTTTCGCGTAATCCTGAAAATAGTTTTTCCGGTTATTATATAATTATTGAAAACCTTATTCAGATAATATAAAATCAAATCTTCCGCTAATATAAACCGCACGGTTTCAGGGAAGCCGGCTTCCGACGGCAGATAGAACACGCGCCTGAATACTCCCTGCAATAAAACCGGCACGATTCCAATCATCGTGTTGCCCTTTTGAAGTCCGTCCGAACCCGTTTTCTTCAAAACGGCGGCAGCGTAAACTTCAAGGTTTTTCAGAAAGTGATTCGGGTGCCGCTTGTCAATTACCGACGGCGTCAGAAACGGCAACACTTCCTGCTCAAACTGCGCTGAAAGTTCTTCTTCATCGCTGTTTGACAATGCGGTTTTGCCCGGTGTGCAGTATTTATTCTCGGGTCTTACCTGAATTAATATATTCCCGCGTGCAAAACTACGCATGATTTCGCTGTAGGCATGTGTGAATCTCGGGACGAGTTCCCGCACTTTCTTTGAAATAAGCTCCAGTTGCTCCGGCGCACTAAGGAAAGTTTTGGTATCTAATTTCTCGCTTTTGAGATATATCTGGTCGTTAAGCGAGCCGACCCTTATCATGAAAAACTCATCCATATTCGAGCGGAAAATAGAAAGGAAACGCAACCTTTCAAACAGCGGTACGCTTTCGTCCTCTGCTTCCTCTAAGACGCGGGTATTGAACTTTAACCACGACAATTCCCGATTATCCATATAAGGTTTTGCTTGGTTCATGTTTTCAAAAAGTCCTTTCTTCACCGCCGAGGAATGAAAACGACATTTTCCCGTTTCTGTTGTGTTTTGTTTCAAACTTGTTATCTGCCTGATTCAAGGGCTGTTTTTATCATATTTGAAATAAGCGGGTGAGGCTTATTCGGGCGGGATTTGAATTCGGGGTGGAACTGCACGGCTACATACCATGGGTGCATACTTTTGCACAGTTCAAGAATTTCCACTAATTTGCCGTCCGGCGAAAGCCCCGCAAGAACCATGCCGTTCTCCTGAAAGCGGCTTCTGAATGTATTATTGAATTCGTAGCGGTGGCGGTGGCGCTCATAAGTCAGAATATCGCCGTAAGCCTCGCGTGAAATCGTGCCGTCCTCAAGCTTGCACGGACACAAGCCGAGCCGCATTGCGCTTTTTTCCGCGCCCGCGTCATTTTGACCCGGCATAATGTCGATTATATTTTCATCGCCGTCGTTAAATTCAACCGAACTCGCGCCCTCTATGCCGAGAACGTTCCGCGCAAACTCAATTGCCGCCGCGTTCATACCGAGACTTAATCCGAGGTAGGGGATTTTGTTTATGCGGGCGTAACGCGCAGTTTCAATCATGCCTTCAACTCCGCGCTCGCCGAAGCCGCCCGGAACCACGAACGCCTGACAGCCTTTCAGTATTTTACCAGCGTTTGTGCGCGTAACTTCTTCTGAATTAATATACCTGATTTCAAGCCTTGCGTCGTTTACAATACCCGCGTGATGAAACGCTTCCGTCACTGAAAGGTACGCATCCGGCAAAGCGCAGTATTTACCGACTAAGCCTAAAGTGAGTGTTCTTTCGGCATTCTCGTGCCTTTTTACCATCTCGACCCATTCGGTTAAGTCAGGAGTACGGTTTTCCATGCCGAGATGATGGCAGACAGCGTTCGTAAGCCCTTCCTTCTCAAGCATTAAAGGAACCGCATACAATGAAGAAGCCGTAAGATTCTGTATTACATCTTCCTTGCGGACGTTGCAAAAGCTTGCGATTTTCTCTTTCATGTCGGCGGGGATTTCCCGCTCACTGCGGCAGACTAAGATATTCGGCTGGATTCCGAGTGAGAGCAGGGTTTTTACGCTTTGCTGTGTCGGTTTGGTTTTCAGCTCGTCGCTTCCGCAGACAAAAGGCACTAATGTTACATGGATATAAAGCACGTTTTCTCTGCCTTTATCGGACACCACCTGCCTGATTGCCTCGAAGAAGTGGGTTCCCTCAATGTCCCCGACAGTGCCGCCGATTTCGGCTATAACCACATCAACCTCGCCGTCGGGCTGACTTGCAACGCGGTAAATCCGCTCTTTAATCTCGTTTGTGATATGAGGTATAACCTGCACGGTTCCGCCGTTGTAATCCCCGCGCCGTTCTTTATTTAAAACCGACCAGTAGATTTTTCCGGTAGTTATGCTGTTGTTGATTGACAAGTTCTCATCTATGAAGCGCTCGTAATGCCCTAAGTCTAAGTCTGTCTCCGCGCCGTCGTCAGTTACGAACACTTCACCATGCTGATACGGGCTCATAGTTCCAGGGTCAACGTTAATATAAGGGTCGAACTTTTGAATCGTCACCCTGTAACCCCTGTTTTTCAGCAATCTGCCGAGTGAAGCCGTTGTCAGTCCTTTTCCAATGCCTGAAACTACTCCTCCCGTTACAAAAATATACTTAGTACTCATAACTGTTTCCTTTCGCGAACGCACATTATGCGCCCCTATGCTTTTTCTATTAAATTAATCATGTGTTCATATTCGGGGAAATCCCGCCGTATTCGAGCGGCACAGCGATTATTAAAGCTTTGCTCCGCTTCGGGATTATTCCGCATTTTCTGCTTTTCACCCCAAAGATGTGTGAAGTCGTTTTGCGACTCAAATAATTTATCTTTGTCAAGCAGAGTTTCAACCGGCATTTTTAACCTTTCCGCGCACATAGCAAGAAGCCGCTGTTCCGCATAAACCATGTAACACAGGTTATCCGATACATTCATTGCCGATTTCATGAAATCAATCGCCATGCTTACATAGAATTGCTTGAAGCTTTCATCGGGTAAATATAAAAACGCCGTGTTCAGTGGCTGTACCGTATAGTCAAAAGGCATAAACTTATAAAGCGGCTCCATTTGAAAGTAGTTTACACCGGGGTAGACATCGGGGTTTAAGTCTTCACGGTGTGCGGCGATTATTGAATCGCCGAATTTTAACATCTTCCAAACTATAAAGTCTGTATCGAGTATAACAGCAGGCGCGCACACCTCCCTAAGCGCCAGCAGTTTCGCCGCCGCCCAGAATATAATCGGGTTTATACCTTCCAAATCATCGGGAATAATTATTCTTATTTTATCCCATATATCGGAAATGCCGGTTTCATCATAATATTCCGCCGCCGCCTTGTCACAGACAAGATGAATCTCGCCGTTATATTTTCGCCAGTTCAGCGCGGATATAACCGTACAGTAGAGGTCGAATCTGTCAGCCTTAGGCTTGGCTTTCGTGCCGTGCCTTGCAAAGAACGGCGAAAATGAATGTACATGTATAGCTCTCATATGATGTGCAGCCCGTATCCGAGCAAACCGGAGCCCGAACCAAACGACCCTGAGCTTCCGAATGAACCTCCTGAACCAAGATTATACGAACCGTGCCGTGAAAGAACCGACATTGATATTATTGCAGGAATTTCAAGTTTTTCGTATAATTGTTCATTGTTAACCGTTAATTGTTCGCTTATACCGAATGTGTATTCAATATCTCCCGTTTCCTCAAGTTTTTTCGCTTCTTCCTCCCCGCCGTTCGCTGTCAGCCACCGCGAAAGACTGCCGCCCATGAAATAACCGCGTAAGGAAGCAAGGTCGAAATTATTCTTTATATCTCGGGTATGCCAAACCTTGACCCCGTTAAGCCATAAACAGCATTTCATTTCTTCTTCCTTCGTTTATCTGTAAAATTACCGCTTTTATTTCTTGTGTTTATTTTTAAATCACATTCTGCATTATTTTTTCGGCGGCTCCGAGAAGCCTTTGCCTTGTATTGAAAGCAGGCGCGTCTATTACCATATCCAAAAGCCGCTCCAGTACTGCGGTCGCCTGTTCATCGCTTCGCACTGTACCCTTTTGCATTAAATCGTAGCGGTTAACCGCAAGCTGATGCAGTGTGTAGCACTCTTTCATAGCGACAATCTCATTAACCGCGTCAACCTGCCGCTTGCAAGCCATCGCCGCCCCCTCAAAGTCGGGAGAGCGCGCCTTTAAGTCGGCGTATCTGAATTGCAACAGCAGTTTCAGGCGTTCGGGCGGCATTTCCCGCAGTTTTAACTTCAGCGAACGTCGGTCGGACGCTATGTCCATGCTTTGGTTTTTGATTAAGAAGCCAACCTCCCGTGTTTCATCATCAGAAAAGCCCATGCGGCGCATAATTCTCTGCGTATAAATCCATGAACGCTCTGCATGACCGTGAAAGTGACCCCGCTTTTCTTCATCTTCGGAAAAACAATCGGGTTTTCCGAGCGAGTGAAACAGCGCCGCATATCGGAGCGTCAAAATCGGCGAGGCGTAACCCACGCTTTTAAAAGTATGTGTAAGCGCGTCCGTGCCATATTCGGGGCGCTTTAAGTCAAAATCAGCCAGAGGAGCGAATTCGGGGACTAATGCCGTGAAAACCTCTGCATACTCCTCCAAAACCGCGCTAACCTGCTTTCCGCGTATAACCCAGCTCAGCTCGGTTCGCAGGTCGGACGATGAAATTTCTTTTATGCAGTCCTTATGAAGCAGAATGGATTCACGCGTTGCAGGTGAAATTACATAACCTCCCGATGAATAATATCCGAGCGCTTGCAGAATTGACACGGGATTACGCTTAAACGGCGATGATTCACAGTTTTTTTCGTTTTCGCCATCGGTTGACGGTTCAACAACGCAGACAATTCCCTGCTCCTCCGACAGACATGCTACTCCTCCGAACGGGTCAATGAAGCCTTCCCGCGGATTATAAGCGATAGCATTAAAAGAAAAATCGCGCCGCTTTAAGTCCTCTGTTATTTCGTCGGTATAAACCGGATCGCCGCTCTCGTCCTGCCCTTTCCGGTACGGCGCAATCAGCACCGGCAAACCTTGAACCGTAACAATTACCTCGCCCTTTTTTATGTTTTCGGTATTAACATTGTAAATATCGAAAATCGAGCAGATTCTGTCTATGTCGGCGTTGGTTATGATGTCGAAGTCTACGGTGCCTTCGGAATTCACTGCGGTTATCAGCTCACGCACACATCTCCCCACAATATAAGCACGGTAGGAATAAGCGTTGAGCCTGTTTAGCAGTTCATTAACCTGAGTCGGTATGTCTATGTTTACGTTCGGCAACTGCTTATCACCCCCAACCGTCTACTGCGCTTCTTCTGAGCGCGCCGAATAACCTAAACTTAAATCCTTTATCCTCTTTTTCCCGCGCATCGAGAAATTCCTTGACGCGCTGTCTTTCTGTCGTTTTATCAACGGGGCAGGGCGAAGGTATAATCTCAAAGCCGCGTTGCCTGCATGTTGCGAGTACCGCCGCTTCCGGCGCGAACACTAACGGTCTGATTAGCGTCAAATCCTTTCTCGAAAGATAGCTTTTAGGTGCGAAACAGCCTACCCGCCCTTCCCTGAAAAGATTCATTATGAAAGTTTCGGTTACATCATCGTTGTTATGACCGAGAGCGATTTTATTACAGCTGTTTTCTTTCGCCGCGTCATGAAGCGCGCCGCGCCTCATCTTAGCGCAAAGAGCGCAGGGATTTTTCTCTTTCCGCAGAACAAAAACGATTTCAGCTATGTCAGTCCGCAACAGCGTGAAAGGCACGTCAAGACTTTCGCAAAGCCTTTCCACGGGTGAATAATCCCCGTCCTTCTGACCGAAGCGCGGGTCAAGGCTGACAGCGTGAAGCTCGTAGCGTTTCCCGTAAAACCTCCGCATTTCCGCAAGCCCCGCCAAAAGTACAAGGCTGTCCTTGCCGCCGGAAACACCGACGGCTATTTTGTCCCCGTCTTCAATTAAATCAAATTCCTGACAGGCTTTCCTCATATATCCGAGTATTTTTTGCATCTTATGCTGACGATTCCTCTATCCTTTATTTATAACATACAATATAATAATAACATTTTTACAAGAATTTTTCAACCTTTTTTTGACAAAAAAAAGAAGACGCCGTCAGACGTCCTTAAAACCGCTGTTTATACGGTTTTATTTTTAACTTTGATTGTCGAACGCATCGCCTTTTACTTCAACCCGCGCATTTTGGTAGAAGTTCAGCTTCTTTTTTTCTTTTTGCAACTCCTCAAGTTCACTGCGTACATCGTCGTACTTTTTTTTGAACCTGATTCGGGTGCCGCTCTCTTTTTGCATAATATCGCTTTGAAGCGAGTGAATGCCGATAATTTTCACCTGAATATTCTTTTCATCCTCGGAATAATCCGCTGTTACGTTTTCGCCTGTCAGCATTTTACGGATTTTCGCCGCTTGGGCCGGCGGTTGTTTTTCGAGTATTTCCGTTATTTGCGATTGGATAATTTTAATCTGCCCGATAATTTTCTCGCGCTCATCTAAAATCCCCTGGGTTTCATCAACAAGCTCAAAGTCTGCCGACGAAAGACGACCGGAAAGCCGCCCGAAATCAGAAAGGAGGTCTTCGAGATGATTGAACTTCTCCATTAATAAATCAACAGCGACAACCATAAAAACCTCCTTTTTATTACATTGCCTGTGCGGTTGCGGCGTTTTGCGCCGCCTGCAAGTGAATCTGCTCTTTCGGCATTTTTGAAATCTGCGTGAACGCATCTCTCAGGTCGCCGACCATCGGCAGCAGAATTTTGAGTTTTTCCTTGTCCTTTTTGAAATTCGCCGCAATCAGCTCGCGGGTGAAGAACTCATAAAGCGAGTCTAAGTCCTTACCCATAGATAGGTCAAGGTCTAAAACCGAGCGCAGTGCGCCTACTATGTCTATAGCCTTCAAAAGTGCTGTGTTGGCGTTTCCGTAGTCTCTGCCTTCTATGAAGAACAAGGCTCTGTTCATTTGCCGCTCACATTCAACATAGAGCTTAACCACTATCTCCATAGGTGTCAGGGTCGTAACCGACTGCTTCTTATAGCTTAAATAAGCATTTCCCATAATCATGTTTCTTAATTCCTCCTTGTATCCCACATACTGCTTGCCGCCATCTGTCCGATAAAGTCGGTTTGGCTGTTGAGCTGTCCCATCTGCTTTTCCATTGCCGAGAAAACTTTCCAGAATCTGTCCTGTTGTTTTTGGTAGCGCAGTTCGAGGTTGGAGATTACGTCGTTCAGGCGCTTAATCTGGTCGTGAATCGCGTTATCGTTAACCGATGTGCCGGATGCCATGCCCGCTCTTTGAATCAGCACACCTTTTTCGTGACGGGCACCTGTAGTTTTAATCGCGGAGTCTATAATCTCCTGCATTTGCGGCATAAGCCCGTTGCTCGTATTGGTGAAAAGCTCGGTAATCATATCTATGTCATCGTTGAGCGCCGCTGTCAGTCTGCTTTCGTTGATTACAAGCTTGCCGTTTTGGCGCCAGTTGTCGGATGTAGTGATTCCCATGCTGAAAAGCCCGAACATAGTTCCGTCGCCGCGGTCAATTCCGCTGAAAAGAGATGTTCTCATTCTTCCCATTAAGTTAATCAGCGTGCGGTCGTTATACAGCAGACCCTGTCTTGCCCTGTCCTCCCACCTTCTTTCCTGAGCTTCGGAAAGATTCAGCTCTTCCCTGTCGTTGTCGGTCAGGAAGAAGTACTGGCTGTCGGGTTTTTCGTTGACATATCCGAAAACGTAGTCAATCAGGTCGTTATAATCCTTGACAAACTGCTTAACTATATCCGCAACCTGAGAAACGTCGCGTGATACTTCAATGTCAAACTGTGTTCCCACTTCAACGTTCGGGCCTATTTCAATCCTCACGCCGTTGACTTCATAAGTATTGGAATTGGTTTCAATAACCGAATCGTTAATTGTAAGGCTCATGTTCTTGCCGGCTTGAACCACAACGCCTGTAAAACCTAACTTATCCAGCAAGCCCTCTGCGCCGTCGGTCAGCACTATATCCGCGCCTGTTCCGAACTCCTTTGTCTTGATTTCAAATGTATTGGTGAGGGTTGAGAAGGTCATTTCCACGCCTGCCACCGTATTGGTGTTGACGATTGTCATCATCTGCGCTATCGTGGTATTGCCGTCGAACGAGAAGTTCACCCCGTTGATAGTCATATTATATCTGCCGTTGGTGGCTTCAAGCCCCAGTTCGCTAAGCCTTGTCGTCCTTGAAATCGTATTTGCCGTGGTTTCGTTCACGGGTCTTATAACGTCGCCAACATTGAAGTCGTTGGTGCTGCCTTTGTTTATGAATACGCCGAGGGTGTCTGCATCCGAATATATTTTCCTCTGGTTATAAGTTCGCGTGTCATCGGCGCCCGTAAGCGGGGAAAGCGTATAGGTTCTGAACGTCACCACGCCATAGTCAGGATTTGCAATAGTCTGCGGATTAGTATCATCATCGGGCCCGTCGGGGTCGTAATACGGATTCGGTATAGTCGCGGGGCCTATGCTCGCTTCAATCCTCATACCGTTACTAAAGTGAACGTTTCCGAGTCTGTTGTTGACCACGGATTCATTGAAATAACGCGCAATATCCTCACGGGTTATGCTTATGGCTCCGGGGGCGCTCCCTGCTTCAGTGATTTTGAGGTTCAACGCGGCATTTATAGCGTTGTGACCTCTTTGCCCGTCTGTAAGGGTTGAAGTTTTCGCCATTCTTGCGTTATTTTCGGCGGTCTTCCATTTTGCCGTATCCTCAACTGTTAAAGCGGCAGTAAAAGCATTTATTTGTGCGTCTGTTGAATCTGAATCAAATGTGTGTTCAATCCCCGCCGCGTCCAACGCCGCGATTTTATCAGCCGAAGTAAGCGCGGTGTGTTTAAGCGCCGCGTTCAACGCCGCTTCTCTATCGGTGTCGCTAAGAACAAAGTTTGCAATTTTAGCGTTGCGGGCGTTGGTTAAAGCCGCCTCAGCTCTCTCCCGCGGGCTGAGCGGGGCAGGAACAGCATTGCTCGGATTAAGAGGCTTGTCAGTTTCGAGACTGTTAATATAATCAGTTACATCTGTATGAGTGGGGTTGGCGCCTAAGGGGGAGTCGCCTAAGCTTGTATTAAAGCCTGCGTTATTAAGCGCCAAAATTCTTTCATAGACGGTAAGGCCTTTTCCTAAAGATTCAGCAACATCATTACCCGTGAGGACGCCGGGCAAGGCTTCAACTCTTGCGGTTCTCAGGCGAAGCAATTCCTGACTAAGCCTGCTTGCGTCCGAAGCGGTTTGCGTTGCTAAAAAGTCGTTTATTCCTTTTTCGGTAACATCTGTAATTTGACCTGCCGTAACAATTCCGGCGTCAATCAGAGCAGCGAGCTTTTCAGCGGGAGTGAAGGCGAAGGTCGGGCTGATACCCATAACCTCTGTTTCTAAAAATTGGTTAAAACTGCGGCTTCCCGTTATCACGGTCGAGTCTTTGTCGGCGTAGCTGTTATAAAACGCCTGCTGTTCATTGTAGCCGCCCTGCAGGAAGGAGAGCGGGTCAATTTTGCCGTCTTCCGCCAATTGTGCGCGGCGCGCAAACTCGTCTATAAACCCTTCCAACCTCAGCTTAAACGCCTCTTTTTCAAGGTCGCTTAAAGTATCATGGATAGGCAGTTTTGTAATGTCTATGCGACCTTTCATCGCGGCAGGGTTTTTCCACCAGTCATCGCCGTACTCTTCTTCCATTTCGGCGACAGTCAGGGTCATTCCTAACATTTCGCGGAAGCTGTCGTCCCAAAACATGTAGTTAGGGTTGTTTATTTGGCGCGGGTTGTCGGCGCTTTCGGGTAAAGCGGGGTTAAAGGGAGGAATAGAATTATCTATGCGGGAACCGCCGATATTGGGATTGGCTCTCTGCCACTTATCGAATTCTTCATAGGCAAATCTCATCGCCCTGTCAAATTCGATTTGACGGGTCGCCGCATCTCTCCGCTCAACTTCCTCATTAAACAAATCTCGTTGCATTGCTGTCATTTGGTTGTTAAAAATGTAAGTAAAGGTCGCCATGTCCGCGATTTCTCTCGCGCCTGCGTTTGCGTTTGCCGCGATGAAAGCGTTGACGGATGCGGCAGTTGCCCAGGTTGCATCGGTTGTTGCAATGCCTTTTTCTTCTGCCCATGCTTTCAAGCCTTGAGCGCCCGAAAGACTCGGAGGACCCGGAACGCCCGGAACGCCATTTAATCTTATATCCAGATTCTTTTCGTTAAGCTTATTTGTTAGGGCGTTTCGTGCGGCATCTCTCTGCGCAATGTTTGTGTTATCGTTTGATGTAAGTGCGTTGATTATTTCGTCCGTTGCGCTATCTGCAATAGTAATTCCCGCCGCCCTGATAGCCGCGATTCTTTCAGCTGTTGTAAGAGTAACCGTGCGGAAATTGTCGTTGCGGTTGTCGCTTTTCATCCAATCATCGTAAGCGGCTTTGCGTTCCTTGTCGTACATTTCCCTGACGATTGTGTTGAAGTTATCTCTTTCCTCGGCTGTGCCGCCCGTTACCGACCATGTTTTGTCGGCGTTCATTGAAAATGTTATATTTTCAAAGTAATTCATTGCAACCGTTTGGAAGTTTACGGTTCTTGTTTCGCCGTCGATTACAAAGGTTATGCTGTTGTTTCCGGTTTTCCATGTAGCTATATCGCCGAAATTAACAATATTTTCAAGGTTTACCGCCGGGCTCGTGGAAACAGCTCTGCTATCGGCGGAAACGAATCTGTTGTTGGTAGGGCTGGACACCCTGTTGTCAAAGAATACAAGCCCTCTTCCGGTGCCTTCTATCTCGTCTCCGTCTGCGTTATATTGAACGTAAGTATCGTTTGTGCTTCCGAAAGCTTTTATAAGTGAGCTGTTAATGCTTTTTACAACTTCTGCCTCGTTCGCATTGCCTTCAAAGGTAATTACCTTTGAATCGCCGCCCACGGTTATAGTCATAGCGTAGGTTTTACCGTCTATGTTGAACTGTGCCGGGTTGAAGCCGCCTGAAGACGAAATGTCTGTCGGGTTCGATGTTACGGAAGCCGGCGACGCCACAGAATTCACTGTGACTTTATAGTTTCCCGCCGTTGCGTTAGCTCCGGTAGTAACTCTGACGCCCGCCGGACCGGTTTCAAAACCGCCTTGGCTTACTGTAGCCTTGTGACGGTTGAAAGTGCTTCTGCTGCGAAGGTAAGTATCGCCGTTGAGCATATCGAAATATTTATTTTTGAAGTTGTTGAATTTATCAATAATAGAGCGGTAAGCCCCCTGCTGTTCCTGAAGCCTTAACACTTTTCTTTGATTAGTGGTTATTCTAAGCTTTGTTGAAGCGGTCATCGCGTTTACAATCGCTTCGGTATCAAGCCCGGAGTTAAGTCCGCCTATTCTGAGTGAACTGCCCTTAATACTTGACATAGTCTTTTCTTCCTTTCCCCTGCCTGCCGTCAGGATTTGTTTTTAGCGGCATTAATCAGCGCATCAAGCGCGTTCTTCGATATGAGCTGTGCGGATTCACGGTTGGCGTTTTGCGCGGCGGCGAGTTCATTGCGTATAACTGTTATGTCGCGGGGCGCGCTCACACCTAACTTCACCCTGTCTTTTGAAATCTCAAGCACGGTTACTTCAATGTTATCTGCGATTAACAGGCTTTCATCGGTTTTTCTTGTAATTACGAGCATTAAACCGTACCTTCCTCTACTTTAGCCTCTATACTAACCTCTGCTTTATAAATCGGAAGCCTGAACGTATAATCATGCGGGAGAATAAATTGTGCGGCAGTGTTCAGGTCGCTGTTTATGACAATCGGCGACTTCATATTCACCGTTGTTTCCCTAAAGTTTTCCGGCACCTTAGCTATTACCAAATACCGCAGATTGGTGTCGTCTTTTATATCAAGCAGAGCTTTTTCGCTCTCCGTCAGCGCAACCTGATAATTGCCGTCAATGATTGTCGGGTCGAATACCACAAAGCAGGGTATAAGAGCGTCGGCGGATTGCAGCCACTTAGGGTAAACGTCTTCACCGAGCGGGCTTATCAGCGCGAAGTGCCTGACGTCTTCAAACGCGAAAACGCCGTTCGGGAATTCAAATATGTTCTCTTCGGCGATTTCGATTTCTCCGAAATCGCGGGTATTTAGTTTTACTAATTTCTCGGTCATTTTTACTCTGCTCCTAAAACGGTGTGACAGAGGGCGTCACACCCTGTATATTTCTATTTTTAAATTACTGCGTTGTAATACGGGTCTGCGCTCGGCGGAACATAAATGGGTCTGCCCGTGTATTCGATTACAACCTGCGGCATTTGCGTGATGTTGAACTCAACTCTTCCGGGTATGAACTGCAAGGGTACGGTTTTCAGGTTTTCCCAGTCTACGTTTACATCCTTAATTTCATAGTTGATGTTAAGCCGCCCTTTTTCAAAGGTTACATCCGCGCCTGTTTTCGGGATATGCTCCATAATCGTCTGAATTGTCGCGCCTGCGCGGTTATTCTGCACCGCAAGCTGACCCGATGTCGTCCCTTTTGCAAGGGCGTTACCTTCTTTGACAACCCGCGCCGTCCCTTCATACGCTAATTTTATGCCTTTATCCGCTTCTTTTTTTGTGAAGTCGGCGGAGTTATACTTCCCGTAACCCATGCTTGAACGCGCCGCGTAGGTGTCAATGTTAATTTTAGCGTTCTCCGCATGTATCTGAATCCCGCCGTCCCCTGTTGTTATGTTGATTTTGGGCTTGGGAGCGTTCGGGTTTCTAAGCTCGCCTTTAACAATATTAATCTCAACGGATATTGGTATGTTTGTAATGTTAAGCAAATTGTGATTCATGGCAACCTCCTTGTCCCGTGAATTTCATTTTGTCGGATTTATATAAGTATAAAATCTCCCGAAAATTATCAGCGAATAAAGTTGAAAATTGACATAGGTATTAATTGCGCGCCCATACTAAGCTGTGCGCTGAAAATTGATTCCAAAACTTTTATCATCGTGATTTGCTCTTCCGGCTTAGAAGCTTCAATATCTCTTTGCTGTTCAAGCAACGACATCATGTTATTGGTAGTTCTGTCCATGTTGAAGTCAATAAACTCCTGAGTGTTACCGATTTTCGCAAGGGTAAGCGATACGTTGGTTTGAAGCGCGAATAGCGCGTCTGCGTACTGCGCCGCCAAAAACCTTTCGTCCGCTTTCAACGCCTGCGCCGAATCCAAAACGAGTTGAATCACATTTGCTGAAAAACCGGTCGGGGTCGTGGTTATGGTTGCCGGCGGATAGCCCGGTTCACCCATACGGGGCGGAGTATTTACCACGGTTATTTCAGGTCTGCCGGCTACGTTGTTTATAACTAAACCGCTTTCCGCGCCGATGCTGATTCTGTCCCCGAATCTTGCGTGAAGCGCGCGGTTTAAATTAGCGACCGTTGCGTTATTATCGGCGCCGGCCGTAAAGACAATCGTTTGCCTGTTGGCTCCCACGCTTACGTCCAAGCTGTAGGTTTCGCCGTCTGATAAACTGTCAAGGTTTATCATAGTAGTTTTGCCCGCAAGCCCCGAGCCGAGAATTTCCGCACCGTTAAAAGTTACCGGAACCGCCGACTGCGGGTCTACTCTGCCGTCTCTGCCCATCGTAAGTCCGATGCCTATGTCGGTGTATGACACACCCGAAAAAGGAAAAAGGTTCGGGTCCTGATATAAATTAAGCGCGACGCCGTGATAATTCGCGGTTTTTCCGGCCGGACCGTCCGTTATGCTGAACGCAAGACTGCTGTTGTTGGTTCCGCCGAAGATTCTTCTGTCGGCAACCACAATGTTCATAAGCTGAACCATTTCTTCCGCAAACTTATCAATTGAATCGGCGACAATACCCGCGTCTTCGCTGTTAAGCCCGCCGTGCGCGCCTTT
Organism: Oscillospiraceae bacterium; assembly: GCA_031280965.1. Lineage (GTDB taxonomy): Bacteria > Bacillota > Clostridia > Oscillospirales > Ruminococcaceae > Ruminiclostridium_E. Next base: position 29,304 of record JAITFZ010000015.1, on the reverse strand, counting down.
TATCAGATGCTCGTAAACCGATTGTATGATAGAAGAAACCTTCATGATTGAGCTTTCCGCGTTCTCATAAATCATGTTGGCGGTTTTTAAGTTATCCTGGTATATGTTGATGTCATTAATCGCCTTGCGTATTCTCAGAGCGCGGGCAGCCTGAATCGGATTTTCGCTTGCTCTGTTGAAATTACGATGGGAATAAAGCCTGTTTTCTTCTCTGTTTTTGCGCCCCATGTTGCGCTCAAGGTTATGCATATACCTTCTTAAAACAGTGTTACCCGCTATTCTCATGACCTTCTCCTTTTTAATTTATTACAGTCCTACTCTGCCCATTCCGTTAATAACCCTGTCAAGACATTCGTCAAGCGCGGTCATCATTCTCGCCGCCGCATTGTACCATTTCTGGTAAATCAACATATTTATGCCTTCTTCATCTGTAGACACGCCCATAATCGCATCTCTGCTGTCCAAAAGATTGTTCGTGGTGACAGTTAAGGTGTCAAGCTGTTCATCTAAGAACTTAAGCCCCTGCCCTAAACGGTTAGAGAGGAAAGCTACGTAATCGAACGCCGACCCTTCAAAGTCGAGTGCGCGCCCGAATTTCATGGGATGGTCAAGCGCCAACAGCAGTTCTTTAACGTGATTACCGTCTAAGTTGACCGAATATGCCCAGCCGCCGCTTGTAACGTCTGTTCTGTTTGTCGTAATCGTCACATCGCCGGAAGTAACGCTGAATACATCGTCTTCATTTTCCGCGCTTATGGTTATGTTGCCGTCGCCGTCGTTTCCGACAATGAAACCGCCCGGAAACGCTATGTCAAGCACGTTTTGCAAATCCGCTTCGGTACCGTCAAAGTTGACCGTTACCGTGGAGCCGTTGAGGGTTACATCAAATTCAAAAGGACCGCCGCCCTCGGGAAAACTGAATGATGAAATTACACTTCCGATTACTTCATTATACACTAACCCTATCATCGATGCATCGTGCATCCACTCATCCGAAATCCTTATGGTCGCGGCGGTTATCGGCCCGCGCGAAACTATGTTTCCGTCCGGGTCATAAACATCGAGCGTTGAGCCGAACATCGCCCTGTGAGAATCGTCAAAAGTAACGCCGTTTACGCTGTTCATAAGATGCGAAAAAGCTTCCGCAAAAGCGTCCATCGCTGATTTGTAATAAGGAATTCCGTAGTCCGAGCTTTGAAAGTGAGTTGCATAGGGGCCGTTGCCGTTTACTACGTCTATGTAAGCCCTTATTTCGCCCGACCTGAAGTTCGGCGTTTGACCGTTGGAAGCGAAAATTACCGCAGCGTTGAAGTTCTCAAAGTCACGCATTACGAGCGACTCATACTTTTCGCCTTCTATCATAAGTACATCGCCTAAAAAGACGTTTATGCTTCCGTCTACGTTTTCATCTGTCCTGATGTTCACGTATGTAGACAGTTCGTCAAGAATAAGGTTTCTCTCGTCCATGAGTTCCAACGGCCCGTAAGGGGAAACTCCCCGTCCCTGATGAATCGCGCCGAATTCAGTCGATTTATATTCTTTAACGATTGCCGTATTTAAAGTTGCCACTCTTTCTATAAGCGTGTTTACATAATCTACGGTAGCTCTTAACTCAAACACGTTGTCTTCGAGCATTCTGTCAAGGTCTCTTGCGTAAGAGTTGAGCATTTTGGTTATATCAAAAGCACTGTTGCGGACAATGGTCGCAAGTTCAAGGTTATCCGGCGAGTTGGTGCCGTACTTTGACAAAGCTTCCTTAAAACGCGCCAACATTCCTTCCATGCCCACATTCTCGAAGTTATCGAGCGTGGTTTGAATCTCCTCAAGTATGGGAGCTTTTTTTTCAGCCGTGGCAAGGTGGCTGTTCATTTCACGGAAGCGCTTATCCAGGTACGGGTTACGGAGCTGTGCGACACCGACGCCGTTTGCGCCCTGCCCTGCCAACGACAGGCGCGACAGCCTTGTCTGCCAGTTTTTGTATGAAGTTATATGCATTGAAGTTATGTCCACTCTTTGCCGCGAGTATCCCGGCGTCATGGTGTTACCCATGTTGCCCGCCGATATATCAAGCGCTTTCTGCGACAGTTGAATTGTGCGTTTGGACATTTCTAAGCCCGCAAAAGATGACCTCATTTTTTACTCCTTATCCGCAAGTATGGTTTATATTTATACAGAACCTATGATGTTGTCGTCGTTATTGATTTTCTTTATTTTAGAGCCGGAGTTGTTGTAGGTGTCGCTTCCGGCGATTAGGCTGTCCTGCAGAATCTCCGCCTGCGCTTCAAGCTTGCGTCTGCCGAGTTCCAATATGTTTTTGTTTGTTTCTTTAATGTAATTAACCGAATCGTCAATTGAACTAACCGAATGTCTCATTCTGCCCTTGATTTCTTCGGGACATTCCTCAATCAGCTTCCCGGCGTCGTACCCTTCAATCCCGTGTTCCTCAAAAATAAGATTCCTCTTAGCTTCGAGCGAGTTCCCGCGCATTATGAACTTCTGCTCGGTCGTCAGCGCGTCCAAAAGCCAAACAAGGTCATCCCCTGCCGTCTTTTCCTGCTTCTCGTTTATGAAAGTACGCAGTTCTTTGAAATGCTCGTCGTACTTCTCCATAAAATCAAGAATTTCCATCGCCGCATTATAATCCATTCCCGGTTTCCTTTCAAAAAGGCGCGCAAATCAGCACATGGCGCGCCTTGGATATTAACCTACAATCGTTCCCGCGATTTGCTCAGGTGTTACCGGCAGGCTGTCGCCTTCGTATGCCGCCTGAAGCTGTTCCAAGCGCTCGGTATTAGCGTCCGCGTTTACACTTGCGGTTATATCTGTTTGCGCGGCAGACAGCGAAAGACCAAAGTTGAACTCGACCTTATCGAAGTTTTCACCGCCTGTTTTCCCTGCCGCAGAAGATGCATTTTTCCCTTTCGGCGGGGTTCCGCTAACGCTCTTGTAAGCATTAATCATCCTGCTGTTTACGTTTTTGATTTCCATAACAATATCCTCCCGTTTACTATATCAAAGGCGATTTCATAAAACAAATCCGGGGTATGCTTCTTTTATGACGCTTTTTTGCACAATTATTTCTATATATAATATCGTACAGCGCTGAGAAATCTTTAGCCCGAATTTGAAATTTTGATGATATTTTTGTGTTTTTTATGTGAAAATTATATTTTCGAGCAAACATACTGCATTAGCGCCAATACCTTTACCCGCAAGCCCGAGTCCTTCTTCGGAAGTAGCTTTTACACTGACTGCTTCGAGCGGAATATTGCAGACTGCGGCGATGTTTTCCCGCATTTGCGTTATAAAAGGCGCGAGCCGGGGGCGGTCGGCGATTATGGTGATGTCGATGTTAGACGGGGCGTAGCCTTTTTCGTTAATCAGCGCCATAACCCGCCGCAGTAATTCCATGCTCGAAATTCCCTTGAATTCCGGCGAGGTATCAGGAAAATGCCGCCCTATGTCGCCCAAAGCCAACGCGCCGAGCAATGCGTCCATAAGCGCGTGTACAGCCACATCCGCGTCGGAATGACCGAGAAGCCCTTCCTCGTGCGGGATTTCGATCCCGCAAAGGATTAATTTCCTGTCTTTCCCGAATTTGTGAACGTCATAACCTGAACCAATACGGGTTTTAAGCGAATAAATGTTATTTGCACCTATAAAAGCTCGTGCTATTTCTAAATCTTCAGGCGTTGTGATTTTTATATTATTATAGTCGCCCTCGGTTACAAAAACCTCAAAGCCTGCATTTTCAAATAATTGAGCATCATCCGTAAATGATAAGCCCCTTGCTTTCTCCATCGCTTTCTTATACTTTTCAAAGCAAAACGCCTGCGGAGTCTGCGCCAAATAAAGCCCGCCGCGGTCAGGGGTTCCGATAATCCGTCCGTCCTGCACGACCTTGACGGTTTCCTTTACCCTGACAGCAGGGATTACCGCGTCTTTTTCATATGCGAGGGTGATTATTTGATTTATATTTTCTGACGTTATAAGCGGTCTTGCACCATCATGAATAGCGATTATATCACTACTATTTACCTTAAGCGCACAAAAGATTGATTCCTGTCTATGTCGCGCACCTTCCGTTACAATTAAAGGTTTAGTAATGTTAAATCTGAGACATAAATCTTGGATTTTTTGTGCGCTTTCGGGGTGCGTCACAATTATAATCTCATCAATACTCTCAGCTTTCTCAAAAGCTAAAACTGTACGCATTATAACCGGAATACCATTTAAATCTGCGAAGAGTTTATTAATGCCGTTCATGCGGGAACTTCTGCCGCTTGCCGCTATAATCGCGGCGGCTTTCTTCTTATAAGTCATCTTCGTCTTCGCCGGACGGCGGTTCCGAACTATCTTCCGGTTCGTCCTCGACAGGCTCCGGTCCGAGCGAATAAACCACCGTTACGGTTTCGCCCGCGGCTATATTTACAATGCCCCCCACAGTAATAGCCGCACCTTCAAGACTGCACTTTATCACAAAGCCTTCTTCAACCTCATCGCTGTACATGCCCGTGTTACCGCCGTATTTGATTTTAGCTTCATTCAGCATCCTCTCGTAATCGGCGAGCCTTACACCTGTATAAGCGGGCAGACGGGCAGTTTCGGGACCTTTGCTGATTGTTACGGTAATTTCGGTTCCGTCCGTAACCTCGGTTCCATGCTCTATATCCTGCTCGAAAATCACGCCTTCATCATATTCATAGCTGAATTCGTAAACAGGGTTAAACATCAGGAAGCCGAAAGTACTGCTGTTTTCAACAACCTCAAACCTGCGCGTTGTAAAATCCGGAACTACGAAAAGCTCGCTTGGCTGTTGATTCTGCGGGTCGTCATGACCATTGCCGTTGTTGCCGGAATTTTCGGGACCGCCGGGAATATCGGGCGGGTTTTCATTAATAGGCGGTGTGCCGTTACCGTTGTTTGAAATCTCCGGCGGGTTGTTTGAATTGTTACCGAACCAACGGTCAATCAAAGCGGGGTTCAGCATAACCGTAATAATGACGATTACCGCCAATCCGAGCAGAACAAGCCCTATTACAGGCAGAATGTACGAGCGCTCGTTAAAGTCGCGGCGCCCCTGTGATGATGAAGTTTTATAACTGTTTTGCCGCTGTTCCTCTGACTCTGTCTTGCGGGGCGGCTTTTTTATAAGAATCTCATTGGTGGAATCGGGAACGCCGACCGGCACAGCTTCAAAAAGCCCGTCTATAAATCTGCCGATGTTCTGCGTCCTCGCGTCAAGCTCAAGAGTCAGCCCTTTCATAATCGCTGTTGAAACCGATTGGGGAACATTGCGGTTGATGAGCGCGGGCTCGGTAAGAGTATTAAGGTTTTCTTCCTCTTTGCGCGCAATTGCACCCGTCGGCATCTGCCCTGTCAAAACCTTGTAAAGCACCGCCGCTACGCCGTAAACGTCCGTCCAGCTTCCGTGGCGCGCCGCACCGTTGTACTGCTCCGGTCCCGCGTAACCCGTGAAAACCTCATGATTTATTTCCGAGCCGTAGGTACGCACGGCAGTAATTCCGAAGTTGATTAGAACAAGCTCGCTCTTGTCGTTAAGCAGAATGGTTGACGGACTGATACCCCTGTGAACTATACCTGCGGAGTGAACAAGGTTCAGCGTTGTAAACAACGGCGCAAACAGCTCTTTTACCTGTTCCCACGGCAGAACGCCGCCAAGGTTCGACAAGTAGGATTTAAGGCTGATGCCCGTAATGTATTCATAAACTGCATAAGCTGTATTATTTTCTGTAAAAACGTCCGATACCCTTTGAATCTGAAGCGACTGCCCTATGTTCATCAGCGAGCGGTTAAGCTCGATGAATTCCGACAGATAGGTTTTATAAAGCGCGACAAACTGCGGATTAACCTCAATAGCTTCCGCTTCCTTTTTCCTCCCGCAAAGTGTATCGGGCATATATTCGCGAACCGTTACTTTTACTTTATTTATGGTATCGAACGCTATGTAATACGCGCCCTCGCCGTTATATGAAATCAGCTTCCCTATTATGTATCTCTCCGCCAAGAACGTCGCAGGCGCAAGATAGGACGAGAGAAACACGCTGTTCTTGGCATAACCGCAAACCGCGCAAATATTAACGCTTTCCCCGAATTCGTTCTTGGTTTCCGCCATACAGCCCATGCACAGGGAAGTTTCTTTTTTCATAACTGTTTTCCCCTACAGTATATAGTATACATTTATATCGTCAATAACATGATAACCTATTGCGGGCTGAATGTCAATAGTTTTTGGAAACCTTGGTCGGTTTGTTTGCGAATTGTAATAATTTTGTAATATTTACGGCTGTTGAGAGCAGCGCGCCCCTACATTTTCCTCACGATACAAAGCGGCGTCTGCTGGTCGCTCTGGTCAAGCGGATTATCCCTGAAAACCTGCTCGGCGAAAGCGGTCGGCAGGTTTTTTCTGCTTTTCCCGAGGACAGTGCAGGCTATATCATTTGCGTCAACGATAAAAACATCGTAACCAATATAATCCGAAAGCCCCGCCGCCGCCTCGTCAGGCTTCAGCGGCGCCATCTTGGCATAGTTATTGTACGGCGGAATAGTGTAGTCGCAGGGCCCGTCGATTGCGCGGGCTTTCATACCGCAGATTTTATAGAATACGCCGCGCTTCCCGAAAAGCTTTCCTATTGCCGAGCAGAGCGCCGCAAAAAGGATTTTCGGACGCCCGACTTCGCGCACACAAAGCTCCATGGTTTCGGGGCGACCGATTCCTATGCCGTAATCCGGTTTGTAGACAAATCTGCAAAGAAAGCGGGCAAGCCGCGAAACCTTGATTTCGTCTAACCTGAAAGCGCGCCCCTGCGTAATCGCAACGATTTTCTCGGCTATAAAAAGTGTGTCGCCTTCTTCAATGTGTTCGCGGACATATTTGTCAAGAACGTCCTCAAGTATGTCTTCGCGCATGATTACGTGAGTTTTTATTGGATAGCGGGCGAATTGCCCGAAATCGGTGGTTATTGTAAGTTCTTTTCCCTCATTTGGTGTGAAATGCATTGTTTCAGCTTTCCTTTATTTGTTTTGTTTATTATAACATAAACCACAGGCTTTGTCTACGGCTTTTTTGGATTGACAAAACCCGCGGACTATGATATACTGTATTTTGTAACCACTTTGTAATAATTTTGGCAGGATTTGAATAAAACATGGATAACAAAGAAATCATCAGCGAAACACGCGATATATTATCCGGCGTTGCGGTAAAACCCGCAAAGCCGCCTTTTCATATGCTTTTGCTTAAAACGTTCATGGTGTTTTTTCACGACCTCGGAAAAAGCATCTGTGAAATCATAATCGACTTAATTAATGGTGTTCTGCTCTTTACCGGCAGGCTGATTGGCTTAATTTGGCTGAAAACTGAAAAGTTTCGCATTTATTTTATGGGGAAGCTGAAATACTTCGGAATTTTCGTCTTCTCGCCGTTCTTTAAATTCATCGGCGCTTTCTCCTCTATGAGGAGGGAAACCAAAGCCGCAAACCGCGAATACGGGCTTCGGGGAGCTGCACCGGTTTTTTTTCGGCATATTTTCGTGTTCATATTCGGCAAACGGAGCGGCGGCGTTGTGACGACTGTTTTTAATTACGCCGCGCCTTTTATAAGTATTATTTTTCTTGTAAATATAATTTCCTACGCAACCGACATTAATTATGCGGTTCGGCTCGAAGTAAACGGAACGTTCGTCGGCTATGTCGAAACCGAGCTTATCTTCTCCGAAGCTGAAAAGATTTATAAGGAACGGCTCGCTTTCCTCGGAAGCGCAACAATGATTGAAATTACGCCGCGCTTTACTATTGAAAAGGTCGGATATTCCCGAATTCTGACCGCGCCCGAGGTCGCGAATATTCTTATTTCAAAGTCAGGCGTGAGCGTTGACCACGCCTACGGAATTATAATCAACAATGAGTTTATGGGCGCTGTTATTGACAATTCGAGCATAATCGCAACGCTTGAAGGGCTTCTTAACGTTCACAAAACAGGCGCCGTTTATGAAGATGTTGCGTTCATTTGGCCTATTGATATTAAACAGGGCGGTTTATTCCCGACGGAAAACATCGTTGAGCCGCAGACTATAATAAACATAATCACGCGAAGGAGCGCGGAAGCGCAGTTCTACACCGTTGTTGAAGGCGACAACCTCTACCTGATTTCCGATAAGCTTGATTTGTCTTTAGACGCGCTCGAAAGAATGAATCCCGGCTTATCCGAGCAGGTGCTTTTGCCGGGAGAAAGAATACAATTTAGTGTAGAAGTGCCACATATTCCTGTTTCTGTAACAAGAACGGTGGTTTACGACCAGGCAATTCCTTTTGCCACGGAACGCAGAAGTGATAATACTGTTTTTGTCGGGAATGAAGTCATTACAGTCGGAGGGCAACCCGGTTATGAAAGGGTTACGGCGCGTGTTACTCTTGTTAACGGTGTCGAAACCGGACGCCGCACAACAGGCAGGGAAACTATATCCGCGCCCGTAACGCAGGTTATATCACAAGGAACAAGACCGATTCCCGGACGCGGTATTTCCAATGATGTTGCATCTTACGGAAAGTTTATCTGGCCGGTTCCGCGTGATGTCAGCAGGGTTTCCGAGTGGGGTCACTGGAACGGCGGTTATCGGGGACATACCGGAGTAGATATAAGCGCACCTCACGGCACGGCTATATATGCGGGCGCAAGCGGTACGGTCACTTTCGCGGGGTGGAGCGGCGGTTATGGCAACCTTGTTATTATTGACCATGATAACGGGCTTCGCACCTATTACAGTCATTGCAGTTTTCTGTATGTGCGGGTAGGAGATTTTGTTTCGCGGGGTGAAACCATCGCGCTCGTCGGGATGACCGGAAGAGCAGACGGCAACCATCTCCATTTTGAGGTGCGGCGGCAAAGCGACAACTTTATTCTAAATCCGAGAGATTATCTTGACTTTTGACATCTTACCTCTTAAATCTGACATACATTTGCATTATTCTACAAATTTCGCTCTTTTGCATATAATAAAAATGCAGGGTGTATGAAACGTGACGTTTAAAGGCGGCGGCTTTTCCCTGCTCCGAACCTGCTCCTTGATTCGGACTGCCCCTGCCGTTCAGCGGGAGTTTTGCTCCCGCGCTACATAAACAGAAAGAATTCAAAATGAAACTCGTTAAAAATAAATACTTCTATTACAACATACTCGCGATTACTATACCTTTAGCGCTTCAGAACCTGATTTCATTCGCGGCGAAAATGGTCGATACATTAATGCTCGGCAGAGCGGACGACACCGGCGCGTTGCTTTCCGCTTCCTATCTTGCGAATCAGCCTTTTTTTCTGCTGTTAATAATCATCTTCGGGGTTTCAGGCGCGGGGAGTGTATTAGCATCGCAGTATTGGGGCAAACAGAATATTGAAGCAATCAAAATAATCTTCGCTATTATACTTAGAATTTCTGTTTTGTTTTCGGCGGCTTTTTCGGCTGTTATACTGCTCTTTCCAAGGAGTATAATGAGCCTTTTCACAAAGCGACCCGAAATAATTGAAAGCGGCGCGGAATACCTTTCCATAGTCGGCTGGGCTTACGTATTGTTTGCCGTAAGCATGGCTTTAATATGTTCGTTCCGAAGTGTGGAAATCGTGAAAATTTCCGTAGTCGTCAGTCTTTTCACCCTGTTCATAAGCGCGGGGCTTAATTATCTCCTCATCTTCGGCAACCTCGGCTTCCCCGCCCTCGGAATACGCGGCGCGGCAATCTCCACTCTTATAGCGCGCATAGTTGAGCTAATATTAGTTCTCCTCTTTGTTTTTGTAATTGATAAGCGGGTAAAGTTCCGACTGCGTGATGTTTTTAAAAGAAACAAGCAATTGCTTTCCGATTTAATGAAACACGGCTCGCCTGTAATCTTTAATGAAGTTTTTTGGGCGCTCGGAATTTTGGTGCAGGCGGCAATTCTCGGACACATCGCCTATTCGGCGGGCGACCCCGTTGCGGCAAATACAATCGCGGGTGTGGTTCAGCAGTTTGCCACAATTTTCATGTTCGGCATAGCAAACGCGGCCACTGTGTTAATCGGAAAAGCTGTCGGCGAGGGAGACCTTGAGGGCGTACAACTGAAAGCAAACACTTTCAAGCTAATCGCGCTTTTAGCCGGAATCGTTGCGTGCGGTGCAATCCTGCTCCTTAGAAACTTTGCGGTAGACTTTTATAACTTCGATGAAGATACAAGTCGGTTAGCGCGGGAGCTGCTCATAGTTACCGCCGTCAGCGTAATTTTCATTTCTTTCGCCTCAATTTACATCGTGGGGGTTTTACGCGGCTCAGGCGACACAAGGTTCTGTCTCTTTTTAGAAATTGCCGCTTTATGGGGATTCTCGCTTCCCCTTGCCGCTTTCTTTGCGATTGTTTTACAGCTTCCCGTGCCTGTTGTTTTGCTTGCAATGCGTTCAGATGAAGCTGTTAAAACCGTGGTTTGCACTATTCGGCTTAACGGCACGCGATGGATTAAATCGCTGACACGCGATAATTATTAACAAAATAAAACGGCTAAAAGCCGTTTTACGCCTCCTTTTGAATGAGCGAAAAGCCGCCGATTTAAATCACGGCGGCTTTTCGTTTGTATGAATTTTAAACTTATTCTGCTTTTTCAGTTTTCTTTGCGCTGATTTCATTTTCCCACTGATTGAACATCTCCAGTACCCTGTCTCTGGTCTGATAACTGATTCCCGGAAGCTTTCCGCCTCTTGCGCCTTCCGCCTGTCTGAAGCCTTTCATGAAAGCGTTCTTCATAGTCTCAAGCTTGCTGTCATCGTCGCCGGCTAAGCTCTTCGCAAAAGTGAATATACGCTCTGCCGTTGCTTCAACACCCCAGTAATCATCATGTTTTGACGAGGTGGCTTCAGCCGCTTTCAAAGCGTTCGCAATTATTGGATTATTTCCGAACAAAGGCTTGTAAACACCTTTGTTCCCTTGCGCGTTAATCTGCGCCGAAACCATGTCGCGAACCGCGTTGTTTTTCATCTGACGTGCAGAAGCCGATGCCTTTGAGCGAAACTCATCGTTATCAACTCTTCTGTTTTCGGTTTTGTTAGTGTTCTTGTTGTAAGCGGATTTATAAGTTGCGTTTGATTCCTCGAATTTATCAACGTTGTCTGCCGCTAAAGTTGTATTTTTCTTTTGGGTTTCCTGCGATGCAGGCTTGGGCTGGTTATTGTATGCGTTTTTTGCCACGTTTTGAGCGTTTTGAATGTTCATGTGAGATTCTCCTTTCGAGCTTACAAAAATTTATTGGAGTCGTACTGCCAAAAATACTTCATGTGTTATATCGGACAAAAATTTAGAAACTTTAGCAAATTTTAGAAAATATTTTTATTGACATGCGAAGTATTATATGCTACAATATGGTAAACAATATTTACCATGAAAGGAAAAAGGAAGAAAATATGGCTTTACATGTAAATAATCTTGTAAAGAGATACGGGGAATTCACAGCTGTAAAAGACCTCAGCTTCAGCATAGCCGTTCCCGGTGTTTTCGCTCTGCTCGGCAGTAACGGCGCGGGTAAAACCACCTCTATCCGCGCAATTCTCGGTATGCTGTCAAGGGAGGGCGGTTCGGTGACATGGAAAGGCAGAGAACTCTGCGTCACGCGGGAGCGCGTCGGCTACCTTGCGGAAGAACGCGGTTTGTACGCGAAATACACCGTTTGGGAGCAGATGATGTATTTTGCAGAACTCAAAGGCATGAAGAAAACTGCCGCCGCCGATGCTATTAAATTCTGGCTTGAACGTCTTGGAGCGGTTGAGTATACAAAAAAGCGTGCCGAAACGCTTTCAAAAGGAAATCAACAGAAAGTCCAGCTTGCTGTTGCGCTTATTTCCGACCCGGAACTGCTTATTCTCGATGAACCTTTGAGCGGACTTGACCCGGTTAACACCGACCTGTTCAGAAGTGTAATCCGCGATGAAATTAACAAGGGGAAGTATATAATCATGTCCAGCCATCAAATGGCAACGGTAGAAGAGTTTTGCACGGATATAGTTATTCTGCACAGAAGCGACACGGTGCTTCAGGGGAACCTGAACCAAATCAAGAAAGGCTACGGCAGGGTTAAGCTTTCGGTTAAAGCCGATGAGAATATTCTTCCTCTTGCACTTGAATGCGGGCTCGCGGTTGAGCGCAAGACTCCGAACCAAACCGATTTCAAAGTCAGCGACCGTTCACAGCCCGATATGTTCCTGAAAAAAGCTGTTGAAAGCGGCATAACCCTTGTGAAGTACGAGCTTCGCGAACCGAGTTTGCATGAAATATTCGTAGAGAAGGTTGGAGGTGAAGCAAATGAGAGCTAACGGCTGGAAGCAGGTTTTTAAGTTTACATACTTGCAGATGATTAAAAGCAAGGCGTATATTATCAGCACGATTGTTATTGCTGTTTGTATGCTGATTATGGCGGTTGGGATTAACTTTCTGCCGGCGCTTATGGCGGGCGGCTTCGGCGGCGGCGCGGAGGGTGAGAACGTCGAGGGCGGCGAGGGCGGCGACAATACTTCCGAAGGCGCGTTTTTCGGTATATCAAAGCTTTATGTCAGCGACCGGAGCGGGATTGAACCCGCGCCCGATTTCGATTATTTTTTGGAAATGGGGATTGAATTAATTCCGATTCCCGAGAGTGACATTGAAACCAAAACAGCGCAGATTCATGCAAGCCTTGACGCGGAAGCTTTAGTTGAAATTATCAAAGTAAAGGGCGGCTATAATATCTTAGCTTCACGACCTGAATTTGAGGGGCGTATAAACGCCGATAACTGCCGCTCTGTTCTCGCTTTTATGAGTAATACGGTATGGATGTCGCACCTTATTTCAATAGGCGTCCCCGAGGAAAGCATTTCCGAGGTAAGCGCGTATGTAACAACGCAAGTGACGATTGCCGGAGAAGCACCGAGGAGCGAAATAGCCGCTATTATAGCAAATATAGCTCTGCCGACGATTTCAGCACTTATCCTTTTTATGTTCATAATAATGTACGGTCAGCTTACCGCGCAGGCAATCGCCACGGAAAAAACCTCACGAGTTATGGAAACTTTGCTGACTTCCGTGCGTCCGATGGCGATTATCCTCGGTAAGGTTCTCGGTATGGGCTTGGCTTCTTTCACGCAGTTCTTTGCCTTAGTTGCAAGCGGAGTGTTGATTTCCGCCGCCGTTGCGCCTTTTGGTGCGCTCGGTCAGGTTTTCGGCTCGGTTGAAATTCCGGTAGACGATGTGGAAATGCAAATGGTTCAAACCGCATTTGAAGAAGCGTTTGTAGGCTTTAACGCGATGTCTGTGGTTTGGATTATCATAGTTTTTCTTCTCGGATTTTTGTTTTACTCGCTGATTGCCGGTCTTTTCGGCGCTTCCATAAACCGTATTGAAGACCTGCAGGCGGCGTTACAACCGATGTCGCTTATCAGCGTGTTGGGCTTTATGATGGCGTATCTCGCGCCGATTTTCAACATGGACAGCGGGGAAATTAACTTCATACAAAGAATAAGCTACTATGTGCCGATTTCATCGCCGTTCGCACTGCCGGCGGCAATTATCTCGGGAGAAATGAACGCAGCCGGTATATTTATCTCGGTGTTGGTTTTGGCTGTATTCTGCGTACTTATGTTGCTGTTCGTGTCGCGGGTTTATGAAGCTATCGTCATGCACACGGGGAACAGGATTAAATTCGGAATAATGCTGAAAATGGCAAAGAAAAAATAGAAATTAAAGCATAGTAAATCCCCGCCGCAAGGCGGGGATTTACTTTTTGTACGAGCAAAAAGTGACGTCCTTCGTTCGCGGAGCATAGCTTCGCATTATATAAAGACTTTTCCTATCAATTATATTCTTATGACATTACTAAAAATCAAAATCTTTTGAAAAGTCAAGCGTCTTGAAATAATCCTTCGGCGTTTCGGCTCTGCGTATAAGTTTAAACGAGCCGTCTTCGCAAAGCAGAATTTCCGCGCTTCTTAACTTGCCGTTGTAATTATACCCCATCGAATAACCATGCGCGCCGGTATCGTGTATAATCAAAACATCGCCTGTATCAATTCTGGGTAAAGAGCGCTGTATCGCGAATTTGTCGTTGTTTTCGCACAGCCCGCCCGCCACATCGTAAATGCAGTCATGAGCAACTTGTGCCTTTCCCGCGACTGTAATATGATGATAAGACTTATAAAGTGCGGGGCGCATAAGGTCGCAGGAGCAGGCATCGGTATTAATATACTTTCTGTATATATTCTTCTCTCTTATCGCTTTTGTAATAAGATGTCCGTGCGGTGCAAGCATGAAGCGTCCGAGTTCGGTGTAAATCGCCGCTTCTCCGAGTCCTGCCGGTATCATTATGCTCTCGAACTGCTTTTTTACCCCCTGTCCTATTTTAAAAATATCATGGGGTTTCTTATCCGGTTCATACGGTACGCCGATTCCACCGGAAAGGTTTACGAAGTTAATGTCAACGCCTGCTTTTTCCTTGATTTCGACCGCAAGCCTGAACATCATACCCGCCAAAACAGGGTAATACTCTTCGGTTTGGGTATTACTGGCGAAGAAAGCGTGGATTCCGAAGTGTTTCGCGCCTTTTGCTTTGAGAACTTTAAAACCCTCGATAATCTGTTCTTTCGTGAACCCGTACTTCGCTTCACCCGGTACGTCCATGACGTTTCCCGCTTCTACGCCGAATTCGCCGCCGGAATTGTAGCGGCAACTTATGGTTTGGGGGATTCCGCAGAGTTTATCAAGGACTTCTATATGGGTAAAGTCGTCTAAGTTTATAATCGCGCCGTTGTTGTACGCGAGAATAAAATCTTCGTCAGGCGTGGCGTTAGAGCTGAACATTACGTTTTTGGAGCCGATTTTATCGGCAAGCAGAAGCTCTGTATACGACGCGCAGTCGAAACCGCAGCCCTCCTCCTGCAAAATTCTCATTATATAAGGATTTGGCGTGGCTTTCACGGCGAAATACTCACGGAAACCTTTATTCCACGCGAAAGCCTCGTGCAGACGGCGGGCATTTTCCCGAATCCCCTTTTCATCATAAAGATGAAAAGGGGTCGGGTGTTTTGTGATTATTTCATTTAATTTTTCTTCATTTATAAATGGTTTTTTCATGTTTTCATAAAGTGCTTTCTTCACCGATAGAGGATAGCTTCGTTTTAAAACGAAGCGAAAACAACATTTTCCCCGTTTCGGTTGTATTTTGGTTTAAAACTTATTATACAGAAAATCGCCTTACCGGAGTCACGAAGAATTAATATCGCAGTCCGGAAGCGCTGTTTCAAGTTGCCTGAGCTGTGCGTCTTTGACGGAGGGATTATCCACTATGCTTAGCCACTCTAAGTTCGCAAGCCCGAATAACGGTGTCAGGTCAGAGATATTATTTTCGTCAAGGTCTAAAAACGTAAGCTTTATAAGTCCTGCAAGCGGCGATATGTCGGAAATCATATTATCCCATAAAAACAACTCGCGCAGATTAAAAAGTTCGCTTAAAGGAGTAAGGTCTCTGATAAGATTAAAGTCCAAATCCAAATACTCAAGCCTTGTTAATTTTGCAAGCGGCGATATGTCGGAAATCATATTATCCCACAAAACCAATTCTTCTAATCTTGTTAAGCCGCTCAGCGCACTGATGTCCCTGATATTATTTTTTGCTAAATCAAGAGCTTCTAAATTCACAAGACCTGCAAGCGGTGACAAATCGGTTATATTGTTGCCGTCCAAGTCTAAATATTTCAGGTATGTCATGTGCTGAATCGGGATTATATCTGCATCGGTCAGCCCTTCACCAAATAAAATAAGTTCTGTCAGCGATTTGCTGTACTCCACTCCGCCAATCAATATGTAGTCAGAGTCATCCTGTGCATTGGGCAGGGCGGGTACATCGGGGTCGCCGGGGTCGTCCGGTATCTCGGGCGTATCGGGGTCGTCCGGCATCTCGGACATATCGGGGTCATCTCCGTTAGCCGTGAGGGCATCATTTGCCGCCGATTCACCTGCGGAATCGGGCGAATTACGGCTTCGTTCTCTCGGAGAGGGTGCGGGGTCATCTTCTTTGCCGCAGGCGACAAGCGTCAGCACCATAAAAAGTGCAAGAAGCAGTGCAAGTAATTTCTTTTTCATATTTTCATAAAGTCCTTTCTTCATCAGTGAGGAATAAAAATATCATTTTCCCGTTTCGGTCGTGTTTTGGTTTTAGTTAATTACAGTCCAAGATGTTTTTCTAAGAATCTCACAGACAAGTCAACCCAGCCGCCGCAGTGCTTGTCATAATAACGCTCGTCGTAACCCGAAGCCTTCGAGCAGTCGGAAAGCCCGTGCGGCCCGCTGTCATACATATGCAGTTCCACCGGAACGTTATTGCTGACACACGCTTTCGCCATAACTATGCTGTTATGCGCGCTTACAGCGTCGTCGTCCGCCGTACACCACAGGAATATCGGCGGGGTTTTAGGGGTTACGCGGTTTTCAAGGGACAGCCGTGACAGATTCGCCGGAGTGGCGTCATCGCCCGCGAGAATCCGGAATGAACTCTTGTGCGGTGAAGTCACGCCGCTGATTACGGGATAACAAAGCACCGCCGCCGCCGGACGAATATCCTCCGGCTCGCAACCTATGACCCGCACTATACCCGTGTCGCTCCACATCGTAGCCAAACAGCCGGCTAAGTGTCCGCCTGCCGACGCGCCGACAACAGCAATTTTTTCCTTATCTATGCCGAATTCTTCGGCCCGCGCTTTAATCTTAAACATAGCGTACGCCGCATTGGTGAAAGCGGCGGGGTATTTTTTCCCGCACGTGTAATTAAGTATGAACGCGTTATAACCCTCGGCAACGTAGCGCATGGCAATCGGCTCGGCTTCCCTGTCGGAACAGCGTTCGTAACCGCCGCCGGGGAAAACCACGACCGCAGGACGCTTATGTGTCCAGGGAACCTCCTCGATTCTGCTCAGAATGAATGCTCTGACATACGCAGTCCGCTCGTTATTAAGGAAAAATGTCTTAATCGTCATTGTTTTGCGTCCTTTCGCCATTGTCCGTGTAAAATTTGCCTTTTTTTATATTATATTATATTTATGGTGCGGTTGTCAAGAGGTGAACATGATACTTGACAACTTTATATTTATATGTTAAGATATGTAGATAGGCCCAAAACAGACACCGTAAGGAATGCGGTAAGTACTGCATGACAGGAAGGAACCATAAATTATGAGCTTTTACATCATCACCGATTCCGCATCCAATCTGCCTGCGTCATACGCAGAAAAAAATAATGTAGGCATTATTTCTCTGAAATATCTTCTTGACGGCGAAGAGTTCGACAGCTATGTTGAGAATGAAAACGATGTCTCGTTAAAGAATTTCTACGGGCGCATGAGAGAAAAAGCGTCCACTTCCACCTCCAATATCAACGCCGCCACCTTTGAGGAACGGTTCACACAGGTTTTGGAAGAAGGCAGGGATATACTCTACATCTCTTTTTCATCGGGCTTGAGTTCATCTTATTCTTTCGCCAAAAGCACCGCAGACGAACTGAAGGAAAAATATCCCGACCGGAAAATATATGTCATAGACTCGCTTTGCGTAACCTACGCATTGGGTTTGCTGATTCATTACGCGGTCAGTATGCGCGATAGCGGCAAATCTATGGAAGAAATCCGCGACAGCCTTGAAGCCGACAAGCTTAATTTTATTCATCTGTTTACTGTAGAAGACTTAGTATATTTAAAGCGCGGCGGACGCATAAGCCCCGCAACCGCCTTAGTAGGCTCACTGCTCGGCGTAAAGCCCGTCATGCACGTCACAAACGAAGGCAAACTCGAAAAATATGACAAGGTTCAGGGACGCAAAAAGTCGCTTTCTGCTCTCGTGGACAAGATAGCCGAAACAATAACCAACCCAAAGGAGCAGACTATCGCCATAGTTCACGGCGACTGCGCCGAAGATGCGAAGTACGTGGAAAAGCTTATTGAGGAGCGCATCGGCGCAAAGGATATTATATCCGACTACTTAACCCCGATTATCGGCGCACACAGCGGTCCCGGGACAATTGCGATTTTCTTTAAAGGTAAGGGAAGATAATATTGGAAGTAAATGAAAATCTCGGCTTTTTAAGAGAAAAAGCGGGGAAACTTTCAAAAAGCCCCGGCGTTTACCTCATGAAAGACAAGAGCGGTAAAATCATTTATATCGGCAAGGCAAAAGCGCTTAAAAGCCGTGTTTCAAGTTATTTTAACAATATCGCGGCGCATGGGGTGAAAACCTTTAAGTTGATTTCAGTGATTCATGATTTCGATTTTATCGCGACCGGGAGCGAGCTTGACGCGCTGGTGCTTGAAGCGAGCCTGATAAAACGCCACAACCCGAAATACAATATAAAACTTAAAGATTCCACCGGATATAATTATATCAAAGTGTCGGGCGGCGAATATCCGAGGATTTCATACGCGCTTCAAACCGACGATAAAGACGCGGCGTACATCGGGCCTTACACGAGCGGCTATAATATAAGGCTGACGGTTGACGAGACCTGCCGGATTTTCATGCTGCCGTCCTGTAATAAAAAGTTTCCGCAGGAACTCGGTAAGTCCGACCGCCCCTGTTTGAATTATCAGATTAAACGCTGCATGGGCGTTTGTCGGGGGAAAATTACAGGAGATGAATACAACAGGGTTATACAAAGCGCGCTTGACTATATAAAGAACGGCGCGAAAGAAAGTATTCGGCGGCTTACGGGCGAGATGGAAGACGCGGCGCAGCGGCTTGACTTCGAGCAGGCGGCAAGGCTTCGCGACAGAATTAACGCCATTACGAAAACCGAAACCGGACAAAAGATTCAAACATCCAAAACCACCGATTACGATATAGTTACAACGGCTCTCGATGCGGAGCTTGCCGGGGCTACAGTCATTAAATACCGCGGCGGACGGCTCACCGATAAGGAAAACTTTTTCCTCGGCGATGAATATGAGCCCAAGCAGATGCTTTCGGATTTTCTTATTGAATATTACGATTCCGGGGACGCTGAAATTCCGCCTGAAATCCTTGTCGAAGAAGAACCGGAAGACAGAGAGCTTCTTGAAAAATTCTTCGCGGAAAAGCGCGGAAAGAAAGCCGGTATTGTAGTTCCAAAGCGTGGCGAGGGATTGACGCAGGTAGCGCTTGCCAAAAACAACGCGCTTGAATATCTTTCGCTCAAGGTCGGGCGCTCGGTTAAGGAACTCGGCGCGCTCGAAGAGTTAGCGAAGATTTTAGGTCTCGCAAAACCGCCGCTTTATATCGAAAGCTACGATATTTCCAATATAGGCGAATCTGTAAAAGCGGGCGGTATGGTCGTTTATAAAAACGGAAAACCTTTTAAGGCGAACTACCGAAAATTCACAATAAAAGAAGTTACCGGGCTTGACGATTATGCCTGTATGCGCGAAGTTTTAAGGCGCAGACTTGCGCGTTATAACGACGGCAACCAAAATCCCGACCCGGCTTTTTCCGTACTTCCTGATTTAATATTGCTTGACGGCGGGCGGGGACATGTTTCGGCGGTTCGTGAAGTTTTAGACGAATTCGAGCTTGATGTAAAGCTGTTCGGTATGGTTAAAGACGAAAAGCACCGAACAAGAGCCATTGCCGCTGACGGCGGTGAGATTCAAATAGCGGCGAACAAGCAGGTTTTCGGGCTTATTACAAAAATCCAAGACGAGGTTCACAGATTTTCGGTGACTTTCAGCCGAGCGGCGCACAAGAAAAAAAGCTATGAGCTTGAATTAACCAAGGTTTCGGGCATAGGAGAGAAGAAAGCGGCGGCGATTCTGAAGCATTTTAGGACTAAGCAGGCGATTAAAAAAGCCGACGCGGAAGAATTGGCAGGTGCGGCGAAAATCAGCCTTGAAAAAGCCGAAGAGCTACGGGAATTCATAAAAGAAAACATGTAGGGTGCGCGTATATCCGCATAGCACCGCAAAGGAATATAAATGCGTATAATCACCGGCACGGCACGCGGGCGTAAATTAAAAGCCCCGAAAAACTTAAATATTCGCCCGACCTCGGATTCGGTCAAGGAAGCTATTTTCAGCGCAGTGCAGTTCGATATAGAAGGCGCGGTTATTGCCGACCTGTTTGCGGGGACGGGACAAATAGGCATCGAGGCTTTGAGCCGTGGCGCAAAGCGCGTTTATTTTGCGGACAACTCCCCCGAAAGCACGGCAATCATACGCGAAAACTTAAAACTTTGCAACTTCTTGGAAATTAGCGAGGTTTCGCCGCTCACCGTTGCGGCTTTTTTGAAGAAGATTCCGGCAGACGTAAAATTTGACATTGCTTTCTTAGACCCGCCTTACGAGCAGAACTTAATCAACCGGACATTACCGGATTTAATCCCGAAAATGAGCCGAAACGGACTTATAGTCTGCGAATATGAAAAAGAGTGCAAAGTCCCCGACGTATGCGGAATATATAAAATCCGCAAGACCTACAGGCACGGCAAAAAAAATGTAACTATATACGAAAATATAGCGGCGGAGTAAGCGCCCGTTCATGTCCGGAGGACATAAGTTTGAAACAAAATACAACCGGAACGGGGAAAATGTTGCTTTCATTCCTTAATTAGTGAAGAAAGGACTTTATGAAAATATGAAAACAGCGATTTATCCCGGCAGTTTCGACCCTGTAACTTATGGGCATTTGGATATAATAGGTCGTGCGGCTAAGCTTTTTGACAAGCTGATTGTTTTAGTTTCAACAAATCCGGCAAAGCCCGACTGCTTTTTTACCCTGGAAGAGCGCATGGATTTTCTAAAGCGCTCGTTTAATACGCTCAAAAACCCGGAAAACATTGAAGTTGACACACACGATGGTCTTTTGGTGGATTACTTTAAAAAGCGGGAAGCAGACGTAATTGTTAAGGGGCTCCGCGCTATGTCTGACTTTGAGGCGGAATTCCAAATGGCGTTAGTTAACAAGGACTTATTTTATAAAGCGGAAACCGTTTTTTTGGCGGCA
The DNA here is from genome assembly GCA_031280965.1 of Oscillospiraceae bacterium. Lineage (GTDB taxonomy): Bacteria > Bacillota > Clostridia > Oscillospirales > Ruminococcaceae > Ruminiclostridium_E. The sequence continues at coordinate 8,290 of JAITFZ010000015.1, read as the reverse complement.
GATGTTACCGGCACTTTCCTTTCGTCAAGCATGGTTAAGCAAATCGCCATGTTCGGCGGGGATATAAGCGCATTCGTACCTCACACCATACTGACAGACATACAAGCAAAATTAAAAATAAAAAAACAGAAATAACCGAAGGGGTAAACATATGAGAATAGAAGAAATCTTGGAAATGATGGACGATACCCTTGATAAGGCAATGCAGGTGCCTTTTTCCAACAAGAAAAGCCTTGTTGACGTGGAAAAGATGCGCGAGCTTGTTGACGAAATCAGGCTTAATATGCCCAATGAATTCAAACAGGCGAAAAAAATCACTCAAGACAGAAAAGACATCGTTTCTGAAGCTAAGGGCGAAGCCGACATGATTATCAAAAGGGCGGAAGAAAGAGCAAAACAGCTCGTTTCTCATCAGGAAATTACCCGCCACGCACAGCAGCGCTCCAACGAAATCATAGCTTCCGCTCATCAAAAGTCCAAAGAACTGCGAAACACCACTAACGAGTATATTGACAACACGCTTTCAAAGGTTGAAGAACTGCTTTCCAACGATTTAGTGAATATAAAGAAAGCCCGAAATGCCTTGAAAGCCAATAAGTAAGGCTCAAAACGACAAGTAAATTGCCGCTCCGAGCCTGTTTCGCGATTTTTTTACAAACCGCGTTTTATTTTTCCGAATAAAGCTCTGTTACAGCCTGTAAGCGGACTTTGTTATAAAGTCGGCTATCTGTTGCTGTTTTCGTAGCTTTCAATCATTTTACGAACCATGTGGCCGCCTACGGAACCAACCTGCTTAGCAGTGAGGTCGCCGTTGTAGCCGTTTTGTTTAAGAGGCACGCCTACTTCGTTGGCAGCCTGCATTTTAATGTTGTTCAAAGCTTCTTTATTTTTGCTAGCCATGATTAATCTCCTCCGGTAATTTAAAGAAACGTTTATTATAGTTTCTTTTTATCAGTTATAACAAAGGATTTTTTCCTTTGTGTTAGTATTATAACTCGCCCGAATTTCATTATTACAGGAAATTTTTATTAACAGCCGTTAAAATAATGTAAATTATGCACAAGTTTCCGACTCCGCTTTGTTAGTAATAAACAAATAAAAAAGCAGTATATTTACTTTTTTTATTTTTTATGATACTATATAAAGTATACGATGCATCTCTGTACTTCCGTTATTAAATCCTTCTGTTTATGAAAGGAATTTACATAAATGAAAATAAGAACAATGCTCATCATTTCGATGATTGTTTTCTCGGTTTTATCCTCGCTTTTGTTCACTGTATTTGTGGGCGTTCATTTGTCATCGTCTTCCGACAGCCATTACAGGCAGACGATGCGGGAATTGTCCGGAAAGCAGTCGCATGCCGTAGAATCATATTTTGACTCTTATATCCGCAGGTTTGACAGCATTGCGGGGAATCCGGCTGTTATTGATTTCGTAAATTATCTTGACCTTGATGATGGCGGTGAATACGATGATAACAACGATAATGACGATGAGTCTGAAGAGGATTCACCCGAATACATAAGGGTGCGAAGTGCGCTTGAAGCGCTTACTTCCAACGAAAGCGGCATTACCGGAATAACTATTTTTGATGAACGCAATGATATTTTTATTTACACCGGCAGCAACAGACGCAATTTTCTGCAAACGCGGGTAAATAATCTCAGCGAGCATCAGTTCACTGCTTTCCCCATACAATCCGATAATGAAGCGGAGCAGAATTTTGAGCTTCTGCACTACGCACGTATCGGAAGTTCGCCGTATTTTATGCTGTGTTCATACTCAAGCGATGATATAGTAACGTTTTTTTATAACTCAAGACCTTCAACAAGAGGAAAAATCGTACTCATCTGCCCGCTTAATAATATTCTTGACGTTACTTTCAGAGGAAACCTTGACGAAGGCAGCAGAACAACGCAGGAATATATAAGAATCAATTCTTACATCAGAAAAGACAGAGATGAACAATACAGAAACGGCACAACGTTCTTCACTTATGAACTCGGCAGAGAAAACTCTATCGCACTTTTTGACAGAATCAGCGACACGGGCTGGCTTCTCGGCGTAATCGGCAAAACCTCCGACATAAACGATTACTCCGTTGATTCAATCGCCGTGTTAAGGAACCTTGCGATTTTCCTCGGTGTCGTCATGGTCGCGCTCAGCGTTCTGTTTGCGATTTGGTTTACGAAGCCGCTCGTAATCATCAAGGATGTTCTCACGAAAGTGCGTCGCGGCGACCACGAAGTAAGAATTAGTATTTCCCAGGGCAACGAGTTCGGTAAAATCGCTAAAGAATTTAACGACCTGCTTGATAATGTGGTGATTGGCGAAGGCAGGCATAAAACCGTTATTGAGATGTCCGACAATATTATCTTTGAGTGGAATTTCCTGAAAGATGAGGTTCATTTCTCTAATAATTTCAGCAAGAAGTTCTCTTATCGGGCGCCTACAGATTCGTATAAGGACAGCTTCCTGGTTAAGTGCAAGATTCACCCCGAAGACACCGTGAATTATAAGAAAACATTGGAAAAGCTGTCAAAGGGCGAATCCATACAGCAGGATGAATTCCGCTGGAAAAATATATTCGGCGACTATGTTTGGTTTCTTTTACGCGCCTGCGCCATTCGCGGCGCGAACAATGAGATTTTGAAGGTCGTAGGCGTAATCGTAGATATAGATAACGCTAAAAAGAAAGAAAAGATTCTTTCTGCCCGCGCCAATTACGACGCTCTCACGGGGCTTTATAACCGCGAAACACTTGAAGAACTGATAAACAACGAGATTGACCTCATCACTGCCCGAAAGAATGAATTCGCGATTTTGTTTATAGATGTAGACGATTTCAAGTTCTTTAATGATAACTACAGCCATGCGACGGGCGACCAGGTTCTGCGGTTCACTGCGCTGTCGATTAACGACATTGTTTCTAATTATGGTATGGCGGGACGTTTCGGCGGCGATGAATTCGTGGTTTGTATACGCAACTCCGAAATTAACGACCCGGCGAAAACAGCTGAGGAAATACTAACCAAGCTCGGCGAGGGTTTTATGTGCGACGTGGGCGACCAGCTCTCGGTCAAGGTCAGTATCGGCATAGCTATCATTCGCGATACCGCGAAGCGCGTTGATGAAATTATCGGTATGGCAGACGAAGCGATGTATAAAATAAAAAAGAGCGGTAAGTCGAATTACGGGTTTATTAATTAAGATAAAAAATGAAAAGGAATTTTAATTATGCAAAAAAGAAATAGAAGAAAAATTATAAGCATCGTGTTAACATTTGCAATTGTCATCAGTACAACAATCGCACTTACACTGTTTGTAAGTGCGAACAGTGTAAACATTACAATTAACGGAAATGGTTCTCAAACAATCATTACACCGGCTATAAATATGGTTGGTGGTGATACCGTAACTTTTAATTTAACGACTACACATAATAATGTGCGTATTGGGCTTATCCGTCAGTCAGATGGCATGTTTTTTGGGGGCTTGATACCGGTAGGCGGTTCTGTCCGCTCCACATTAACAATTCCTCAAGCGGGAACATATCGTTTCCGAGTTATAAACGATTCATCTACTGCCGTAACCGTGACAGGAACATGGACACATCAATCTAATATTAAAATTCATGATGCGAGGATTAGATTTGACACGTCATACGGACCTAATAATAACACGACAATTACAGGATTGTCTATGCATTTCTCTAACGCAACTGGTGGAATTGGAAGTAATTTTGGCATTTTCTTCTCATTAATCGGCACCCAACAGTCCGCTGATTTGAATGGAAGCACTTGTCGCTTAGCAGATAACCTCTTCTGCAATAGCGATGGCGGAACAGCATGCGGCACTAATTCTAACTGTAATACAAGTCATATTAAAGGGGCAAGCCGTCTCAATGCATTGTTGACATCGCCGACTATCCACACAGTTAGGGTAGTTGGACACGCGTTGTGTTGGTGGGATACAAGAACTACACCAGGAAATCATATAGGCACGAGTGCCACCGGTAGCGGGCTTGGAGGGTTAGGAGTTCGTCCTGGGCGAAATACAATACTTACTAATCGTTCTATTCTTTCAATACCGATTCTTATGCAACACGAATTATCACATAATCTCGGGGCTACGGATTGTAGCAATCTGTGTATAATGAACGCTAACAATATAGAATTTAATAGGTGGTGTACTACTTGCAGTAGCGCTATTTTCACTAACAAATAGAGTCAAAAAATATTAAGGAGGATTTCCAATGAAAAATAAAACTTTTGTTTCTGCGATTTTGGTCATATCGATATTATTATCCGTGATTTTAATATTCAACGGATGCTCTGCACAATTAAATGAATCCGAACCTGATGAGGTTGAAATAACAGAAGCTCAGGAAATGCCCAATATTTTTACGGCAATAGTTATAGAAGACGTCAAAGATGCCAATTATACGAGAGAAATAATTAACGAAATAAACACATCAAAGCTTATAAGCGAAAACGAACATAAATATAATGATAGTTATCAAGCGGTTAGAATCTCGAATATAAAGGCATTTTATAGCCTTAATAATTTTGAGATTCACGGATACGAATTATATAAAGTACTAATATTAGGCGATACTATTTGTTACTATTATGCTCCGATAAATTCAACCGCAGACAGAAGTAGCTTATGCTTTAGCAACGGCTCGGCGATTCTGTTACAAATAACAAGATTTGATAACAGATATGGCGATATACCTTCTCGTGTAACAATTGAGCAGCTTGCTGAAATATTTGACGGGCAAGTAATTGGTAATAATTTATTCTTTGTCGAAGGAAGCGAACTCTTTGAATATAATGAATTAGGCGGATTGATAGGTGAAACGTGGTTTGCCATGAAAGTGCCTAAATCGGTTGATTTTGATGTTTTATGCGATATTGGCGCACAATTGGTAGTTTCAGCTGAATTAGTCGATGTGCAAGCCGAAATTGATATTATTAGACAAAGCGAAAACTAAGTTGGGAGATGGACTTTCCAATGAAAATTAAAAAATGTATTCTTTCTGCTTTTGTCTTTATGGCAATATCCTTTGCTTTTTTCTGTGGGTGTTCTAAACCTAACGAAAGCGAAGAAATATTGCCATTAGCTTCTTTTATGCCGGTAATAATAAGCGATGTTGAAAATGGAGATTTTAGAAAAGCAATTATTAACAAAATAAATATATCGCAATTAATGGACGAAGAACAACACCAAGCTGATGGAAGTTACAAAGCGAATAAAATCTCGGAAATAACAGAGTTTTATTATCCAACTATTAAATTTGAAGGTTACGAATTATACAGCGTGGCAATATTTGATGGCGTTTTTATTTTTAGATATGTTCCACTTGAATTTGTAGGTGATGACACTTCGATTCTTCTTGATATAGCAGATGTTATCGAAATATCAATTAGGCGTTTTGACCAATTCCGAGCCGAAGCAAAACAAGCGCAAAATGAAGGTTGGGGATATTTATCCGAGGACGGCATGTTGTATGCTGAAGAGTATAGTAATATTGTTGCTCAAATAGGAAATACCACAGTTCGCATAGATGTGCCCAAGAAATTTAATAGTTATGAATTTTTACGCGACCTTGCTTTTCGGCTAATTGAAACCTCTGAGGTGGTCGATGTGCAAGCCGAGATTGATATTATTAGACAAAGCGAAAGCTAAGTTGGGAGATGGACTTTCCAATGAAAATTAAAAAATGTATTCTTTCTGCTTTTGTCTTTATGGCAATATCCTTTGCTTTTTTCTGTGGGTGTCAGTCTGCAAAAGTCAACGACAAAAACACAACTCCATTTCTCCCTGAAAAAGAAGAAACATACGAGGAACATAACGACCCTGTACCAATAGGAGACCCTGCACCGTTAACGATATGGATTGAGAAAGGCACTGATTTCAAAGAAAAAATTATTGAACACATTAATATAGCGAAAAATCCAAATGAAAATAACGATATTTACAATGTTTATCCATCAAATAGAATATCTAATTTAACTGAATTTTATTTATCTATAAAAATTATAGACTTTGAGTTATTTTGCGTTTCGATAAGTGAATACGGTTTCATTTATTACTATGCTCCAGTTGAAAAGCTAAGACAGCGAGAAGAATATAGCTTTTCCAACACAGATGGTGTCGAAATAGTAATTGAAAGGTCTGACTCAAAAATTCCAACTAACTTGAATAAAATCGCTCAAGGCAACAGCAAATTGACAGACGATAACTTCGTATATGATGGGAACAATCAAATTTGGGGGCAGATTAGGGATACGGTTTTTAGAATAACTGTTCCTAATAATCTAAATAATTATGAATTTTTACGCGACCTTGCTTTTCGGCTAATTGAAACCTCTGAGGTGGTCGATGTGCAAGCCGAGATTGATATTATTAGACAAAGCGAAAACTAAGTTGGGAGATGAACTTTCCAATGAAAAATAAAAAAATCGTTTTTCCTGTAATTATCGTTATGACGGTATTAATTGTAGTGCTTTGCGGCTGTAAATCGCGTAATCCGGAAGTGAATAATGAAACTCAAGTATTCGAGAATCCTACAGATAACAATGAAGTGTTATCTGTAGGATTGCCTACTCCAACTATAATATGTAATGTTGAAGGCAGGGATTTTAAAAAAGAAATTATTGATAAAGTCATCACTTCAAGGTCGGAAAATATTGGGGAATATCAAGAAGAAAACAATTATGACGTGAACAGAATTTCTGAAATAACAGAGTTTTTCTTTCCAACTGTTGAAATTGATGGATTTAAACTACACAGCGTTTTTGTAACAGAGACTACATTTAGATTTATGTATGCCCCATTTGAAATTGATGACGATTTTGAAGTTTTGATTGGTTCAGAAGGACTTATAATAATATCGCTAAGACGAAATGAGTGGTATGCAGCTCGAAATGTTCTTGACCACTTTAATGACGAAGTGAAGCAAGCGCAGGCGCAAGGTTGGGGACATTTGACTGAAGATGATATGTTGTACGATGCAGAGTTCGGCAACATCACCGCAAAAATTGGTGAAACGTCTATTCACATTGATGTGCCGAGAGAATTAGGAAATTACGAGTTTTTAAGAAACCTTGCCTTAAGGACGATAGAAACGATTGAATTAGTCGATGTGCAAGCCGAAATTGATATTATTAGACAAAGCGAAAACTAAGTTGGGAGATGAACTTTCCAATGAAAAATAAAAAAAACGTTTTTCCTGTAATTATCGTTATGACAGTATTATTTACATTTCTCTGCGGCTGTAAATCGCGTAACCCGGAAGTAAATAATGGAAATATCATGCAATTACATGAGGATGAAAAAATCGAAGTTGAGTTTGAGTACCAATCCTTAGTTATTAGGAATATTAATGAAAACGGTTATAAAGAAGAATTAGTCAATCGAATTAACAAATATAGAACAGCTGATGAGGGTAGCTACGAATATTCAATATTTACTCGAAATAATCTTGCAGATATAAAAGATTTTTACTTCCCATTATTGAAAATTGACGGATATGAATTATTTTGTGTGGAAGTAACGAGTATTTCATTAGTTTTTTATTATGCGCCATTAAATCCTAATAAAGAGAACTTAGATAAAAATGGAGATTATTTTTTCTGTTATAACTCTGGGATTGAAATTTTAATACGCAGACCAGAATATGTTGACGCTTTTGACCCGTTAAAATCAATTACAGAGCAATTAAATCAAAGTGGTATATCATATTTGAGCAAGGAAGATATAATTTATGTTGAAAGCAAAAATGATGTGTTTTCAAAGATAGGAAATACATGGTTTAGTGTAAAGGTTCCTGGCGAATTGAACACTTACGAGTTTTTAAGAAACCTTGCCTTAAGGACGATAGAAACGATTGAATTAGTCGATGTGCAAGCCGAAATTGATATTATTAGACAAAGCGAAAACTAATCGGCATAGCTATCATTCGCGATACCGCGAAGCGCGTTGATGAAATTATCTGTATGGCGGACGAAGCGATGTATAAAATAAAAAAGGAGAAATCTTATGAAAAATTTAATCGCATTAATTTGTGTAGCGGCACTGATTACAGTAATTACAGGTTGTTCGGAAAGCATATATTCCGAACAAAATGGTGGGAACTCGCAATCCCCTGAATCTGCGAAAATGCCCGGAATTGAAGCAGACTTAAACCCGGAACAACCTAAAGAGACTTTGCAACCCCTTGAATCTGCTGAAACACCCAAAATAGAACAGGAAGCAAGGATAAACACAGAATTACTTTCTG
>JAITFZ010000036.1 GCA_031280965.1 Oscillospiraceae bacterium | reverse complement strand
ACCCATTATACTGGGTATTAATGGGTAAATAAGGACAGGCTTCATATATCCTGTTCATCACGCTTTTTGGCTTTTTCCGGCAGTGGCTTTTCCGCTACCTCATTTAGAAGCCGTTCCTTTGATTCGGCTATACGGTTTTTAATACTCGGCTTGGTTTCTGATGTGGCTGTGCTGCCCCTGTTAAATAAATCGTTTCCGTTCTTCCTCACGTTTCTGTTGTTGTAACCGCTTGATTACATTGTCGAGTTCCTGTCTGCGTTCAAGTGCCTCTGTGATTTTTTCGTCTTTAGTTTTTCTTGTAGTCATGATGGTGGTAATTCCTTTCTTGTTTTGTTTTTGAACATAAAAAAGCAACCGCATATTTCAGCGATTGCTCATTTAATATAGATATTAAATTTTACATATTAGGACTTGTAATAATTGCAATGTCTTTACCTAATGCTTTGGTGAACCATTCAACGGATTTATTAAATTCTTTTGTTAGTTCTTCGGGTGTCATATTCAAATGACGCTGTGAATTTTCATCACGAATTTTTCTGATTTCATTCATTGATTCGCTGTTCCTCATTACTCGTCACTCCCCTCTAATAACATTGTAGGCGGTATAATACTGATTTCCTTATACAGATTGATTGCGTTTACGATTTTAACCTTGTTAATGGTCTTAAAATTTACAAGGTGATTAAAATTCCATGAAACAATAACATCACAATTATAAATAACCGCAAATGCTATATGCAGACAATCATCAAAACTTTTTTCCGTCAATACTCCGCCTTTTACATATTCTCTTGCAAGTCTAATCACTTCATCAGTCTTTGAAAAAATTTGAAATTTAATTTGCCCCATTTTTTCAAGCATTTTACTGCGTTTAGGTTCGGAACATCTTTCCATTTCATCAGTAACAACAGGGGAGATATAAACATCATACTTTTCGTTTATTAAATCTTCCCATAACTTGTTGGTGTCTGTCATTCTGTCGGGAACATCTTCCGCAAAAAGATGACTTATAACAGACGTATCAAGATATAATTTTAACTTTTTCATTGTACCACCTCCGCATTATAAAGCGTAATTGTTTTACTTTTCAAATCCACATTTTTCACGTCATAACCTGCATTAAAAATGATATTCGATATGGGTCGATTTTCTGCGGGATACCAGTACGATTGATACTTGTAAGCAGAAGCACACAGCTTTTTATTGATTATGCTTTCCACTTCATCAAACGACAGTTTTAATGTCGGCGTACCCTGCCTGCTTAGATATTCATACAGCGGTGTGAATGACGTTGTTTTCGCAACATATTTATCGGATTTCGGCTCGTCATGGACGATAACGGTTTCTTCACATGGAATTTCAAACTTGCCTATAAAATTGAAATGAATATCAACCTTTTGCGTGGTCGTGTAGCGGTAACCTTTGACACGTTCATGGACTACAACCTTTTCTATAAACTCGTTTAACATTGGCGTTGTCAGTTCGTCAAATTCGGTGTAACGCTCCACCAGTTCAAGGAATTTGTCAACCCTCGCCGTTTGGTCTTTCGTGCGGTCTACTTCCTGTTGTAACTTGATTACGGTTTTTTCTAATTCCTCTTGCTCTCGCTCATAGTCCTCTGATAACTTGATAAACCGCTTTTCGGATAGTGTTCCGCTTATTTTATCCTCATAAATGCCACGGATTAGCCTATCAAGTTCCGCTATTCGTTTCTTGCTCTCGGTTAGCTGTTTCCTCTGTGCCTTTTCTGCTCCTGCTTGCTTAGTCGCTGATGTTTGGTTTACAATTTTGAGAAATTCGGCTTTGTTGCTTTTAACAAACCCGCTAACCTCTTTCACAGCGTCAAGGATTAGCCTTTCTGCAACTTCCGTCTGTATAAAATGGATTGTACAGGTCGTTGTGATTTTCTTGTATGCCGAACAACCGTATACATCTACATCACGCCCCCTGTGAACGGCTCGGCTGTTGTACATCTTACTCCCGCAATCCGCACAATACATCAAGCCTGTTAGGCGATTAGGCTCTCTGTGAAATGAATTAGTACGGCGTTTTGTTTTTATTAACCTCTGTACTAAATGCCACGTTTCGGGGTCTATGATTGGCTCGTGGGTATTTTCAAAAATCAATCTATTCTCTTTCGGGGCTTGCTTACGGTGCTTTTCCTTGTAGCTGTTTTTGTAGGTTTTGAAATTAACCGTATGCCCCATATATTCCTCACGTTCTAAAAGGTACGTTATAGAAGTACCCCACCAACGGAAAGGGTCATCAAAAGTGTTGTTTACCCTGTTTCCCATGCCGTTGAGTGACATATAGTAGGACGGTGAATATATCTGTTCTGCCTTTAAGATACTCGCTACTTCATACGCTCCTTTACCCTCTATCACCATGTTGAAAATACGGCGTACCACTTCGGCGGATTCGGGGTCTACTAACCATTGGTTTTTGTCGTTCGGGTCTTTCTTGTAACCATATAGCGGGTGACTGCCTGTGTGCTTGCCCTCTTTGCCTTTGGCTCGGTATGAAGCTGACACTTTACGGCTACAATCCCGCACATACCATTCATTCATGATATTCAAGAACGGAGTAAAATCGTTGCCGGACGTTTGGTTCTCGCTGTCAATTCCGTTGTTTACGGCAATGAACCTTACACCCTTTTCCATAAACATAATTTCTGTATAAAATCCTACTTGCAGATAATCACGTCCAACCCTTGACATATCCTTTACAATAAACGTACTGACATTTCCTTTTTCAATTTCGGCTATCATTCGTTTCCATTCGGGGCGATTAAAGTTACTGCCAACATATCCGTCATCAACGAATATTTGGGTGTTTTTAAAACCGTTTTCTTCTGCGTGTTTGGTTAGTATTAACTTTTGATTGATAATACTGTTGCTTTCGCCCTCGTTTTCATCATCTTTTGACAAACGGCAATACAGGGCGGTGATTTTCTCTTTTGAATAGGCTGACTGCTTAGGCATAAAAGCCCCCTTTCAGCGGTCAACCCGTTTACGGCACTTCTATGATACCATAAATCCGTTAAAAAGTCAACCGCTTTTTATAATTATATTGAGTTTATTTGCGGGTCATTGCGGATAAGCCGTGCGATTTTGTCGTTAATGCTTTCTTTGCTTGTGTCACTGAAAAATAGCGATACCTCATAAACTGTTGAGCCTATTTTGCGTTTCATCTTTATGCTTTTAGGGGCGGTTGTGATTGTTTTTAATTCGGTCATAAAACCCTCCTTTTTGTTTAATTTTTGGCATGAAAATACCGCCCTATTTTCAAGGGCGGTAAAATGTGGTTTTGCTATTGTTTGCGGGATAGCGTTTCCGTTTTAAGTGCAACACCGATTATAAACCCTAACGCAAAATGCTCAAAGTCATAAATAAAGTTTATTTTACACTCTAAATCTTCTATGCTCTCGAAGATTTCACGGTCACTTTCGGATAACGAGTTCAAAAAGTTTTCCTTGACTTCACTTAGGTTATCGGAAATTTCGTCATATTTCGGGTCGGTGATTTTCAAGTTTTCAGAGTTGCTCTCGAAAAGTTGTTTGATAACAGATTTTTGCATGATACATTTTCCTTTCATTTTTTCGTACAACCCCCTTGAAAAGTCAACGCATTTGTGCTATTATATATATGCGGTCGCTTCCCTTGTACTCCTTTTCGGTGTTCTCGCTGAGTCCCGCTAAAATGTGCTTGGGAATAAATGTGGCGATATTGAAAGCACCCTTTAAAATCTCGGCTTCGGCTTGAACCACAAAGGCGAATACCTTTTTACCCGCTCTGGCGGTTTCTTTCGCCGCCGCTTCGGTCTTGGCTTCTAAGTCATGTTGTAAGTCCAATAGAAC
>JAITFZ010000030.1 GCA_031280965.1 Oscillospiraceae bacterium | reverse complement strand
GTGGTAGTTGTTTTTACTGTGATTGTAGGTCTTGCCGCCGTTCTATTCATCTCCCGCCACGAGCCTATGAAAACCATGACGGAGATTTAATAAATTTTGATTTTAAAGGAGATGGTGATGATATATATGAGGGTAGTAAATCCCAAGCAATCATATACTTAAAAGAACGTAAAATCAACAAATTGTTTAGGGGTATTGAAAAAAGGATTATGTTGTGCTATAATTAACATAGCCGTTCAATGCTTTTAAACACCCGACAGAAAGGAATGGTAATAACCATGAAGAAAAAAATATTTTCAATCGCAATGGCGGTGATGATGTGCTTTTCGCTTACAGTAAGCGTTGCGGCATATGACGACGAAGCAGATATAGTCGTTCATGATGACGAGTGTGTTCACGATTTTGTTGAGGCTATTATCGGAGAAGTTTATGAGCCAATAGCATCAAATAATTCTCAATGCCCCCCTCACGATTGGTTTATGCAGGTAACCACCGGAACCGCTACTTGTCCCAATGCTAATAATAGAATATACTGTTATAACACTTGCACGATAACTTATAGGGCTTGGGTATGCGCTAAATGTTATGCACTGGGTGTTCCCAGTTCTTCCCACGGTGGGACGCGGCATGAATGGTACGGTCCGCCTTATTCTGGTATCGGTTATTGTTTAAAATGCTATGAAAGATGGTAACTTCATCTATAATTGCAATTTATTGCAATTATTATGAGACATAATTCATTCTTAGAGTTAAGTTGCGTTTTAAAGAAATGTGTTTGTGTACCATTCCATTATTTTAATATTAAAAACGGAATGGTACATAAAACTTATTTCTTAATGAAAGGAAGGTTTGTATTGTTAAAATATGTTTTTATCAACATTTTCAAAACAAAGAAAATATATATTCCACTTTTAATTATCTTTACGCTAATACTATTTATGCTTATGTGTTCTTTTGCTATTCGTAAAAACATAATAAAAGCTTACGAACAACATATTGGTAAATATGCTGCCGTTGCTATTGTCACAGAAAATGGCTTTTTTAGCGAACCGATGCACTCGCTTGAAAGAGTCAATATTGATGATGATTTTATTAAAAGTTTTATCATGAGTGAATACATATTCGATTATTATGCCTTTAATCAACGTCCAGCAGGTTCAAATACACTTAAATCAATACCATCAATCCTTTCGGATGAATGGTCAGATTGGATAATACGTGATGAGGGGAATACGCCATTTGACCTGATTATTTACTCTGATATTAGTAAATCTACTCATTTTAGAATCGGCGATAGAAAAATAATTGATGGTCGCTTTGCTGAAAACACAGATGAATGTAATGTCAGTAACGAACTTGCAAATTTGAATGGATTAGCTGTTGGTGATTATATAGAGATTTTCATTTTCTACAGAAATCCTCAATATTTTAATCTTAAAATTGTTGGTATATATGAAGATAATACTAATGAAATAATAAATGAATTAGTTTTAGTAACTCCGAAAATATTTAATTCACTTACAAATGAGGCAGGAATTCGAGAAGGTCATTTCACATCTGCCAGTAAAAACAATATAAGTTTTAATCAAATTTTAACTGTTTCACCGTCTTCAAAGGATTTAATAACTTTTAGTGTCTTAAATATTGATTTAGGCTATGATGCGTTAGTTTATTACACTCATGATGAAATGAGTATAATAAACTATGTCAACAAATTAGAAGATTTATTACCGGAACAATTTGTAACATTGGATAGCGGAGAAACACTACGCACCGTTCTTTTCATTTTTGAAGAAACCGAAAATAGTTTTACGTGGTTTTTAATCATTGTAAATATAGCAAGTATTATATTCTGCATTTTAATAGTTTTTTATATACTTAAAGACCGTACATATGATATAGGTGTTTTCCGTACAAGAGGAATGTCACGAATAAAAACATCTGTTTTAATTTCGAGTGAAGTTTTTATTGTGTTGTTATTTGCATTTATTATAGCTTGGGTTTTATATATTAATACATTTATTAATATCGTCGGATATATCTATAACATTCAAGCTATTTCGATGATAAATGAGAGTTTTGTAACAGGAAATTATAAAGGACATGTTTTGGATAATTTTGCTTACAGTGCCGCAAGAAATCACGCTTTTTTTCTATCTGCAGATTTATTTGATTTGTTCTTTATTTTCCTCATTATAATTACGTTTGCTGTTATCGTGAGCTTTTTCGCCGTTCTATTCATCTCCCGCCACGAGCCTATGAAAACCATGACGGAGCATTAAAATGATAATTAAAAGTATTTGTAAAAATCCCCTGAAAAACGCTATATATGTTATTTTATTAATTACGGCATTTACGCCTGTAACCTTGCTTTTAAACACATTTTTTATGGGACAGGAAATAATGCGAATTTTTGCGGAGTTTCGACAGTCGTTTACCGACTTTGAGCTTCTCATGGAATATGATTGGCTATTTTATATACAGAGGTTAATACAATCATCTATTTCATCTTTATTGGCGACAGCGGTACTCGTTATAATTTTGTGTATTGTAGTTTTGCCCTTTCTTCAATACATGTTAAGTCTCGGACGGGGTTATGAAATTGGAGTTTTACGGGCGCTCGGAATGGGTAAAGGCAGGGCATGGGTGCGCTTGCTGATTGAGAACATTTTATTAATGAGTTCAGCTTTGGTTTTTTCACTATGTGCGATGCTTATATTTCATAAACACTTTGCTTTTTCACTGTTAAGCATAGACGCCGAAACAGAGCAAATATTAATAGAAACATTTAGCACGGATAATATGTTTAGGTTTAATTGGCAAGCGTTTTTATATACCCTATGGGCGGCGTTTACGGTTACTTTGATTTCATCAGCACTAAGCAATGTTTTAATCTCAAACAGCGCACCACTAAAATTAATTCAAAAACACAAATAAGGAGAAAAATTATGGCAGTTTTAGAAGCAAAAAACATTTCTTACAAATATGGTAAGGGCGATATGGTAATCAAAAACCTAAACTTATCATTTGAAGCAGGGCGCGTTTACGCATTATTAGGGGCTTCCGGCTCAGGAAAAACGACACTTCTGTCGCTTCTCGCCGGACTTGACTGTTGCGTAGACGGCAGTATTCTTTATAATGGCTCAGACTTAAAAACAATGAACCGCGACCGTTATCGCGCCAAAAACATAGGCATGGTTTTTCAGCAATTTAATCTTTTGCACAGGTTTAATGCTGTTGAAAATGTGGTTATGGCTATGGATATAAGTAAATATAAAGTTGAGAACGGAAAAAAGTACGCCGCAGATTTACTTGATAATCTCGGCATTGACGAGAAAAAACGCCGACGTAAAGTTATTGAACTGTCAGGCGGTGAGCAACAACGTGTAGCAATCGCACGAGCAATATCTCATAAACCGAAAATAATTCTTGCAGACGAACCGACGGGAAGCCTTGATGAAATAAATCAATCGGGAATAATTGAAGATTTAGTTAAGTTTGCGAAAAAAGATGGTAGTTGCGTTATTATCTCTACTCATTCACGCGAG
Organism: Oscillospiraceae bacterium; assembly: GCA_031280965.1. Classification (GTDB taxonomy): domain Bacteria; phylum Bacillota; class Clostridia; order Oscillospirales; family Ruminococcaceae; genus Ruminiclostridium_E. The sequence goes on along the minus strand of JAITFZ010000030.1, from coordinate 69,234 downwards.
GTTGCGGAATCGGCTGATGAAGTTTTTACGATTGAGCGATTATAATTAGATTGTGTTCACAACTTCCGTTTAATTTGAACTTCACTATCAACAATTCCCCCTCAACCCTCGCCGTAATCTCCCCGCCCATTCGCACCGTCAACTCACGGGCAATCGCAAGCCCCAATCCTGTATTTTTGCCTGTTCGTGACAAATCGGCAGTATAGAATCGCTCGAATATTTTGTCAACATCAACCTCGCTCAAATCAGCTTTATTAGCAATTTCTATGACGTTATCACGCAGGGTTACACGCAAATATTCTCTACCATGAGTACAAACATTCTTTAGCAAATTCTGTAACACTCGCCTAAGCATTGCAGGGTAGCAAAAATAATTCACAGACTCATCGGGAATATTTACATCTACCTTAAACCCTTTATTTTCAAGGTCGGCGTAAAATTCTGAAAGCACATCACGCAAAACATTACAAACATTGACTTTTTGAACATCAATCTGTTCTTTTCCCTCTATCACACGAGCATATTCAAATAAGCTGTTCATTAAAGCAGAAAGCGATTGCAAACGGCTTTCGATAATATCTATATATTCCGCTTGTTTTTCGGGCGCAATATCTTTGTCTTGAAGCATTTGCAAATAGCCGAGTGCGGAAGTCAGCGGCGTCCGCATATCGTGTGAAATATTCGTAATCGCTCTCTTAAATTCGTTGTTTGTGCGTTCACATTCGGTTATAACTTTTCGCCGTTCATCAAGAATGGCATTGATATTATTGCACAACACACAGACCTCTTTATCAAAGGTCTGTGTAGTCAGTTTGGTGTTGGTGTCCTCGTTCTTGATTAAATCAAGAGTTTGATTGATTTGCCGAATATCTTTCTTTATCACTTGATTTCAGCCTTTCTGAAAAGTAAAATCCCGCCGATTGTGCAAGCTGATATATAAACTCCTCCCAAAAACACCGCTTTCGTCAAACTTGGATTCATTAAAACATTTTGACCGATATATGCAAATGACTTCATATTTAATATAAGGTCGTAATTGTATAAACTGTCATATTTCTGACTCAGCATTAAAAGAATAATCATTGGCGCAAGTGTGTAGACAATATAAACCGTGTTCATAATTGCTGTACTCTTAAAGGTGAATGTCAAAAACGTACCGATACAGCCAAAAGTAAACAACAAGAATAACTGCGGCAGATATATTTCAGCAAGTTGCTTAATGAATTCTAAATCAAAACTGCCGCCAAAACCGTTCACGATTATAGCTGTTACAATTATAATGATTAAATTCAACAGTATAAGAACAACGCTTGCCCCCGCAACCAAAATCTGTTTTGCAAAATAATATTTGCCCCTGTTCGTACCGCTTGCAAACACGTTTTTCACAGCACCATGCGAAAAATCGGCAGCTATAATAAAAACAATAAACGGCAGCAGAAAGTAGATTAAGTTATCAGTATAACCTGCCAAAATAATGGGGGCAGCTTTACCTGTTTTTGTTGGATTATACGGGTCGATGGATTCAAATTCTATGCCGTCATCTGTTTGAATAATTCTTGCATATTTAGGGTTATACTCGCCGATTATATTACCATCGTTGTCATAATAATAAGCAATTTCATCAATAGTTTCAATTGGTTGCGGGAAGAAATGTACTCCGAATGTTCCGTTTCCTGCTACTTGTATGATTGTCATAACAATGAATATCGCAAACGTGATATACACACCAAACCTACGGAAAATTCTATATAAATCAGCTTTGATAATGTTTCTCATTACTTCACCTCAGCCTTTCTGAAAAGTAAAATCCCGCCGATTGTGCAAGCTATTATATACACGCCGCCGAGTATTAAAGTTCTGAGCAAATCGGGTGGGATTTGATAATGATTATAAGAATAAGCCATCATATTGAACTGCAAATCATATTTTATTAAGTCAGAGTAGTAGAGGTTTGTAAATAACGGAATCAGCACGAAAGCTAAATAAACACTGATTAAAACCGCTTTATTTTTGAAAACGAGAGTAAGAAATGTCCCGACACAACTATAAGCTAACATCAAATACAACTGCGGGAGATAAACTCCGAGCAACCCCGCAAAATATCTTTGTCTGAAATTTTCGCCGAAGCCATTTACAATTATCGCAATTATCATCGGTAAAATAATGTGAATCAATAATAATACAATGCAGAACAACGATGTTAGAATCAGTTTTGACAAATAATATTGAGTTCTTCCTGTCCCCCCGGCGATTGTGTTTCTGCCTGTTCCTCCTTTGCGTGAAAAATCGGCGGCAGTAATGATTACAATAACGGAAAGCAGAACATAAATAATCAGCTGAGTCAAATCTGCCATATTAAAGGGCATAGCTTTTCCGGTTTTATCTGTTACTATCCATGAATTCTCTATATGATATTTCCAGTTTTCCTCTCCTAAGAAAATTAAATTAGCTAATTGCATTTCATGAATTGTCCTCACTATTTCGGGATTTTGCACTTCAACCAAATGCACTTTAATGATACCATAAAGCATCATTTCGTGAATTAATTCATTTTTTTCATTATAGTGTCCACTCATCACATGAAAATTATCTTTTGTTGTTGCAAAAAATAAATCTTTCTCATTAAAATCTACTTTATGAATATTGCCGTAGAAATCCGTTATCGTCATTTCGCCAACCATTAAAGGCTCCGGCAAGTCGCTGATATGCACCCTTACGCTTGTCGTTCTGTCGATATATGCGAGCGACTGCCATACGACAAGCGCTATAAAAATCACAAGGGTTATATAAATACCGACACCTTTGAAAATCCTGTATAAATCTGCTTTTATGATTTTCGCCATATCATTTCACCTCGCTTTTTCTAAACAAGGCAATCCCGCCGATTGTGCAAGCTATTATATACACGCCGCCGAGTATTAAAGTCCGTGTTAAATTCGGTGCCATAAAATTGACAATGTCCATTTCGGAAGAATATGCAAACGACTTCATGTTGAGTACGAGGTCATATTCGGGTAAAAACTCAAACTTCTCAGAAAAACTGAGCAGAATTGAAATAATTATAACCGGCAGAAAAGAATAAGCGATATAAATCGTATTGAGAGCGGCAGTGTTTTTAAAGATAAAAATAAAAAACACTCCGATACAGCCAAAAACGAACAGCAAGTACAACTGCGGCAGATAAATTTCGGCGATTTGCGATAACCACGCTATATTAAAACTACCCTTGAATCCATTTTTTATTGTAGCAGTTATAATTGTAACAAACAAGTTTAACAGAATTAGAAAAATACTCGCTCCCGTAATCATTATTAATTTTGCGAAGTAATACTTCACCCTGTTTGTGCCGCTCGAAAGCAGATTCTTAACGGTGCCGTTCTTAAAATCCGCAGCGGAGATAAACACGATAAAAGGCAGCAGAAAAAAGATTAAATTATCAGTATATGTTGCGATAATAAAAGGCGCGGATTTTCCCGTTATAATTCTCATCATATTACCTTCGCCAAGGTTAGGAGCGGACGCGGTTTCCTCATAAGGCACTTCTAACGGCGCACCTGCAAAAACGCCAATCGCCGCTTCGCCGTTAGATGTCACTTGTAATATAGCGGTAGCTATGAATATGAGCAGTGTGATATACACACCCTTACTTCTAAATATCCTGTATAAATCAGCTTTTATTATATTACGCACAGTGTTCACCCCCTATTAAATTCACGAAATAATCCTCAAGATTATCGCCGATTTCGCTCAAAGCCGATACACGAACGCCGTTAGCGTTAAGCTGAAACGTCACTTCCGAAGAATTATCGAAATAATCGTAAAGGCGAATTTCGTTATCACCCACAACCTTGAATTTTGTAGTGTTCAATACGGTTTCGAGAATATTAGCGCATTTCGCCGTGTCATCTACTTTTACAGACAGACATCGTTGACACTGCTCCCGCAATTCTTCTTCGGTCAGTTCCTTAATCAATCTGCCGTCATGGATTATACCGTAGCGCGTGGCAATCAGTGACAATTCGCTTAAAATATGGCTTGAAATCATAAAAGTAATTCCGCGCTCTGCGTTGAGATTTTTAATCATCTCACGCATTTCCACAATCCCCATAGGGTCAAGCCCGTTAATCGGTTCATCAAGAATAATAAAATCCGGATTGTTAAGAAGGGCAAGGGCAAGTCCGAGCCGTTGTTTCATACCGAGCGAAAAGTTTTTAAATTTCTTCTTGCCTGTATCGGTGAGTTTGACAGCTTGCAGTGCGTTATTGACTGCGGATTTGTCGGGGATTCCGCGAAGTATGCGGTAGTATTCGAGGTTCTGCTGTGCTGTTAGGTTTGGGTAAAGTGCGGGGGTTTCAACAACACTGCCCATTCTGCGGCGAGCATTGTTCAATCCCGATTCCGATGTTTGTCCGAATAATTCTAACTCGCCGTTATTAGCGAAAGTTAATGCGGTAATCATTCGCATGAGGGTAGTTTTACCCGCACCATTTTTCCCGATTAAGCCGTAAATATCTCCTTTTTGAATCGCCATACTTACGTTATCGACCGCTTTTGTTTTGCCGTATTGTTTAGTGATATTGCGTGTTTGCAATATGTTCATGTACGTTCTCCTTTTGCTTTGATAATCACATTCTACCACGCAAGTCTAAAAAAACCATAAATAAAGTCTTAAAAAAGTCTTAAACCGGCGAGCCGCCGGTCGCAGAACTCATCTTAAACCCGATTCCCCATACGGTCTGAATATACTCACTATCCGTAAATTTGGCAATTTTCGAGCGGAGTTTGCTTATATGCACGTTGATAGTGTTATCATCGCCCATAAATTCATCATTCCATACGCTTTCATATAAATTATTCTTTGTGAAAACCTTTTGCGGATTTTCCATAAGCAGTTTTAATATTTCAAATTCACGCTTGGATAAACCGAGCGATTGCTCTTTAATAAAGCCGTCAAACCGTTCTAAATCAAGTGTAAGAGCGTTAAAGCGTAATTGTTGAGCCTGTGCAGGGGCATTGCTCCGTAATTGCACTTCAATCCGTGCAAGCAACTCCGAATTATCGAACGGCTTTGTTATGTAATCGTTCGCCCCTGCTTTTAATAGGGCGACGACGCTTTCCTTATCGCTGACTGCGGTTAAAGCAATCACAGGAACAGCAGATTTTATGCGGATTTCTTCAAGCACCTCTGCTCCTGTCTTGCCCGGCAACATAAGGTCAAGCAGAATCAGCGAAAACTGCTCCCCGGATAAAAGCAGAATAGCCTCCGTACCGGAAAAAGCGGCATGAGGCGTATAATTATTTAGCCTAAGCAATTCGCAGAGCATATTATTTATGTGTATATCATCTTCAACGATTAGAATTTTTTCCATATAATTTATATCTCCCGAAAGATTATAGGGCGCCGTCGCAACAGCGCCATCTCTAAAATCCAATAAACAAATTTATTGAATTTAAGTATTATTATAGCACAGAAACACAAGAAAAGTCAATCGTCTTTCGAGAGTGTTTTAGTTCAATACCCTCAAAAATTTTTGTTGTCGATTTCGTTTTTAGTCTTGCTTTACCCTTATCTTATATGTTATACTATGTTTATGAAGAATTTAACTTACTCAATTGAAAAAATCCGCGAGCTTGCCAAAGAGCCGCTCACGGAACTGTTAAAAACTGCGAAAAGCGAGGTTAACAGCGCTTTCGCGGCGTGTTGTAACGCCTGCCAAAATGGTTTGGGGCTTGCGCCGTATGACGAACAAATCGAGGCGGCGTGGGAGCTTTATAACGGCAGGGTGATTGAAATGAAAACCGGTGAGGGAAAGACAATTTCAGCGGTTTTTGCGGCATTTTTGCATACTTTAGACGACCGCGGCGTTCACATTCTCACCTACAACGATTATCTTGTAAAGCGTGATTTTCACTGGATGAAGCCGATTTACGACCTTTTGGGCGTCAGTGTCGGATTCATTACCGAAGTCACGCCCAAAAATGAGCGGAAAAGCGTATATACATGCGATGTTGTCTACAACACCGCAAAAGAATGCGGCTTTGATTTTCTGCGGGACTTTGTGGCAGACAAGCCCGAGGATATTCTGCACAAAAAATTTGATGTCGCTATCGTTGATGAAGCTGACAGCATATTAATTGATGAAGCGCGTATTCCTCTCGTGATTGCGGGGAGCGTACCGGCAAAAACAGACGCAGAGCTTGAAAACGCATTTGCTTTCATAAAAACACTGACAGAGAAAAACTACGGGCTTTCTGAAGAGGACGAAACTGCGTATCTAACGGACAGCGGAATTGAAAAAGCGGAAGAATATTTCGGTGTTGACTTGTATGAGGACAGGAGTCAGCCGATACTGTCGGATTTGAACGACTGCTTAAAAGCGAATTTTGTTCTTACAGAAGACGTGGATTATATCGTTAAAGACGGTGCAATTCTTATAATTGACGAATTCACCGGAAGGGCGGCGAAGAACCGCCGCTATCCCGGAGCGTTGCAGGGTGCTGTTGAATTAAAGCACGGGATTAAAGCGGAACTGCGCGGTGTAGTGATGGGAACTGTCCCGCTTCAATATTTTTTTCGACAGTATGAGCATTTGTCAGGAATGACGGGGACTGTTTTTCCGTCCGAGGAGGAATTCGAGCTGCTGTATGACTTAAAACCCGCGAAAATCCCGCCGCACGTTCCGTCGCGCAGAGTTGACCGCCCTATGGAAATTTATTATAACTACGAGCTTAAACTTGCCGCCATAAAGCGCGAAATTATCCGCGCTCATGAAAAAGGACAGCCGGTGTTAGTCGGCGCAGAAAGTATCGAGGAGAGTGAGTTGCTTACAGCCGAGTTGAAGTCAGCCGGCATAGAAGCCGCCGTCCTCAACGCCAAGAACGATGAAGCCGAAGCCGAAATCATCAAAAACGCGGGAGCTTTCAAAACCGTAACTATTTCTACAAGCATGGCGGGGCGCGGGGTTGATATTCTGCTCGGCGGTTATGACCAGAGCAGTAGGGAAGAAGCCGCCGGCGCGGGCGGGCTGTATGTAATCTGCACCTCTATGCGTGAGAGTTCGAGGATTAACCGTCAGCTTCGCGGCAGAACAGGCAGGCAGGGCGACGTGGGAGAAAGCAAAGCGTTCACCGCGCTTGACGATTTACTAATGGTGAAGTACGAGCTTAAAAAATTGCTTGGACGTTTTCGTTACCCTAAGTACACCGAGGAGGCAATTACGGATAAAAATGTCGTGAAAGAAGTTGAACGGATTCAACGGATTTCAGAAGGGGACAGGCTTGCCGAACGTAAGCGGTTGCTTAAATTCTCTATGATTTCAGAGAAGCACAGGGAAGCGATTTTCAATGCGCGCAAAAAATTCGTCACGGGTGAAAACGAGCCGGAATTCTGGCAGTCGGATAACTCGGCGCTTATAGCTGACGATAAATATGCCGTGGCAACGGAGAAATTTGGCGGGAAAGCGGTAAATAATTTACAGCGTGAATTAATTCTCAGCGTGATTAACGAGGCATGGAGCGATTATTTAATCTACACATCTTCACTGCGCGAGGGGATTCACCTTACGAGCGTGGGCGGGAAAAATCCTGTTGAGGAATTCAATATAACCAGCCAGCGTTATTACGAAACAATGGAGGAGCAGGTTCGCGAAGATATGGCTGAAGGCTTGGAGCGCCTGCTTGAGTCGGAAAATATATCGGATTTTGTTATAAGCAAACCTGAAAGCGTCTACACCTACCTGCAAAACGAAAGCGCGGACGAGCTTGTTAAAAAGCCGCTTATGATTCAGGCGGTTGAAGGCGCAAAGCTTCTCGAAGACGAGGAGGACGAAGAAAAAGAAGAATCCCCCGAAAACAAGGGGTTTTGGGGGAGGTTGTTCTCATAATGGATACAATCGCCGCTATAGCAACCCCGCGGGCAGTCGGCGGGCTTTCAATAATCCGTGTGTCCGGCGAAAGCGCTGTTAATGTGGCGCGGAAAGTTTTCATGCCCGTGAGCGGGGAGGTTATGGAGTTAAAATCGCACACCGCCGTTTACGGAAACATTTTTGACAGTGAAGAAAAAATCGACGACGGTATGCTGACGATTTTTTTTGCGCCAAACAGTTACACCGGAGAGAATGTCGCCGAGATTTCCTGTCACGGCGGAATTTATGTTACCGAGCGGGTTTTGCGCGCATGTCTTAATGCCGGTGCGCGGCTTGCGGGAGCCGGAGAGTTTACAAAACGCGCACTCCTTAACGGCAAGCTTTCACTTACACAAGCCGAATCTGTCATAGATATAATTAACTCGCATAGCAAACAGTATTTAACGTGCAGTTTAGCGCAAAGAGAAGGTGCGCTTTTCCGCAAAACCGAAGAAATTTCAAGCATTATACTCGACATAACCGTACAAATCGCCGCCTGGATTGACTATCCTGACGAGAGCCTTGACAGTTTTGAAACAAGCTCGTTCCTCGGGCAGCTTGCCGATTGCAGAACCAAGTTACAGCTTTTGCTTGAAAGCTTTGAGGTCGGCAGGATTATGCGGGAGGGTGTGCTGACGGCAATCGTCGGCAAGCCAAACGCGGGGAAATCCACGCTCATGAACCAGCTCACTAAAAGCAACCGCAGTATTGTCACCGATATAGCCGGAACCACACGCGATATTATTGAAGAAAGTGTGAATATCGGTGAAATTATTCTGCGCCTTTGTGACTGCGCGGGTCTGCGCGATACGGAGGATTTGGAGCGGACTGTCCGTGAGGTTGAGGAAATCGGCATCAATAACATGCTGAATCGGCTTGAACAGTGCGAGCTTGCATTAGCTGTTTTTGATAATTCCCGCCCGCTCGAAAAAGAAGATTACACATTAATCGAAAAACTGAAAGGCAAGACTGTTATTTGCGTAATAAACAAAGCCGATTTGGAAAACCGGCTTGATTTAACCTATCTTGCCACGCAGTTTGGAAGTGTGGTTGAAATTACGGCGAAAGACGAGGCTTCGTTTGAGCCGCTAACCTCGGTAATCTGCAAAACACTGCAACTCGGTCGTGTGGATATGTCGGCGGGTTTCATCGCGAACGAGCGTCAGCGCGAATGTGCCGCTATTGCCGAAAGCGCGCTTGAAAGGGCAATCGACGGCATTTTAGCAGGTTACGCGCTTGATATGCTCGGCGTTACGCTTGAAAGCGCGCTTGAAAGTCTTTACGAGCTTTCGGGGAAGAGCGTGAGCGAAACTGTGATTGATGAGGTGTTCAGGCGGTTTTGCGTGGGGAAGTGAAAAAATTGAACTTGTTTTATAAGTATACTGATATTTTCAATTTTATCTCAAATATACCCACGAATTAAATTCTTAAATTTATCCCATCCGTTATTTTTTAGAATATACATCGGACAATTTTTACCGCTGAAAAATATATGTCCGTAAACATCATCAACAGCAAGGGTATATTTTTTCAGCAAATATCCTGCAATCCGTGCGGCGTTATCATTCGCTTTGGCGCAGTCCCCGATGATTTCAAAAGAAATACAATCAAGGTTTCCGCCGATGGTTTTAACGGGACGAGCGGTCGCTTTACGGGAAATTCCGTCTGCGGCATGCCAGCCCTGCTCGTTATCTTCCAACAACTGCCACGCGCATTTATCGTCAACGTAATAAGTAACAATTACTCCCACCATGTTACCGTTATAAGTTGAGCGGATATATTGCTCCGCCATTGTAGTTCCCGCCGGAATCTTTATTGCTTCTGTATTGTGGATGCAAACTCCGCGCGGTTTGCCTGTTCCGTCGTTTAGTTTGCGATTGGGTTTGATGTTCTGTCCTTTTTTGACCCATGAGGATACATCCTTCGGTGCTTTGAAAGCCGCAGGAACAATTTTTTGATTGACGGTTACGCCGTTTATTGTGATTGTTTTGTCGGGGGTTAGGAAAGTTGACATAGGTTAATTCTCCTCATGTAATTTTAACTTGTAAATATTATGTTAAACAGACTCTAAGTTACGGGAATCGGTTCATAAACCGGATGGGCTTCTTGATTATCAATCAGTATTCTTCTTTCGTTAATATCGACTTCGGAATTCGCCGTAACGAAAAACGGATAAGTCAAATTGCCGCGTTTAATGCTCATCACAAATCCCCGCTTGTCGGTGCGGTTCCATGAGCCTTTATCGCCGCCTTTTAATGTGAAAAAGCCTGTCTGTTCTCCTGCTCCCCATTGGTTGACTGATACCTCACAAGGTTGTGAGCCGGTGTTTTTTACGCTGATTGCCATGATTTTTTCCTCCTGTAATTTATTTGATTTTTTATAAGTTGTTAGTTTCGGTTCATTTTGATTAATAAATTGCGGTTATAAGGCACACGCCCTTTTCTTAAATTGCAAATTCGATGTACAGCACGTAATCTGGTTACATCATTGTACGACATTCTGCGTTCGTCCACAGTGAGGCGATATTCTCCGAAGTTGAACCTTATTGATAAGTCCGGTTCATGGTCTAAGTTAAGAGAAGTATCGTCATTTTTATTTGCATTACGTTTTAATGGGATTTCGGGGATTAAACAATTTGGCATTTGACAATTAATAACGTTTATAAAAAAATTTTCTGTTTGAGTGCTGAAACTAAACGGATATGCTTGTCTTCTTCCTTCTACATGATAATCACCGCTTCCGTCATCGAAATCCTCATCCATATCTAATTGAGCTTGCGTAAAACCTTGTCTTATTAAAAATTCTTCCATCCTTAAAGGGTTTATAACTTTTTCCAACTTTTGGCGAAAATCTCTCTCAAAATGATTTATAGCTTTTTTCAATTTTTGGCGAAAATCTCTCTCAAAATGATTTGCCATAAGCATTATCGGATTATCTTCTGCTATGTTATATTTTTCTATTATTCCATTAAATGCATCATCGACAGAAGACTCAAATTCGGCAATACTCGTACAAATATTCATGACTACCATATTTTGCAAGTACTCAATCATACCTATTTGTCTACATATCTTTTTAGTCTTGACTATTTTACTTAATTTGACTATCCTATAATTACTTATTGCAAGATTAAAGCTTCTTGCCATAGGTCTGTTTCCAATGTCATTTAAAAATCGATTAATAGATTCTTTTTGTTCCGGCGTAAGCATAAACGTGTGTCCTTTCCGTCAATTACCTCCCTGCGGAAACTCGTTTTTCCGCAGGGAAGCAATATTTACAAATTAGCTTGCTTTTTTCACTCCGTGTCCGTCTGTGCTGAGATTATCCGTGAGTTCTGCTGCCGTCGGATTTGCAACGCCGTTAGTAATCGCGTCGATTATACGCATGAACGCCTCCGGCGGTGCCTGCTTTCTCGCGCTGACATTGAATGTATACTTCGCACGAGTATCGGTGTGCCGCGTTTGCTCGTTTGAATGCGTGACAGAACCCGTGAATTTCGTAGAAGCTTTTACGGGAGACCACCACGACTTATATTCCGCGCTTGTTTCGTTTGAAAGACTTGTATCAGTTTTCGACTTGGTGTCCTCGGCAGTGTTCACCTCAATCTCAAATGAAATGTTCACATGCTCTACAGCAAGGTTCGGAATCCCCGTCAAAGCGAGGAAAGGCGCCTGTATGTAGCGGTCGCTCAATTTAGTTTCTGCCGGGGTTTCTAATGAACCGTCTTCTTTATACACGGCGGGAGTGGTTACGTTTTCCTGATACTTGAATGTAACCATTCGGATATTGCCGTCTGTATCAACGCCGACATTGTCGATAAACCTCGCCATTTGCATGCTCATTTCGCTTTGCGCCTTAATTGCAGCCATAAGCGGAGCCGCAACCATTTTTTCAATCGGTAAATTATTGACTATGCCGCTTACCACATCGTGATTCATGTTAAATTCTCCTTTATGATTTTATTATTCTTCGGACTCCTCGTCCGGTTTTTTAAGAGAGTATGCCATAAGCTGTCCGTTTAATTTCTCGATTACCCTGCTTACTGCTTCGGGCGGTGCGCCCGACTTGAACTTGAGATTGAGTTTCAGGCGGGTGTTTCTGCGGTCAACCTTCGCGCTGTCAAGGTCAACAGAAAACGAAGTGCGCGATAAATATTCGGGTGCGATAATTTCATCTAATTCGTTCGCTTCGGAAGGTTCCGGATTTTCTTGGGGAATTTTCAAATCCATATTCCTGACAACGAGTTTCATATTAACGTCCATCTCATCAAGAGCGAGCGAATTATGATTAATCATGCAAATAAGAGGAACTTCCATCGCGGCTTGTTCATTGATTTTTATTATTCTGGAATGAGGCTTGTTGTCTTCATCTATAAACTCCGCAAACTCCACAATATGCTGACGCATCGCCATTTGCCGGCTGGAATTGACGCAATATTGAAGCCCGCGGATAATGTCCGCAAGCGTAATACCGCCCTCGTTTTTCTTTCCTGAGTCTTTTTTTCTCCAAAATTTCATGATTACCTCTTTATTTTTGCACCATGATTAACTGCAAGGGAAAACCACGTCCAAATGTGTTTGTACATTACGCTCATAAATATGCATAAAATGTCCTACCGGAGGTGTTATGTAAGGGTGTTCACCTTTTCGGTCTCTGTTATCCTTGCAATTTTCAGGTTCAAAGAATTCAACTGTATTGTGGATAGTCCTAATCGCTTCTTTAGCAGTATTGATGTATTTTGACGAAACGGTCGTTTGCATCATGTTTGTATCAAATACAGAATGTTTTTCTATGTATTTTTTTACAGCTACTTTAATTCTCCACCATTCTAAACCTTGTTTATGTCCGATATCCCATGCGCCGTTATACGTTATCTCATTTTTACCGGTAGTAGAATTAAATGCATATTCAACTTTCCCATATTTTTCCTTAATAATTATTTTACTATGTATGTCGAGTGCTATATTATTTGTTTTAAACTTATTTCCCCATAAAATATTTGAAAAACCGGATTTCCAACTCTCGCGAGTATCAAATTCTTTAATAATATCTTCCAATGCATCATCACATGACATATCATAATCTTTATGCCATTTAGGCGCTCTGAGTTCCCGTTTTTCCGTTATAACGCCAGGAAATCCCATATCCCACATTTATATTTATACCTCCCCTCTAAGTAGCCAATCTGCCGAAACATCAAGCGCGATACTTATGCGGAATAAAGTATCGGCGGACATTCCCTTGTTTCCCACCTCGATGTCATACAGAAACTTATCGGAAATATCTCCTTCTTGAGCTAATTTCTCCCTCGAAAAGCCTTTACTGACCCGTTGCTGTTTTACTCTTTTGCCTATAGCAATGTAAAACGGTTTATTAAAACTTCTCATTTGTTCACTCATTTTGTCGGTTCGTCATGATGTTATATAACTATAATATAACATATTTTGACAAAAGAAAACCCTCAATAGTTCATAATTTGAATAATTATTTTAATTGAGGTATTTTTGAAAGTGAGTTATTACAAGATGAAAGCGATTTTTTCACAACGCTTCCGGATAAACATGTAACTACGCAGTAACTATAAGAGGTAAATTATGAAAAAGTGTCCGCGCTGCATGAAATATGACCACGACACCACAAGGTTTTGCAGATATTGCAACACCGAGCTTTTCTTTGTGGAACGCTTTGAAATAAATGAAAGCGAGAGCCGCTCTTCCGGTTTAAACAGGTTTATAGCAAGACAGCTCAGCAACCCGTCAGGACTTGGCGGCAGAGCTGTTTCTTCTGTTATGAGCCGACAAAATCGCCCGTTATATGAAGAAACGATTCGACTGTTATCACCCTCGGATACCGACAGCGTTTTAGATATCGGCTGCGGGAACGGATATGTGCTGAATATGTTTGCGAACCGCTTTGATTGCACACTTACAGGTATAGATATTTCTCCGAGTGCCATTAAGTTTGCTTCAAAGCGCAATCGCAAGTTCATAAAAAGCGGGCGAATGAACTTTATACGTCAAGACATGAACAAAACGCCATTCAGCGACTGTACTTTCGATAAAATATATACGATTAACACGGTATACTTTTGGAAAAATCTCAATGACACAATGGAAGAAATCAGGCGTGTACTGAAGCCGGGCGGGCTTTTCATTAACTCCCTTTTTACCAATGAAACTCTGTCGCGTTTCTCTCATACAAAATTCGGATATAAGCGGTATACACCGGAGCAATTAACAAGTGAAAACGACGGATTTACGATTGATGTTGTTTCGGTTTTCAGCGGAAAGGCGTATTGCGTTTTATATCGAAAAGAAATATAGAAACCATTCTGGATATTTCAACCCTTTATAAACTGTACCCTTATAAAGCGGGTAGCTGCTAAACTTTCTAAGCGGCAGCAACTCCGCTAATTATTAGGTTGCTTGTTGACTTGTTAATATTTTTGTGTTATAATTGTTTTGCTGTATATGCTCTTTGTGAAATATCAGGTATTCCTAAAGATGATTTAACTCCGACAACGCCTGAAGAAACGAAGACAGCATCAAAGCTGCTTGCGGAAGTCATGAAAAAAGAACTGTTCCCCGATAGCGGTATAATGAATCGGCTTGACAATTACCAGATATACGCCTTTTGGGGAAACCGAAGAACATTCGGGGCAATCGGTTGTTCAGGGTATATCAAAGTAATAAACGGCTCTCCTACTGACTATATGGTGACTATGGCGATTAGGTCGCACCTTGATAATTCCGTCTATGCCCCAAAACCATCCGACTCTCAACCAAAAGTGACGATAACTCCGGGCGATAAACCGGATATTGGTTATTTTACTTGCGTATTCGCAATGTACGGAAGTGATGATGTTTTTTCGCCTGAACTTCACATTTATGTGATTAACAGTGAATTTGTACCGGGCAGAGACTTAGAGCGTACAAAAAACGAAAGCGTTGCTTATGAAATAATCACAAGAAGTTAAGTCCTTATCACTAATTATGATTTTACCGTACTTGGCAAGAAAAAAAGTCCTTTCAAAGTCAAAAACAGAATCTGACAGAAATTAACAACGAAATCTGTTCATTGATTTTTTATAATTGCTGATAAAGTTTTGATTGACTTTTAAATAAAATCGTGATAAAATAGAAACATAAAGGAGCAATCATATCATATGACTAAACTCAAACATACCTTAAAAGAAGATATACTCTGTAAAATGGTATTCGTAAAATATCCGCGTTTGCTAAAACGATTTGTAGCACGGCTTCTTAGAATTACCTTTGAGAGTATTGAGGATTTCAAATTATCTAAAACTATAATGCGTTTGAAGAAGAATGGGCGTGTGTTAAAGCTAAGTGGAAGGTGTGGAAAAATTAATGAATCCAAAGATTTCGGTCATAATGCTGACTTATAATCGTGAAAATCTTGTAAGCCGTGCGATTGAAAGCATCTTGACGCAGACATTCACGGATTTCGAATATATCATTGTAAACAACGGCTCAAGTGACAGAAGCGGAAAAATTGCAGATGAATACGCCGAAAAAGACAGCAGAGTTCGCGTAATTCATCGTGAGCGCGGAAATATCGGGAGCGGACGGAATACCGGACTTGACGCGGTGCAAGGCGATTACATAGCGTTCATTGACGATGATGACTGGTGTGAGCCTGATTTTCTTGAATTTTTGTATAATCTTGCAACTGAAAGCAATGCCGATGTTTCGATTTGCGGCGCGGAAGATAAAAACTACGATGAAAAGCGCGTTATGACCGCAGAAGATGCGTTAATTACTTTGTTTTGGCGCAAATATTATAATGTAGCTTTTCCGACAAAGATGTTTAAAAAAGAATTAGCGGTAAAAATCCGTTTTCCCGAAGATGAAGTATATGACGATATTTCTCAAATGCACAAATTGCTTGCGTTTGCGAACTGTGTTGCCTATCACGGACTTCCCAAATATTCGTTTTACAGGCATGAAACTAATAATTCTGCATGGACAACCAATCATAATTTGCTTGATGCGAAAACGCTTGATGAATATTTAAAAACATACCGCGAGCGGACAGAGTGGTTGTCAGGGTTATTTCCGAGCAACGTGCATACGTGGCAATACTTTGAGTGGAGTTTCATGATTAGCATGGTTGAGAAAATTAATCGGCTTGGGATTGAGGACTGCGAGGGGCAATTGACGGCTATGATAAGCGAGTTACGGGAGAAGCGCGATGAATTTACTCAAAGTGAGTTTATTCTGGAGTTTGAGAGGGAGTGGGTGGGAAAATACATAGAAGAGGAGAGATTATAATAAATGAAACCACAAGAAATAATCACAAAGTTAGCGGTTCATTTTAACGAACGAGGAGACCAAATATCCTTGGATTGTTTGCGCTTTCAACTATCTCGCGGCATTACGATGGTAGAGGAAATTAATAAATTTAAACCTCGTTCATTTGAACGTTCGCCGCTCCGAATAATTGATAAAAATGGTTGCGAAAAAGAAGTTCCGAATAAAGTTATTTTATATGGTGCGGGTGTGTATGGCTTTTTAATAAAACAATTGATTGAAACGGTATATAAATCTGAAGTTGTGGCTTTCATTGATTCAAATAAAACCGGAAATTATTATAATAAACCGATAATAACAATACATGAATATAAAAGAAAAGAAGACTACGCTGATGTCCCGCTTGTTGTTTCTGTCGCAAATCCTCAAAAAATTGAATATTCACTTAGAGAAGCCGGCGTGGATGATTATTTTCATTCAGAACTCACAACAGCTTTTTGGACATATGTAAAATTTACAGAAGCAAAACGTTTATTAGACGTAAGTGGAAAACCACAATATTTTTCGCTCAAAGAATTAAATCATTCAGACGAAGAGGTTTTTGTTGATTGCGGCACATATGATGGACAAAATATTAAGGATTTTATTTTATGGGCCGGTGAAAAAGGTTATAAAAAGATTTTTGCGTTTGAACCTGATCCCATTTGTTTTGATGCTTCAAAACAAAATTTATGCGATGTAAAAAAATTATACATCAAAAAAGCTGCTATTACTGATAAAATAGGTAAAGGAATGTTAATGATTCAAAATCTCTCGAAAGACAACCCCGGAGCTTCTTCTGTGTTAAATGAAATTCATGGAACACACGAGACAGAACTTACTACTTTAGATAGTGAGTTTGCGGATGAGACTGTTTCATTTATAAAAATGGATATAGAGGGTGCGGAATTGTCAGCGTTGAAAGGAGGAGAAGAAATTATCCGCAGATGTAAGCCCAAACTGGCGATATGTGTTTATCATGAACTTGAAGATTTATGGCAAATACCAAATTATATATGGTCAATTAATCCTAATTATAAATTCTACTTGCGACATTATTCCGATTCTTGGTGCGAAACTGTTCTTTATGCAGTAAATATTTGAGTGTTCTTATATGATTAGGTGGAGGTGTATATATGAAAAAAATAATAATATTCGGCGTAGGGGATTTAGGTTTATACTTATATGAAAAGTATAAACAATGTTTTGAAATTTTATTTTTTGTGGATAATAAAGTTGAAAATAACACAGATTTACCGTTACCGCTTTTGTCGCCAACGGTATTAAAGACTACAGATTTTGATAAAATTTATATAGCAAGCGCGAGCGGACTTGAAGACATATATTCACAGCTTTTATATGATTTTAGAATTCCGAAAGAAAAAATTAACAGAGTATGGAGCGAATCGCATCATGAACCTCTGCACATTGCATCGCGTATTCGTTTTTTGGAAGATTTTGCGGAGTATTGTTACTATCATAAATTAGATGGCGATTGTGCCGAAGTGGGAGTTTACAGAGGGGCATTTGCTCGAGAGATAAACAGGGTATTTTCAGATAAAAAGCTGTATTTATTCGATACTTTTTCGGGTTTTGATAAACGGGATTTAATTGTAGAACGTCAAGAAAATGACTACTCATTTACAGTTGATAATCACTTAGAAAAGGGATATTTGAATTTCACTGAAACGTCTGTTGATAAGGTTATGGAAGTATTACCATATCCGCAAAATGCAATCATTAAACAAGGCTTTTTTCCGGATACGTTTGATTTGAATAAAGAAAAATTTATTTTTGTAAATCTTGATACAGATTTATATCAACCGATAAAAGATGGATTGGAAATATTTTATCCCCGTATGTCTTTTGGTGGGGTAATTCTTATTCATGATTATTACTCTATGCTTCATGGGGTTTCGGTCGCAGTGGATGAATTTGTAAAAAAATATGGAATCGCAGCAATACCGATTGGAGATTATAAGAGTATTGCTATTATAAAGAATTAGGGGATATTACAATGAGTAATAATAAAACTATCCTCGCAATAGAAGAAAAACCGCTTATAGCCCGTCGTTTAGCGGTAGTACCTACTACAAACTGCACTCTCAACTGCAGGCTCTGCGGTGATTTTCTGTTTACAGGCGGTGGTGTGGAACGCCGTGATATTCCCTTTGAAGATGTCTGCCGCGACATTGATGCTTGCTTTGATTTATTTGACCATGTGGAGTGGTTGCAGTTCGTCGGCGGAGAGGTATATATTTACAGCGATTTCGCGAAATTAATCCGCTATGTAGAAAAGTATAACAACCGCTTTAATAAACTTGTGATAGAAACTAACGCGACTATCGCGCCGAACGCCGATGAGCAAGCAGCAATGCTTGCATATGGCGAGAAATTGTTTGTTTTCATCAGCAATTACGGAGATAATTCTTATGAACGTGAAATGTTTATTAAATTTCTCAGTGAAAATAACATAGGTTATTCTTTGAAAAAATATCATGGCAAAGACCAGTATTATAATGGTTGGATTGATAATACAATTCCCCGTGACCTTAAAGAACCGGGTGATGTATTAGAGGTCAACTCAAAAAATTGCCCGCAGAACAGAATTAAAAACATGCACGTTTATGACGGAAAACTGCACAGATGTTCAAACTCATGTTTTATGTTAGAGATGGGACTGTTTTTGCCGAAAGAACGTGATTTTGTAAATTTACGGGATAATTTAATTTCAAGGGAAGAGAAGCGAGAAATTTTAAACGAATTTTATGATTATGCGCGGCAGTCATGCCGTTATTGCAAGCAAAAATACATGGCTGTTTTGCCAAGATTCCCTGCGGCAGAGCAGATGTAATATAAGGTGGTTTCTATGAATTCTGTTACAATAACAAATTAAATTATAGATTAACAACGGAGTTTTTTAATGTAGAAACTTATAAAAATCTATCTTCTTATATTTGTCAGTTAAAAGTGAAAGGTGAATGAAATGGGCGTATTTGACAATTACTTCCCTATGGGTTTAGGCACCGGACGATTTCCTATAATCGGTCCTGATGACTCTGAAGGTGTTGAGAAATCCGCGCAATTAACTATTAAAGCCCTTGAGGCAGGTGTTAACTATATTGATACAGCCTATGCATATTCTGCAGGTATGTCTAATGCTGCGTTGAAATTAGCATTTTCCGGAACCAAAAAGACTGCCGATGTAACAGTAAAAGTTATGCACGATATGGACAAGACTGCCGACGAAGCAAGAAAACGCGCGGAAATGCAGATTACATCTTTGGGTTTAGAGAAAGCTAAATTTTTTGTATGCTGGACTATTCCGACCTATGAGGCTTTTCAGGATATAATGCGTAAAGACGGCGTTTATGACGGCGCGCTTAAACTTAAAAATGAGGGGTTGATTGAACATATCTGCTGTTCTTTGCACGCTTCCGTGGAAGATTCGATTAAAATAATAAAAAGCGATGCGTTTAAGGGAGTTACAATTTCTTATTCACTTTTGAATGCTATGCAAATCACTCCTGTTCTTGATGCGGCATTGGAGCATAACGTTGACGTGGCGGTTATGAACCCTTTAGGGGGCGGAATAATCGCTCAAAATTTAAACTTTTTCTCATTTGCCGCCGGCGAAAATGAAAATACTGTAATAGCAGCTCTACGTTTTGCCAAAGCACATCCGGCTGTGAAAATTCTCTTATCGGGGTTAAGTAACGAAAGCGAATTAAACGAAAATTTAATCGCATTTACGGAAAAAGCCAAAGAATCCAACGATGAGCGAACAGTACGGGTTATGAAAGAAATCAAGGGAATAGACAATTTCTGTGTTAATTGTAATTACTGCGAGAATTGCCCCAAAGGTATTCCTGTAGCAGAACTTATGAATAAAAGAAACACCTTGCTATTTGCTCCGACGGAAAGATATAACCGAATCGCCCCTGAATTGCTAAGAAACATCAGTCTTTTCTATTCACACTCTCATCTCGGTACTGCCGAATGGTTTCCCGATTCACCGAACAATCCTTGCAATCGTTGCGGAAAATGTGAGAAAATTTGTACTCAAAAATTAAACATAATAGATGCGATTGACGATATGTATGACAGAGCGGGAAAGGTTTGCTACACGCTTGAATCCCGTAAGGAGCGGGTGGGAGAATTGCTTGCGGATAAGGGATACAAAAAAGTCGGTCTTTATCCTAACGGCGGATTCGCGAATATGGTTGTAGATTTATATAATCGTTATTGGGGTGAACCTGAATTTGAATGGTTGCAATTTAACAGCGACCCTAAAATGTGGGGTGAGAAAATGGGAGGGTTGCCCATACATTCGCCGGAGGATATAAACAAATTGAAACCTGATGTAATTATAATACCGACATATAGGCATGATAAGGCAATATATGAGGGTTTAAAGCATCATGAAGAAACAGGAATAAAAATAATAAAATTGCACCGTGATACGGATGTTCCGTGGGTATTTTGAGGAGGAAGAAAAATGAAATCAAGGGATGAGATTATTTATAAGCTGGGTGTTCACTTCAAAGAACGCGGTGACGTATTAAGTTTGGATTGTCTGCGCTTTTTGTGTACGAAACAACTTGATTTTATCGAAAACTTACATGGGGGAAAGTTAAGTTCTTTTTTTCAGACAGAGTTCGGTCAAGAGTCTTTTAAAAAACATCAAATTTTCAGTCTTACTGATAAAAACGGTTTAATCCATGATGTTCCCCCAAAAGTTGTAATATACGGAGCGGGCATCACTGGCTTTTTTTGCAAGTCGATTATTGAATCTTTATATAAAAATTCAATGGTTATGGCTTTTGTGGATTCATTTAAGACCGGTACCTACTTTGAAAAGCCTATATTAAACATAGAGCAATATATTCAGCAGTTTTCAGATGCAACTCTAATAATTGCAGTTGCAAATCCCGAAAAAATCACGCCTTTTGTAGAGAAAAACAATATAAAAAATTACTTATGTTTTAAGCTTGAGTTTCCGTTCTGGTTCTCTACATTTTCTCCGACGGCTTCTCGTTTATGGGAATTAAGCGGGAAACCAACATATTTCTCATTAAAAGAATTACCTCATTCAAAGGATGAAATATTTGTTGATTGCGGTGTGTATGATGGCGAAACTATAAAAGATTTTATTTCTTGGTCAGGTGAGTATAAGAAGATTTTTGCGTTTGAACCCGACCCGAATTGTTATCAAATTTCAAAGCAAAATTTAAAGGATATTAATAATTTAACACTTATAGAAGCGGCTGTATCTGACAGCATTGGTGAGGCTATGTTTATGAGTCAAGGAGTTGCCTCAAAATTGTGTGATTCGGAGGGGGTATTTTCAGTAAATCTTACAACATTGGATAGTGAGCTTGCAGGAGAAACTGTTACATTTATAAAAATGGATATTGAGGGTGCGGAGTTATCTGCGTTAAAAGGCGCGGAAACAATAATTCGCGAACAAAAACCTAAATTAGCTATTTGTGTTTATCACAAAGAAGAAGACATTTTTGAAATACCTGATTTTTTATGGTCGGTTAATCCGGGTTATAAGTTTTATTTAAGACAATATACCGACACATTAGTTGAAACTGTTTTGTTTGCAATTCCATAAAATATTCATAATATATAAAGGTGATATTATTAATGTGTACGAAAAAAACTGCTTTATTTCATAATGGTGATTATAAAAAACAGAAACCATTAACATTCAATGAATTATACAATAGCCCATTATATGAATGTGGTGATTACATTTTTAATTATCCGAATTTTTACAGAAATTTCGGGGAATTTTTGATGACGGATACTTACTATAAAATATTTGATGCTGACCATATTAGAGGAAATCATTTCGACAGCAATAATCCAACGCTTTATAAAAGCGTTATAACAAACAATTTACACTATGTTGTGGGAAATAAAGGTTATGGCAATGTACAACCTAATTTTGGTGTTCGCGCAACACCGAGTTTTAATCGAATTTTAGATTTGGGAATAAGAATTGTACCAATATCATTTGGTGCCAGGCACGAGGATTGGGAGAATGATTTTTTTCCTGACGATTTTCATAAAATGCTTAAACGCATGACAGAACTCGGTGAAATTGGAACACGCGGTGAATTATCTACTGAAATTTTAAAGAAAAATGGAATAAAAAGCAGAGTTATTGGTTGTCCGTCATTATACTATAACTTAGACAGAGAACTCAAAATTTTTAAAACTACTGATAGATTAACAAGTATAAATATAAATCTTAATACTAAGCAAGACAGACTGTTTGGTTACGCAATAAATATTTGGCAAAAACGAAAAGAGATAAATATTAATTTTACAATTCAAGACTTTTCTCGTTTTTTAATAACAAATAAACCATATTCAAATTTTTTATGCGACACCGGAAGATTATTTTTCAATGTAGATGATTGGATAAATGGAATTGAATATTGTGATTTTTCTATAGGTAATAAATTCCATGGAAATGTCGCAGCCATTTTAGCAGGTGTACCCGCTTTATTTATAGTGCATGATACACGTATGCTTGAACTCTGCAATTATTATAAATTTCCATATATTCACGAGAAAGATTTTGACACCTCTAAACCGATTGAATATTATTATGAACTCGCAGATTATACTGAATTTAATGAATATTTTGCTGAAACATATGATAATTTTATAGATTATTGTAAGAAAAATGAAGTGGAATTTAAATCTTTATAATGTAGGGGGTCTTTACACATGAACTATCACAGACAAAATCGGGCTCTTGTTTTTATGTGTGCCTGGAATGGTGAAAAAACAATCGCAAGAGCTATTAAAAGTGTATTAAACCAAACACGGAGTGACTTTACTTTTTGGATATTAAACAATGGAAGCACTGATAAAACAGATGAAATTATCAAAAAATACAATAAAAAAGATAAGCGCGTAAAAATGCTTTACCTTCCTGTTAATAATATAGTTAACGCTATAAATTTATCAAAAGCATTAAGAACAGAATCAAGTGCGAAATATCACTTCACGATTGATGCCGATGACGAATATGTTCATGATTTCTTTGAAGTGTCGAGCAGATTCATGGACGAAAACAAACTCGATATAGTTACTTGCGGATACGATGTGATAGATGAACAAACCGGTAGTATTATTAAAACCCGAATACCTGAAGATACGTTCACAGTAAGCGGCAAACAATTTCAATCCGATTTTATCAAATATCGCCCCTTTACACCTTTTACATGGGGGAAATTATATAGAAACTCACAAATTTTATTATCAGATTATATTCTTGATGAATATAATCTTTGCTCGAAATCAGTATTAAATTATAATGAATATAAATATAGTTCGGATTCAATATATAATTTATTCCTTTTTAGGAAAGCAAGACGAATAGGGGTTTTAGGCAAATCTGTTTATAAATATTATCAGTCACAGCAACAAATTTCAAGCCGGGTTTCTCTAAAAGAGAAAGTATCTGAGTATTACGAATTATATCTTACAACCCGCAGATATCTTGAATCTTACGGAAAGGTCAGTAAATTTAACTGCGATTATCTTTATGCGATATATCTTTCCACTATTGATGACAGTATGAGATTTATTTTTGAGCGAAAAGATGTATCGCCGGAAGAAAGGCTTGAGTTGATTAAGTGGATTTTTTCAAGAGATGAGACGCCGTTATTGTTTAGCGGTATATTCGACCCCGAATTTAAAAATCTTGCGGCACGAAATAAATTTCTTGAAGAAAACATCAAAAAAATACTTCTTGAATTCGGGCAAACCAAAGAAGTTAATGAAATTGTTAATTTATTGAAAGGATTAAAGAATGAAAGATTATGTTAAAATTATTGCGGATAAGATAAATGCAGGAATCCCGATTATATTTTATGCGTTGGGCAGCGGAATGTTTCTTCATATAAAAGAGTTAAAAGTCCGCTTTAATCTATTGCCGACTGCGGTTTGTGATGGTGATATAAAAAAACAAGGTATAGCTTTCAAAGGATTGGAAGGGCTTTTTGTAATGTCACCTTCCGAAGCTGTAAAAATAGAAAATTCTGAAATATATGTTACAACTCTTGATTATAGATACGAGATTTTTGCATATCTTACAGATAAACTTAAAGTTTCTCCGGAGAGGATTATCAATTATGTTCCTGTAAAGAAAGTGAGAAGTTGCAATTTTTTGCAAAAATGTGTGATTTATGATAGAGATGATGCCATACGTTTTTGTTGGCGAAAACAAGGTCCGCGTATCTACAGCAGTGAAGAAAAGTTGGATATTGAAAATGTTGTTAAAACTAAAAACGAATTGCTGAAAAAAATTGAAGTAAGCAACGAACAAGGAACAGACTGTGAGAATTGTTTGCAAATTTGTGAAAAACACTATGCTGTTGAACCTTCTCCTTGGTGTATAAATTTTTTTTGTAAATCTAAATGTAATTTTAAATGTTCCTATTGCACTTTGATTAATTCAAACAAAAAATCAAAATATAGCACAGTAAATGATACCGGAAACAGCGAGGGGCTACGCCCTCTAACAGAGATTTTATCAGAGTTTCGTAAAGCTGATAGTATAAATGAAGCACATAGTATTGTGTTATCAACAGCCGGTGAACCATTTTTACATCCTAAGTTGTCAAAATTTGTTGATGAGTTTGACGGATATGAGTTTTGTATAAACACTAATGGTTCAATTTTTAACGAGCATATATTTGAAATGATGAATCGAAAACGTATATTTTTTACTGTAAGTATCGACTCCGGAACGAAAGAAACATTTGAGAGAGTTAAAGGCGTAAATGCATTTGAAAAGGTAAAAAGTAATCTTATGCGATATTCAAATGCAAAAATAGGATTTATAGCCTTGAAGTACACTTTCGTTCCCGGCGTAAATGATAACGAAGAAGATATTGATGGGTTCGTTGATTTCGTTCAAGAAACAGGAGGTATTTTCGTTATCTTATCGCTTGATTATTATTCTGTTAATAAAATAACAGAATACACAAAATCTCAAGCTAAGCGATTGAAATCTAAACTTTCTAAAATAAATATTATGATAACTCCATATACTATGTGGGAAACATCAGAGTATATAGAGGCAATCAAAGAGCTTTTTAACAATTAAAATATTTAATGGCAAGGTGAAAAAATGAAAGTAATATTCTATACATATGCCTATAACGCTGAAAAAACAATAGCACGAACAATAGAAAGTATTATCGTTCAAACTCACCATGATTGGATATATTATTGCCTCGATAATGGCTCAACAGATTGTACAGGCAGCATCATTCGAGAGTATTCCGCGAAGGATTCACGGATAACCATACTTGTAAATAAAGAGAACAAAGTTTTTGAAAAAGGTAATGATTGGTGGCAAATCATGTGGAATACCGAAGAAGGCGATTATTTTTGTTGGATTGACGCTGATGATGAATATAAGCCGGATTTCTTAGAAAAAATACTCCCTTTTATTGAAAAAAATAATCTTGACATAGCTGTCGGGGGTAATGACTTTATAGATTTTAAGACGAATCAATTAATCAGCGCACGCAAATTGTTTGATGATTTAATTTTGGAAAGAGAGGGATTTGGCTTACACTTTCCTTTATATTATCAATTCGTAAGAACGTGGTGGGGAAAATTAATTAAACTCTCTGTAATGAGAAAATATAATTTTAAACATTGTCCAAATGTAATGTATGGCTATGATACAATTTGGTCAATGGAAAACTTCCGCAACGCCTCCCGTGTCGGAATATACGCCGATTCATTTTACAAATACTATGTCAATCCTAAATCCGCCTCATATAAATGGGATGACAAGCGTATTGAATCCGATAGAATCCTACACGATACCGCTAAAAATTTCCTTATTGATAAAGTAGGTTTTATCAGCCCTCAGAACAGAGAATTTCTTTTTTGGGTATATTTCAACGCAATAAAAGACACCTTGAATGTTCTGCTTAATGCAAAAATTTCCGTATTTGAAAAACTCACAGGATTAAGTGATATTTTCACAAGCTCACAAACTCGTGAATTAGCAGATTTGAGTTTTCTTTTTTATTTGCAGCTTAATCATGAAAAAATCGTCCTGTTCAAAGAGATTACGGAATGGATTTTATCTAAAAAAGAAACACGAAGTGATTATGGTTTTGAAACAGCTTCTGATGTTTTTACGGTAATCAAGGTGATTCCTGCCAATTTCAATGGTTGGAGTAATTCGGAAATATTCGCTTTATTAGTGAAAACAAGAGTAAAATCAAAAGTTGTTGAATTAAGCAGCAAGTTAGAATTGCAAATAGTTGAAATCGCTCATCGACAGCCTTTGCTTAACGGTTTTAATGCAGATTTTTTTGTATTTTTCTCGAATATTATCATAGAAATATTAAACAAAAACTTTGAAAATGCCGTTAAATTAATATTATCATGCATCGAAGAAGAGCGGGAAGTTCCGGCAGGGTCAAGCATACCGCTTGTTACTCTCGGCTTGAATTTATCCGCGAAAACAGAGTTAATGAATGATTTTATCTTTTTCAAGAAATTGCAAGTTTCGCTTTTCATTGATTCGGGACAAAAAGATGTTGCAGCCGCCGAATTAATCGAATGGCTTGAACTTATGCCGGATGATGAGGATTTTATCGAACTTGGAAAGAAAGTGCAATAATTTCTTTAAAGTTTCGAAAGAAAGTTGTCGTGTTTACGGAAATCATGTCATGTGTGGCAAGGGTTAAATTCTGCCTTCGTCGTACACGACCAATATTCTATCACGTTTTTCTCGTTTTATCAAGCCTCATAAAACACGCCAACATCCCCGCCATAACCCACAGTATTTGGCTCGCAATAGGCAGACTAATATTAAAAAATGCCTGCACGGAATATCCCGTAAATCCCGCCAGTACCGCCATTAATAACGGGTTTTTAAACGCTTTCGGAATTGTCATTATAAACAAGTAACCCAAAAACACCAAATAAAACAAAAGCCCAAAAATCCCTTGACAAATTAATATTTGCAGATATTCATTATGCGCTTTATCGAATCTTATAGCGTACAGCTCAATCGTTTCTGCTTGATTCGGGAACACCTGCCAAAACGTGTCCGGCCCACTGCCAATTACGGGATTGTCGCTCGGGAACGCCTTAAGAGCGTTGCGCCAAATGTAAACTCTGTGATTTCCGAAACTATCTTCTATTCTTCCATGTAAGATTTCTCTTGCTTCAGATATCGAATTTCTTTTTTGAATCCCTGTTTCCCTAAGTTGATTTCCCAGCACCTCAACCCCGGCAAACCCCGTCGCAATCACAGCCACCATCAAAACCACGCCGAGCTTCCACTTTGCGAGCTTTTGAATTTCAACTTCATCGATTTTTTTCTTCAGCAGTGTCAACGCCAATCCGCCTGCCAGCAACACCGCAGTTATAGCCATATATAAGCCAATTCTTGTTTCTGCTTCCAAAATTCGTACATCGTAAAGTAGTTTTTGCAACGTGTAAACCCCGAGCCAAGACGCTCCGAGAATCAAAAACCTGCCGATACGCTCGCGCTTCTGAACAATAAAAGGTATCGCCAAAACCACAGTCACCAAAACTCCTGCCATACCCGATTCCGAGCCGCCGATAATCATTAACCAAAAACAGGATGCACTCCCGCCGAGCCAGATATAACGCCAAACCCGCCACGTCGGGTTCATTTTTATAAACAAGAATCCGCACAACAGAATTGCAATGCAAACATAGGTCGCTACCATGTTGATGTTGCCGAGTGTGGAGCGAAAATAAATGTTAAAAAAATTTTCTACGTGATATATATTGGGCGTTATCCCGTCAGACAGAAACTCTTCATTGGGCCAAAGCTGGAAAAAATCCATACCGTAAAATTGAAATACACCGATTAAACCTATGCAAATCGCCGATATTCCGAAGATTCCAAAGTCCCGTATTCTTGGTTTGTACCAATGCGCGACTATTAAAAAAATCAAGACATAAAATAACTGTGTAATTGCACCATCGTGTCGCTCGGGAATTCCGTTCCAAACATCAACCGCATCGCGAAACGGTGAAAGCAGAGCGGATACGAGCGTCACAATCGCAAAGCTGAACACTGCCCAATCGGCAATTGATAAATTTTTCAAAGAAACAAGTTTATGTCCGCCGATTAACTTTATAAGAAAAACAAGTATAACCGCTATCAATATAATAGACATGCAGAGGGTGAAAAAATTATATTTATGCCCTGTGAGCCCTCTGTAGCCCTCCTGATTAAAGTACAGCGGTTGAACACACAGCATCAAAATTACTGTTGCTTCAGCTATTCTGTCTTGCCATGATTTTATACTTTTCTGTTTGAACGCACTGCGTAAACTCGTCATGTTTATTACTCCCATTCACAAAAAATCAATGCCCATTTTTCCTCTCTTCACTACATTTTAGCACAGAACGCCTTAAATTACAAACAGTTCCAAATCTTACTTTCTATTATAGTCGCGGCTAATTGAAAGCGTTTAATCGGCTACATAATAAGTTCCGTTCAGTGCCCGTCTGATAATTTCGCCTTCCTGCGTTACGGGAACCCGAACACGTGCAATAATCTCCCCGTATGCATCCGAAAGGTACAGCGTTTCACCTGCGCGAAGATTAAAATTCGTCTGCGGTCGCATAAGCGCGTCGGTTGACCTGTTGTTACTCATGACGATAACGAGCGATTCCTGCGGCTGTACTATAATCGTGGAAATGCTCCACTTTTGTAAGTTTTCGATGTTATCCGAAAGATAGAGATTCCGCGTTGAAAGCGAAGTAAGGTTCGGATTGTAAAGTATAATACGGTCAGCGCCGTTGCCTATATCAAGCTCGCTTATGAAAAACGGCAGACCTTCCGTCATTTCTCTGACGTGAAGCTGTATACTGATATTCCCGTTGTTGTTTGCCATTGACGCGCTAACTCTTATATCGGGCTCGTAATAGTGCGTACCGTTTATTTCCCAGCTTACGAATTCAAACCCGAGGTAAGGCGCGGCTTTCAAGTCCACTTCATAACATGAGAAGTAATTAGTTCTGACCGATTCGCCCGCACCGATAACGCGGCGGGTATTCAGCCATGCCTGCGCGCCGTCGGCGCCTGTTAGTGTTGCCCTGTACATCCATGTATCATCGGCATGTTCAAAGACCGTACCCATTGCCGTCGTCACGGCGTTCCCGCGGCCCGTTGAAAATTGTATAATCTGCCGTCTTTTGTATTCATAGTCAAACTGCCATGTAGTGTGGGCGTTTATTGCGTAGTTAAGTTCGTGTTCTATCATATCGCCCAACTCTTCAAGCACCTCAAGAACGTTATCGTGAGCGAAGGCGCCGTCGATTAAATCGCACATGGTATTCGCGAACCTTTCCCGCATATCCGCACGCTGAAGCACCGCCCACAAAAGCAGCGAACGCTCGTTCCTTACCGGAATCTCGGTTACTCTGAGCATATCTCTGAGTGTGTTAGTGTTAAAACCCCTGCTGCCGTAAAGTCCGTAACCGAACTCGGTATCGTACATAAGAAATCTCCACCTGCCGTCAAGAAACCGATTGGCGGTTATTTCATCTTCGTCCGGATAATAACGCCATGTCCTGAAGTTGTTGTGCGGCCAGTCCCTGTTGTCTACGAAAATCTGAATCGCGTAGTAAAGCATTAAACTCTCTATGTCCACGAGCGAGCAGAATTCCTCAAAAAGCGCGTCGTCGTTAAACCCGCCGCCGCTTTCAAAACCTTTTTCCGCAAGACCGTAAACATATTTCCAGTCGTCCTCGGCAAAAGGCTCGTTATTCCAGCCGTTACCCCTTTCGTTGCGCTGTATAATTTGATAATTATCCCTGTTTCCGCCGTAGATTTGTTCAAGAAAGCCTACATTCAAGGCTTCTTTCAGCCACGCAAAACCATAATACTCACCGTTAAGGAAAACTGCGGCGGGCGCGGCGGAGTAAGTATCGCGAAACCCCGCCTGCCTTGCAAGCTTTGATATAAGTTCATCGCGGAGCGCCGCTTCCGTGCGGTCGTTTCCGCCGTTACGAAGCGTAAGACGGTCAAAACGGGTAATAAGCCGTCCGTCTAAATCCGGCACGTCTTCAAAGAAAGGAAAATTGAACTTACCTCTGCCGTATTCCCTTCGCGCAATAATACGCCATGATTTTTGAAAATTAGCGCGTGACCAACCGCCCGCGACCCTTATCCCTGCGGCTTGGTGAATCAGCGTATTTCCTAAGAAATCATAAACCTCTATGTATACGGGGCGTTCGCTTTCGCGTCCCCTGATGTTGAAGTTAGCGGGAGCCGGCGGGTTAATAGCGCCGCCGTTCCATTCGTTTTTTATGTAATCATCACGCAGAAAACCCTCGACCGCAATCCCGTCATAATAATCGTAAAGGTCGTGAGGGTCGGCAGAAAGCACAAAGACAAAAGTTTCAGGCGTGAAGCGCTCCCATACGCCCGTGCCTGTAATATAACTTCTCGTGATTACGGGGGAGGCTTCCATGCCGTTAACGGCAACGGCTTTTATGGTGGTGGCTCTGACGCGGCTACCGGCGCGTATTTGAATCGGCTCGGTATAATGCTGTGAGCTTGCACCCGGCGGTGAACCGTCAAGTGTGTAATAAATATTAGCGCCGGGGTCGCCGCTAATAAGCTCTACGCTTATATCGCTGTCGTAGAAAACAGCGGTATGTGAGAAAGTTATCGGCGATTCTTCTATCAGAAGTTCGTCAATTTCGTCATCGTCCTGTACCGATTCGGCAGGCGGTGCGTTTGCGGCGGCTTCGGCAGCTTTCTCCGCATCGATGTTCATAGTAATAACGCCTATAACGCCGAGGACTATTATAACTGCGAGTATTATATATCTAATCATAAATTTATACCCTCCTGATACTACTTACAGTATACAGGAGACGCGAGGAAAAGTCAATAAGAACACCCGATTTTTTATAACCGGGTTATTTCTTATTGACGGGACAGAAAATTTATGGTAGAATAAAAACAGGAAAAATTTGGGAGGTTTAAACCATGATTTATAGAAATTTCGGGAAAACCGGCATAAAAATGTCGTCACTCGGCTTCGGAGCGATGCGTCTGCCTATGGTTGAAAAGGACGGTGCGAAAATTGTCAATTATGAGCTTGCCACCCCGCTGATGCAACGGGCGTTTGAGCTGGGTGTTAATTATATTGACACCGCGCCGTTTTACTGCGATTCCGACAGTGAAGCAGCAGTCGGAAAGGCGCTCAAGGGCTGGCGCGATAAAATATATCTTTCGACCAAATACCCGACAGAGAACGCTTCCGGCGATGATATGAGAAGCTGGCTTGAAAAATCGCTGACAAGACTCGACACCAATTACATAGACTTTTATCATATGTGGGGTATAAACATAGGTACAATGCCGAGAATTGATGTTAAAGGCGGCGTGCTTGACTCGGCGCGGAAAGCAAATGAAGAAGGTTTAATCAGGCATATCTCCTTCTCTTTCCACGATAAAGCCGAGAATATGTTCAAAATTATCGACACCGGTATATTTGAATCTGTGTTGTGTCAGTACAATCTGCTTGACCGCACACTTGAAGACGCCATTCAATACGCAAAGGAAAAAGGTCTCGGCACGGTTATAATGGGGCCGGTAGGCGGCGGGCGGCTCGGCGCGCCGTCCGATGTAATAAAAAGTCTGCTGAGCAGGGACGTTAAAAGTTCTGCCGAAATGGCGATGCGTTTCGTTATTTCCAACCCGAACATTGATGTCGCGCTTTCGGGAATGCAGGATTTACATCAGCTTGAGGAAAACGCGAAAATTGCGGCGATTGAAGGCGCGCTTACTAATGCTGAAATTGAGCAGATAAACGCGATGATGGCAGAGAATAAAAAGCTCGCTCAACTGTATTGCACAGGGTGCAATTACTGTCTGCCCTGCCCTAAAAAGATTAATATACCGCATATTTTCTCGCTGATGAATTACCACAAGGTTTATGAACTGACCGATTTTTCAAAAGCGGAGTATCAAAAACTTTATATCCCGCTGGAGAACCGTAAGGCAAGCTGGGAAATAGGCTGGGGGGTTGATGCGGGGCAATGCGCCGAGTGCGGAATCTGCGAGGAAAAATGTCCGCAGAAACTGAAAATTACGGAGCAGTTGAGGGATACGCATGAAACAATAGGCGGAAAACTCTGAAACGAGAGGAATACTAAGTATGCTTAACCAATCCCGCGCCCCTATAAAAGAAGCTCTTGAAGAATTCAAATCCCGGCGTGTTGTCCCTTTCGATGTACCGGGGCATAAGCGCGGGCGCGGAGCCGCTGAACTCACCGACTTTCTCGGTAAGTCCTGTATGCACATAGACGTTAATTCCATGAAGCCTCTCGATAATATCTGCCATCCTGTTTCCGTAATAGCGGAAGCCGAAATTCTTGCGGCAGAGGCATTCGGGGCAAGCCATGCGTTTTTTATGGTTGGCGGGACAACATCTTCGGTACAGGCGATGGTTTTTGCGGCAACGAAGCGCGGCGATAAGCTTATTCTCCCGCGTAATGTCCACAGAAGCGTCATTAATGCCCTTGTTCTTAACGGTGCCGTGCCTGTTTACGTAAACCCTAAAGTCAACAAAACCCTCGGTATTTCTTTGGGAATGTCTCTTGAAGACATGCGTAATGCAATTGAGAAAAATCCCGACGCGAAAGCGGTTTTGGTTAATAACCCGACCTATTACGGAATTTGCTCGAACCTAAAGGAAATCTGCAAATTAGCGCACAGGAGCGGTATGCTTGTACTCGCTGACGAAGCCCACGGAACGCACTTTTACTTCGGGGATAATCTGCCGCCGGGTGCAATGAGCGCGGGCGCTGACTATGCTTCCGTAAGTATGCATAAATCCGGCGGCTCACTGACACAAAGCTCGTTTTTACTAATCGGCGAAAACGTAAGCGAAGGTTATATCCGTCAGGTGATTAATCTTACGCAGACTACATCGGGAAGCTATCTTTTAATGAGCAGCCTTGATATTTCCCGCAAGAACTTAGCCTTAAACGGCAGGGAAATTTTCAGGAAAGTTACCGAGCTTGCCGAATACGCACGGTGGGAAATTAATCTAATCGGCGATTATTATGCCTATTCAAAGGAAATAATAAACAACGATACAATTTTTGATTTTGATATAACAAAGCTCTCGGTTAACACGCTCGAAATCGGGCTTGCCGGAATTGAGGTTTATGATTTATTGCGCGATGATTACGACATTCAAGTGGAATTCGGCGACATCGGGAATATCCTGGCGTACATTTCGGTGGGCGACAGAGAGCGGGATTTAGAGCGGCTTGTCGGTGCGCTGTCGGAAATCCGCCGTCGTTTTAAGCGCGGCAGAACAGGAATGTTGACGCAGGAATACATCAGCCCGATTGTCGAAATGAGTCCGCAGGAAGCGTTTTACGCGCCAAAAGTTTCGCTGCCCTTAAAAGAAGCTGTGGGGCGGGTGTCAAGCGAGTTCGTAATGTGTTATCCCCCCGGGATTCCTATTCTTGCGCCGGGCGAGCGAATAACCGCCGGTATTGCGGAATATATTAGGTACGCTAAGGAAAAAGGCTGTTTTATGACGGGCGCGGAGGATAAGGAAATTGAGAGGGTTAATGTGATTACGCAAGGAGCAGTTATACTTAATTAATCAGAAAAGCGATTAAGAGAAACAAGGGGTAAATTATGGACTTATGGTTCAGCGAATACCACACCGAAAGCGTACGGTTTTCAATCAAAGTAAGCAAACAACTATATTCGGGTCACAGCGATTTCCAGCAAATCGACGTCTTCCAGTCGAAGGAATTCGGGCGTTTCCTGACGCTTGACGGGTACATGATGCTGACCGAGCGCGATGAATTCATCTACCACGACATGATAGTGCATGTTCCTATGGCGGTAAATCCCGATATTCGCAGGGTTTTAGTTGTCGGCGCGGGCGATGGCGGCGCTGTTCGGGAGCTTTGCAGATACGATTATATAGAGAAAATAGACTTGGTTGAAATTGATGAGCTTGTCGTTGAAATCAGCAAAAAGTATTTACCGGCTACCGCCTGTTCGTTCCATGATAAGCGCCTTGAAATCTTTTATCAGGACGGATTGAAGTTTATCAGGAAATGTCACGAATGTTACGATTTAATCATCGTTGATTCCACTGACCCGTTCGGACCCGGTGAGGATTTATTTACAAAAGAGTTCTACGGCAACTGCTTCAAGGCGCTGACTGAAAACGGGATTATGGTTAATCAGCACGAAAGCCCGTTTTACAAGAGCGATGCCAACGCAATGCAGCGGGCACATAAGCGAATCGCGGAAACTTTTCCGCTTAGTAAAGTTTACCAGGCGCACATTCCAACCTATCCGTCCGGTCATTGGCTTTTCGGGTTCGCATCTAAAAAACTGCACCCGACAGGCGACCTAAACCCCGCAAAGTGGAACAGCTTAGGAATTGACACGCGGTATTACAACACGCAACTTCATTACGGCTGTTTTGCTTTACCAACTTATGTAGAGGAGATGTTACGAGATGTCGAAAATCAAAAAAACGCAGAATATTGAAACCTTTATCGGTTGCAACCACAGCTATGAAGAAGCTGATGTGGTTCTCTTCGGCGCGCCGTATGACGGCACAACCTCAAATCGTCCGGGTGCGCGCTTCGGCGGCGCGGCAATCAGGCGTGAATCGTTCGGAATCGAGACGTACAGCCCTTACCTCGACCACGATTTATCTGAAATAAAGGTTTATGACGGCGGCGAGCTTGAGCTGTCGTACGGAGCCCCCGTACCTGTTTTGAAGTCAATCTACAATTACACAAAGCAGGTAATCACAGACGAAAAACTGCCCATAATGCTCGGCGGCGAGCATTTGGTAACGCTTGGGGCGGTTCGCGCTATAGTCGAGAAATATCCGGACTTGGCAATCATCCAGTTTGACGCGCATGTTGACCTGCGCGATGAGTATTTGGGGCAGAAATTATCCCATGCCTGCGTTATGAGACGCTGTTGGGAATTAACGGGCGATAACCGGATTTTCCAGTTTGGTGTGCGCTCCGGCGACAGAGATGAGTTCGCGTGGGCAAAAGACCACGTCTATACTCATAAATTTAATTTAGACGCACTTGACGAAATTGTGCGTAAATTAAAAAAGAAACCGGTGTACTTTACAATCGACCTTGACGTACTCGACACTTCTGTTTTCCCGGCGACAGGCACACCGGAAGCCGGCGGAATCGGCTTTACCGAACTTATCACGGGAATTAGTAAGGTGTGCGAACTAAATATAGTCGGCTGTGATTTAACCGAGCTGTCGCCGCCTTATGACAGCACCGGAGCTTCAACCGCTACAGCTTGTAAAATTCTGCGTGAGTTGCTTTTAAACCTTAACGCATAGGAGAATTTTTTAAAAACAGAATGACAAGAAAAAGAATTAAAAACGGTGAATATTATACGCTTATTTCAACTATGCTTTTTGTTCGCGTGGCTTTTTTCATGTTGATTGACGGCGTGATGAACGCGCTCGCCGGCATGGAAGAGTACGAGCTTTCATTCGGGAATTTCACGCTGTTGCGAATTACCGACCCGGCAGACTTCAGCGAACTTTTAATGGTAGTGTTCTATGATTTGGGCATTGCCGATTTTCTGTTGATTGAATTATTGGCGGTTATAATTATCGGCTTGCATTTCCGAGGCGGTGAGCGGCTTCTTAAA
Source organism: Oscillospiraceae bacterium (assembly GCA_031280965.1). Lineage (GTDB taxonomy): Bacteria > Bacillota > Clostridia > Oscillospirales > Ruminococcaceae > Ruminiclostridium_E. Next base: position 33,280 of record JAITFZ010000030.1, on the reverse strand, counting down.
ACTTTGGCAATCAGCGGTACAACGCTGTTCGCGGTAGTGGTGTCGAGGCTTTTGATGGTGGTTATTTACAAGCCCGGCGGCATTGAGCGCGGTACTTTGTACATGTCAGTTGTAAGGGTTTTCGAGCCGCTTTTTGTTTACATTATACCAATAGGTATAATTGTCGCGCTTATATTTCTCGTTAATCTGAAAAAGACCGGTATATTCATAAAAAACTCACTGCTCAAACCAACAAGCGTAATATTTTTCATCGCCTGTTTTATTGCAATAGGTGTTTATGTAACAGTATCCGTTAACTGGATTTACCGTTTGGAAAACTACAACTTTATTGCCGGGAACATGGATGATTTTTTCGAGCTTCTTCGTTTTGGCGAGAGATTGAAAATAGCTTTTTATGCGGTTAATTCGGTTTTCATCTGCGGTATTGCATTGTGCTTTTACCGGGGCGCAAAATTAACTGACAGAACAATAAAACTGAAATACAAAATGAAAGGGAACAGGAAGAATATGAACGGCAGATTATTAATTATAGGCGCGGGCGGCGTAGCAAGCGCGGCATTTGCCAAGTGCTGTCAGAACAGTAAAGTTTTCAGGGAAATCATGCTCGCCAGCCGCACTAAATCTAAGTGTGACGCGCTCGTGGCAAAGTGGGAAAGCAAAACCGACGCAAAGCTTTTTACCGAGCAGGTTGACGCGGATAACACCGAGGAATTAATCACGCTTATAGAAAAATTTAAACCCGATGCGGTGCTTAACCTTGCGCTTCCTTATCAGGATTTAACGATTATGGACGCCTGTCTTGCGACCAAAACGCATTATATAGACACTGCGAATTATGAGCCGCTTGACACTGCGAAGTTCGAGTATAAATGGCAGTGGGATTATAAGGAACGCTACAAGGAAGCCGGGATTACCGCATTGCTCGGCAGCGGCTTCGACCCGGGTGTAACGGGTGTTTTCTGCGCTTATGCCATGAAGCATTATTTCGATGAAATCCATTATATAGACATCTTAGACTGCAACGGCGGCGACCACGGCTACCCTTTCGCGACCAATTTCAACCCCGAAATAAATATCCGTGAAGTCAGCGCAAACGGGCGTTATTGGGAAAAAAACAACGGGTCGGGCTCGGACTGGATTGAAACCAAACCTATGGAAATCAAGCGCGAGTATGACTTCAAGGAAGTCGGCAAAAAGGATATGTATCTGCTCTATCACGAGGAGCTTGAATCGCTTGCGAAGAACATTAAAGGCTTAAAGCGAATTCGCTTCTTCATGACATTCGGGCAGAGCTACCTTACGCACCTGCAATGTCTTGAAAACGTAGGCATGACCTCAATTAAGCCGATTGAATACGAAGGCAGACAAATCGTGCCGATACAATTTTTGAAAGCTGTATTGCCCGACCCCGCTTCACTCGGTCCGCGAACCAAAGGCAAAACTAACATCGGCTGTATTATGCAGGGTGTAAAGGACGGCAAGCCGCTCAATTACTACGTTTATAACATTTGCGACCATGAAGAGTGTTACGCGGAAGTCGGGACGCAGGCAATTTCATACACGACAGGCGTTCCCGCGATGATAGGCGCAATGCTTGTGATGAACGGCGAATGGCAGAAACCGGGCGTGTTCAACACCGAGGAGTTCGACCCCGACCCGTTCATGGACGCGCTCAATAAATGGGGGTTGCCGTGGAAGGAGTGTTTCGAGCCGGTGTTGGTGGAATAAAATAACATATGGTATTTTATAATGGGAGGTCAGAAATGATAGAAGAACAAATAGATTGTTGCTTTACAAGTGACGAAAAATGGTTTCGGTATCGTGCGGCGGCAATAATTATTGAAAATAATTGCGTTCTGTTTGCGAATAACGAAAGTGTAGATTATTTCTACTCAGTAGGCGGAGGGGTTAAGCATGGTGAAACAGCAGAGCAAGCTGTTATAAGAGAAGTTTTTGAAGAAACAGGCGTGAAATATAAAATTGACAGATTGGCTTTTATTCACGAAAATTTCTTTTCCGAAAGTATCGCTTCACTTAAAGGGCTTGATTGCCATGAAATAACGCTTTTTTTCTTGATGAAACCAAGAGGAACGCAGGAAATAAACTGTAAAAGTTATTGTATTGACGGCAGGGAATTTATGAATTGGATTCCTATAAGTGATTTAGAAAAATTAAAGGCTTATCCTACATTCTTTACAGAAAAACTCACAAACTTATCTGAAAACATAGAGCATATCGTTACAATAGATAACCGAACACTATAACCATTAGCGGAGTTTCAGAGAAGCTTTATATAATTGGTAGGTGTAAGGTTGAAACAAAATACAACTGAAGCGGGGAAAATGTCGTTTTCATTCCTCGCTGGCAGAGAAAGGACTTTATGAGAATAAAATGTCAAAAACAATAAACCCATATCATCAATGCCCCGTCTTGACAACTGAGCATTTCGTTTTTCGGCTTGTAGAGATAGAAGATTCTGAAGATTTGCTTGCCTGTTATTCTGACCCGAAAGCGCAAAAACTTTTTAATACAGATAATTTCCCGACAGATTGCCGTATCTATACCATAGATGAAATGAAAAAATATATTGAATTTTGGCTTATGGAATTCTCGCAAGAAGCCTATGTAAGGTTTTGTATTGTCGATAAATCAACAAACAAAGCTATTGGAACAATAGAGATGTTTGGTATGATTGGTAAATATAAGACAGACCCGGGCATTTTAAGGATTGATATTGCGTCTGACTATGAAAACAAATACTATTTTGAAGAAATACTAATTGTATGCGTTGAAAATTTTTACGATTTGTTTGGAGTTAGCGTTATTGCAACAAAAGCAATACCACAAGCAGTTAATCGTGTTGATGTTTTACATGAGATAGGTTTTCATGCAGGCGATATTCATGGTAGTAAGCATTATTTCTTGCGTTCAAAGCAAGCATTTTGATTGTCTTACCCGGCTTCACCTAATAAGCATTATCTTAACTATAATAAAAGGTAATAAATATGTTTGACCGGCTTAAAAATACTGAGGCGGGCTTCCCGCTGAAAACCCCCTGCTACGTCATTGATGAAGCGGTGTTAATCAAAAACTTAGAAATTCTGCGTGCCTTAGAAAAGCGCACGGGCTGTAAGGTTCTGCTCGCACAAAAGGCTTTTTCGATGTTCGCGCTGTACCCGTTAATCGGGCAGTATATAAGCGGCACAACAGCAAGCGGGCTTTACGAGGCGCGGCTCGGTTATGAAGAAATGCGGGACAGAGAAGTCCATGTTTTTTCCCCCGCTTATACAGATGAAGATTTCGCGGAACTTGTTAAAATCTGCGACTGCATTGTTTTTAATTCCTGCGGGCAGTGGGAGAAATTCAAAACGCAAATCCCGAAAAACATTTCCGCGGGACTTCGCGTCAATCCCGAAATATCCACGCAAAACCATGCAATTTACGACCCTTGCGCGCCTTTTTCACGGCTCGGTGCGACTCTTGAAAGCATACAGGAAAAGGATTTAACAGGAATAGAGGGTTTGCACTTTCATACACTTTGCGAACAGGATTCGGACGCATTAGAAGTAACGCTTGATGAATTCGAGCGGAAATTCTCATATTTATTTTCGCAACTCAAGTGGGTGAATCTCGGCGGCGGGCATCATATAACGCGAGCCGGTTATGACATTGAGCGGCTTGTAAAGTGTATCGAACGCATGAAAGCTTACGGGCTTGAAGTTTATATTGAACCCGGGGAAGCCGTCGCGCTGAACGCCGGTTGGCTTGCCGCAAGTGTGCTTGATGTCGTCCATAACGGCATGGCTCTTGCGATTTTAGATGTTTCGGCGGCGTGTCATATGCCCGATGTACTTGAAATGCCGTACCGCCCGCAAATCGTCGGAGCAGGAGAAGCGGGAGAAAAAAAGCACATTTATCGGCTGGCAGGAAATACTTGCCTTGCCGGAGACGTAATTGGAGATTATAGTTTTGACTATGAACTAAAAACGGGCGACAAACTGCTTTTCTGCGATATGGCAATATATTCGATGGTGAAAAACAATACATTCAACGGTATGCCGCTGCCGTCAATCGCGGTTTTACGTAAGAACGGCGAACTTGAAATCATAAGGGAATTCGGATACGGGGATTTTAAGGGCAGATTATCATAGTTTAATTAAGAAGGAAAGGTCATAATCATGAGTTCGATTACTCAAAATAAGCAAGGTCTTAAAGTACTGATTGCAGGTGCGTTTTTACAACTTTTTCTCGGAATCATCTACGTTTGGAGCGTATTTGTCGCTCCCGTCAGTCTTCACTACGGCTGGGAAGCGGCAGATGTTAAGCTGACGGCGAATTTTATGCTCTGCTTTTTCGTAATCGGCATACTTATCGGCGGAAAGTTGCAGCCGAAAACCGGAGTGCGTCTGAATACTCTTATTGGCGGGCTTTTTGTTGCGGCAGGAATGTTCGCGACATCGTTTATACCTATGGGAATGTCAGTACATTCAGACTATCCTGATGGTGTTATCGGTGAGGTTTGGTCGAGTCTTCCAAATACCTCCATATTTTTAATATATTTTTTTTACGGCATAATAGGCGGGTTCGGCGTCGGTATGGCGTACAACGCCATCGGTACCGCCGCACAGAAATGGTTCCCGAAAAACAGAGGTTTTGCTACAGGCGTTGTGGTTTGCACTTTCGGGGCTTCAACCGTGATTTTCGCGCCGCTTTGCGAAATGCTGATTCGCAGATTTGATAATAATATGAGCATTGTATTTATAATTCTTGCAGTGATTTTCACAGTAGCTACACTTGCTTTTTTCAGCTTCATAAAAACACCGGAGCAGGTCGCGGGCGCTACACCGCCGCCGCTTAAAGGCAGACAGTACACAACTCTCGAAATGCTGAAAAACCCGCGCTATTACTTAATTACGCTGTCGCTTATGTTCGGGACATCGGTATTTTTTATAATTAATCCGTCCCTGAAAGACCTGGCAACAGAAAGAGGTCTGGCAGACTTTGCAATTTATCTTGTAATGTTCACGGGTATATTCAATGCTGTCGGACGGCTGATTGTACCACTCCTGTCCGATAAAATCGGCAGAGAATCTGTCGGCGGAATAATCCTCGCGATTACTGCGCTCGGCGCGTTCGGGTTATGCTTTGCGCGCGGACCTGTGCTTATTATAACGATTGCGGCTGTGGCTTTCGGTTTTGGCGGTTTCCCCGGCATGTACGCGGTATTTACCTCCGAGAACTTCGGCATGAAGAACTTCGGCGCGAATTACGGCGCGGTAATGGTCGGATTTATGCTGTCGTCAATGCTGTTCCCAATTGCGGTTAACAGTATCGAAGACCGGATTTTAAAATTCGCGGTGCTTGGTGTTTTGGCTATAATCGGCGCGGCGTTGGTGGTAATATTAAAAATCTTGAATACAAAATGCAGGGGTGAGGTGTGAACTACGTCCCGCAAACATCAACAATTACCAATTCGGGTCGGTTAAACACCCTCGGCAGTCCCCTTGAACTTTTGGAAAGCCCACGGCTGACTATCATATCCCCGCATCCCATATCATAATGCCCACCCGCATACTTCGGCAGAAAACCCTGATTAACGGCATAAATACCATTAAAATAGCGCGGGATTATAACCTGACCGCCATGAGTATGGCCGGTCAGCACAAGGTCGAACTTCAGCTTTTTGTACAGATTAGCTTTTTCGGGGCGGTGAGTGAGAAGGATTGTAAAAAGCCGCATGTCGGCTTGCGCGGCGCAGTTAAGCAGTTGCTTTTTGAAGCGCTGTGCGCCGATGATTGCGTCGTCTACACCGGAGATGTTTAGCATGTTATTGCCGATGCTGATTTTTCTGTTAACGCCTTCAAGGACGTCAGCGCCGAGTTCGCGGAAAAACCGCTTGATTTCGCGGATTTCGCCGCTTTTATATTCATGATTGCCCGAAACATAAAAGACGGGGTATTTTCCGAGCCGGCGGAGCAAAATCTTGGTATTGCCGTGCGGAATCACATGGTCGGCAATATCGCCCGCCATAAGGATTATATCGGGGTTGCTGTCGTCGATTGCACGGACTAATTTTTCCTGCTTTTTCCCGTGGCTGAAGCTGTGCAGGTCGGAAAGCAGAGCAAGCCTTAGCTTACCTTCAATTTTACCGGTGTAGATTTTGTGCCTTACTACGGACAGCTTTCGTCCGCGCAGTATTGCTAAAAAAGCATAAACCGATAATAAAATAAGAATATTTTTCATGTTCTTCATACTTAAATAATTTGCGTTTTTCGGGCAAATATACAAGCATGAAGTATATTTTTCGATTTGTTAATTTAGTAATTTTTAGCGTTGTTTTGCAGGCATTGTACTTTGTTGCGCTTGTTTACACATTAGTGAATTTATCGCCGTCCATTCACTTTATAATGACTGCGCTCGGTATTTTCTGTGTGTTTTTTATAGTAAGCGGGCGGGATGCGGCAGTCTACAGATTAAGCTGGTGCGTACCTATTCTGCTTTTCCCCGCTGTTATGGGAATGGTGTATTTGTTCTATAACAGGCGTGTTACCGGACGTAAAATCGAGGCGGATATGCTGACAGCGCGGAAAAACGCATTAAACTATATTGACCGCGGCACAGTTTTAACCCCCGGGAATCCTAACAACAAGCGCCTTGCCCGTTATATTGAGAAAACAACGGGCACACCGCCCGCTTCATATAAAGACGCCGAATATTTCGCGCAGGGCGAAGATTTTTATAATCGCTTTTTAGAAGAACTCGCGTGCGCCGAAAGATACATTTTCATTGAATTCTTCCTTGTTGAGCGCGGGAAGATGTGGGATAAGATTCTCTCCGTGCTTGTACGGAAGCGTAACGAGGGCGTAGAAGTGCGGCTGATGTTTGACGGGTTGGCTACGCTTTACACACTTCCGCGCAAATATTATAAAAATATGCGCGAAATGGGAATTGAATGCGTTGTTTATAATCCGCTCCGCTCCTTGCTTTCGTTTCGGCTCAACACCCGCAATCACCGTAAAATCGCTGTTATTGACGGGCATACGGCGTTCTGCGGCGGCTTAAATCTCGCTGATAATTATATAAATGCCAAACCTGCCGTTAAGACGGGACACTGGAAAGACAGTGCGGTTATGGTTAAGGGCGGTGCGGCGTGGAACTTTGCATTGTCGTTTCTCTCAATGTGGGAATTTCTGACACGGAAAAGCGAGGATTACAACTCTTATATTCCGAATTCAACCGACTTAATGACAGAGAACCGATACATGGAAACGGCATCCGTCTGGCATGATTTGCCGCTTGATTGCGAAAGTGTTTCGGAGCGTATTTTCCTGAATTTTATTAACCGTGCCGATGATTATATCTATATAATGACACCTTATCTCGCGCCGAGCGAGGAGATTATTTCGGCACTTTGTGCGGCGGCGGGAGCAGGTACTGATGTGCGTTTGATGTTGCCTTTTATTCCCGATAAGTTCATAGTAAGCGCTGTAACTAAATCAAATTATTTGCCGCTGCTTGAAGCGGGTGTGCGGATTTTCGAGTATCCGCCCGGGTTCATTCATTCAAAGAATATTGTTGCCGACGACAGCCGGGCGGCAATCAGTACCGTAAACTTTGATTATCGCGCACTTTATATGCATCATGAGTGCGGAATCTGCCTTTACGGCAGTAAAATTATTGCCGATATAAAACGCGATTTCGTTAAAACGCAAAAGAACAGCCGCGAAGTCACGCTTGAAGCGCACCGTAAGACAGGAGCGTTTAAGCGTGGTGTAAGGCGCGTTTGCAGAATATTGGCACCATTAGTTTAGAAAGGACATCATAATGACAATCACAGAAATGCAAAGTAAAATACGCGAATTAAAAGAAAAAACTGATACGGTGGTTTTAGCACATTCGTATCAGGCACGGGAAATTATTGAAGCCGCGGATATAAAGGGCGATTCGTTCCAATTAAGCGTAAATGCAAGAGATTTGAAGCATCGTAATTTAGTCCTGTGCGGCGTTAAATTCATGGCGGAAACCGCGAAGATTCTAAGCAGGGATAAGCGGGTATTTCTCGCAAATCCGCAGACCGGCTGTCCGATGGCAGAGCTACTTTCGCCCGAAGCGCTTATCGAGTTGAAAAACGCCGAGCCCGACAGAGCAGTCGTGGCTTACATCAACACAACTGCCGAGCTAAAAAAGCTTTGCGATGTTTGTGTGACGAGTTCTGCCGCTGTTCAGATTGTGCGGAACATGAAAGAGGAGAAAATTTTGTTTATTCCCGATTGCAACTTAGGCGATTACATAAAAAAACAGGTTCCGGAAAAAGATATAAAGCTTATTGAGGGAGGTTGCCCTGTACATGACGCCGTTACAGCCGACGATGTGAAAACCGCCCAAGCCAAATATCCCGGCGCGCCCGTCCTCGTTCACCCCGAATGTAAACCCGAGGTGTTGGAGCTTGCGGATTATGTGGGCTCAACGACCGGGATTATGGAGTACGCGAAAAATTCAGATAAACATGAATTTATTATAGGTACTGAAATAAGTATTGCCGAACATTTGCAGTACGATTGCCCGGGCAAGAATTTTTACCCGTTGTCGGGGAAAATCCTCTGCCCGGATATGAAGCTGACAACCTTGCCCGACCTGTTGAAAACGCTTGAATCTATTGAGAAAGATGATGGCGGGGCTTGCGAAATTATTATGAGCGATGAAGAAATGGAACAGGCGGGGCGGTGTATTGAAAATATGATTGAATTATCAGCGCGCCAAGGAAATTTCGGGGAACGGGAAATTTTACAAAGCTCCTAATCTATTTTCACTGCCGAATTGCCCTTGTCCTTAATTTCTGACAACGGCAGCAATTCCGTTTCCAGTGTTGCGGGCGGCTTTTCGTAAGGTGCGATATTAGTTTTGACGAGCGCCGTACTCAAAACCTTAGTTATATCATCGGCGATTATAAATTTCAAGTTGTTCCTTACTACATCATCAAGTTCTTCAATATCAGGCTCGTTTTCGGGCGGGATTACAACGGTTTTAATGCCCGCCTTATACGCCGCCATAGTTTTTTCTTTAAGTCCGCCTATGGGTAGAACCTTTCCGTGCAGGGTGACTTCACCCGTCATGGCGACATCGCGCCTTACAGCTATGCCCGACAGTGCCGATACCAACGCCGACACCATTGCTATACCTGCCGACGGACCGTCTTTCGGGACTGCGCCTTCGGGTGCATGTATGTGCAAGTCCTTGTCTTTATAGAAATCGGGATTAATTCCGTAGCGCGGCGCCAAAACCCGCACAAGACTTACTGCGAGCCTTGACGACTCGGTCATAACCTCGCCAAGCGAACCGGTAATTTCGATTTTACCCGTGCCTTCCATAACAGCAACTTCGAGCGGCATAAGTACGCCACCGACCGAAGTCCACGCCAACCCGTTAACAACGCCGACTTCATCCTGCTTTGACAGGATGTCCGGCGTGTGTTTTTTAACGCCGAGGAAGTCTTTGAGATTCTGAGAGGTTACGCTGACGCTCTTCTCGCCCGCAACAAACTTCTTCGCGGCTTTTCTGCAAATTGCCGCAATTCGCTGTTCTAATTTACGCACGCCGGCTTCGCGGGTGTAAAAATCAATTACCGCGTAAATCGCGCTGTCACGTATTTTCAGCATGGAAGCCTTCTCACCGTGTTTCTTTAGTTGTTTGGGTACTAAGTGCTTCCTTGCTATATTGAATTTTTCTTCCCTTGTATAACTTCCGAGTTCAATCACTTCCATTCTGTCAAGAAGCGGCGAGGGAATTGTGTCAATGGTATTTGCCGTTGTCACGAACAATGCGCGGCTTAAATCAAGCGGAATCTCAAGATAGTGGTCGATGAACTTTGAGTTCTGCTCCACATCCAAAACCTCAAGCAGAGCCGAGGACGGGTCGCCCTTATAATCACTGCCGAGCTTGTCGATTTCATCAAGCAGAATAAGCGGATTCATGGATTTGGCTTGCTTGAACGCGCTTACTATTCTGCCGGGCATCGAGCCTATGTAAGTTTTTCTGTGACCGCGGATTTCAGCCTCATCACGCACTCCGCCGAGAGAAATGCGCGCATATTTTCTGCCGAGTGATTTCGCGATAGACTTTCCGACCGAGGTTTTTCCCACGCCGGGCGGTCCCACCAAACAGATAATCTGCCCTCTTATATCGGGGTTAAGCGCACGGACGGCAAAAAGCTCCAAAATCCGTTCCTTGACCTTTTTTAGTCCGTAGTGGTCTCTGTTCAACTGTGCTTCGGCTTTTACTATATCGGTTTTGTCTTTCGTCAGGTTCTTCCACGGCATGTCGAGAACCGTATCAAGATATGTGCGGACAACTCCCGCTTCCTGCGAGTGAACCGACAGCTTTAAAAGACGCTCCGCTTCTCTAATAAGCTTTTCTTCAATTTCCGGCTCAAAGGCAAGACTTTCGATTTCTTCTATGTATTCATCAGCTTCTTCAATCAAATCGTCGCCTTGTCCGAGCTGTTTTGATAAAACTCGCATCTGCTCTCGCAAGTAATACTCGCGCTGGTTTTTATCGAGCGCGTCCCTAACCCGCTCGTGAATATCCATTTCAAGCTCCATCACATCCGCTTCGTTTTCAAGTATCGCAATCAGCGCTTCTATACGCCTTTTTAGGCTACCTGTTTCAAGAAGCCGTTGCTTATCCTCTACCTTTAAATATATATTGAAAACGATTTTATCGAAAAGGTTCATTAAATTTTTTTCAGTTATTATGCTTTCGTAAAGTTCCGGCGGCATTTTGGGTGCGAGCGAACTGTATTCACGAAAAACATCTGTTAAAACACGCAGAAGCGCGGTCGCTTCGTCCGCGGGAACGGTAGTCAGCCGTGATTCAACCGGGGCGACTTCACACTCAATGAACGGCTCGGTTTCTCTGAAAGCGAGAACCCGCGCTTTTGTCAGCCCTTCTACAAGCACCCGCGTTGTGTTGTCGGGTGTACGGAGAATCTGCCTGATTTCGGCAATGACGCCGATTTTATAAATCTCATCGAAAAGCGGGTCGGATACCGACGAATCTCGCTGCGCCACTAAGAAAATCTTTCTGTTTCCGGCGGCAGCGGTTTTCAGCGCGTGAACCGATTTGTCCCTGCCCACATCGAAATGCAAAACCATTCCTGGAAAAATTACTAATCCGCGCATTGGAAGAGCGGGCATAACTTCGGTTTGACTACTGTGTTTCATATATGTAAAATCCTTTCAACTTATAACTTGAATGCGAAAAAATGCTGTCACTGTCTATATTTTAGATTATAACACATAAAAACGTGAATTTCAAGCGGAAATAAAACGAAAATGCTTTAACATTTAATGCAAAGATGTGCAGAAAATACTTATGATGTTTTATTAATCCCGGCTTTCGGCAAACTCTTTCTTGATTTTTGCTGATATTTCCTTAACTCTTCTTCTGTCCTTTGAAAACTGTCCGGTGAGTTGGTCGGCTGCTATCAAAACCAATATACTGTAATTATTTGCCAAAATAAAATTCGCCAAATTTTCATTTAATAATGTCGGGTAAGAATCTATTACTTGTGCAATTATTAAAATAATGATATAAAACAAATACAACACCGTCTTAAAGGAAACAAAGGCATCGATAAACCATAGAAATTGACGACTGCTTTTCTCTGTGTCTTTTTCTTTTTTTAACAGTATAGAAATCTTTTTTGATTCCCACAATTTAACCATAGCTTCATCCCATACAAAAAAAAGAAAAATCAATACAAGATTTACCAAGTACACATATAAAAGAGAATATCCTATTAACAATGTGTATACAAAATATACAACAAACCCATATAAAAGATTTGAAATAACAGCATAAAGCAAATGTTTGATTATTTTCATGATTTTATTTGACATTAAAATTTCTCCTTTTTACGTTACATAAATACAGCGAACTGTAAAGCCGGCGGTTTCCCGCCGGCGCGTATTTATTTGCAATGTTTATTTTAAGCTGTCCATCATAATCTTCGGAATCGCCTGTAACGGCGCCTGTTTCATGACCCCGCCGATATTGAACGCCACCATCGGCATACCGTAAACCACGCAGGTTTCCTTATCCTGTCCAATCGTGTATGCGCCCGCCTTTTTCATTTTCAATAAGCCCTGTGCGCCGTCTGCGCCCATTCCTGTGAGAATAATACCGATTGCGTTATTCTTCGCAACCTCGGCTACACTGTCGAACATGACATCTACCGATGGACAGTGTCCCGAAACTTTATCTCCGCGCTTACTTGATATGTAATATCCCCGCGCATCTTTGTGCAGGCGCAGATGAAATTCGCCCGCTGCGACAAGAATTAAACCCTGCTGTACGCGGTCGCCGTCTACAGCTTCACGCGCATCCATGTTGCAAACGCGGTTTAATCTGTCGGCGTACATTTTGGTAAAGCCGGCAGGCATGTGCTGAACAACGATAATGCCGGGCGTGGATTTAGGCAGGTTTTCGAGTACGCTCGCAAGCGCTTCGGTTCCGCCGGTAGAAGCGCCGATTGCGATGATTTTTTTTGAGCCGGCACCGCTTGCAAGCGCCGCGATTGACATAGGCGCGTCTGTTTTAAGCGAGGCGGCGGAAATTCTTCTGACCCTTGCGTTAGAAGCTATGACAACCTTCTTGCCTAATTCTGCGATGAAAACATCGGTTTCTGCACGAGTCGGTTTCTTTATAAACTCGACCGCGCCCGCCGAAATAGCATCGAAAGCGTTAATGGGCGAAGAAGTGACAACGATTGTCGGTATAGGATATTTGGGCAGAATCTGCTTTAAAAAATCTATGCCGTTAAGCTTGGGCATCTCAACGTCAAGCGTAATGACATCGGGTTTTAACTGAATTATTTTATCCTTCGCCTCGAACGCATCGCTCGCAGTCCCGACGACCTCAATTTCATCAAAGGCGTTCAGAGACTTTGTAAGCATGGTTCTGAAAATTATGGAGTCGTCTACTATAAGAAGTCTTATTTTCTTTGCCATTTTATCTCCTTGGGTTAATTAACATACAAGCGAACAGCGCGCTCTGTATATTATTTTTTTGTTGGTTCGCCGGGTAAAGGTTTGCGGTAAATTGCAGGTTTTATAAATTGATATTGCGTTGTGTCCCGGGTTATGCTTTCGGCGTGGCCGATAAACAAATACCCGCCCGGAACAAGCACGTCATAGAGCCGCTTTACGACCTCTATTTTTGTGTCATGCTCGAAATAAATCATGACGTTTCTGCAAAAGATTATGTCATAAGGATAGGCTCTGTAAGGGACTTTATCCATGAGGTTGAAAGTCTTAAAGGTAACGCGCTTTGTAACCTCGTCCGAAACCTTGAAGCAGTCGTTTTCCTGTTTGATGAAATACTTGCGCTTCCACGTTTCGGGCAGGTTTTTCATTGAATCCGCGTGATATATGGCTTCCTTCGCCTTGTTCATCACACGCATTGAAATGTCGGTTGCGTCCACCGAAATATTCCAAGCCGATGATTTGTGACCGAAATACTCTAACAATGCCATTACGTTGGTATACGGTTCTTCTCCGCTGGAACACGCCGCGCTCCAAACGGAAATTTTGTGGTCTTTTTTTGTTTTCTCGAAGTGGGGTAACGCAATATCTTTCATGAAATCATAATGTTCTTTTTCTCTTAAAAAGAATGTATGATTTGTGGTGAGCTTGTTGAGCAGGTTAATCATCTCTGTGCCGGTTCTGTCGGCGAAAATCATGTTAATAAAACTTGTGAAATCATCGAAACCGCGCTGTTTGATTGAATTTGCGAGCCTGCCCTCGACAAGGGTTTTCTTTTGTGTTAAATTAATGCCGTATTTTTCGATTATGAAAGTTGACAGCCGCTTAAAATCGGCATCGGATAGTTTTATAGTTGTCATATGTATTCCCTGCTTTACTTAATATTTTTACTCAAGCCTGAGCATCAGGTCGTGGTCGAATATTATTTTCTTTATGTCGAGAATAAGCTTAATTCCATCGTTCATTTCAAGGATATACTCGATGAATTTATTCTCATTGACATTGTTTAAATCCGGTGTTTTGGCGATGTTCTTCTGCATTACCGAAAGAACCTCCAAAACCTCGTCAACAATCAACCCAACGGTGATGTCCTTGAGCGCAACGATGATTGTACATGTTTTCTCGTTGTATTCAATCTCTTCCTTGCCGAAGCAGGAACGCATGTTAACCACCGGAACAACCTTACTGCGGACATTTATAATACCTTTAATAAAGTACGGAACTTCCGCGCACGGAACCCGTGTAATTTTAGGTACGCCGAGAATCTCCACAACATAAGGAATCTCAATCCCGTAAACCTGATGCCCTATAGCAAAGGTTAACGCCTTGGTAATTTCCTCTTCTTTTTCAAGACGCGCATTATCGCCGGGTTTTACATTCTGCGCGAATAATGAGCCTGTGTTTTGTGTTGAACCTGCCACGTTTTTTTCCTCCTCGTATAAATTTAGTAAGCTTCAATCAGGTTAGCCACATCTATGATTAATGAAATGCTGCCGTCGCCCATAATAGTACAGCCGGACAACCCCGCGCCTTTAATATTGTATCTGCCGAGATAAGGCGGGAAAGGCTTGACAACCACCTGCTGTTCGCCAATCAGTCTATCGGCGAAAAGACAGACGCTCTTTCCGTCGGTTTCGACTAACAGCAGGATTCCGTCCTCGAAATCGGTGATTTCGCTCGGAATAGCAAACTTCTCATGCAGGCGCATAATCGGATAACACTCGCCTCTAATCATTATCATTTCGCCGCGCTGAGTATCTTTGATTATTTCACTGTTTTGCACTTTGAAGCTTTGCCTGATGGTGGAAATAGGAATAGCGAACACGGTGTCATCCACCTTAACTTCCATTCCCTGAATAATAGCTAAAGTCAGCGGAATTTTTATCATGAATGTAGTTCCGAAGCCCTGCTTACTTTCGACCGTTAATGTGCCGCCGCATTTTTCGATATTATCGCGCACAACGTCCATTCCGACACCTCTGCCGCTGAATTCCGTCACGACATCGTTTGTCGAGAAGCCCGGCATCAGAATCATTTGCTGGATTTCACGCTCGGTATATTCGTTTGCGGGTTTCATGAGCAGTCCGTTCATCTCAGCTTTTCTGAGAACTTTTTCACAGTCTATGCCCTTGCCGTCGTCGCTGATTGTTATTACAACTTCTCCCGATGAGCTGACCGCGTTAAGTGTAATGGTAGCTTTGGCGGGTTTGCCTCTTTCAAGACGTTCTTCAATACTGTTCTCTATTCCGTGGTCCATGCAGTTGCGGACAAGATGCATGAGCGGGTCGTTTAAACTGTCAACGATGGTTTTGTCCACTTCGGTGTTTTCGCCTTCGATTTTAAGTTCTGCGTCTTTTCCGAGCTTCATTTTCATATCGCGGACAATTCTGTTCATCTTCTGGAACGGCCCGGCAAGCGGAACCATTCGGATTGACATTACGGTGTCCTGAAGCTCGTCGGTAAGCTTTTTAAGTTCACGCGCCGACTTCAAAAAGCTTTCGAGCTTGAGCCCTTCAAGCTCGGGATTTGAAATAACCATGGATTCGGTCGTGATAATTTCACCCACTATATCATGAAGCTGGTCTAACTTAGCGAGATTTACGCTGATTATGCTCTGCTTGCCCGCATTAAGCTGCGCCGCCTGATTGGTGTTGGCGGTGGGTGTGGCGGGTACGGGAGGGGTGCTTTCCGGATTTGCCTGAACAGCGATTCTTTCCGGTACAGCAGGAACATTTTCAATTACGGGCGCAGGGACGGGAGCGGCTTCGCCTTGAGCCTGTTCCGGCGCTTCTTCAACAGTTTCAGCGGAACCTTTCCCGCTGTTTATAACCTCGTAAGATTCCACATTGATTGCGTTTTCTATAAGTTTTAATATTGATTCATTATCATCATGCTCAGACTTGAACGTCACGGTGAAGCCTTCTTCAACTATAACATCGCTGGCATTCGGGTCGCCTTCAAGGTCTGCGGGATGAAAACTTCTGACGTCGGCTTCTTCTCGTATTTTATTAAGGAGCATGAAAGAGCGCAGATTTTCCATCTTGCAGCCTTCCTGAAAGAAAATCCGCACGGTCATTACGCCCTCGCCGGAACAATCGGCGGCTTTTTCCTGCTCTACCGATGCATATGTACCGATTCCGGAATCGATCGGTGAATGAGCGCCGTCGGTCAGCATCGCCGCACCCTTATCCAAATCCTTAATCGTATCGGAAAAGTCGGTCGCTTCATACTCATCTTCGGATTGTATAAGTTCGACCTCCGCTTTGAATAAGTCAGACATGCGGAAAACAAGGTCGTAAATAAAACTCACGTCCTCAAGCTGTCCGGGTTTTTCTCTGATAATAAAGAATAACTCCTCGCCTTTATGCGCTAAAAGTTGCAGTTCATCGAACCCCATCATTGCAGATGAACCCTTGACTGTGTGCATTATACGGAAGATTTCATTTATATCGTCATCCGTAAAAGTCTGCGCCTGCTCTGTTTTAAGCAGAATTTCGTCAAGTTGTTCAAGCAGAGTGTTGGTCTCGAAAATATACATGTCAATCATGGATTCCATGCCGGATTCAACTTTAGACATTCTTTCTTCCCTACCCTTTCGTTTAAAGCTAAAATCATAGATTTAATAACATTTAAATAATTATAACACAAATTAGCAGGGGAATTGTTAACAAATTATGAACATCTTAAAATTTTTGTGTAATTTTAAAGAAAAAAGTTTGCTAAATCTAAAAAAATATGTTAATATAAGGTTAAAGGGGAGTTCTTACTATGCCGAATATTCCACAAATTTCCAACCCTATAACTAACAAAAGCTACTCGCAGAGCAATCTTTCGGGTAAGCAATCGGGTGTTGGCGGTGAGCAGTTTGATATTATTCAACTGATGAATCCGCTTGAAGCCGCTTCGGTATCTGACCGCGAAGCCGGCAAAAAAGGTGCGCTTCTCGGGCAGAAAGATTTTCTGCCCATGCTGGTTAAGCTCAACAAAGACCCGAATATGGCAGTGGAATCGCTCAAGCAAATCCTTAATTCCGACCTGCTTGCCGTGGCTAAATCTAACGGCTACACCGAGCTTCACGGTGAACTTGATGAACTGATGAAGTCGGTTTTTCTTAGTCCCGAAGGGCTCGTTTCGGAAATTATCTCCCAGGAGCAAAGCACCACGCTGTTCGGGAACGATAAATTCTATGACCTTTTACGGCATCTTTCGGGGACGAGCGCGGGTAAGCCCAACGCTGAGGATTTGAAAAACGCGATTGGAAATATGCTGAAAGCTATTAATTATTCGCGTAATCAGCAGGAAATACTAAGTGCGCTCTCCTCGAATATGAAGTTTCTTTCTATGTATTTCTCGCCGAACAAGGCGCTTTCTGAGGATTTGGCGAATCTTGCCGCAAGGTTTGCGGGCGCGGACGCACCGGAGAATTTTGAGCAACTTAAACACGAAACGCTGTTCCTCACTAAGAGCGTGTCCGACAGTTTGCTTAATAACGAGCGGATTCAGGTGTTGATTCCGCTGATTATACACAATCTTTCGCGCTATAATACCAATAAAGCGGTTATGAACGAGTACTTCGCCCAGCTTCTGTCGCAGGTTTCGGGTTTTCGTATGCGGGAGGAATTAACCGACTCTTTCAGTAAGCTTGCGGAGAAACTTCTCGGCGGCGAAGGTGTGAAGGAAGCCGCGGAAGCTTATGAAGCGCTGAAAGAAACAGGGCTTCCGCCCGCCCCGAAAGAACCGGGAGCGAAGGCGGCACAACCCGAACAGCCTGTTGTTGCCCGCTACCTCGGCGAAGTTTTGGCTAATGAAGCTTTTTTAAGCGGGCTGAACCTTGACGAAGACGAGCTTACTTCAATGGTGAGGGGCTTTCTGCTCGGCAGGGAAAGCGGAATGGAAACCATTAAGAACATGCTTGAACCCCTGCTCGGTAATCCCGATATGAAAGCGGCGCTCGAATCGGAGATGGCGCGACTTGACGATATAAGCAAGCTTGTGAATTATCTCAATGACATTCTGCGCGGTATGCCCGATATACCGGAAAGGCAGGTACTTTACGAATATCTGACCGATGTAATTAACGCGATGGTAGACAAAGGAGAGCTTCCTGTCCCGGAAAACAAAGAACCGCCGCAATCTGCCGCGCCCGAAACGCCTGTTGAAAACAAAGAATCCACGCTTAAACAACTGATTGAATTCATTGAGAAAAACATTGACCACGCCGCAGTTAAAACAATCAACAACTACAACGCCTCGAACCTTTTGCAAAGTTTGATTAACGCGCCGGGCGTATTTACGCCGCTGGCTCATTATATAGTCCCCCTTGATGTGGGCGGCATGAAGTCTTTCGGGGAACTGTGGGTGGACGCGGACGAAGAAAATGCCGCCGCCCGTGCTTCCGGCGGGAAATGCAGGTATCATTTATTTCTGACCTTTGAAGTTGAGACAGCGGGGCGTTTTGAAATTGACTTATACGCTGACGGCAGTGATGTAAATCTCGCGTTCTTCTACCCCGAAAGCTTCGCAGAAAAAGCCGCGCCGCTTCTCGGAAAAGTCGGCAGAGTTATAGCCGGAGCGGGTTATACAACTAAGGAAATAAGAACCGGCCCGCTCGTAAAACCGCACGATTTAACCCAAATATTCCCTGAAATCCTTGAAAGGAGGACAGGTTTTAATGTTAAGGCATAAAATTTATAAGGAGGTTCGGTCTGATGTCAAGGCGTAAATTAAACTACGGGCAGAAAGCCGCAGTCGCATTGAAATATAACCCCGAACTGAACTTTGCGCCGGTGGTGGTTGCTTCGGGGCTGGGTGAATTGGCGCAGAAAATCGTCAATATCGCCGACGAAAACGGTGTACCGATTTACCGCGACGACAGTACGGCGGCGCTTCTTGTTATGCTTAACAGCGGGGCGATGGTGCCGCCGGAGCTGTATCAGATTGTGGCGACGATTTATGCGGAAGTGGTTACAAATGCAAAGGAGATGTCGCTTTAAACCGACAAGGTTTTGTGGGCAGATTTGCTGTACCGGATTAGAATCTATTCCTTTATACGCTGAATTTCCACCAAATGCTTATACAGCCCCGCTTTTTTCATTAACCCGCTGTGACTTCCGCTTTCGGCAACCATGCCGTCTTTCAGCACGATTATGCAGTCTGCGCGCTTTACTGTGGAAAGACGGTGTGCAATTACAATCAGCGTTCTTGAACCCGCGATTTTTTGAATAGCTTCTTGAATTTCACGTTCGGTTTCGGTGTCAACTGCCGAAGTTGCCTCGTCTAAAATTAAAATCGGCGCGTTGCAAAGCAGGCTTCGGGCGATTGAAATGCGCTGTTTCTGCCCGCCGGAAAGACGCATTCCGCGCTCGCCGACCATTGTGTCGTAACCAAGGGGTAATTCACTTATAAAGTCGTGAATACAGGCGGTTTTAGCCGCCGCAATCACCTCGGCGTTTGTTGCAAGCGGGCTGCCGTAGCTGATATTCTCACCGATAGTACCGTTAAAAAGGAACACATCCTGTAAAACCATGCTTATATTACGGCGCAGACTTTGTAAGGTCATGTGCCGTATATTTATATTATCAATTAATATTTCCCCGCCCGTAACATCATAAAACCTCGGAAGCAGAGCGGCGAGGGTGGTTTTTCCGACGCCTGTCGGTCCTATGACGGCGTACATTTGTTTCGCGGGCTGAATAAAGCTGATGTCTTTTAAGGCATAGCCTCCCTCTTTGAGGGAGGTACCGTCAGGGGGTGCGTAAGTAAAATTCACGTTTTTGAACTCGATGTTTCCTTTAAGAATACCGACGTCTTTCGCGTTCGGCAAATCCGTTATATCCGGCTCGGTATCAAGGATTTCAAACACGCGTTCACCGCCCGCGATACCCGACTGCATGTCCTCAACGAGTCGCGCTACCTGCCCCACGGGTCCGTAAAACACACCGAGGTAAAGCAGAAACGCTACGATTTCATGAAGCTGCATACCATGATTATTAAGAGCCAAATATCCGCCGACACCCACTACGATTACATTTCCGGCAGAAGTCGCAAAGCCAATCAACGGGTGCATCACCGCTGAATAAAACAAGGCGCGTATTAATGACTTCGAGTATTTTTTCGATGTTGCGGAAACACGGGCAGATTCATCCTGCTGGCGGCAGAAAATCTGTATTTCTTTTATACCGGAGAAATTGTCCTGAAGCGTGGCGTTTAGCTCAGCCACATGCTCCTGCGCCTCTCTGTGACGGGCGCGGGATTTTTTGAGTACAGGGAAAACAAAAAGCAAAAACGGCACCGGAATAAATGTCAGCGCCGCCAATACCACATTCGTAGTAAATAAAATAATACTTACACCCACAAATAAAATAATCCCCGCTGCAAGCTCGGGAACAGCGTGAGCAATCAGTGTTTCAAAGTTCCTTGTATCGTTGATTATACGCGACATAAGCTGACCCGTCTGCTTATCACTGTAGTAGCCGACGGACAGCTTTTGTAAATGAGAATAAATTTCCGTGTGCAGTTCCGAAACGTATTTCCACGCGGCGACATGCCCTACGTAGCTGTACAGGAACTGGCAGATTGCCCGCACAACGAACACGGCAAGCAGAAGCAGGGCAATGCGGATAAGTCTCGGCATGTCGGCTGAACTCGAACTGCCATCCTGCAGAACCTTCACCATTTGCTGGGTAATCCGCGGCGCGGCAAGGTTCGCGGCGGTCACTAAAAGCGTGGCAATCGCCGCAATTATGATATGGAGCTTATAATTTCCGGCTTTCTTATAAATTTTAATTAATGTCTTCAATATTAAACCAACCCTCCAAATAAACCTTAAAAGGTTAGATTAAAAACTCAATTCACCATAATTTAACAGCTCGCTGATGTTGTCGTCATGCATTTTCTTAGCGCTGTAAAAACTTTCGCTAAGCGCTTTCAGGTCGTCATCGAGCGAATCGAAGTCCGCACTTTCTTTTATTTTTACACCGAGCGCTTCCGCCTGCCTGAAAACCGACATGACAGATAAGTTGCCCGCTGTGCTTTTGAGCTTGTGCAGGGCGTTGCGGGCGGTTTCAGGGTCTTTGTTTTTAAAAGCTTCCGCAACGGGGACAAAACTTTCATCCTTGAGAAAAGCGTCAAGCCAGCCTTTATACAGCTCTTTACGTCCCATAGCTCTCGTAATTGCATCGTTTAAATCAATAACTTCATAATTCCACGGCATATTATCAACTCTCCTTTTAATATACTCTTGTATATATTTATAGTAGCACACAGGAGTTGAAAATATGTGTCCAAATGATTAACATGATATTAACAATATGTTAATAATCAAGAGGTGCTTAATATGATGAAGTGGGTTTTCGCGGGGCTTGTGGCTTTTTCGTTAATTTTCGGTATAATAGGTGGTGATGTGGCGGCTGTATCAGACGCGGCGCTTTCGGAGGTGCAGAACGCAATTACACTTTGCCTGACGCTTTGCGGGATTATTTGCCTGTGGAGCGGCATAATGCGGGTAGCGCAGACAGCGGGGCTTGTTGATGTACTTGCGAAGGTGTTCCGACCGATACTGACGAAGCTTTTTAAGGGTATCGACCCGAACGGCAAGGCGCTGGGGTTTATAGTTTTAAACATAACGGCGAACATGCTCGGTCTCGGCAACGCCTCAACGCCGTTCGGTATTGCGGCGATGCGCGAACTTGAGAAGGAAGAGTGTACGGGTGAGTATGCCTCGAATAACATGGTAATTTTTGTTGTGCTTAATACGGCGAGCCTTCAAATCATCCCTACAACAGCCGCCGCTCTGCGCCTGAAAAACGGCTCAGCGGCGCCAATGGAAATCCTTCCGGTTGTATGGATTACATCATTAGCCGCAGTGACAATTTCGCTCATAACAGCGAAAATCTTATCAAAACAGCGCAAGAAAGCAGGTGTTAAATGAATGTTTCCGATTTTGCAATTCCCGTAATATTTGTATTTGTTCTTGTTTACGGTTTATGCAGGAAAACCGACATCTTCACCGAGTTTACACGCGGAGTAAAAGAAGGAATAAGCACGGTACTCGACATTTTCCCCGCGCTGTTTACACTGGTGTTGTCGGTTGGGATGTTTCGCGCATCGGGCGGGCTGGCGCTTATATCCGCGCTGTTGTCGCCGGTTACGAATTTTCTCGGCTTTCCGGGGGAGGTCACGCCGCTCGTTATAATGCGCCCTTTTTCCGGGAGCGGTTCAGTTGCAATCTTTGAATCGGTACTCGGGCAAACAGGACCCGACAGCTATGCCGGACGGGTGGCGAGCGTAATCCTCGGCAGCAGTGAAACGACTTTTTATGTAATCGCCGTCTACTTCGCCGCGACCAAGGTTCGGAAAACCCGCCACGCGCTTCCGTCGGCGCTGGCGGGGGATTTAACGCTGTGGATTTTAAGCGGGTTAGTTGTGGGGCTTTGGTTTTATTGAAGCATATTATGAAATGCGGCTAAGCATATAATCGTAAAAATCCGATGCCAAATCGTGATTAATTACTGCATCATGAGCCGATAAATATCGGTCAAACGCTGTTTTTATAACACTGCGGTATTTCTCGCCCACATTCTCCAATCCCCATTTCCCGCCCGCTTCTTTTGAAAGAATCAAGCCGTCTTGCTTATATGCGAGAACCCTGCATAAATTCAGTATTAAATCAAACCGGTTATAGCTTATTTCATCTCCCGCGTTTTCAATATCTGATTTAATACTGTCAAAATAATCAGCTTTCGGGACTTCACCGAATACGCTGTCAATCGGCTCACCGTATAATACAACGCCTGCGTTTTTAATTATCGTGAAATGGGCGGCAAGGTCTTTGTCAACGCCGCTTGTTGTTTCGCAGTGCGTGTTTGAGAAATGCAGTTCAAATGGTGCAGGGTGCTTGAAGCTCACGCAATGTTCTTTTAACACAACGCTCATTTCCAAGCCTTTTTTCGGGGCGGATTTATTAATCCGCAAGGTTTCCTTAATGAGCTTGCTTTTTATATCAGGCGTAAGCGGGCTGTTTATGACCGCGATGTAATCAATATCGCTTTTATCCGGGTTAAAGCAGTTAAAAGCGATTGAGCCGTGAACATATATGCCGGTTAAGTTATCCTGAAGAAGTTCGGTATAGCTGTCTTTAACCTGCCTTAAAATCAAATTGTAATTAATCATTTTGCTTATACCTTGTAAAAAAAAATAATAATAATTTAATTTGATTGTAACAAAAAATAATTGACAAGTCAATAAATATATGCTGTAATTTTTTTATTTGTAAAAAATACTTGCAAATTTTGGGCAAATATGTTAATATTATTGTAAGTGCCTAAAATTTACTAAGGGAGCTTTCATTTTTTATGTTAGATATGTTAAGATTTCGCCCGGTATTCAGCCTTTTAAATTGGCTTACAAGCCCGAGCGAAGAAGGCGCAATCATGGTTTTGATTTCGTTTTTTGCAGTAGGGTTTATGATATTCGTGGTTTTTCCGATTCATGAATACGCTCACGGCTTTATGGCTAAATTTCTCGGCGATGATACGGCGGAACGGCAAGGAAGGCTTACGCTCAATCCGCTCGTGCATATAGATTTAATGGGTTCGCTTATGATGCTGTTCTTCCCGCTCGGATGGGCAAAACCTGTTCCGGTAAACCCTTCGCGCTGTAACAAGGTTAAAGCCAAAACCGCGATGGCGCTGACCGCCGCCGCCGGTCCCGCATCTAACATAATCATCGCTTATATTTTTATTATAATTTTTAAGCTAATCCCGGTGAGTGTTTTTATGTCGGATTCCGCCATAGCTTATTTGCCGGATGCTTTTTGGCTGATAGTACAGATAAACGTTTACATTGCCGTATTCAACCTTATACCCATACCGCCGCTTGACGGCTCGAAAATTCTGTTTTTCTTCCTGAAGCCGCGTTATATATATAAAATGATGGAACATCAAAGAATGATAACGATGATTTTCTTCATGGTATTGTTTTTGACGCCGTTCATCAGGAATTTCATCGGTTTTATCAGCCTTTATATAATTAGAGGGCTTGATTTTCTTTCGGGGTTTATACGATAATGGCAGAATTCAGCTTTAAAACCGAGGTATATGAAGGTCCGTTAGACCTTATGCTGACGCTTATTTCAAAGCATAAACTCAGCATTACCGATATAAAAATTTCGGTATTGCTTGAACAATTTCTGCTCTACCTTGATGCAATGCGTGAAGCCGATATTGAAATTGCCGGCGAGTTTCTTGAAATGGCGGCGCGGCTGATTTATATGAAAAGCGCGGCACTGCTCCCTAAGCACGAGCTTGAGGAACTTAAAAAAGAGCTTCAGCACTCGCTTGAGGAATACGCGCTCTACAAAAAAGCGGCGGCACGGCTTGCAGAATTATATAAAGGCGCGGATATTTTCACGCGGGAGCCGGAAGAACTGCCGGTTGACAACGAGTACCGCGGGCTTCACGAAACGGACGAGCTTATAAACGCTCTCGCTTCTGTCTTAGGCAGGGACAGGCTTTCATCTATGCCGTTGCCTGTCATGCCCGCCATGTTGCAAAAATACGTCAGCGTCTTCTCAAAAATAGTTTTCATACTAAAGCAAATCCGTCACGGCGGTAAATTCAGGCTCGAGGAATTCTATAAGGGACAGTCACGCTCCGACAGAGTTGCCGTTTTCTTAGCATTGCTGGAATTATCGGCTCACGGACGTGTGAAATTCTCCGACGACGGGGAAATCGTGGAGGTTATAAGCAAATAGATGGAATTACAAGAAAGAATCGCAATAGCTGAAGCCATACTTTTCGCGGCGGGTGAGCCGGTGAGCTTAAACAGGCTTTCCGAAGCCGCCGGAATTGACACCGAAACAGCTTCAAAGCTAATCGGACAGCTTGAAAGAAAATACAATGTTTCCGACAGCGGACTTAGGATTGTACGGCTTGAAGACAGCTATCAGATTACCACCCGCACGGAATACGCGCCTTTTATAAAAGCCGCGCTCGAAATAAAAAGGCAGACGCCGCTTTCGCAGGCGGCGATGGAGGTACTCGCGGCGGTTGCTTATAATCAGCCTGTGACTAAGGCTTATGTCGAGCAAATCAGGGGCGTGGACAGTAACAGTGTCGTGAATTCCCTTGCAGAGCGCGGACTTATAGAAGAAGCGGGACGGTTAGACCTTCCCGGGCGCCCGGTGACTTACAGAACAACGCAGGCGTTTCTGCGTTCGTTCGGCTTGAATGAAATCGGTCAGTTACCGCCTTTTCCGGACGAGGAGGGGCAAATGCGGCTCGATGCTCAGTATGAGGAATACGGGATATGATTGCGTTAATAATTATATGTGCGGTTCTGTTGCTTTTCGTGTTGCTGTTGTCCCTGCCTTTGGTATTCATCGTGGATTATCAGAACCAAGCGGAAATAAAAGTACGTCTTTTGTTCTTTGATTTATTTTCAGATAAAAAGCCGAAAAAAAACAAAAAAAAGCGTATTAAAAGCAGGCACAGACATCGTTCGTCCGTAAAAGCAAAAGCACCTGTAAAAACACAGGCAACTATGCAGAAAGTCTCGGAATCAACACAAACCCCGCCAAAAAAGAAAAAACTCGAAAAAAATATCCCCGACTTAGATATAAACCTTATTAAAATGCTGATTGACAGCGTGGCAAATCCGTTCAAAAAATTGATTAAGAGAATCAAAGTAACCGAACTTTATATCGACAGTATAACAGGCGGTTCGGATGCTGCTGCGGCGGCGTTCAACTTCGGGGTGCAGAACGCGGCGATTTATTCGCTCATTGCGTGGCTTAAAGCGATTTCAACCGTGAAGGTGGAGCGCGTTAACATTCAACCCGATTTTTTAAGTGAAGACTCGGTTTTTATCCTGCATTGCAAAGTGAAAATAAAAATCGGTACAGTAATAGCGTGTGCGCTGGCGTTCTTTTTTAAGTTCCTGAAGCTTAAATCAGGAGAATCCGGAGCAGGTACTCCAAGTCGGCAAAAAGCCAATCTCGGCAAAAGCATAAGAATTGTAATGGATTAAATCTATGATAATAAAGGCAACGAAAGGACTTATTAAAATATGGCGGATAATTTAAAAGGGCTTCTCAGCTCTTCGATGGAGAAAATACGCGACTTAGTCGATGTCAACGCGATTATCGGCGACCCGATTACAGCGCCCGACGGTACGCTTATAATCCCGATTTCAAAGGTAACGTTCGGCTTTGTTTCGGGCGGTTCGGATATTCCGGCGAAAGCACCGAATGAAGTTTTTGCGGGCGGTTCGGGCGCGGGTGTGACGATTAAACCGCAGGCGTTCATCGTTGTAAAGGCTGACGGCGATGTAAAGCTGCTTGAGGTCGGCGGTGATAACAGCTTCATAGACGGGCTGATTACCGGAGTGCCTGACCTGATTAACAAAGTTCGGGATATTTTCGGCAAAAACAAAGAGGAAAAAGAAGAAAGAGAAGAATAAACATGTACAGGGCTCTTTCTGCATAAAATGGGACTAACTATTTATTATCCGAAAGGAATGTCCCGAATTGTGAGAAAGACTGTTGTAACTATGCTTGCTTTAATTCTGATTTTAACTTTTACGCCGGTTTGTGCCGTTCAGGCGGCAGAGGAAGAACAGCCGGTCGTTTCCGCTCATTCCGCAATTGTTATTAACGCGGATACAGGTACTGTCGTTTTTGAGAAGAACCCGCTTGAGCGCCGCGCAATGGCAAGCACCACCAAAATCATGTCCGCTCTTTTAACTCTTGAAGCCGGAAACCTTGACCGCCGTTTCACGGTTGACAGCATGGCGATTCGCGTTGAAGGCTCGTCAATGGGGCTTCGGGAGGGCGATATAGTCACAAGGCGGGTGCTTGCCGCAGGAATGCTTCTGCCTTCGGGCAACGACGCATCACAGGCGGCGGCGGTCAATGTCTCCGGAAGCATACCCGAATTCGTAAAGCTTATGAACGAGCGGGCCGAACAACTCGGCATGAAGGACACCCGCTTCGCCAATCCTTCGGGTTTAGACGCAAGCGGACATTATTCTACAGCATACGACCTTGCGCTTCTTACGGCTTATGTTATGAAGAACAGCGAGTTCGCGGCACTGACATCTGAGCAGGCGCTTCGGGTAGAATTCGGAAACCCGCCGTTTCCGAGATGGCTTTATAACAATAATAAATTACTTTACATGTATGAAGGTACAATCGGTACCAAGACAGGCTTCACCGACAACGCAAGGCGATGCCTTGTGTCGGCGGCGCGTAGAAACGGCATAACACTCATCACCGTTACACTAAGCGCCCATGATGACTGGAATGACCATATAAAAATGTTTGATTACGGCTTTTCAGTTGTAAAAAGCCAGTCCGTAGACTATGATTTGTCCGATTTTTATGTAAATATCGCAGGCGGCGAAAGAGACAGAGCGGCTGTAAAGCTCGCAGAAATACCTGTGCTTCCGCTGACTGACGAAGAAATGCGGCTCGTAGAAATCAGGACGGCGATTATACCTTTTATTTACGCAGGTTTCAACGAGGGTGAGCAGGTGGGGTTGCTGGAGCTTTATTATGACGGCAGGCTACTTAAAACTGTACCCTTAGTTACCGCCGAGGCTTGCGAGTCACCAACGGAAAAGCTAACGCTCGCGGCAGGGTTTGTGCAGTTTTGGCGGAGAAGTTTATTTTAGATTATATTGTTTTTGAAAGGAAATATTTTATTATGTCTAATGCTGTTTTTTACTGTTCTTTTAATCTTAAAAAAAGAGCATCTGTATCAGATTTTTTACAAGCGGCAGAAAAGTTAAATAATGAGTACATCTCGAAGCAGAAAGGTTATATTTCATGGCAACAGCTTTCTGACGGCGATATGTGGGCGGACTTTTTAACTTTTGAAACAATGGAAGATGTTAAAAATTTTGAAGCTGAATCGGGTAATGCAGGCGAATTGGCTGAAAAGTTTTACTCTTTCATTAACCATAACAGTTGCAAAGTTAATTATTTTACTATTGAAAAAAGCTATTGATTTGATTTTTGGCGTGTCATTAAACATAATCACTTTCTATATTATAAGGAGTACATAATGGTAGTTTCAAATTATGAGGTTTATGACCTCGAAAAGTCAATAAAAGCGAGCAAGTACCCAATGTCAATCGACATAGATATGCTCAACGGCGACATTACCGAAACAGTTAAAAAATTAGCACTCTCCCCCAAAGGCGAGGGTCACGACCAGTTCCTGACGGGGATTCGCGTTAATTTTGACCTGACGCTGACCGTAAAGTGCTGGACGGAAGCGGAGCGGTATCGCTTTCTTGAATTTGTGTCAAGCCAGTCAACCATGCACAGGATTTCCAAGTTTGACCTTGACAAGCAGTACTGCAACTATGTTGATGAGCGGATTATCGCAATTATGCACGAGCTTAAAAACCGCTATAATGAAACTAAGGATTCCGAGGATTATCTAAGACTGCTTTACAGTAATCCCTGCGGGTTTAAGCTGACGGCGAGAATGACTACGAATTACAGGTGCTTAAAGACAGTTTATTCACAGCGCAAAACCCACAGATTGCCGGAATGGCAGGAGTTTTGCGGGTGGGTGGAAACATTGCCGTATGCTAAGGAGCTAATTACGGGCGGGGATTAAAAGCGGTTCTCATAATAATATTTTAAGAAAAACGGCGTAACTTCACAGTTACGCCGTTTTTCTTAAAATTATTACGTAAGGGCGGCTAATTGTCCTTGTTTTTTCTCCTATTTTTCCTTTTTTTCTTTCTCTTTAGGCGGTTTTTCTGTTTCCTGCTTCTCATGCCTAATCGCCTTTATTTTAGTTATGAAATTATCCTCGGCTTCAACCACAACAAACTTCACATCTTCATAATCCACAGTAACCGGCAAGTCCGCTTCTTCGGGAATATAACCCAGCAAATCTGCCACAAAGCCCGCGATTGTATCATACTCGTGGTCTTCGGGCAGTTCGTACCCGAAAAGCTCCAATACATCTTCGGGGTCGGTTTCGCCGCCGATTTCGTACTTCTCCTTACCGATAGCGGTGATTTCGTCTTCTTCCTCGTCATACTCGTCCTGAATGTTGCCCATGACGGCTTCGATTAAATCCTCAAGCGTCAGAATCCCCGCAGTTCCGCCGTATTCGTCAACCACCACCGCCATACCGGTTTTCTTAGCGGTCAGCTCGTTGAATGCATCGCGGCAGGGGCAGGATTCGGGAATAAAGATTACCTCACGCAGGAAATCGTTTATGCCGAAGTTAAGGTGTCTGTCCCCGCCGACAAGGCAAAGCAGGTCTTTTACTATAATTATACCGATAATTTTGTCAATACTGCCCTTATAAACAGGAATACGCGAGAAGCCCTCGTCGAGCGCGATGTAGATAATGTCGTCAAGCTTCGTCCCCGCCTCAACACCGACAATGTTGACGCGGTGGGTCATAACATCGCTCACTTTCATTTCATCAAACTCGAAAACATTGCTTATCATCTCGGCGGAATCTTCCTCAATGGCGCCGCTTTCCTCGCCGGCATCCACCACCCTGAGAATGTCGTCTCCGGTGACGCCGCCGCCGTAATCCTCGCCGAGCGCTTTCTCTAAAAGCGCGGCGAGAAGCCAATTAAGTCCGATTAAAGGCGCAAAAAATATTTTTGCCGCTTTCTTAGGTTTCTGCCGGTCGGGTTCCATGATTATGTCCTTTCATAAAAAATCTCATCGCATTATCATTGCAGATTTCCACAATTTCGTCTGTTGTACGTTTTTTAATCTGCGCGATTTTCTGTGCCGTATACCATGCCATGCTGCTGTCACAACGCTTTCCGCGAAATGGCGGAGGCGCGAGATAAGGGCAGTCGGTTTCGAGCAATAATAGTTCAAGCGGAACGTTTTTGCAGGCGTTTACCGCCTTTTCTGTGTTTTTTTCAAAAGCAATCGCACCCGTAAAACTGACGTAAACCCCGAGTTCCGCTAAGCTAAGTACCGCTTCGCTGTCTTCGGAAAAGCAATGACAAACGAATTTTAAGCCCTTCAGAGTATATTCGCGCAGAAATTCAAGCGTATCAGAGAAAGCTTCGCGGCTGTGTATAATCACGGGCAAATTCAAACTTTGCGCGAGTTCAAGCTGTTCGCGGAAGATTTTATTTTGCTGTGTTTTGTCATATTTCCGGAAATACTCCAAGCCAATTTCACCAAGTGCTACAACTTTTTCGGATTCGGCGAATTTTTCAAGAATTTGCAGATAGTTCGGCGGCAGATTATATACATCCTGCGGGTGAATACCGACAGCGGCGTAAGCCGGCGGGTATTTTTCGGCGAGACGAACAGCTTTTTCACTGCGCTCCAAAGTACAGCCAACCGCAATAAAACCTGCGACATTGCCGTTAAGCAGACGGGTGATTAACTCGTCGCGGTCATCTTCGTAAGCGGAGTCGTCATAATGCGTGTGTGTGTCAAAAAGTTTAATCATATTTATATTGTAACATAAACTTGCCGCCCCGTCAACAGTTGACTTTTTTACTTTAATGTGTTAATATAGTAGAGGAATTATTATGCGGAGGACATTAAGGTTGGAATAAAATACAACCGAAATGGGAAAAATGTCGTTTTGGCTTCGTTTTAAAACGAAACTATCCTCTGTCGGTGAAGAAAGGACTTAATGAAAATATGAACAGAAAATTGCAGGACGGGAACATGGATTTCTTATTCAAGGCGATTATGAAGCTTGAAAGCCTTGAAGAGTGCTACGACTTTTTTGAGGATATATGCACGGTTCAGGAACTCAAGTCCATAGCGCAAAGGTTAAAGGTGGCAAAACTGCTGACCCAAAAGCATGTTTACAATTATATTGTAGAAAAAACCGGCGCAAGCACCGCCACAATCAGCCGTGTCAACCGTACGCTTAATTACGGCAACGACGGCTATAAGGTAATATTCGGTCGGCTTGCCGAGAGCGGCACGGAACTGCCGGAATGAGTTACAGCAACCTCGCCGTTTTTTATGACAGACTACAGATAGCCGATTATAATGAAATCGGCGCCTTCTACCACAGACTGCTGAAAAAAAACAGCGCTGATTCAAAAAGCAGAATTCTGCTTGATTTGGCGTGCGGAACAGGATCGCTTTCGCGGTATTTCGCCGAACTCGGCTACGATGTAATAGGCGCGGATATATCCCCCGAAATGCTGTCCGAAGCTATGAAAAAGCCGCACAGAGGGATTCAGTATCTGTGTCAAGATATGACAAAGCTTGACCTCTTCGGAACGATAGACTGCTGTATTTGCGCGCTTGACGCAGTTAATCACCTGCCCGGCATAGAAGCCCTGCGGGAAGCGTTCTCCCGTGTTTCACTGTTTATGAATAAGGGCGGCATGTTTGTTTTTGACGTTAATACTTTGTATAAGCATACGAAAATTCTTTCGGGAAACACCTTTGTGATTGAGTCGGAAAACCTTTTTTGCGCCTGGCAGAACTCGCTTTGCGAAGAAGGGAAAGTTGAGATTACGCTTGATGTTTTCGCAGATGACGGAAAAACGTGGAAAAGATATACTGAAAATATTTTGGAAACGGCGTATTCACTTACGGAAATCACAAAAATGCTTAAAAAGACAGGCTTCGGGAATATAAAAATATACGACTGGCTTTCGGATAAACCCGCAGGTAAGTTGAGTGAAAAAGCAGTGTTCACCGCGATTAAAATGTAGGATGTTTGTATAACAATCATAATATCGTACTTGCCCACGAAGATAAAACATAAAAGGACTTTCCGACATGGATGAATTAATCATAACCCAAAAACCTAAACGACATTCTTACAAAACCGTCTGCGCCAAGCTCGGTTTCATTATGTGCGTGTATTATATTTGCAGGATTACAGCCGGATTTACCGTGGGTTTAATTCACGGTTTATTTGATGAAATCAGCGAAACTGCGTTTTATATATCGCAGGGCATTATTTTAGTCATGCTGATTTACATGGTTCCGCTTCTTGTCGCCGCCATACTTTTTAAAAGCTTCGATTATTACAGTGATAAAATCGTTGCGCTCTACAAAAAGCCCGGTCGCCTCGCTAAAAAACTCGGTACTTTTCCGGCGGTGTATGGTTTGGGTTACGGAACCGCGCTTTTGACAATGTTATTGACCTGGCTGCTTTCAAGATTCACGGAAAGAATGGCGGGGGTGGAAGAGTTTTTTCAGCCAACCGCGCTTGAACCGTCAAATAATATAGTAAATATAATAATGATGGTGTTCATGCTGGTTGTAATTGCGCCCGTGTTTGAGGAATTTTTGTGCAGGGGGATTATGTATGATGCGCTGAAGCCGTACGGTACAGGCGTTGCAATCATAATCAGCTCGGTTTTGTTCGGTTTAATGCACGGTACGCTGTATATGCTGTTTTACACGACGGCAATAGGTTTTGCGCTCGGTTATATCCGTTATGCGACGAACTCGCTTTTTATTGTAACAGTGCTTCACGCGATTATAAACGCGGTAGCGGCGGGATTGCTTGTCATGACCTCGCTGACAGAAATAACGATGTGGGAAAACAAACTTATAAACACATTTTCAAACATTTATCAATTCGCGGCATTGATGCTGATTATTATAGGAATTATCGCCTTTTTCATGAAAATTCCCGTAATCAGAAGATATAAAATTGAAAATGCGTGGAATGAAATCAACGGCATAAAAAAAATCGGATTATTTTTTATTTCGGTGCCTGTGTTGATTATGCTGGTGTTTGCATTCGATGAACACGCGAACAATATGATGCTGGCGGAGCTTGTTAAATTAATACGGGGAGGAGGAGGATAATAAGAAAAACGTAAGCTTTTTTGCAAAAAACGGAGTGAACGGGGGAAAAGCGGAGTAAGCGGGAGCCGGAAAGGGTTAACGGTCTTGTAACAGCCCGAAAACAATGCTATAATAATGTCAATAAATTTATTTTTTAGAGGATATTATGGCAAAAGTTTCACTCGAATCTAAAGAACTTAAAAGGAGACATGTTTAATGAAAAATAAATCTTGGGTGTGCTTTATTCTTGCGCTTGTGTCTGTTGTTTTACTTGCAGGGTGTGCGGGAGAGGATTCCGGTGGGGGCGGCGTTGTTGAATCTGTGGATAAAGGGCAAGAAGAGGGGTTGATTGGGAATGATGAAGAAAATCAAGAATATAACGAAGAAGTTTTTGAAGACAATAAAAGTAAAAAGGAAACTTCCGATGAAATGTTAGAATCATCGGAAGCTTCAGATTGTGTTG